>CAZBBK010000018.1:0-76344 GCA_964490075.1 uncultured Gemmatimonadota bacterium | reverse complement strand
GGGTCGATCCCCGCGTGCGCGGGGGAGCCGGAGTCTATTCTGACTCCTTCCGTGGGCACCAGGGTCGATCCCCGCGTGCGCGGGGGAGCCAAGAGATATGGGTCGAGATCTCTGGGAGTAGCGGGTCGATCCCCGCGTGCGCGGGGGAGCCGGCGGGATCGGAGGGGCGCTGATCGGTGCAATGGGTCGATCCCCGCGTGCGCGGGGGAGCCGGGCGACGCTGCATTCTAGATCGAACCCCGTGAGGTCGATCCCCGCGTGCGCGGGGGAGCCCCTGTCCTCCCACGGGGACAGTAGCAGTCGAGAACGGGCCGGGCAACGCTCAAGTCTGCGGCGTGAGGACCGAGTCTCGGGCTGCTGGCACTGACGATCAAACTTGTTTTCGCAGAAGCAGCATGCCATCGATCTCCTGCAGCTCTCTGCGCGGCAACCCCAGCACACGAATGCTCTGGCCCCCGGGGGCGGCCGTGTCCAGCCAGGTCATCACGATGCTCCCGCCCCCGAGCGTGGCGAACCATTCCTCCAGCACCGCCCAGACCCTCTCTCGCACCGAATTGGTCATGCGCGGGCCGGTGAATACCCCCGGAGCGATCTCCAGCATGCACGAGGTCAGAAAGCCCGCGAACCGTGGAGCGACATCACGCGTCACGATCACCGTCATCGCCATCGAGCAACTCCTTGATCCTGCGGATCATGTTCGGAATCAGCTTCTTCTCTCGAAACGACTTTGCGGCGGTCCGCCGAACGAGCCTCTCCATCTCCAATTCGTGACCATCCATGGCCAGGCGACTCGCGGCGAAGGCCACTGGCAATGTGATCTCGTCTCGAAACAGATCCGCTACGTCGAGACAGAACGCGCGCGAAGAGTCCTCATGGATGAAGCCCAACTGCGGAATCGTCCCCGTGGCGGCCACGGCGATCATTGCTGATGCCTGGACTGCCGCAGCCGAGTGGTTGATCGCCTGATTGGGAAGGTCGTCGCCGCTGGGGTTGGAGCGATCGTAGCGCCGCCCCTTCCAGAGAACCCCATGCTGCTGCGCGAGCAGGCGATAGGTCTCCTTCATCCTGGATCCCTCGATGCCTCGCAGCACCGCGATATCGCTCTGCGGCAGGATTTCCCCCAACCGCCAGGCGTACATTCGCCTCGCTACATCCATTCGGGCCCCTTGCTCGTCGCTCCAAAGTCGGACCTGTTTGCGCGCCAGCGCCGAATCGTCCTTGCCGAAGGGCATCGAGGCGTACATCTTCCCCCCCCCCTCGCCCACGGCGATCAATCCGGTACCGTGACGCGCCAACAGCCGCAGCGCATCGTGTGTCACAGATCCTCCTGGGCCGAGCAAGATGTTGGTGAGCATCTGAAAGGGAATGGCGTAGTCGCCCGCCTCGAGCTCGCCGCCAGCGGTCTTGAAGCGCAGTGTCCCGTCTTCGACGTAGAGCTTCCCGCGTGAGAGCCACAGCAGCCCGTGCCGATCCGCCTGCGGGATGCGTGCGGTCTCCAGTCCAAGTCTTCCGAGCAACATGAATCAGTCCGCGGGACGCAGCAGCAACATTCCAAAGCCGAAGGCGCGGTGGCGCCCGATGCCGCGCCTGAGCAACGCGGTGAAGGCACTCGAATCGGTGACCTCGAGGGTGCCGCCCATGAGCGCATCGGGGCGTTCGCAGATAGCGGATTTTCTGTCGCCGCCCTGGGTACGCCGAACAAGACATTCGCGCTGAAATGCGCCGAGCTCCGCATCGATCAGCCGGGCACCGCCGTAGCGCTTGATCTGAGTTGCCAGCCACTGGCAATAGAGTTCCTCGCGCTTCACCGCAGTGGCCGAGTCGCCCGCCTTCCAGCACCTTGCGACGAACACATCCACTTCCGCCCCCCTGCGGTGGTAGTCCCCCTTCGCGTGCATCCGTTGGACCGGGCAGCATCGCAATCGAAATCCGAGGCGATGTCCCACCGGCCAGAAGACCGGCATCTGCCTGGCATCGAAGCGCGACCAGTCGACCATGGTGTGCAGTGAGGGATCTGCGAAGGCATCCGCGTACGCTTGCAGCGCCTCGGGTTCCTTCTGCGCGTAGGCGAGAACAGACGAATGCCGCCCCCTTTGGCCGATGTGGGCGAAGGGCTGAGGGGCGTCTCTTCCGAACAGCTCTCCCAGGGCACAATGAACCACGTACCCCATGTCGCCCTGCCTGGGCGGGAGCTTGCGCCGCCGAGCAAGAGCCAGCAGCCTTGGTGTCTCCAGCTCGCAACGGATCATCCACAGTGGAGCTGTCCTACTGCTCATCTCGGGCCTCCGGCGGATCTACGAGCCCTTTGCGAACGAGACGACGACCCACAACGATCTGATTGCGCCAATCGCGTTCGTCGGTGACGGGAACCGAGCTCGACCGTTGGGAGGCTTCGTCCTCTTCGCCCGGCCACCAAGCTCGCAGGGGACCCGGAACTTCGGTCCCCGACCAACGAGGTTCCGTTGACAGGACAGATCGCAAGGATCCCGCGATTCGCCGACCCAGAATGACGGGGGCGGCTGGCAGACAACATTTTCTCCCCAGGAACAAAGGCCGCGCGGGTTGCGCCAGCGCGCTTTCCAGAGAATCGAGGCTCGGGTCCGCATCGGCGGGTTTCAGGGCGAGCGCCAGTGTGTAGGCGGCGTCGGCCAAGTACTGACGGTGGCGAATGTGAGTTCCTACCTTGTTCTTGGCGTCTCCGTATCTGGGCTCCGGCCGGCCTCGCGACGTCCAACCGCTGTCGCGCAAGAAGTCCTGTCCGAGATCGACGGTCTGGTAGTCCGAGATACACCGCCCCGGTCGATCGCAGCGCGCCGCGTAGCGGATTCTATCTTGCAGACTGTTCAACCTCTCCGCGTCGCGGTGGTGGTAGCCAAGTGCGTTGCCCAAGAGCCCGGTGAGCATCGAAAGGGCCGGGTAGTCCTGGATCACGCCTCGCTGGTCCACGAGTGGACCACCGAAGCTCATCATCGGCGCCTGCAATCGAAGGAGCAGAACTTCCATGTCGCTACTCCCTGACCCAGCCCGCGGTGGTACGGGCCAGTTCCGCGAGTGCACCTGACGACTCGACGTCGAGCCGATCGATTAGATCTGCTCCGGAATCGATCGCAGCCAGCACGCGTCGCGTCTCAACACCATACATCCGGTCCAGCGAAGCGACATACGAGCCGAGTGCGTTGTACGTGCTCTTGAGCAGATCGCTACGGTCGCGGACCGGGTTCATGAAGGCATTGGCGAGCGTTCTCGGCTGCGCGGATCCCCCTTCGGCGAACACCAAGTGGGCATAGGAATAGGGAGCCGTCGATCCCAACTTGGCTCCGGGCGACACGGTGGCAATGAGGTGCACGAGACGCTCGATCACTTCGACTGAGGTGGATGGGTCGGCATCGCGCCAATCCTCCCGGGCACAGCCTTCGAGATTCGAGACCAGGAGGGGCACGTCGATCACCGTGTAGCCATAAAACAGGCCCGATGTCAGCTCCACCGAGCCGATGTGACCGCTGCCGAGCGCTTCCTCTTCGGCATTGTCTTGCAGAAGGTCATCGACCGCGGAGAAATAGTCACTCTCGGCGGCCTCCGCGTGCACTGTGAAGGCATGCGCGACGTGGATTGCAGCGTCTCCTCTGGCGAGAATATCGCTCGTCACCATGCGGCCAAAGAGCGCTGCGTCGAGACCCGCGCCGTTTCGCAGTGTCTTCAGATTGTCCCTCTTCTCCTTCGGCCATTTCTTGAGAGCCTCCCGCGCCTGCTTTGGAGAATCCACCGCTGCGCAGAGCTCACGCGCCTCTCTGAGCAGATAGTCGAGCTCAGGCCGGCCGAGTACCGTGATCTGTCCAGTCCTTGCGGTCGGTGCAACGCTTTCCTCCTTGCTCTTCTTCGCCTTGGCCGATTCCCCCAGTGTCAGGGCCATCAAGCCCTCGGTGACTGCATCGGCCAGCTCCTGCGCCACCCCGTCCTCGAGCAATGGCGCCAGCACGAATCGTTCGAAGGTGCGACGGGAGCGGATCGACATCGAAATGTTGATCTCGCGTAGAGAATGCTCTCCTTCGAATGTCCGCCAGTGTCGCTTCTGGCACTGGGACGAGATCCGGGTCCGGGTCGCTCCTCCGAAGGGGATGCGCTTGGCGAAACCCGCATCGTCACGATTCAGCAGGGCGGCGGGATAGGAGGTCAAATAGTGGAGCTGGATGAACTTCGTCATGACTTTTCCTTCGTTGGACTGGCTTCCTGAGCCGAGTAGTAATCACGAGCGATACCCCGTCGGACCGACTCGGCGCGCTTGGTGTCGTGACTGAGTACGAGTCGAGCGAAATCGACCCAATCGACCGGCTCCGCTCTCGCGGCCAGGTAACGTGCCGCGGTTCTCACCTCGGAGAGTAGTTGGCGTTCTCGGGCGCGCAATAGGCGGACGAAACGCAGCTCCGAGAGCCCTGCGGCCGCCAGCGCCCGTCCCAGTCGTCTGCCCGGCACGTGCAGCCCGTGCATCTGCGCCATTCCGGAGAGCAGTGCCGCCCAGCATGCCTCCGCCTGATCACGGTCGCGGCGCTCTTCGGAGAGCGCTCCCACTGGAACAAGATGGCCAACAACTATACGCCAAAACGCCGGATTCGACGGGTCGTCCGGATCGAGACGGCGCAGAGCCGCGAGATCGCCGGGTGTCGTCTCGCGCTCCAGAGCTCCCGCGAGCCTGTTCACGACCTTGCCAAGGCTCGGGAAGTCGCTCGTCCGCGCATCGCTGCCGTTCGCGAGCGCCTGCGGTGTGTCCGTATCGCTCATGTCGCCATCTCCTTCTGCATCGCATCATGAAAGTGTTTGATCGCGCTACCGCGAAAGACCCGTTCGGCGGCCGCGAGGGCTCGGTATCGACGTGCCGCCGGCAAGGGAATGGACTGCATTGCGTCCTCGAGAAGACTTTGAGCGATTCCGACCAGCTCTCGTTGCCAACTAACAGCGTGCTCATCCTCCCGGGCCTCGGCCTCCTCCGATGCAGGGTCGGGATCGACGCGCTCAACGGTCCTCCAGAGGTGATCGAAGAAGATCTGATCCACCATGGTGTCGAACTTCTCGAGCCAGGACCTGGATCTGTCGTCGGTGAAATCGAGCTTGTCCGGCGCCGCCTGCAGCAGGACCAGAAGTGCCGGGCGCAGGATTCTCCTCCAGGCGATGGCGGAGTCGTCCACTCGACGCTTGGCCCGAGTCTCAAGTGTCGCGCGGTCTTGCGAGCTCCCGAGTATCGCCCGGACTCTGGGTGGCAAGGGCAGAAGTCGTTTCCGAAGGCCGTCGGTCTTGCCCTGGCCACGAACCAGGACCGCCGCGCAGAAAAGAAGCCGTTCTGGGTCGTCTCTTTGAATTTGCTGCGAGATCCCTGGTGCCCAATCACCCGAGAAGAGCAGCTCCTGCGTCAGCTTGTAGGAGAAGCCCGCAGAGCCTGCCGTCAGAGCCGCGCCCTCGGCCTTGCTGACCGGGGTCCATGGATCGCCTACATCCCCCTTGCGTTCCTTGGCGAGGAGCCGCTGGCCCGACGTACCGCGGGTGCGCGCCCAGAGTCGCTCTTCGCCCCCCTCGAAACGAACGCGGCGACAGATTTCGACAAACAAGGGATCGCAGCGCTCCAGTGGTTCCGAGTCGCTCCCGTCCCACGGTTTCAGCCACACCAGAGCGAGGCCATCACGATCGGCGTAGCCGTAGTCGCGCAGCAACTGACTCCGAGATCGCCGCAGGACACTCACGTCGCGTTGAAACCTCTCCGGCCATCCGACGCCGGGTGAGTAGCCCACCCATGGGCGTGAGGCGAAGCCGCCGTTCATCCGCGCGATGCCGTAGTTGCCCTTGCCGAGAAAACCCTGCGTAGTCTGCAGTGTTATCAGGGCGTAGATCCAGTGCTCTGGGAGTGGTCTCCCAATTCGGCTGTGCTTCACGTCGTGGTCCTTCGCCGTGATGAGCACGTCGAGCCCATCGGGGTAACTGACCGTCTTGAAGCCGTCCAACGAACGCTCCGGCACTGCTGGCTGCATGAAAGCTGGATGCGACAGGTCCTTCACCAGCAGACACCAAGGCCTTCGGTCGCCACATACCAAGTCCAGCAACAACGATCGCCACGCCGGAGCATCTGGCCAAGAGCCCAGAGGCTCCTTGTTCTTCTCCAATGCGATCGCGGCAAGCTGGACCAAGAAGGTGTACCAAGCGTGCTCTTGATGGGCCTGAAGGGCCGTGAAGGCGTACAACTCAGTGCGCCCTAGGGCTTCTAGAACGCCAGGCAGCGCGAGCCGATTGCGGATGTCTGGCGCGGGGCGCACGCCGATGATCTCATCATCCAGAAGGTCGTGGAGCAAATCAGTCATCCGCGGTTCTCCTTACTCGGCGCCGCTATCACGGAGTCGCAGACCGAATCGGTCGTAGCGGTAGTGATTGGATCCAGAGGTGAACTCGAGCTCGCCGTTCGCCGCGCGTGTCGGCGCCGTCGGCGGTGGGTCGTTTGGAATGCCCCGTGCCATGAACGCCGGAATCGTCAGTTGCTGGATGGGACACCCGAACGGACTGGGCGCCGGCGCGTCGAAATGGAGCAGGCGATCCGCCTCGCCCAGCCGAGTCGGGATTCTGCGCGGATGCTGCCTGGTGGGAAAGGTGGCTTCCTGGTCGCCGATCGGCTCATCCCAGCGCACGAGATTCAGCTCGGCGTGGCGTCGATGAGCGGCGGCGATTCCTTGGGTGGCACCGAGGTGTGCCTCCCAGCTCCCGCCGAGCTCTTCTGCAATAGCGGAGAGGCGTTCAGGATGTGTGGTGCGCTCCACCAGGTCCCGGTTCATTGCCGGGATTTCGATCGTCGAGTACTGCTCGAGGCAACGCCAGGTGGCCTCCAGGATCAGTAGATCCTCGTACACGGATCCGATCCCGGGCCCGGAGTTTGGCGCGGCTTGCGGCGCGCGCGCCTCGCCCGAGCGATCGATCAGCAGGCCCAGATTGCGCTCATGAGGAAGCACCAAGATCACGCGCGGATTCTGGACGCGCCGGGGGCGGATGCGTGTGCCGTGGCGATGCAGCCGCCCGATGCGCTGGAGCAGCACGTCCATCGGGCAGAGATCGGTAATGAGTAGATCGCCATCGATGTCGAGGCTTTGCTGGAGGGTCTGTGTGGCGACGGTCACGCAGCCATGTCCTTCGGTAGTGCTCGACCCGAATCGGAGCTCCAAGGCAGCGTCCAACAACGCTCGATCCTCACGGGCGTACCGTGAGTGATGGGGCGCCGCCACGCCCTTGCACTGGAACAACACTCCATCCAACGCCAGGTCTCGGGCCGCTGCCTCCAGGTGCTGTTGCGTGGAAACGCAAGAAGTCACCGTGTTGCGTACGATCAGGACCCGCGCACCGGCTCGCGCCGCGTCGAGCGCTTTCTTCGCCAGCTCGGCTGCTGGCTCTTCGAGCGTGCAGAGCTCCACGGTAACCCGCTTGGCTAACGAGCTCGGAGTCGCGGCCATCTGGCTCGGTGAGCCGCCTGCCGGGCACGAGGTGACCAGCGGAAAGGGCGCATCTCGAGCTTGCTCGAGTGAGGGTGCCCCAGGCGCGACGCCCGGCTGGGTCAATCTCGCGCGGGCCACCGCGCCCAGGGTTGCCGACATTAGCAACGCATGTCCCCCGGCGGCGAGGTGGCGCTCCAGCACATGCTCGAGAATACGGTTCATGTACGTGTCGGACGCGTGGACCTCGTCGATGACCAGCAGGTGCCGGCTGAGAGCCGTGGAACGGAGGTGGGCGTGACTGACCTGCAACCCCGACAACAGAACCTGGTCGATCGTCCCAACCACGACGGTACCTGCCAGGTAGCGCTTGGGATGCTCGGCGGCCCAGCCGCGGTAACGCCAGCGGTCGGTTTCGCTATCGTTCCAGAGCACCTGGAATCCGGGCAGGTGGCGACCTTCGGTCTCGTCGACGACCAGGTAGCCAGGCACCGCCAGAACGACCGGGGGACGGCGCTCGGGATCGGGAAAGGCCCGCTCAATCGCGCGAACCACGCGCCCGTGGAGCTGTGTGGCCGCGGTTCGGGTCGGCAAGGCGAAGTACATTCCGTCGACTCTACCGGAGTGGAAAAGCCTGACGAACCGGTCGAGCGCGGCCTCTGTCTTGCCGGCCCCAGTCTCAGCCTCGAGGGTCACGACCCCTCCGCGGCCTGGCACGGCGAGTTGCGCGATGGCGATCTGCGGACCGCGCGGCGGAAAGCCGAAGAGGGCATTGAAGCTCGGTGGCGCTGCGTCCAGCCCGGCACGAAATCCGCCCGCTCCGATCCCGATTTGTTCGCACGCGCGCCGTCCCCGCACCATTGCCCACGGCAACCGCGGAGAATCACCCTCCTCGGCATAGGGAAAGAAGCGCTCGTCCGAGCCGATCCAGTCCGCGAGCATGACCAGACCGCTGAAGGCGTGGTGAAACTCCGGTCGGGTCGGCAGCGGTGCGCCATCGCTCTGGAACGCCAACGGCAACCACTCTCGAACCGCCGCGCCGAGCTGCTCAATTCCGGCGAAAGGATCACCGAAGGGACCGGGCTTCCAGGTCCCCGTCTGAACCCTCTCTCCCGCCAGCCCGGGTCAGCCGTGATGCGAAAACGCGGCGATCAGGCAGCGCCCGGCTGTTTCACCGCTGCCCCAAGACGAGAGCTCCTCGAAACCGAGCGCTTCGGCCAGACGCCGGCCGTTCCGACCTCCGCCAAAGAGGCCGAGCACCTCTTTCACATGCCCGGCCTGGGGCTGCCTGTGGGACCAGGCTCGATTCTGAAAGCCAGTGTTGTACTTCCCTACGTCGTGCAATGCGGCGAAGCAGCCGAGGCGGGCGCACTGCGCCCCCGTCAGTTCCTCGATACCTCCCAATCGCGCCAGTCGGTGACGAATCACGTCTTGCTCGAGCAGCACCACGGTGCACGCACACACATCGGCGGAATGGTCCAGCAGAGGATGCCAACGGGCAACCGCTCCGTCCCTGATCGTCAGTTTGGCCCAGTATGTGGCTGGCTGTCCCTTCAAGGTGAGCCCCGATCGCCGTGTCTGTTCGTGGAGGATCCTCGTAGGCGCGGGAGGGCGAGCCCTCGGGCGCGTTCGAGACCAGAATAGCGAGACATGTCCACCGGCGCTACCGGGGAAGGCCCCCACATGCCGCCTTCCATCGAGGGATCGAGCGAGGTCGGTTCACCTACCCCCCCACCCCCAGGGTTCGCAGCACCCCGAACACCTGCGACCCGTGCTCCAGAATCGCCGGCACGACCCCGCCCGCGACCCGCAGCGATCGCACGATCGGCGCCGGAGCCACCGCCTCGAAACGCTCGCCGCTTTCCAGGTGCCAGACGATTCCCTGCTCCGGGTCGATGGCCAGCTCCGCGCCCGCGCCGGCCAGCTCGTAGAAGCGCTCGTCGTCCAGCACCAGGTGCGGCAGCGCCTCGTTGACCAGGTTGCGGCGGTGGATGAAGGCGTAGGAGCGCGCGATCACCGCCCGCACCCCGGCCCCTTGCAAGGCCCAGACCGCCTGCTCCCGCGAGCTGCCCGAGCCCCAGCCCTCGCCGGCCACCACGATCGTCGCCCCGGCCTCGACCCGCTCCCGGAACCCCGGCGCCACGTGGCGGAAGCAGGCGTCTCCGAGCTCCTCCATGCTGGTCAAGTGACAGAATTCCCCCGGAATGATCGCGTCGGTGTCGACGTGATCGCCGAAGCGCTGGACCCGGCCGCGGATCGTCTCGGCGCCGGATGTGCCGGTCTGCCGCGCCGGCACCACGCCCTTCTCGCCGGGTGCCGCCGGCTCCAGGTCGATCTCGGGTTGGGAGCGCGACACCTTCACCGGCTCCGAGGGCCGCCGATCGAGCAGCCTTTCGAAGCGCTCCCGGTCGATCTCGGCCAGGAAGGGACGCGGGTCGCCGATTTCCATTTTCAGCGACGACGCCGCCACCGTGGCCGCCGACGCGAGCCAGGCCTCCGACCCGGTCCCCATTCTGTTGGGGAAGTTGCGGTTCTGCGAGCTGAGCCAGACTTCGCCGCGTTCGGCCCGGTCCGAAGCCACGCCCAGGCACATCGAGCAGCCCGGCGGGCCGACCCGGAACCCGGCCCGGCGGTAGATCTCCAGGAGCCCGCCGCGCTCCATCCGCTCCACGATCTCGGTGCTGCCCGGGACCACCAGGCGCTTGCCCGGCACCGGCTCCGCCCTGCGATTCTCGAGCTGCCCTTCCAGCACCAGCGCCCCGAGCACCAGCTCTTCCTCGGTGGTGGTGCAGGCGCCGATGAAGACCCCGTCCAGTGCCCGACCGGCGTGCTCCGCCGCCGGCGCCACGTTGTCGGGAGAGAAGGGCAGCGCCAGCAGCGGCTCGGCTCGGTGCAGATCGATGCGATGGCGCTCGACGTAGGGGGCTTCCTCGTCGGCGCGGAAGTAGCGGCCCGCGGAGTTGTGGTCCTGGCGCAGCGCCAGCCACTCGGCGACCTGCTCATCGGCCTCGAAAACGCCGTTCAGCCCGCCGAACTCGGCGGTCATGTTGGCGATCGTGAAGCGCATGTCGGTGCTGAAGGTGGCCGCCGCATCCCCGCGGTACTCCACCGAGCGCCCCATCGCGTGGGTGTTGCGCCCCAGCTCTCCGAGGGTCTTCAGGATGATCTCCTTGCCGCTGATTCCGAAGGGCACCGTGCCCCTGAACTCGACCGCGATCGCCTCGGGCACCTCGATCCACGATTCGCCCAGCACCATCGCCGCGGCGATGTCGGCCCCGCCCAGCCCCATGGCGAAGGCCCCCAGGGCGCCGTGCGAGCTGGTGTGCGAATCGGCCCCCAGCACCAGCTCCCCGGGCTGCAGCAGGTCGCGATAGAACTTGGTGTGCAGGATGGTCTGGTTGGCGTCGTAGAAATGGCGAATCCCGCTCTCCGCCGCGAACTCCCGCGACAGTTTGGTCAGTCGCTGGGCGGTCGGATCTTCCGCCAGAGTGATCGGATCGACCGTGTGATCGATCGCCAGGTAGAAGCGCTCGGCGTTGTGAATCGGCGGCCGCCCGAGCCGCGTGTAGGTGCGATCCATGCCGTTCCAGGCCAGCTCCGAGGCGATCGTCCAATCGACCCGAATGCGCAGAAAATCCCCCGCCTGCACCCAGGGCCGCTCCAGGCCGATGGCGTGGTGCGCGAGGATCTTCTGGGTCAGGGTCATGGGATGCCGGGTCATCGCTCTGGCTCGTGGTTGGTGGGTTTCGATGGATCGGGCCGCCGCGGCGGGAGATGCGAACCGCCGAGTTTAGCATGGGCGGGGCTGGGCTTCGTCCTCCAGCACTCTCGATGCCGCAACGCGTCGACCTGGTACTCTTCGATCGCGTAGAGGACCGGGCGCTCATCGAAGAGATCGAGCGCACCGGTGTCGTCTGGTTCGAGCGTTGACCCTCAGTTCCCCAATTTGCCGTAGATCACATCGATCAAGGTCTCGTTGCGGTCCCCCGTGACCTCCCAGAACATCATGCCGCCCAGGCCCTGGTCGAGCACCATATCGGCCTTGATGCCGATCGATTGGGCGTCGTCGTAGCCGATGAAATGTCCGCCGTGGCGATCGGGGGAGTAGAGATAGGGCACCGAGGAGTGCGGGTCCCAGCCCTTGGTGTAGTCGCCCATCAGCTCGAAGGTCTCGATCTCGAAGAAATCGTTGACGCCGGTGTCGCCGGAGGCCCAGTCGTCCCAGGTTCCCGGCGGCACGCCGGTGGCCGGCTGATAGAGTCCCAGGTCGGTGCTGGGAACGCCGCCCCAGGCGCGCCCGTAGAAAGGCACTCCCACCACCACCTTGTCGGCCGGCACGCCGGCGTCGAGCCAGCTTTGCACCGCGTAGTCGACGTTGTAGCGGGTGCGGATCAGCTCGTCGGGATTGGGGTCGTCGGGGCTCGGGCTCAGCTTGGAGTGATGGTTGGTCTGCGACAGATCCCAGGCCCCGTGAAGGTCGTAGGTCATGAGGTTTATCCAATCGAGGTGGCTGACCAGCTCGGCCATCTCGTAGTTCTCCATCTTGTCGTAGCCGGCGGGGCCGGCGATGGTGAGCAGGTAGGGACGTCCGTCCTCGATCGCCGCCTGGTCCAGCTGTTGGCGGAGCTCGGCCATGAGCAGGGTGTAGTTCTGCTTGTCCTCCGGGCGATAGACGTTGTCCGGGAGGCCGCAACAGACCGGGTACTCCCAGTCGATGTCGACTCCGTCGAAGCTGTACTGACGGATGAAGTCGACGCAAGAGGCGGCGAAGGTCGCGCGCGACAGCGGTGTGAGGGCGGCGTCGGAGAAACGCCCGGACCAGGTCCAGCCGCCCACCGAAATGAAGGTCTTGAGGTGCGGGTACTGCTCCTTCAAGACGATATTGAGCTGCTTGTAGGTGCCGCGAAAGGGATCTAGCCAACTGTCTCCAGGGTAGTATTTGTCGATCGCCGCATAGGCATCTCCGACCTCGATCTCCAGGTCGGTTCCGATGTTGGCGAAGGCGTAGTTGATGTGGGTGATCTTGTCGGCCGGGATGTCGAGCGGGTGATAGTCGCGGGCGTAGATACCCCATTCGATGTAGTAGCCGACGATTCGCTTCTCATCCGGCGGATCGCCGGTCATCTGGAACTGAAAGCTCTCGCTGTCGAGCTCGGATGCGTCGTCGTAGATCGTGGCGCCGGCGGTGTAGGAGCCGAGCGGAGCGGCCGCGGGAATGATCAGCTCGAGCAGCACGGCGGCCGAGTCTCCGCCGGCTATGGTGTACGGGGCTCCGTCGTAGATCAGGCGCTGGAAATCGACGTCGGGGCTCTTCTGGGCCCAGAAGAGCGCCCGGGTCAGAGACAGGCTATCAGGAGAAGTGTTGCTCACCTGTAGCGCCAGGCTGGCCGTGTCGCCCGGCTGGTAGCTGTTCAAATTGCCGGAGATCGACAGTTCCAAGCCGCCGCCGCCGAGAGCGTCGAGGTAGGGCCGGTGGGCGCCCGAGAACTCAAATCCGCAGTCGGCATCCCAGTTGATCGACCAGGTCATCAGGCCGCGGAAGCCGGCGTAGCCGGCGGGGTCGGAGAGCTGGTAGCTGCCCCCGAAGCTCTGTCCCTTCACCAGGTAGTCGAGCGCCTGGTGAACCACGGCCGGGGCGGTGTAGCCGGAGCCGGTGGCCGGCGCGCAGGCCGGCAGACCGATCATCACCTGGTCGGCTCGCAGCGGCTCGAAGAAGATCGGGTTGACGAACTTGTTGACATCGAAACCCGCCAGCAACATGTCGGCCATGGCGACGTGAAAGTCTGCTTCCGGCGGCAGGTAGATATTGCCGTCGCGGCCGTACATCGACCCGGTGTTGTAGTGCTGCACGTGCACATAGGTCCAGTCATCGCGGAAGGCGTGGAGCAGCGCCAGGTAGGCGCCCCAGGAGTTGTCGTAGGCGCCGTAGCCACCCTGCACGAACATCGTCTCCGGGGCGGTGGTGAGCACGAAATCGGGCCCGAAGTGAGTCAAGAGACGCCCCACCGCGTCGATGAGGTTGACGATGCGCGGACTGGTCGGAGCACGGAAATCGCTGTCTCCAGGCATCAGCAGGAGCGACAGTCCTTCGAAGTCGATGTCCATGCCGTCGAAGCCGTAACTTTCGATGATGCCGGTCATGGAGGTGACGAAGGAGTCGGCGTCGGCGCTGGTATCGAGGTAGACCGGCGACGCGGCGCCACCGACCGAGATCAGCACTGTTTTGCCGGCCGCCTGCAGAGCTGCGACGTCGGCCATGAAGTCGGTCGAGTCGGGATAGATCTGGGAATGGGGCCGGAACACCATTTCGCTGCCCAGCCACGATCCGGCCTCCGCGAAGGCGATGTTCACCACGTCGTAGTCGGCGGACACCTGGGACAGCGGCATCTCGGCCGGAGGACCGACCCAGTTATGCCAGTAGCCGACCAGGGCTTTGGCGGGAATGGCGGCGGCGGTGGACCGGGCGAGCGCCGTCATTGCGAGACCGAGGGTGAACAGAAGACGGCGGGAGGGGACGACCTGGCGCACGGGGAGCTCCAGTTCTGGACCACGGCCCAGCACCGAGCTCGCGCTCGACGGCGCCTGAAACGTCGAAGAGCGGAATCCGCACCCTGCATTCACGAGCTCGATGGCGGGTCGTGACCGGGGAGGTGGAAGGTGCGGTTGCGGGGGGGGAGTATTGTCCATCGATGATTACATGGAAGGCGCTCCGCCAATGGAGAAAACCCCGGACGCCGACCCCGTGAGGCCGCGCCCGGGGCGCCGGGCTTCACATATTTCCGTTTTCTGGTGGCGCCGCTACTGAAATGTGTAGCTCACCAGGTTGCTGACCAAGCAGCTCGGTTGCTCCACCGCCTGGATCAGCACCGTCACCCCGAGGGCGTTGCTCGGGACCGCCGCCGACAGATTGGCGATGCCGCGGGAATCGGCGACCGCGGACCCGACGATCTTCGGGCTGGCGATGTCGACCACCAGTCCTGCGCAACCCGGCACCGGCGTGCTGCCGGCGGTGAAGCCATAGACGAAGTGCACCGGCACTCCGGGCGTGGCACCGACCGCGTAGAGCTGGTTGGAGGTGCCCGCATCGCCGCTCACCGGTTGCATCATCATCAGCGTCGCCGGGTCGAGCCGGTAGGCCTGCTCGAAGCCGGCGCCGGTGGTTCCGTAGCCGACGATCTGTCCGGCCAGATTCACGCCGGTCGCCTCCTTCAGGTAGAGCTCGGCGCCCGGCACCAATGTGTTCAGATCGTAGATCTGGTCGTTCAGCCACATGGTCGCCGTTCGTCCGTTCTCGTCGGTGTTCGACCAGCCGACGATCAAGGCGCCGTCGTTCAGATCGTGGGCGTAGGAGTAGTGGGGCTCCATCCCGCCGAGGGTGCCGAGGTCGGTGAGCTGCCATCCGCCGCGGCGCTCATCGAAGCGGCAGGCGGTGCTCGGCAGGGTGAAGGAGCTGTAGTGGTTGCCCGCGACCTGCGACGCCCGGTTGATCCCGCACGCGAAGCTCTCGCTCGGATCCGGCCGCGGGTCGATGTCGATCATCTGTCCGCCGCGCATGAGAAAGGCGTGGCTCGGCTGCGCCGACCGGGTCGAGAAGCCGACGATTTCGCCCAGCTCGTTGACACCGAAGGCTCGGCTCCAGTCGGCCGGGCTGCCGGTCAGGGTGCCAAGGCTGAGAGCGGTGCCCAGCTCGTAGTCCCAGTAAGCGGCGTGCGGCTCGGATCCCGGAGTGGTCGCCAGCGCCCAGCCGACTGCCCGGTGCACTCCGGCGCCGGCCAGCAGCTCGACATCCTGGGCGTTGGGATCACGGTAGCCTACCGGAGGCGGCCCCAGTGCCGTCAGCGGACCGAAGGGCGGCGGGTAGATGAAGCCGTTCTTCTCGGTCGTGCCGGGAGCGTCGGAGTTGCCCGCGGTGTACTGGTCGAAGCTGACGCCGTAGGCGCGGCTCTCGTCGCCGGCAATACCGGTGAGGGTTCCCAGATCGGTCAGCGTGGTGGTGAGCGCATCCCAGTAGAAGGCATGCGGTGTGGTGTGGCCGATGGTCGACGCGTCGCCGACGACGTCGCCGTCGGGGGTGACATCCCAGGCCCAGCTCTTGGTGCCACCGGGTAGGTTGCCGATCTGGGTCAGGGTGAATTGGGGTACGGTGTCGGCGCGGCCGACGGCCGCGAGCAGCAGCGAAACTGCGCAGACGAAATGCTGTCGTGACATGATCCTGCTTCCTCATGCGGAATCGATGGCGCTTGGGATCCGCGGTCGAGCGGTCTCCGGTCGAGAGCGCGGGCTCCAATCCAATCGGTCGCCGCGGAGCGCAGGAATCGTGGTCGGGCGCCCGACAAAAAGAGAGCCCACGGACCGACGCGGCGGCCCATGGGCACTCCTTCGCGGACGGACGCTGCTTGGTTAGAGACAGTCGTCAGAAACCTCTAACCAGGTCGCACAGTGAGTCATGTGCTCCCATTCCTCCCAGACCCACAGGCCCAGCACGTAGCTGTCCTCGTCGGTTCCGACGGGAACCGCCATGGGCAGGGTGAGACAGGTGACTCCGGGGGCGATGGTGGCGGTCTTGGCCGCCAGCTCGTAGTGGTCGCCGTGATGCGCGTGCACCTCGAGGGTGCCCTCGACGGTCATGTCGTCGTCGGTCAGGTTCTCGACGCAGACCTCGATCTCAACCACGTCTCCGGGAGCGACGCACTCGGGATCCACGGTGAGCTCGCAATCGAGCCACATGGCGCCGGCGGTGCTGGGCAGGAGGAAAGCGGCGGCGCAGGCGGCGGCCAGGAGGATCTTGGACATCTCGGGCTCCTTTGGGTTCGCGCCAAAATGGGAAGTCGTTTCCGCGCGAAGCCCTTTTGCAGGATGGGATGGAAGGCGACCCGGTCGGAGCGCCCCCCGGTTGCGCCCGCTCCCGCCGGCCCGCTCCCGCGGGCGATCGACCGGGGACGGCCGGAGAAGGGGCTCGTGATGCCCGAACCAAGCGCACGAAGCGTGCCGCGCCGGCGCCGGCGCCAGGGCGCCGACAACCGAGAAGACACCGGAGAGCGGAGGCCCGATTCCGCCCCGTGACTGCGCCCTTTGACTCAGAATTTCACGATTGCGTGAAATTCTTCGGGCGGCGGGCCGATGTGGTCGCTCGACTCCACGATGAACTCGTCCCAGTCCGATCCCAGCGACTCCGAGCCGTCGCCGATGATTCCGTGGTAGCCGAACTCTCCCAGCGGTGAGGGCGCCGGAACCACCACGTCCGCCTCGAGGCGCAGGCTGTGGCAGCCCGGCACGTGGACCTCGGTGGGCAGATCCGGATGCTCGAAGGGGATGCGCCGCTGAGAGGGGGTGAGGATCTCGCGCCAGATGCGCACCCGATGCCCCATCCGATCTCGGTTGGTGATGATCTCCTCGATGTGCAGCGTGTCGCCGGGGGCGACTGGGGCGTCGGGGAGCGAGACGTGGACGGTCAGGGGAGAGGTGCTGTTCTGACCTTCTGGTGTGCCGTGGCGCCCGGGAGGCTCGCTCGGCAGGAACTCCGCCTCGCTGCCGCCGTGCAGGGCGACCAGCCGCTCCAGGGTCGAGCCGTCGCCGTCACCGCCCGGGGCCGGGTGGAACGCGGCCCAGTCGACCACCTGGTCCTGGTCGTCGAAGAGACGCAGCTCGAAGTCGTCGCCATCGAGCCCCATCGTCTGGCCGGCGAGATCGATGATTCGGGCGCTGATCTGATAGCCGTTGTCGGGGTGGTAGAAGGCCGAGAAGAACTCGCCGTCGCCGTCGGGATCGGAGCGGTCCTGGCGCGCCACCAGGACGTAGTCGTGCGGAGGGATCTCGCCGTCGAGGGGTGCGTGGTTCAGACGCCAGCCGGCGAGGCTGACGGCGTGTCCGGTGGTGTTGTGCAGCTCCACCCACTCGTAGTCCTCGTCGTCTCCCAAAACGTCTGCGGGATCGAACATGATCTCGTTGATGACCACCTGGTCACGGCACATCATCGCGCCGGCGGGCGCGCCGCCGATCAAGACCAGGAGCAAGAGCGGCAGCACGGCCGGCGAGTCGAGTCGCGTCATGATCACGCTCCTTTCCCGCCGCGCTCTTTGCGCGGCCGTCCCGGACCACCGGCCGGCCCTCGGATCCCGTACTTCTCCATCCGGTAACAGACCTGCCGGTGGGTCAGCCCCAGCCGCTCCGAGGCCCGGCGCCGATTCCAGTGCTCGGTGGTCAGGGCTTCCAGCAGGAGTCTCTTCTCGGCGCGGCTCACCGCATCCATCTCGTCTCTCTCCGTGGCGCCGGCGCGCGGCGCCGATCGATCGTCGGCCGGCAGCACCTCGGCTCCCCAGGTCGTGGAGGGGTGGAGCACCAGGAGACGGTGAAGCAGATTTTCGAGCTGCCTCACGTTCCCCGGCCAGGGTGCCGCGCGCAAGGCGCGGCGGAACTCGCGATCCAGCTCCGGCGCCTTGCGCTCCAGCCGCTCGCTCAATTGCCGCAAGAAGTGTTCCGCCAGTGGGAGCACATCGCTGCGCCGTTCTCGGAGTGCGGGTACCTGTAGCGTAACCGCGTTGATTCGGAAGTAGAGGTCCTCGCGAAAACGCCCGGCTCGAACCTCCGCGGCGAGATCGGCGTTGGTGGTGCAGAGGATCCGCACGTCGACCGTGAGCGGCCGGTCGCCTCCCACCGGCCGCACCACGCCGTTCTCTAGAACGCGCAAGAGCTTGGCCTGGATGATGGGGGACAGGGCCGACACCTCGTCGAGCAGGAGCGTGCCTCCGTCGGCCTCCCGGAAGGCGCCGAGGCGGTCCTCCACGGCACCGGTGAAGGCGCCGCGCAGGTGGCCGAAGAGCGAGCTCTCCGCGAGCCCCTCGGTGACGGCGCCACAGTCCACCTCCCCGTACGGTCCGCCCGCACGGCTGCCCGAGTAGTGAATGCCCCGTGCCAGCATGCCCTTGCCGGTGCCGGTCTCGCCCCCCACCAGGAGCGGCGTGTCGACCTGCGCCAAGCGCCGCGCCTGGTCGATCAGCGCCCTCATCTCGGCGCTGCGGTGGACCAGGCATTCCAGGCCGTAGATCGACTCCACTTCGCGCCGCAGCGTGCCCGCCTGGCGCTTCAGCCGGCCGTAGAGCCGTGCCCGCTCCATGGCGACGGCGGCGATGCGGGCGAATCCACCCAGGAACTCGAGCTCCCCTTCGCCGAAGCTCGCCTCGTCGACCCGGCGGTCGACGTAGATCGTGCCGATGATGCGCTTCGCGACCACCAGCGGGGCGCAGGCGAACGATACGATGCGATAGAGCTGAACCGAGCGCAGAGACTGGAAATCCTCGTCCTCCAAGGCGTTGGATGAGTGCAGCACGCGCCCTTCGCGATAGGCGCGGCGCAGGATCGTGCGCGAGATCCGCCGCGCGTCCTCCAGGCCGGCGGCCTCCACGTTGCGCTGCAACGCCACCTCGAAATCGTCGGATGTGCCGCTGCGCAGGCTCACCACGCCGCGCTCGGCTCCGAGGGTCTCGAGAACGACGCCCAGGATGGCCTGCAAGAGCCGTCGCGAGTCGTCGATCGACCCGAGCAGCTCGGCGACCCGCAGCAGGCCGAGGCGCTGGTCGGCGGCGAGGCCGGGCCGCCGCGGCGGGTTTGCGCGCAGGGTGTCGATGCGGGCGCGCAGGGCGGGGTAGCTCGATCCGGGGCCGAGGCAAGCTGCGGCCGCATCGAGCAAGGCCCTTCGGGCGGAGGGGCTCCCCGGGCGCAGCTCGGCCTCGAGGATGCGCGCCAGCGCCCGCTCCCGGCGTAGATCCAGGCGGTCCGCAGCCGCCTTGGCGCTTCCCAGGTGCTCCGCGGCCGCCTCGCGGTTGCCCATCGCCAGCTCCAGCTCGACCCGCGCCAGCCCGAGAAGGGCCGGCTCCCGTGCCGCCTCGCTGCCGCTGGCGCCGTGCTCTGCGAGCAGAGAGCGGGCCAGCTCTGGTCGCGCGTGGTCCGCCAGCAAGCGAACCGCCTCTTGCAGGTCGCGCTCGCTCAGCCGGGCGCCGTGGCGGCGCAGGCGGGTCGCGAAGGCATCGGCGTCCCGAATCGCGGTGGGCGAGCCCGACTCTCGCGCCCGCCGCGCACGCAGGATCTCCGCTCGCAGGCGCTGGTGGTGATCCGGATTGAGCTCTTGCAGCCGGTGCAGCGCCAGCAGCGCGCGCTCGTCGCGGCCCGCGTCGAGCTCACGTTCGCAGGCGTCGAGGAGCAGGTCGGCGCCGCGGATCCGATGCTCTCCCACCGATTCGCTCGCCAGCCACAACAGGCTCGCGCTGCGCCGCGGTCGCCCGGCGCTGGCGTAGAGGTCGGCCAGGTGCTTGAGCGAGGTCACGATCCCTCGGGAGTCGGCGATTCCGCGGCGGTCGGCGAGCACCCGCCGATGCTCCCGAAGCGCCTCCTCGCGCCGCCCCAACGCGGCCAGACAGGCGGCGGCGTGGGCGCGCGCCGCCAGCGCGGAGCTCACCATCCCCAGCGCCTGGAAATGCTCGGCCGCGACCCGCGAGCCGCGTCGCGCTCCGGCCGGGTCGCCCGCCTTGGCCGCCAGGATGCCCAGGTTGTGGCGGGCCGCGGCCGCGCCCGCCCGGTCGCGCGCCGCCTCGCGCAGTCCGAGCGCCTCGCGGAAGTGATCGAGCGCCTCCGCCAGGTTTCGCCCCGCCGCCGCCAGGCGGCCCAGGCGCTCCAGAACTACCGCGGCAGCGGCGAGATCCGAGGCCTCCAGGCGCAGCTCCAATGCGTCGAGCAGGCGCACGCGGGCGGCGTCTCGGTCGCCCTGGGTCTCGTCCAGCTCCGCCAGGTGGGTGAGGCAGGCGGCTCGCCCGCCGGGATCCCCCAGCGCCGCGCGGATGCGCAACGCCCGCTCCAGGCGGCGCCTTGCCCGCCGCCCCTCTCCCGTGGCGATGTCGACCAGGGCGAGCACGTTCAGCGCTCGCGCGGCGATCCGTGGTGCGCCGCGGCGAGCCCGGGCCAGGGCCGACGCCGCCAGGGCACGCGCCTCGCCGTGGCGGCCCTGGAGCTGGCGCAATCGCGCCACCAGCAGCTCGTCCTCGGCCCCCGATCTCTGGCCCGCCGGCACGTCCGTGACGAGCTCCGCCGCCACCTGCTCGGCGGCATCCAGGGCATGGGATTCGATCCGCGCCTCGAGAACCTCGCGCAGCAGCGCCCGGCGCTCGGCCGGTCGCGCCGTGGCGGCGCGCGCGCTCGCCAGGCGCAGCGCGATTCCCGGGCGGCCGAGGCGCCGCGCCGCGGCGGCGGCGAGCAGGCAGGCCCGCGCCGCCGATTGGCTCTCGCGCTCGAGGCCCGCCAGCAGGCGGCGGCAGAGCAGCAGGCAGGCACGCGGCGAGCCTCGCTCGAGCTCGCTCTCCGCCACCGCGAGCAAGGTCTCGGCGCGCAGCTCCGGCCGGCGCAGAGCCGCCAAGAGCCAGGCGCCGCGTTCGGCCCAGCGATTCCGCGCCCCCGGGCCGCCGGCGTCCAGATCGACCATCGCGGATCCCACCGCCCGCGCCAGCTCGTCGGCCCGATCGGCGCCCAGCTGCTCGCGCGCCCAGCGCAACGCCTGCCCGGGTGCGAGTCCCCCGAGGTGTGCCACCAGAGTCCGGACGCTCGACGATCGGCCGAGCCGCGCCAGCTCGGACCATTCCAGGCCGGCGGCGAGTCTGTGCACCGGGGCGCCCGCTCCGGCCAGCACCAGGGCCGCCCCGGCGTCCCCCGGATCGCTCTCGTGGCGCGCCTCGGCGCCGGTCTCGGAGAGCTGCTCGCCCAGTGGCCCCGCCGCGCGGATCACCTGCACTCCGCCGCGTGCGTCGCGCCGCAGCACGCCTGCGCGCAATGCCTCTTGCAGCGCGGCCCGCAACGCGGCCGGCTGCCGCGTGGTGCCGGCACCGAGCTGTCCGATCAGCTCCGCGGGCGGCCGCTCGGTGCCCAGCGTCGCCGCGACCAGACGGCCGATCCCCGCTCGATCGAGAGGGCCCAGCTCCACGCTCGTCACTCTGGGATCGGGCGAAGGACGGCGGGCGATGCCGATCGCCAGCTGTGCCGCCCCACGGCGTCGCGCGAGGGCGCCGAGCAGCGCTTCGTCGCGCGCTCGATCGCCGGTGTCGAGCAACACCACCGCCGGTGCGCCGCTGCGGCGCGGGGGTCCGCCCGCCGCGCTCCGCGCACCGGACACCCGTCGCAGCGCCAGGCCGAGAGCGGTCGCCACGATGCCCGCGAGGCTCTGCAGCGTGCGCTTGCCCGAGCCCCCGGGTCCCACCAGGGCGATCGCGCCGCCTCTGCCCCGCGCCACGGCGCGCAGCGCCCCCAGCAGCCTCGCTTCCGCCGCCGGTCGCAGTCCGGCGACCAAGGGATTCCAGAGTCGCTCGCCGCCCGGGTCCTCCGGCTCGCCCAGCGCCGCCGCCAGCTCCAGGCGCAACGTCCTCATGGTGGCCGGCCTGCGCGTCCGCTGTGCTGCGCAGGCCCGCGCGATCAACTCCGCGAGCGCCGCTCCGTCTCGGATCTGACTCCGCACCTCGGGGGCCAGGTCGCCTTGCAGCGGAGCGGAACCGGGTCGATCGGTCCACGACGCCGCCAGCGGGCGGCCGGTGGCGGCCAGCAGCAGCAACCGCCCGAAGGCGTAGAGATCGGAGAGCTGGGTCGGCGCCTCACCGTCTCGCAGCTCCGGCGCCAGTGTCGCCGGCGTTCCCCGAATCCCGCCCCCGAGCGCCCTCCGGCCGACCCGGTCGCTGAACCCCAGGTCGAGCAGCCATCCCTGCCCACCCTCGGTCTGGCGCTCCACCAGCACGTTTCTCGGCGACACGTCGCCGTGCACCAGCCCGGCGCCGTGCAGACCCTCCAGCGTGCGGGCCACGCCCAGCAGCGCCCGCAAGGGCGCCCGGTCGGCCCGCTCCGCCACCGCTCGATCCAGTGCCTTGCCGGGCAGACGTTCCAGCTCCAGGCACAGGCCCCTTCCGGGGCGCATCTCCAGCGTCACAGGCGCCGGCAGCCCCTCCAGGCGCAGCATCGAGAGCAGGGCGAACTCGCGACGGAGCTGGCGGCGCTGCGAGCTCGCCACCGGCCACGGCGCGATCTTCACGACCCGCTCCCGGCCGAGCTCCAACCGGATTCCACCCCCGGCCGCCGCGCCCTCGGGGTCCTTGCTCTCGATCGGGTCTTCCATCTATGCGCGCCTCCTAGCCGCCACCCCGCCCACCAGGCCGCGCACCTCGATCGCGCTGGTCGGACAGGGAGCAACACAGATTCCGCAGCCCGTGCAGGCCGCCGCATCCACCCGTGGTCTGCTGCGCGCATCCATCCGAATCGCCCCGGCGCCGCAGGCGAGGCGACAGCTCATGCAAACCACTCCCTCCCAGGCGACGCATTTTGCGCGCGCGAGCAAGGCCGATCCGATGCGGCTCGGCGCATCGTCGCCCGGCAGCGGACAGACCTCCAGGCAGTCGCCGCAGAAGGTGCAGCCGGTCGCGTCGAAGCGCAGCAGCGCCCGTCCGCCGGCCGGTGCTTTGATGATCCCCTCGCCGCACGCCGCCACACAGGGCGCCGCGCAGCCAGCACAGGGACTGCCCGCCAGCGCCGCCGTTGGCAGGCAAGGTGGCGCGGGCGGAGTCGCGGGTGACAGGGCGGGCGAAGGCGCGTCCGCTCCCGGCCGCCGCAGCCAGGCTCCGCTCAAGAAGCCGCGGCGATCCAGGGCGCGGGCCTCGCGGGGGCTACTGCCGATAGGTGCTCTCCACCAGCACCTCGGTCTCTTGCTGGCCAGCGTGGCACTGAGTACACACGAAGCGGGCGCCGATCGGCTTGCCGGTCACCTTATGCGGCGCGTTGCGCAGATCGGTGTAGTGGCTGGCCGGCATCGGCGGCTCCTCGTCGCGGCCCAGCTTCTTGCCGATTCGATCGGGCGCGTCGTGGCAGTCGAGACACTGATTGTCTTTGATGGTGATCGGCAGATAGTCGGCCACCAGGTGCGGAATCAGCGGCGGCGACTCGTCGAAGTAGGCACCCAATGCCTCGTTTTCGCCGGGCTCCCGCCCCGCCTGGGTGGTGACCAGGGGATCGGGGTTGTCGAATACGCTGACCTTCGACAAACCGAAGTCCTCGCAGGCGAACGCACCCGCGCAGGGCAGCAGGACGGCCATCAGAGCCGCGCCCAGAGCGTTTCGTTTCATCGTCTTCATCTCCTCGGATGAGGGTTGGATGCGCCCGCGAGCGCTGGCACGCATCGATGACGCCACGCAAAAGCGAGGCTGGTTTCGGGACAAACAGTGATGCAGCGCCCACAGTTGGTACAGTCCCCAGAGGCGACCATGCCCGCGTTCGCGGCTTCCTTGAGATTCAGAACATGCGGCTCCGCGCAGACCTCGTGGCATTGGCCGCAGTGGGTGCAGCTGGCGGCGTCGAACGCCACCCGCACCTGGGCAACACGCCCCACCAGACCGTAGCAGGCGCCGAGCGGGCAGAGGTGACCGCACCAGCCCTGCCGCGCCAAGAGCAGATCGAAAAGAAATAGCGCCCCTACCGCCACCCAGGCCGCTCCCAGGCCGAAGATCAGCGCTCGCTGCAGCATTCCGATCGGGCTGATCCACTCGAATGCCGCCACTCCCGTCATTGCGCTGAGCGCCAGCGAAAGCGCCAGCATCCACAGCCTGAGGCGCCGATCGAGGCTCGCCCCGCGATCGAGCGCGAGCCGTCGCCGCAGCCAGCCGGCCAGGTCGCTGACCGGGTTCATCGGGCACACCCAGGCGCAGAACGATCGCCCACCCACGATCCCCCAGAAGAGCAGCACGCACGCCGCTCCCAGCAACGCCCGGCTCTCCAGGGCGTGCCCGGTCGCCAGGATCTGCAGCACCGCGAAGGGATCGGCGAGCGGAACCACGCCCGCCACCTGCGACGCGCTCAGATTGCCGCGCAGCAGCGGCGCCCCGGCAAGATTCCAACCCCAGTGGGCGCTGCCGAAGAAGAGCAGTATCACCGCCGCCTGGATCGCACGCCTCGAAATCAGGTAGCGCCCAATCATGGTGCGGCCTCATTCAGGTAGTCGAGGCTCGATTCCAGGTCGCCGCTCAGATCGCCGGGGGCCCGCGCCGCCGCCCGAAACTGCTGCGTGATCTCGGTTTCGCTGGTCCAGCCGAACTCGTAGTGCTCCCCGAGCGCTCCCCGGGCCAGCTCCGGCGGCAGCACCTTGATCGTGGCTTCGGGCAAGGGACACGACTGCTCGCAGATGCCGCAGCCGGTGCAGCCATCGCTCAGCACCACCGGCACGAACACCGCGTGCTTGCTCAACATGCGCGGATGAGGCTCGACCGTGATCGCGGTTCCCGTCAAAGGACAGTCCCGGTGGCAGATCTCGCAGCGCAGTCCTCGATACGAGAGACAGTTTTCGCGGTCGACGATCACCGCGATCCCCATCCGCGACTGGTCCACATCTTCGAGCCCGGGATCCAGAGCCCCGGTCGGGCAGGCGCGGACGCAGGGCAGATCGGGACACATGAAGCAAGGAGTCTGACGGGGTTCGAAATGGGGCGTGCCGATCGGCACCGGCGCCCCCAGCTCGGCGAGCCGCAGAGTGTGGTACGGGCAATCAACGACACATTGCCCGCACTTGATGCACTTGGCGAGGAAATCGTCCTCCGGCAGAGCACCCGGGGGGCGCAACGCGAAAGGTGTTGCCTGGGCCTGCTCGCGAACGAGATAGGCCCACAGCGAACCACCTAGCGCCGCGCCTCCCAGACCGCGCGTCGAATGGGCGAAGAACTCCCGCCGCGACTGGCTGGAAGCGTCCATTGCCTCACGCCTTGTAGACTTTCACCGCGGCCTTCTTGAAGTCGGTCTCCTTCGACATCGGACAGGTGATGTCGGCCGTGACTTTGTTGATCAGGATCGACTCGTCGAAGAAGGGCACGAAGGTGTAGCCCCGGGGCGGGCGGTTGCGTCCCTGGGTCTCCACCACCACCTTCACCTTGCCGCGGCGCGACTCCACGACCGCGATGTCGTTGCGTTTCAGACCGCGCCGCTTGGCGTCCGCGGGGTGCATGAAAATCTGCGCCGAGGGCACCGCACGGTGCAGCTCGGGCACCCGACGCGTCATGGTGCCGGTGTGCCAGTGTTCCAGCACCCGCCCGGTCGACAGCCACAGATCGTAAGTCTGGTCGGGCTGCTCCGGCGGCGCGGAGTAGGGGCGGAAGAAGATCTTCGCCTTGCCGGCCAGGCTCTGCGTCTCGGTCTCGGTGACCCCGTCCAGGTCACCGCTGGCGAGCGCCTTGAGCGCCGGGCCGTAGAACTCGAAGCCCTGCCCCGCCGTCACGTAGGGATCGTACTCCTCGTTGAAGCGCCACTCCGTCTCCTTGCCGTCGACCACCGGCCATTTCAGTCCCCGCACATCGTCGCGGTAGTAGACATCGAAGGCGGCCAGATCGTGCTGGTGGCCGCGCCCGAACTCGGCGTACTCCTCGAAGAGCGCTTTTTCCGGGAACCAGCTCTCGCCCAGATCTCGGACCGTGCAGTTGTCGTGACCGCGGGCGACCGGATCGGGCCAGGCGACCTTCTTGTTGGCCGCGGTGGCGAAGAGCACGTCGTATAGTGTGTCGTCGGCGGAGTAGCCCATCGCCTCGGCGGCGGCCAGCACGTCGGGCAGTGCGCCCTCGGCGAAGCCATCGGCCTTCAGGCCCGGGATCGGCTGCTCGCCCCAGACGTCTTTCAACGTGAAACGCTTGGCGAACTCCAGCACCTGCCAGACGTCGCTGCGCGCCTTGCCGGGAGGCGGCACCTGTTGGCGCCACATTTGGGTGCGGCGCTCGGCGTTGCCGTAGGCGCCCCATTTCTCGAAGATCATCGCCGAGGGCAGAATCAGGTCGGCCACCTTGCCCGAGATCGTCGGGTAGGGATCGGAGCAGACGATGAAGTTGTCCATCTCGCGCGCGGCCTTGATCCAATGGTTGGCGTTGGCCGTGGCCTGGAAGGGGTTGTTCACCTGCACCCAGGCGAACTTGATCTTTCCCTCTTCGAGATCGCGCATGATCTTGACGATGTGGCTGCCGGTTTTCGGGTTGAGGGTCTGGGCGGGCAGCTTCCAGAGCTCTTCGGAGCGGGCGCGGTGCTTCGGATTGGCGACCACCATGTCGGCCGGAAGCCGGTGGGCGAAGGTGCCGACCTCGCGCGCGGTCCCGCAAGCGGAGGGCTGACCGGTGAGCGAAAAGGCCCCGTCGCCGGGCTTGGCCTGCTTGCCCAGCAGCAGGTGTATCGCGTAGGCCTGCTCGTTGACCCAGCTGCCCCGGTGGTGCTGGTTGAAGCCCATGGTCCAGAAGCTCGCCACCTTGCGACCCTTCTCGATGTACAGGTCGGCGAGCTGGCGCAGCTTCTTCTTGTAGGCGGTCAGCGATTCATCGGGATCGCCTTTGGATAGCTCGGCGACGAAGTCCAGGGTGTAAGGCGCCACGCCGCGCTTGAACTCCTCGAAGCTGATCATCCAGTGCGCGACCGGCTTGGCGGTGTTGGACTGCTTCACTTTGGTGCCGGGCGCTTTGCGCTGGGCGATCGCCTCGTGCTCGTCGAGAGTGATCTCCAGCTCCTTGGCCATCACGTCCTTCTCGGCCGGGAAGGCGAACTTGTCGGTGGCGCGCATGCCGTAGCCGATGTCGTAGGGCCCGGTGGCGAACACGCAGTGCTTGGCGACGAAATCGTGGTCGACGGCGTCGCGCTCGACGATCTCGCGCGCGATGTAGTTCCAGAGCGCCAGATCGGTGCCGGGCTTGAAGATGATCTCCAGGTCGGCGAGGTTGGAACACTGATTGCGCTGCGTCGACAGGTTGACGACCTTCACCCGGTCGGGGTTCGACAGCCGGTTGTCGGTCGCCCGCGACCACAGGATCGGGTGCATCTCGGCCATGTTCGCACCCCAGGTGATGATCGTGTCGGTGAGCTCGATGTCGTCGTAGTTGCCGGCCGGCTCGTCGATGCCGAAGGTCTGGATGAAGGCCACCACCGCCGACGCCATGCAGTGGCGCGCGTTGGGGTCGATGTTGTTGCTGCGGAAGCCCGCCTTCATCAGCTTGGCGGACACGTAGCCTTCCTGAATGGTGTACTGCCCGGAGCCGAAGATCGCCACGCCGGTGGGACCCAGCTCTCCGTAGGCGCCGCGGAACTGCTTCTCCATCTCGTCGTAGGCCCGCTCCCAGCTCACCGGCTCGAACTTCCCCTTCTTGTCGAATTCGCCCTTCGTCATCCGCAGCAGGGGCTGCGTGATGCGGTCCTTGCCGTACTGGATCTTGCCGTTGAAGTAGCCCTTGATGCAGTTCAGCCCGCGGTTGACCGGCGCGTCCGGATCGCCCTTGGTGGCGACCACGCGACCGTCCTTGGTCCCCACCAGGATCCCGCACCCCGTTCCGCAGAAACGGCAGACACTCTTGTCCCACTGCCAGCCCTGCTCGCCCGCGCCCGCGCGCGCCTGGGCCTCGCTGCTGATCGGCATGCCCACCGCCATCGCCGAGCTGGCGGCCAGGCTGGTCTTCAAGAAATCGCGGCGTGTTTGATCCATCTCATACTCCGGGCCGGTGCCACGGCGGAGGGCGGCCGGCGGCTCAGTCCTTCAGGAACGAAGGGATGTCGGGAAGACCTTCGTCGAGAGAGGGAGGAAGCGACTCGATGATCTCTCGGTCTTCGTCGAAGCGGTGCTCGACCATCTCGGCGAGCACGATATTGGGAAGCGACTTGATGCGCTCGAGGCCGGCGACTTCGTCTCGAATCGACGGCGCTTCCTGGACCACGATGATGCGGCCGGTGGGAGGGTCGCTGTGATGGACCTCCACGCCTGGCAGGGCCTCGAGCTGCTGGATGGTCTCACGCGTTTTCGAAGGCGCTACTACGACCAGGATTCCAGACAGATTCACGCATTCTCCTCGCTCGCGGGGAGCCAGGGGGTCGTCACGAATGGGCCGCTATTTTTGCCCGGCCGCATACTAGCACAGGCGGGGAGGCCGAGCCGCGACGAGATCGACGAAAAAAGAAGACCGGCAGCCGCGCGCTTTCGCGTCGCGTGCTGCCGGTCGTGGGGTGCTCGGAGAGCTATCTAGTTCGGATAGAGGCCCCGGATGCCGTTGATGTCGTCTGAATGCAAGTCGCGCTTGTTCGCTCCCATGCTGATCGCCCACCACATCACGGCCTGGTTGTTGGAGGAGTGACCGAGGCCGAGCTGGTGACCCGCCTCGTGCAGGATTACGCTCTCCAGGTCCATCTCGTTCCACCACGGCGAACCGGGACCACACTCCCAGTTCTGCGAGAGGTCGATCTTGACGTCCGCGTCGCGGTCGCCGTTGTACAGGTTGTAGACCGTCAGCCCGAGCACGCCGGCGTCGTTGATCTCCTTGAAACGGATGTTGTTGAAGCCGTCGCCGAAGCCGCCGTAGGGGCCGCCCCAGCCGCCGATCGTCCAGGAGAACTTGGTGTCGGTGACCTGGTTCCAGGTGATATAGGCGCGTTTCGCCGTGCCGAGATACTCCGTGTTGCCGGAGCAGTCGTCGAGATCGGTGGTCTCGTCGCCCCAGATCGGGACCGGGAGCTGGTAGTCCTCGTAGACCGGACCCCAGGCGACCCAGGAATGGGCCGAGCCGGCGATCGCGAAGGCCAGGCAGGCGGCGGTGATTGCAAGCTTCTTCATCGGATCGTCCTCCTTGCCTAGCGGCCCGCTCGCGCGACGCGGTTCTCGAGGTGGCGCACGAACTCGGCCGTGCTCTGCCCGGTCCGCTCCACGACGTCGGCATCGCTCACCAGGTACTGTCCCAGTCCCCAGTAGGCGACGTTGCTCATGTGGTCGGGACGGTCGTCCCAGAGGAAGACGATCATGCGGCGCCCGAGCTGGTCGACCTCGGGTGCACCGGGAACCTGCGTGGTGTGATCGCCGATCGAGCCTCCCGGCGACCGGAGCTCGACGGTGTCGACCTCGGTGTCCCCGGCGATCTGGCGTTCGACGCGCAGCGTAGCGGTGGTGGCAATCAGGTTCTCGTCGTCCCAGTCCTGCTCGACCGAGACGATCTCGCCTACCACGATTCGGTCGACTTCGCGGACCAATTCGTCGAGGGTCCGGTGGACGATGGTGGTGGCGCTTGCGGTGCTCGCCCACGCTAGAATGGGAGCGGTCAGCCCCAGGGCGAGAATCCGCCGGGGGATGCAACGGAGCATGCAGTTCTCCTTAGGTTGGGTGGCCGCGAACGCGGTCCTTGATCGGTTGAGTTGGGAAGCTCTGGGGGAGTGCGGGATCGGCCGGGCTGATCAGCCGGCCGTGCCTTGTTTTTCCGGGGCGCGGGAGCACACCGCCCCCTGCGGGCAGCGCTCGCCGACCCCTCGACCGGCACCAGGACCGGCCGCAAAAGGTCCCATCCACTCCTCTTCTAACATGGACCAGAGATCGGCGCGAGGCAATCCTCGCCGGTTCCGTAATCGTTTGCCGTGGTCGCGTCCCGCGCAGCCGCCCGTCCCGCCCCCCAAGTCGGCGTTAGGATTCGCCCATGCTTCGACCCACCCACCTCGCCGCCCTGCTCCTCCCCCTGCTCCTCGCTCCCCCGCCGGCCCGCGCCGCCGGCGGCAGCACCCACTTCCACATCGCCGACCTCTCGCGCGCTCAGGTCGATCGCGAAGCCTACCCCGAGCTGCACCGCCTGATCCGCCGCGCCTACCCCGAGATCTACCGCCACGCCTCCTACTTCCCCGACTGGGGCTACGCCGTGCCGGGCGCCGGTGACTATGGCGAAGAGGCCCACTGGCCTCCCTTCCAGTACGCCGCCATGGACCACCTGATCGCCCACTATCCCGAGCCCTGGTCGGAGCACGCCGAGAAGCTCTTCACCTTCATCGCCGGCCTCACCTGCCACGGCGAAGCCGACGACGCCTGGCACTTCGGCGACACCGCCTTCCTGAACGTCGCGACCGCCGAGGACCAGCCGATCGAGGGCGCCTGGCGCACCGACATCGAGCTCGCCTGCGACATCTTCGTCCAGGTCGAGAAGCGCTGGTGGTACCTCGAGCACCCCTCTTGGTGGGTGCCCCTCGACGACCTGGTGCAGATCTACGCCGACCTCGGCATGAGCGAGGTCAGGGCCGAGCAGATCGAGCGGGGCGTGGCGCTCCTGCACACCGCGATCTTCCTCGAAGACACCGTCGGTTGGACCCTCTACCTGCCGCTCTCCCTGCGCCTCCCCTGGTCCAACGCCCACTACCTCGAGTGGTGGGACGGCGGCGTGCGCAACGACGCCGAGCTCTCCGCGCTCAGGATCCAGGAGCTCTGGGAGTACAAGTCGGGCGCCCGCCCGCGTCCCCCCAGTCCCGCCGGCGCCGCCTCCGCCGTCTCCGCCTCGACCCGCCAGCATCCGCCACCCGCGCTGCTGCAGCTCGCCGCCGAGCTGGTCGACGAGGGCGTGCTGCTGCCGCGCTCGCGCCGCGTGCAGGGTGCGCTGATCCAGGAGCCGCCCGCGATCGCCGACGGCGCGGAGCTGGAGCGGCGGCTGGCGCAGATGTTCCAGTAGCAGCGGCAGCGCATCACGAGGTCACGCTCGCCGGCAGCGTGCCGATCAATCGCCCGAAGTGCAGGTGCGTGAAGTTCATCGTCCGGCTCCTGGAGGTGGGGTCCGCATCCGATCGCTCGCCGACCTGCCAAGCGCAAGGGCGGTGCCGTCGCCGCGCCCTGTCCGCCAAGCGCACAGCGGTCCCCCGACCCCCTCCATAACCAACTGCGCCGCACGCGATTGCAGAATCCGAACAGGCTGATCAGCGAATCAGCAGCCGCCCCGCCGCCGGGTCCCTCCGTCCAGCAGCGTGGACGCGGCGACACAGGCGGTGGTGCCGTTGGTTGACGCTGGAGCGCTCCCGGTAGGCTAAAGTGGACGTTCCCCATCCCCCCCGAGAGAACCCAGGAGCCCCATGTTTCCAGCCATCGCCCTCGGCGCCGCCCTCGCCTGCGCCCCCGCAGCCCACCACGACGCCTGCCCCGCCGCCGAGCGGATCGCCGCCCTCGAAGCCCGCGTCGCCGCTCTCGAATCCCGTCCGCTCGTCACCGCCGGCCCCGCGCTCGCCTTCGACAGCGGTTGGATCGCCCTCGAAAAGGGCGAGGAGATGATCGTCACCCACGCCGTCGGCGGCGACTTGGAGCGCTACATCGTGCTCTTCGACAGCCGTTCCGACACCCACGGCCAGCACCATATCGGCTACGGTGGACGGGCCGTCGACGGCTTCAGCAGCGGCTACACCGGCTGCTACTACTACCAGCTCGACACCAGCACCGTCACCCTGCGGCGCGCCACCGACGACACCTTCTGTCATGAGCTCAAGGTTCGCATCGTCACCTACTGATTCCCCCGCCCACAATTCGAAGAACAAGATTGGAATGGGGTTGTGGGGGGGAGCCTTTCTCGCGCTCTTGCTTCACGGCCACGCTCCCCCCGCGCGGTCCCAACTTCCCGACTCGTCCCTGCCCTCGGTCCGGGAGGTCACCCGCAAGCTCGACACCCTCTACCGCTCGCGCTCCAGCCACGGCACCCTGCGCATGCAGGTCCAGACCCGGCACTTCTCGCGCACCCTGGAGATCGAGTCGTGGAGCTCCGGCGAAGACCTGGCGCTGATGGTGATCCGCTCCCCGGCGCGCGAGGCCGGCACCGCCACCCTGCGCACCGAAGAGGGCCTGTGGAACTACGCTCCGCGCGCCGACCGGCTGATGCGTATCCCCCCGGCGCTGCTCTCCGACAACTGGATGGGCAGCCATTTCACCAACGACGATTTGATGCGCGAGTCGAGCTACGACGACGACTACCACACCGAGCTCGACTGGCACAGCGAGGGTGAGACACGTTTTCTGCGCGCCACCATGACCCCCCGCCCCGACGCGCCGGTGGTCTACACCCGCGTGGTGCAGCTCCTCGAGGCCGAGAGCTGGCTGCCGCGCCGGGTCGACTACTACGACGGCGACGAGGTGGTGCGCCGGATGCACTTCCGTGAGCCCAGGCTGCTCGGCGGGCGGCGCCTTCCCGCGCTGCTCGAGCTGGTGCCGAGCGACCGGCCGGAAGAGATCACGCGGGTGATCTACGAGAAGATGGAGTTCGATCTGGCGCTCGAGCCGGGCCTGTTCACGCCGCGCGGTCTCAAGCGCGCCGCGCGGCGGCGCTAGTGCTCACGCTGGCGCTGCGCAACCTGGCGCGCAACCGCTGGCGCAGCGCCCTGACCTTGGGTGGGATCGCGGTGGCATGCGCCATGCTGATCTGGTCGGAGGGGATGATCGCGGCCTATCTGTCGGAGATGGCCGGCAGCGTGACCGCGGCCGAGCTGGGAGACGCCCAGATCCACGCCCGGGCCTACACCGAGGAGCGCAGCATCTTCCACGCCTTCGACGAGGGGGCCGCGGGGCTCGACGAGCTGCGTGAGCTGCCGGGCGTGGAGGGTTGCGCGCCGCGGGTGCTGCTCTTCGGACTGGTGGGGAACGAGCGCCGCTCGCGGGTGGGGCGCTTGACCGGGGTGGAGCCGGAGCACGAGGCGCGGGTGACTCGGGTGGCGCGCGCGCTTCGGCCCGGCGAGGGGCGCTGGCTGGCGCAACGGCCCGCGGCGCCGGGCGAGCCGCGCGAGGTGGTGCTGGGGTGCATCCTGGCCGACGAGCTGGAGGCCGAGATCGGGGCCGAGCTGGTGGTCTTCCTGCAGGCCGCCGACGGCTCGCTCGGCAACGACCTGCTCGAGGTGGTGGGGATCGTTCGCACCGGCAGCTCGATGCTCGACCGGGCGGCGATCTACCTGCACATCGACGACGCGCGCCTGCTGGGGGCGCTCGAGGGCCGCTGCCACGAGATCGCCTGTGCCCTCGACGACGAGGGTGGCGGCGGCCCCGCCCTGGCGGCGATCGGGCGTGTGCTCTCCGAGCGCGGATCGAAGCAGCTGGTGCTGCGCCACTGGAGCGAGATCGTGCCCGTCCTGGCCGACATGATCGAGCTTTCGCGGCGCTCCATGTGGGTGCTCTACGGCGTGCTCTACTTCCTGGCCGGGCTGGGGATCTTCAACACCCAGCGCATGAGCGCTTTCGAGCGCCGCCGCGAGCTCGGGGTGCTGTTGGCGATCGGCGTCACGCCGGGGCGGATGGCCGGCCTGATCGTGCTGGAGACGCTCTGCCTGGCGGCGATCGGCACCGCGGCCGGGCTCGCCCTGGGCACGGCGGTCACCTGGTACCACGCCCGTTACGGGCTCGACATGGGGGCCTTCGCCAGCACCGGTGACGGCAGCTTCAGCTATCTGGGAGTGGAGTTCGCGCCGCGCCTCTACTTCCATCTCGACGCCGGCATGATGGTGGCGCCGATGGTACTGCTCTTCGCGGTGGCGCTGCTCTGCGCCCTCTGGCCGGCGCGGCAGTCGGCGCGGCTCGACGCGGTGCGCGCGATCGCGGGGAGGAGCTGAGCGGTGTGGTGGTTGGGTTGGCGCAATCTGCGTCGCAACCGAACCCGCACTCTGATCACCGCGTCGGCGATCGCCTGCTCGTTGGCCCTGATGTGCGTGTCGCTGGGGATGGGCGATGCGATGTATCGCGAGATGATGCGGAGCGCGGCCCGGACCGCCGGCGGCGACCTGCTGCTGCACGCCGATGGCTACTGGGGGAGCCAGGATTCGGCGCTGCTGCTGCGCCGGCCCGCGGAGCTGCTGGAGTCGTTGCGCGCGGTGCCGGGCGTGGCCGAGGCGATTGGGCGCGTACATCTGACCGGCCTGGTGTCGTCGCCGCGCGGCAACGCCGGGGTGCGGCTGGTGGGCACCGATCCGCGCCGCGAGCAGGCGCTGCAGGACCTGGAGCGCTTCGTGGTCGAGGGCGCCTTCCTGGAGCCGGGGCCGCGCAGCCCGATCGTCCTCGGGCGCGGCGTCGTCGACGACCTGGGGCTGGAGCTGGGCGATCGGGTGGTGGTGACCGCCTCCGATCCTCAGGGCGAGCTCACCCGCGCGCTCTTCCGCCTGCGGGGAGTGATCGAGACCGGCTCCGACCTGGTCGACGACGTCGCGGCCTACACCACGATCGACGCCGCGCGGCGGGCTCTCGGCCTGGGAGAGGAGCTGCACCAGATCGGCATCGTGCTGGAGTCGGACCGGGAGCCGGAGGCGGCGCGCGCCGGGCTGCGGGCGGCCCTCGGCCTGGCCGGCGCGCCGCTCGAGCTGTTGAGCTGGCGCGAGGCGATGCCGGAGCTGGTCGGCTTCATCGAGATGGACGCGCGCTTCAACTACCTGTTCAGCGCCGTGCTCTTCGTGGTGGTCGGCTTCGGCATCGCCAACACCTTTCTGATGATGGTGCTGGAGCGGATCCGCGAGCTCGGGCTGCTGGCGGCCTTGGGTCTCACGCCGGGTCGCATCGCCCGGTTGATCTTCAGCGAGACGCTGATGTTGGGAACGATCGCCTCGGCGATCGGCCTGGCCATCGGCTACGCCGGCCACCGCTGGCTAGCGACCCACGGCATCGACCTGGCGGCCCTCTCGGGGGCCGAGCTGGAGGTGTCGGGCGTGATGCTGGAGAGCGCGGTGCTGCGCAGCCACATCGTCGCCCAGCGCTGGATCGCGGCGCTGGGGGCGGTGTTCGCGGTGGTCGTCCTGGCGTCGATCTACCCCGCCTGGCGCGCCACCCGCGTCGATCCGGTGGAGGCGATGAGAACCTATGAGTGATTCCACCAAGGGCGGTGCGCCGATCATTCGCGCGCGCGGCCTGAGACGCACCTACCGCCAGGGCGCGGTCGACATCCACGCCTTGCGCGGCGTCGATCTCGACATCGACGCGGGCGACTACCTGGTGCTGTCGGGGCCCTCGGGCTCCGGCAAGTCGACCTTGCTCAACCTGATCGGCTCGCTCGACCGCCCCAGCGCCGGCACCGTGGAGCTGGAGGGGGTGCGCACCGACACCTTGAGCCGCTCCCGGGCGGCGCTCTTCCGGCTGCGCCACATCGGCTTCATCTTCCAGGCCTACAACCTGCTGCCGGTGCTGAGCGCGCTCGAGAACGCCGAGTACACCCTGATGCTCCAGGGGGTGCCGCGGGCCCGGCGCCGCGAGCGGGCGCTGGCGCTGCTGGAGCGGGTCGGGCTGAGCGACATGGCCGACCGGCGGCCCCACGAGCTCTCGGGCGGCCAGCAGCAGCGGGTCGCGGTGGTGCGCGCCATCGCCCCGGAGCCGAAGATCGTGCTGGCCGACGAGCCGACCGCCAACCTCGACAGCGAAGCGTCCGACTCCCTGCTCGACCTGATGGCCCAGCTCAACCAGGAGCAGGGCACCACCTTCGTATGCGCCAGCCACGACCAGGGGGTGATGGCCCGGGCGCGACGCCTGGTCCGCCTCCACGACGGGCGTATCGTGGGCGACGCCGCCGGCGGTGACCGTGCGTCCTGACCCGGGCGTGGCCCTCGCGCTGAGTCTCGCGTTGGGCGGCGGCGCCGCGGCCGAGACCTTGCGCTTCGGCGACTGGCTCGAGCTGGGGGGCTACACTCGCGCCTTCAGTGCAGTGCATCGCGAGCGGATCGAGGGCTCGGACGAGGCGCTCGAGGCACTCGACCGGCCGGAGCTCGCCGCCTTCAGCGCCTGGGTGGCGCGCGCCGAGTGGGGGCTGGGGCGCCGCGGATCGTGGCGCCTCGACCTGCACCAGCGCCTGGCCTGGCGCGCCACCACGCCGGAGTCGGCGGCGGCGGCGGTGGGGACCGGTGTGACTCCGGCGCCGCGCCGCACCATCGACCTGCGCAGCGAGCTGATCGAGAGGCCCGGCTTCGCGCTCGAGCACGACATCGATCGCGCCGTGCTGCGTCTCTTCACCGCCTGGGGCGACCTGGCCTGCGGGCGCCAGGGTATCAAGTGGGGAACCAGCCGGCTCTTCGACGTCAGCGACCTTTGGGCCGGCTTCAGCCCCTACGATCTCGACACCTCGCAGAAACGCGGGCTCGACGCCCTGCGCCTGATCGCCTCGCCGAGCGCGCGCTCGGAGCTCGATCTGGTGGTCGCCGATCGCGGCTCGTGGCACGACTTGAGCGCCGGCTGCCGGCTCTCCTGGTTCCTGGAGCGGGGCGATCTCTACCTGGCCGGCGGCCGCTTCTGGGACCGGCCACAGCTCCTGGCCGGGGCGACCGAGACCTGGGAGCAAGTCAACCTGCGTGCCGAATCGGCCTGGTGGGGCGGCGCCTCGGGCTCCGCGCTGCGCGCCACCGCGGGGCTCGACTGGTACCCCAGCGCCGAGCTCTTGCTGGCGCTGGAGGCCCACCACAACGGCGACGGGGCGGCGGCGGCGCGCTACTACGCGCAGCTGATGGTCGCGAGTGATCCCCTGCTGCGCGGCGAGACCTACCTGCTGGGCCGCGACTACGCAGGGGCGCTGATCGCCTGGCAGCCCCATCCCCTGTTGACCCTGAGCGCCCTCTCGATGGCCAACCTGAGCGATTCCAGCGCGCTGCTCAGCTGGTCGATCGCCGCCGAGCCGCTGCAGGGCACGACCCTCTCCGCCGGCGCCTTCCACGGCCTTGGAGCGGCATTGCACCTCGATCCGGAGCCGGCGATCGGCAGCGAGTACGGCTGCTACGGGCAGCTCTTTTACTTCGAGATGGCGGCGTATTTCTAGCTTTCGCCCTCACGACCCCAGCGCAACGGCGATCTCCGGAAACTGCTTCAACAGCTGCCGATCGCTGGTGAGCAAGGGCAGGTCCAGGTCCTGGGCGAGGGCCACGAACTCGCAGTCGTAGGTGGAGCATCCGCTCGCATTGGACAGATCCAGCACCTGCTCCGAGCGAACCGCGTACTCGCGACCCCGCATGAGCAGCTCCGCGCTCTCCATGATGCTCAGGGCTGTACCTCGAGACATGAGCGAACGCCGCAGATGGAGGCCGAGCACGCTGCGGAATTCGCTGCGCCACTGCAAGGGGGAAACCCAGATCGGGTCTCCGCGGAAGGCCCGCTCAGAAGCCTCGGTTCGGTCGCCGGAGATGAGCAGGTAGGCCAGAACGTTGGTATCGACGACGATCACGGTCGAGCCTCGTCGATCGCCTCCTTCAGGAGCTCGTCGGTGAGCGGCGGGCCGCTGAGCTCGGCCCTCAAGTCGGCGGCGCGGGCGAGGAAGCTCTCGGGGTCGACCCGATGCGCCGCGACGGACCTCTCGATGCACATCAGGATCTCGCTGTTGAGACTTCGCCTGTTGCGCGTCGCCCTTTCCTTCAACGCCTGGTAGAGATCATCGGGCATGCCCTTGATCGTGAGCGTAGGCATCGGAACCTCCAATATGGTTCCAAAATGATACCTTGGCGCATCGGAGTCAAGGGATGGGCGGTCGGACCTAGAAGAGCGTGTAGATGAAAGGCACGACCGCGGCCGATTCGGTGAGCAGAATGAAGACGCTCAGCAGCAGGAAGACCACCACGATCGGCAGCAGCCACCACTTCTTCGAGGTCTTGAGGAAGAACCAGAACTCCCCGAAGAACTCGCTCAAGCCGCCCATCGCGCCCGCGGCTCCACCCTTGCGCTCCTTCCCGACCAGGGACTCCAGCTCTTCTTGACCGCCGCTCGTCGGCGTGCTCTCGCTCGTCATTGCCGCTCCTCGCAGGCTGCCCTGCTGCTCATGCCCCCTCCAAGGGGACCCCAATCTCACCGAGCAAGTCAAGCGCTCGCTTGCGCAGATTCGATTCCGAAGGGGCCAACTCGACCACCTTGCGCAGATGCTGCTCCGCCGCGCCGCGTTGCGCCCCTTCCAGCAGCAGCTCTCCCAGAAGGTAGTGGGCTCGGATGTTGAAGTTCTGGATCCTGGTGACGGTCTCGAAAGCTTCGATCGCTTCGGCCGGCTCGCCGAGATCACGCTGCGCTTTGCCCAACCCGATCCAGGCCCGCACCGAGTACTGGTCGGCGGCCACCGCCGCGCGGAAGAGCGCCAGCGCCGCCTCGTAGTCCTTGCGCTGCGCCTCGACCTCTCCCAGATTCACCAGCATCCCTTCGCCCTCGAGTCCCAGCTCGCGGGCCCGCTCCAGGGCCTGCGCCGCCTCGTTCCAGCTGCGCTGCGCCTTGTGGACCAGGGCCAGGTTGTAGTGGAGCCGTGCCTTGTCCGGCTGGCGGGAGAGCGCTTCCCTTACCAGGGCGAGCTGGCGCTCGGGCGTCTCCCAGCGCTCCAGCAGATCGTCGAGAACCGCCGCGGCGCTGGCCCGGCCAAAGGGGTCGAGACACATCGAAAGGGCGCCTTCCGGCTCGGCCCATTCCTCGCCCGGCACCACCTTGCCGGCGCCCGTCAGCGGCACCACGAAGGGGATGGCCGGCACTTGCTGGTCACCCACGTGGGTCAGGTCGGCGAAGCGCTCGCCTCCGTTCCACAGGTCGATCACCACCTCGGGCTCCCCGCCGCCGATCAGGGTGCAGATCACCTCCAGTCCGATCGCGTTCCGCGCCCGCGACACGAACGAGACCCGGCCGCGGCCGTCGTCCCAGATATGATCGGACGATTCGGTGAAGCGCCAGGGGCGCAGCGTGTAGGTGAGATTGCGGAAGCGCAGCTCGCCCATGTACCAGCGGTAGCGCTCGGTGAAGGGGCTGGTCGCCTCCCAGTCCTTGCTCCAGATCAGCACCAGGCGCACCTGCGAGCTGCTGATCCGCTGGCGGAAGATGCTGGCGCCGTTCTCGTAGCCGAAGTTCAGCCAATGGATCGGGTCGTCGGCGACGGCCGGCGCCGCGGCTCGGCGCGCGCCGGTGCTCTCGCTGCGCGGCGGACGCCCGCTGCCCCAGACCCGCACCGAGTGCAGGGTCGGGGTCTGGTCGGTCCACAAGCGCAAGCTGTGGGTGCCGGCGGCCAGCGAGCGGTTCAGCACCACTCGGCGCCGCTCCAGGGAGCCGTGATGCGAGCCGTCGAAGGCCCACTCCCCCTCCCAGCCGAAGCGCACCCCGTCCAGCTCGAGCTGTAGGTCGTCGTCCAAGAGGCGCGGATTCTTGCCCCGGGCCCCCACGAACTTCACCGCGGCCTCGACCTCGATCCGGACGTCCTCGTCACCCGACTCGAAGCTCAGCGAACGCCACGGCGAGCGCCGCGCCGGGGCCGCCTCGAGCGGTCCCTCGAGCTCGTAGAGCAAGCGCTGGCCGACCACGAAGCCGGCCTCGGCGATGTTGTTGGTCTCGTCTCCTTCGCGCACCTCGGACAACGCGTCGGCGATCACTCGCAAAGAGCACAGACCGGCCGGCGCGGAGCTCCAGCGGGTGCGAAATCCGCTGCGCGCGCCGGGTGCGAGGGCCGGCATCGAGATCCGGGCGATCTCTCTGTCGCGCCCGTCGATCCGAGCCTCGATTCTACACTTGGTCGGCGCCGCGCGCTTCACGCCGGCGTTGCGCAGCATGCCACCGATCACCAGGTCGGCGCCCTCCTGCTCCAGCGACAGATTTTCCGGGAGCGGCACCAGGTCGGGGTGCGGTCGATCGACCCATACCGGGCTCGACCAGGCCATCTCGCCGTCGTGTTGCGTCACCCGGGCGTAGTAGTAGGTGGTCTGGCCGCGCGGCGTAGTGTCGGTCCAACGAAAGGTCTCGAAGGCGTCTCGTCCTTCTTGGATCGCCACCACCTCGTTGTTGCGTACGATCTCGATGCTCTGGATCGGGGCCAGCCCGAGCGTCGCCACCTCGATGACCGGCGATTTGTCGCTGACGTACTCCTGGCCCATGATGTGGTCGTCGACACGGAAATCGAGCACGATGCGGGCGTTGGTGGTGGCGTAGCAGCGCCGCGCTTCCAGGGCGCCGAAGATGCTGGCGCGAGTGAGCTCCTCGGCCCACACGGCGGCCATGCCGAGCTCGCCCGGCTTGCCGGAATGGGTGTCGCCGCCGCCGATGAAGCCGAGCCGGTAGCCGCGCGCCAGGGCGTCGTGCGCCGAGGCGTCGCGCACGTTGATGGTGGAGTAGGGGGTGGTGTACTTCTGGTCGAGCGGCGTGCGCGGCGTGATCGGGTTGGGGCACCAGTAGTACTCGGTGCGGCCGTGCAGCGAGTAGATCTCCACGATCCGCTGGTAGCGCTCGTCGTGGAAGCCCCAGTCGGTGGGGCGGAAGGCCGAGGGGGCGTGGTGGGGGATGGTCAGCGCGCGAGTGCCGCCCAGTGTCTCCCAGAGGCCGTCGGGATGATCGGTGCCGGGCTCCATCCGGCGCAGCATCGGCGCGTCGGCCTCCGAGATGAAGTAGACGTTCTTGTCGCCCAGCTTGTTGGAGTACTCGAAGGCGGGGAAGGTGACGAAGCGGCCCGGTTCGTTCCACTTCTTGGTCAGGCCCTTGAGCTCCTCCCAGGTCTCGTCGTTGACCAGGTAGTCGTGGTCGGTGAGCGCCGCGAAGTCGAGCCCGCGGATGTCGCGCGCCAGGCGCCAGAAATCGCGCGGATCGCCGCGCCCGTCGGAGTAGGAGGTGTGCTCGTGGGTCTCGCCGAAGTAGAGGTCGTACTCGAAGGGGATCGGCACGCAGGCGATGGTGGTCTCGCCGAACACGTACTCGTCCTCCTCGACGCGGGCGCTGAGCGTCTGGTAGCCCAGGCTCCGCAGGGTGCAGGCGCCGGGCAGCTCGACCAGCCCGCGCTCCGCCGCGCTCACCCGGCGCGGGGGCGGCAGCTCGGCCAGAGAGTCCGAGCTCTCGAAGTAGATCGTGCCTTCGAAGGGCTGGCCCCGGCTGCCGGTGTCGATGTGGAGCGAGAGATCGAAAGGCCGCCTGCGGGCGACGTGCGCCGGGGCCTGCACCGAGAGTGTGGGCAGGATCAGAATCGGCGGCGTGCTCTCGAGCGGTTCGCCGTGACCGTCGCCGTTGCCGTCGACGATGCAGCGCACCTCGAAGCGCCCGGCGTTCTCCGGCGGCACCGACTCGTAGAAGTTCAGGGTCAGCTCGTCGCCCTCGTAGAGCGGTCCATCGTGGATCTCGATGACCACCCGCCAGCGTTCGTCGTCGAGCTCGGCCCGCGATTCGATGCGGGCCCCGGCTGCCGTGGTGGTGACCTCGGCGGAGCCGGCAAGCGCGTCTTGCAGGATCTCGGCGCGGGTGATGGCGGAGGGGATCTCGAGCGTGACGCTGCCGCCGGGCTCGATTCCGGTCGGAGCGGCGACCAGCGTCCAGCGCGGGTACCAGTCCCCCTCCCCCAGCCGGGCGATGTTGTGCAGCACATCGAGCCGCCCTACGCCGTCGGCGTCGCTGCCGATGCCCTCGCAACCGGGCAAGCCGAGGGCACAGAACAGGGCCGGTGCGAAGCCCCGGAGTTCGCGGAAAGTGGGCAAGAGTCCTTCCAGGTAACGAAGTGGATCGATGCGGATCGTGGACAACGACCGCGGCCCCGCTCGCGCGCGCCCGGGATCCTATCAGTTTTCGCCGTGGAGCATCCCTTGGAAGGGCTACCCTCCGCCCATGCCTCGCATTAGCAAGGTCCTGCGCTGGACCTCGGTGGCCTGGCTGCCGGTGGCGGCGGTGGTGGTCTGGGATCGCTACCCCGCTTTCCGAGAGCGGACGCCCCTGTGGTGGGCCGAGCGGGAGGCGCAGCGCATGGAGCGGGAGGCCGGCGTGAAGCTCGGCGTGCTCGAAGAGGCGCGGGACCGATCCCAGTCGCTGGCCATCGAATGCGTCTGGAGCCTGATCGACGCCGGCAACCATGACGCCGCCGAGCGCAAGCTGGACGACCTGGAGCGCGAGGCGCCCGACGACCACGTGGTCTGCTTCACGCGCGGCATGCTGGCCGAGGCGCGCCGCGACCGCCGCGGGGCCGCGGACTGGTTCCACAAGGCGATCGAGCTGAACCCCGAGGACGCCGGCTATCGGGTCTCCTACGGCAACATGCTGCGCGACCTGGGCGACCCGCGGGCCGCCGCGGACAGCTACCGGCAGGCGATCGAGGTCAGTCCGCGGGACCACGAGGCCCACCTGGAGCTCGGCTTCCTGGAGCTCTCGGCGACGCGCGCCGAAGCGGCCGAGGAGCTCTTCCGCAAGGCCATCGAGTTCGACGACCACGACTGCGGCCTGGCCCGCCAGGCGCTGGGCGAGGCGCTGCTGGAGCAGGATCGGCTCGACGAAGCGCTGCCGATCTACCGCCAGGCGATGGAATTCACGCCCGAGAACGACGTGATCTACGGCCAGCTCGCCGACGCCCTGGTGCGCCTCGGCCAGAAGGAAGAGGCGCGCCGCGTGCTGGTATCGGGCATACCGAATGTCGACCAGGAGGCCCCGCTGCGCGAGATGCTCGAGCGTCTCGACCGCGATGCGTGGTGAGGGGATCGCCCGAAGGCCGGCGCCGGCCTGCGGCCGACTCCTACTCCACCGAAGTCGCGATCACATTCGAGGTATTGTTCTCTTCGACGACCTGCAAATAGAGCGGTCCCAGCGGCGCCAGCAAGGGGACGAATGCGGTAAATATGACGCTTCCGTCGGCCGCGGCGGTGGCGGTGCCGGCCAGTGCCGGATCGGCGAGGTCGAGCGTGGCGTCCAGCATCGGCACCGGGTGCTCGCCCGGACCGCTCAGACTGTAAGCAACATAGACGGTCCCGGAGGCCGCCGCTCCCTTCAAGGTGATGGTGGCGTTGGTGCCGCGGGTCAAGGGGCCCGGGTCATCGAGCACCATCAGCTGATCGGTGTCGGTTCGGCCGACCCAGGTGCGCCAGTCCGATCCGGTGGTATTGTAGATGGTGTGGCTCCACACCACTCCGGCGTCGACGGGATCTTCGTCGTTGCCGCTGTAGTCGCCCCAGCGGCTGCTGGTGGTCGGGCCCTCGCTCTCCTTGAGGCGTTCGGAATGGCGGAAGCTGCCGGCGGCGTCGTAGGCCTTGCGCCCGGCGCGTGCCACGTAGGGGTAGTCGTTCGACGACGAACGGCTGCAGGTGATGACCGCGTCGCCGTCGTCCGACACCGTGATATCCGGGAACCAGTTGTGCTCACCGCCGCCGTAGTTCAGGTTGCCGTTCTGAGCCAGGGCCGGGGTGCCGGCACCGACCGGCCAGCCGTTCATCTCGATCTCGTACCAGCGCACCCGCGCGGTGTTGCTTTCGCCGATGCTGTGGGTCAGCCACAGCGATCCGTTGCGGTAGACACCATTCTTGATCCGATCGTCCAGCGTGCTGACCCGGCGGGACGAACCCTTCTGGGTGGCGTCCGGCGGATTGCTGAAGCTCGGAACCGTCACATCGAAGGTGTCGACGGTCGGTGCACCGAGCGGATCGCGCAGGGCGTAGAGCCTGATCTTGGTCGGCGAGATCCACGACGAAGCGAAGTACTGGGCCGGTGGCGCGCTGTCGTAGGACTTCACCGCCGCCAGCGAGAGCAATTCGTTGGCGGTTCGGTGGTGGCGCAGGGTCACCGCGTCGCCGTTCAACATCGGCGCCTTCTCCAGGATGTGGATCACGTTGCGCCAGGAGCTGAAGTAGTCGGCGGTGACGTAGTAGGCGTCGGGGCCCATACCGAGGTTTTCGAAATCGATGGAGTCACCGACGTGGTCGGTGTCGAAGAAGTACTTGTGCCAGCCCTCGGTGGGATCGCTGGCGATCGACACCGCGACGTTGAGCCCATCCTGATTGCCCTGGTGGTCGGCGGTGACGATCACGAAGCGCCCGGCGTGGTGGTCGTACAGGGCGACCGGATCGAAGAGGAAATCGCCGCCGCTGGTGGCGGCCCAGAAATCCTCGAAGAGCTGGTCGAAGAGCAGCGTGCCCTCTTTGTCGTGGATCCTGAGCGTCATGTTGACCACCGACACGACGTGCCGTGGTCCCACCGCGCACTCGGGATCGGGCGGCTGCCAGCCGGTGGTCTGGAAGGCCATGAAGCCGAAGTCGGGGCCGGCGGCGTCGGTGTCCTGGACCATGGGCCGGGCGACCCAGTCGGGGTCGCGCTCCGGCGCGGCGCGCAGCTCGGCCTTGGTGGCCTGCACGGTGGCGGCCCGAGGAGCCGTCCGGGGCGGCGCGGGCGGCCGCAGGGAGTGCGGCGCGAAGAGCGTCAGAGCGGTGCCCGAGGGGTCGTCGTCGATCTGGCCGTCCCAGGCGAAGGCGAGCTGGTCGAGGCCGCTCCAGAGCGCGCGGGGGGCGTTCGACGCGGCGCGCAGCGAGTGCTTGCCGGGGCCTTCGCGGTGGACGCGGAAGGCGGCGCCCAGCGGCTCGCCGGAGGGGGCGTAGAGACGCGCGAAGAGGGTCGAAGGCACCACCGGACGCCGGCTGCGCGAGCTCTGCTCCTTGGCGCGGTCGACGTTGTACGAGACGGAGAAGCGCCCGTCCGGCGCCATCGCCAGCGCGACTCCGCTCTTCCACCCGGCGTGGTCGCCGGCGACGATGAAGACCTCGCCGCGCGGCGCGCCCGTGCCGAGGCGGCGGGCGACCACGTCGTAGCCCTTGCCGTCGGCGCGCGCGCGCATCCAGGCGCAGACCAGGTTGCCCTGGCGGTCTCCGGCCAGGCTCGGCTCGATCTGCTCGCGCCGATCGCTCGGATCGCTGACGACGATCGGCTCGCCCAGCGCCCCGCATCCCGCGTCGACTACGCGGGCCACGATGCTGCCGGGATGGTCCGCGGCGTCGGTATGGGCCCAGGCGACGACGTAGTCGCCGCCGTCGCCTGTGGCGATCACCGGTAGCCGATCGCTCCCCGTGCTCAGCTCGAGCTCATCGCCGGCGGGAGCGCCGTCGGCGTTCAGCAGCCGCGCCTGGATCCGCGGCTGCCCACCCTCATCCCGTGCGACCCATGCAACCAGCGCGCCGCCCTGGGGGCCGCAGTGGATGCTGGGTTGGAACTGGTCCCCCGCGCCCGTGGCGTTCACCCGGCGTTCGTCGCCGAGCGGCACCAGCTCGCCCTCGATCTCGGCGAAGCGCCGCAGGTAGATGCCGGAGCCCTCGCCGTCCTGGCCCCACGACTCCCACACGACCCAGGCCCGGCCCGCAGCGTCGAAGGCCGGAGCCGGGTGGCTCTGGGCGCTCGGCAGGTACTGGTTGACGTGGATCTCGGTGCCCAGCGGCCGGCCGAGCGGATCGAAGCGCTGCGCGAACACGCCGTAGGTGCCGGCCTCCTGGCGGCGGCTCGCCCAGGTGGTGAGGATGTTGCCTCGGCGATCGACGGCCAGCGCCGCGCCTTCCTGCAGGTTGCCGGTAAAGGTGTTGGCCCGCACCTCGACCCGCTGGTGGGCGGGCAGCGGAGTGATGGAGTCCGGCGTCTTGCTCGCGCTGGCGGCTGGCGCGAGCAGCAGAGCCGTCGCCGTGGACCCGGCGATCAGGCGCAAGTGATTGGTCACGGCGAACGTGGAGACGATCGGTCGATGCATGGCGACGCGCCTTTCTTCTGGAACGAGGGGACGGATTGAAAGCTAACCCGCGATCTGGTGCCCCGCGTGACCGATCGGCCGGCTATGGAAATGGGGTTCGGGCGATCCCTCGCTCCTCGTCCTGCTCGCACCCGATCCGCATCGAGCCCACGCCCGCCTCAGCGTCGGGATGCCAGCCGTAGAGGTTCCAGCGCATGGTGTCGACGATATGCTCCGACCAGTCGCTCTCGTTGGTGGCGCCGAAACGGATGTGGTTGCGGCTTCCGGGGCGCAGCCAGGAGCCCGGCGCAACGTGCGCGTAGTCTATCCAGGCGGTGTCGTAGATGTACTTGTCGCGCCCGTTCCAGATCGTGTGCCCTTCCAGCAGGTAGTAGGCGAAGACGTTGTCCCAGAGATACTTCTCGGCGATCGCGTTCCACTCCAGCCCGACGTGCTCCAGGGATGCGTCGGAGGGCAGGTCGAAGTTCAGGGCGATGTAGCCCGGGCTCCAGCCGAAGTCCTCGTCCTCGAAGGCGAAGAAGTAGCCTTCGGTAGGCTCGTCCTTCAGATCCTCGACGAAGCGGTAGTCGGATAGGTAGGTCATCGAGTGGTTGACGTTCAGCTCGGTCGGATACCACGACACCAGGAACTGTGAAGGCGACTGCGGCTCCGCCTGGATGTAGGCCATGCCGATCTCGTCGATGGCGACCGAGTCACGCGCCACTTCGCCGAGCGGCTCCAGCAGCAGGGTGCCGATCTCCGGCTCGCGGGTGGCGGCGAACCAGGGATGGACCGCCTCCAGGTAGTAGCTGCCGGGGTCGACGTGCTCCAGGAGGAAGCTGCCGCTCGAGTCGGTGGCCACGGCGTTGCCGCTGAACTCTCCATCGGAACGGTAGAGCGCCACGCGCAAGCGCTCCACGCCGAGCCCGGTGCCGGAGTGGATGAAGCTGCCGGAGATGCTGCCGGCCTCGGGATTGATGCCGACCGTGAAGGTCGGCCCGAGCAGGGTGTCGGCCGCCTGCCCTTCGCCAGGGAAGAAGACCCGGCCGCCGGTCACGCCGCTCGAATCGAGGGGCGCGAAGCGGGTCAGCTCGAAGTCGAAACGGCTCTCGTAGATCCCGGGCAGCACCTCTTCTCGCAGCTCACGCTGGCGCTCGCTCGGCTGGTAGCCGGGAGCGACGTTTTTGGCGAGCAGTGCATCGATCACCACATCGGCCGGCGCCTCGCGATCGATGGTGTTCTCGTACTTCCAGCGCAGGGTGACGCCGATCCGGTCGCCCGGCATGGCGTAGGAGCGGTTGGCGGTGGCCTCGATCAAGCCGACGTAGACCGTGTCGGGCACGAATCCCTCGTTCAGCTTCATCCCGAAGACACTCTGCGGCCAGGCCAGATCGACGCCCAGGAAGGCGCCGGTCTCGCGGATGTAGCTCCCGGCGCCGGTGATCGGCGTGCCGCAGTCGAGCGCCAGCCCGGTATAGACACCATTGCGGGGATCGAACTGGTAGATCAGGCTGTCGCCGTCGCTCACGACCCACAGCCACGACGAGTCGGGCACGGCGTTGTCCCAGGCCAGGCCGGTCGCCGGAATGCTGTTGGCATGGCGCGCGATCTCGGTGCCGGTGCGGTCGATCTCGACCAGATTCGACGCAATCGACGCCACCCAGAAATGGTCGCTGGCGGGATCGTAGGCCAGGGCTCGATTGCGGGCGAAGGGGCCGGGAATGATGACTCCGGTCGGTGCGCCGCTGGCGGGGTCGATCTGCTCGATCGTCTCTCCCGCGCTGCCGTAGAGGTAGGCGCCGTCCTGCGCCAGGTCGCCCCAGCCCTCCGGATCGTCGCCGATCGGCTGCGGGAATCGCAGCAATAGATTGCCGGTGGTGTCGAACTTGTAGAGATAGTTGTCGCCCCCGATGCCGCTGCCGCTGGTGATCCAGTAGACGTCGCCCAGGGCCGCCGTGCCGCGCGGTCGCGTGGCATCGAGAGTGTCGGCAGGGAAGCTCCACAAGAGGTCGCCCGGCACCAGCTCGAAGTCGACCGGCGAGGAGTTGAAGTCCATATCGTACTGCCCGGTCAACACCTCCCACTCGACCCCCAGGGGCAGCTCGTAGTTCCAACCGAATCCGAACACCTTGACCCAGCCCTTGGGAAAGACCCAGAGCTTGACGCCGAGCTCGAGGTACTCGTTGTAGTCGGCATTCGTGTGGTAGCTGCCGCCGGGTGCGTAGACCAGGTGCGACTGCCCCTCGTAGCTGAACTCGAGCCCGTCCTCGGTCTCGATCGACTCGGCGGTCATGTTGCCCTCGAGCACCACCGCCGCCTTGGCCGAGACGCCGCCGGTGACGATCCAGGGCACGCCGAAGATCGGAATCGAGAGCAGGGTGCCGTAGGCGGCGTCGGAGACGTCGATCGCCGACCCGAGCAGGAAGGAGTCGAACTCCTCGGTGTCGTAGACGCGCAGATCGTAGTAGGGCACGTAGGGCAGAGAGACCACGATCGGATCGATGATGTAGAAGTCGAAGGCGCCCTTCATCCACATCTCGGCGCCGAAGTCGATCAAGAGGTCGCCCGAGGCGTCGCCCAGCATGAGCCGGTCACGGTCGAGCTGCAGCTCGCCGGAGACGTTGGAGGAGATGTCGAAGCCGGCGCCGAAGACCATCTGGAGCTGCATCGGCCAGCCGCCCGGCTCGGAGTTGCCCGGCGGCTGCCAGCCCGAGTCGTAATGGAAGGAGAGGCCGGTCAGGGAGTAGTGGAAGTCGATCTCGTCGGCGGCGTAGTCGATCGGGCCGTCCAGGCTCTCGGTGCCCATGGGGAGGGCACCCTCGCCGATCACGGTGCGGCGCCGGATCGGGCAGCCGTAGGGGCCGGGATCGAGGCGTGCCGGCTCGGCGCCCTCGTAGTCGAGGATCTGTACCAGGGAGCCGCCGCGGCCAGGGGCGTCGACCCGCACCAGGATCGGCCACAAGGCGCCGTCGGCGGAGCGCCCCTCGAACACGGTCGCGTCGGCGGCGATGGTCTGCTCGTCGCGCATCAGCCGGGCGCGCAGCGGCTCGCCCTGGCGCGGCAGGGTCCAGTCGAGGGCCGGCGTGGTCTCGGTCGCCTCCATGCGCGCCCGGAGCCCGCCGGGGGCCAGGGTGGCGGCGCCGTTTTTCAGCGATTCCTCCAGGAAGGGTCGCAGCTCGGTCCAGAAGCCGGGGTAGCGATGCTCGGGCTCGCCGGCGTGCAGAATGGTGCGCGTGAGACCCACGTGCGGTCCGACCTCGGGATCGAAGACCAGCCGCTCCACGGTGCCCCGCTCACGGGCGATTCGCGTCAGCTCGACCAGGGGCAGGTCGATGCCGCCGTCGATCCGCGCGGTGGTGACGATGGCCTGGTCGGTGTCGGGGATCGGCGGGGTGGCCGCATGCGCGGGTGCGCTGATCGATGCCGTCAAGGTGAGCGCGACGCCGACGCCGCGAATGGTGATCAGTTGTCGCTTGCTCGTGCACATGTCGCTGCTGCTCTCCGCACTGGATCGAACGCCCCCGCTCCCGGGCCGGCTTGGTCCCCGCACCGGCCGAGATAGGCACAGGATAACAGAGGTTTGGAGAGCGTCCGGCGGGTCTGGAGCCTCTACCTCTGTCGCGCCCGGCGCGCGATCAGCGAATCCCCCTGCGCGGCGATGAAGCGGTCCAGTCCGCTCAGATCGAGATCGATCACGACGCGCTGGTCCCGCACCGAGAGCTCCTGCTCCAGGGCCATCCCCGAGAGGCTCGCCTGGCCCTCGGCCATCATCAGCATCAGGCCCAGCGCCGGGCGCAGCGCGGCGGCGCCTTCGGGGCCCCCGGCGTCGATCGTGACCCGCCCCTGGAGCCGATCCTCGGAGCGGATCGAGAGACCGAAGACGATCTCTTCGATCAGCTTCGCGCCGAGCAGCTTGCCGGCCAGGCCGCCGCGCGGCAGCAGCTCCGGCGCCAGCTGTCCGTGCAGATGCCAGTCGCTCCGCCCCGCCTCGATGCGGGCCTCGGTCCGCGCATCCGGACCCTCGCCCTCCAGGAGCTCCAGGGCCGCGCCCAGCTCCGAACCCGCGCTCGCCGCCACCAGGGTGCCTCGGTCGCGGGCCACCAGCCAGCCCGACTCCGAGAAGAGAAAGGCCCCGCCGGGGACCGCCTCGGGCCGGTGCTCGATCTCGGGATGCGCGGCCGCGGAGTGCTCGATCAGCGCCGCGGCGGGCCGCACGAAGCGGCGGAAGTTGAGCGCCGCCAGCTGCCGCGGCCCGGCGCCCGGATCCGGCTCGAAGGAGAGGGTGGCGTCGTAGGGCAGCAGGATCTCGAGCAGCTCGCGCTCCTCTACGGCGGCGCGGCGCAGGAGCGCGGGCCAGTCGAAACCCGGCCCCGGCTCCTCCGCGGCGGGTGTGGCGCTCGACACCCGGGTCGCCTCGCGCAGGATGCGGCCGCAGAGCGCCTGGGCGCCGGGGTCGTCGCGCAAGTCGGCGAGGTGCGCGTAGCCGGCCGAACGCGGCCCGACGATGCGCGCGCTCGGCGCCTGGTGGCCCGGGGCGAAGGCCCAGTAGGCTGCCCCCGCCAGCGTCAGCACCCCCACCAGCAGCAGCCCGCCACAGCCGATCCCGAGACCCATCAGCGCCCGGGCGCCGGTCGAGCGACGTGCGGGCCGCGGGCTCTCTTCGGTGCTCATCGCGCCCTCCCGGCCCGGTTCCGCGGGCGCGGCTCGAGCAGCTCCCGGTGGCGGAAGCAGGTGATGAGGTGGTCGTTGACCAGGCCGGCCGCCTGCATGAAGGCGTAGCAGATGGTCGGTCCCACGAACTTGAAGCCGCGCGCCTTGAGCTCCTTCGCCATCGCCTCGGAGGCCGGTGTGGCGGCCGGGATCTGGGCCATCTCGGTCCACTGGTTGACGCGCGGCGCGCCGCCCACGAACGACCAGAGCAGCTCCGCGAAGTCGACGCCCGCGTCGCGCAGGGCGATCCAGGCACGCGCGTTGCCGACCGCGGCGCCGATCTTGGCGCGGCTGCGGATGATGCCCGGGTCGGCGGCGAGCGTCTCGATGCGCCGCGTATCGAAGGCCGCGACGCGCTCCGGATCGAAGCCCTCGAAGGCACGCAGGAAGTGCTCGCGCTTGCGCAGCACGGTGATCCAGGCCAGCCCGGCCTGGAAGCCGTCGAGCACCAGCTTGCCGAAGAGGGCGCGGCCGTCGCGGATCGGTACGCCCCATTCGCGATCGTGGTAGTCGACGTAGAGGGGATCGCCGCCCGGCCAGGGGCAGCGCGGGCGATCGGTCATGGCGGGCTCGGGGTTGGGGACGAGGGAAGGCGGGGGAGAGTAGTCGGAGGCAGGGTAGCGTCGCGGCGGAGGCGGGGCCAGGGTGGGGTGGCCGCTTGCGTCTTGGCGCCTTTGCGCGAACTCTTCCACCGGGATCTTGGTCGTGAGTGAGCAACAGGGCAGCAGTCGGGCGGCCGCGGGGACTTCACGGAATACTGATGTCCCGTCGGCCCGGCATCGGCCGATGATGGTTGGCCCGGAGAGCCGGGCCGCGGTCTCCACGCAAGGCGCTGCACCTCGACGTGGCGGCGTGCGTTCCCTCTTCCCCCCCCCTTCCCCAAAAAAACGTCCATATTCCGTCACTTTCGCGCCATTCAGGGGATGGACAGGGGCAGGGGGGCGGAAGCTATCATGGGCTACGATGCGTCCCACGGTCATCCTTCGTCATTGCCCCGACTACGACAGCGCGCGGATCGCTGCGTGTGTGCGCGAGGCTCTGGCCACCTTCGAGCTGCAGCCGGCGGGGCGCACTCTGGTGAAGCCGAACATCGTCGCTTCGGGGCCGGAGTTTCCGCACGCCTACACCCGGCCGGAGTTCACCGAGGGGGTGCTGCGGGCGCTGCGCGAGCGTGGCCAGTTCATCCGCGAGCTGGCGGTGGGGGAGCGCTGCGGGATCACCATGCCGACCCGCTACGCCTATCGCCACGCCGGCTACTACCGCATGGCGAAGCGCGTGGGAAATGTGCGCTTGCACCATTTCGACGAGTGTCCGCAGATCGAGATCCGGCTGCGTCATCCCGATCGGCTGCGCTCCGAGATTTTCGTTCCGGAGCCGGTGGCGCGCGCCGACTTCTTCGTCAACTGTCCCAAGTTCAAGGCCCATCCCTGGACCACGGTGACCTTCGGCCTGAAAAACTACATCGGCCTGCAGGACGACCGCCACCGGCTGCTCGACCACGACTTCGCGCTGAACCGCAAGGTGCTCGATCTGCAGTACGTCGTGCAGCCGCAGTTGATCGCCGTCGACGCGATCGTGGCCGGCGAGGGGCGGATGCTCACGCCGCTGCCCTTTGACCTGAAGTTGGTCATCTTGGGCACCAACCCGGTGGCGGTCGACGCGGTCTGCGCCCGGATCATCGGGCTCGATCCGATGGAAATCGAGCATATCCGGCTCGCCCACGAGCACGGTTTCGGTCCGATCGACGCGAGCGAGATCGACGTGGCCGGCGATGTGACGCTGGAGGCGGCGCGAGAGCGGGCGGCGGGGTTCCGATCGGGGCTGATCCGGGTGGAGGAGTATTTCGCGGGGACCAACATCCGCGCCTACGGGGGCGCCCCGCCCGGCGAGGAGACCGACTACTGCTGGGGCGGCTGCCCGGGCGCGATGCAAGAGGCGATCGAGGTGCTGCGGCTGATGAACCCCGAGGTCGACGAGAAGATGCCGCCTCTGCACGTGGTGTTCGGCGCCTACGAGGGCGAGATCGGCGCCAAGCCGGGCGAGATGGTGGTGTTCGTGGGGGATTGCGCCAGCTACGAGGGGCGGATCGGGCGCGAGCGCACGCGGGTGCGCAGCGTCTACGCCGACCGGCTCAGCAAGCACCCGCTGCACGCCCGCCACGAGGATATCTTCCGCAAGATGAGGCGGATGCGCGGCAGCATGCGGCTCTTGCGCGAGGACCGCCGGGTGCGCATCGGCGGCTGCCCGGTGAGTGTGGCGGAGCAGGTGTTGCTGCTGGCGGCGGTGGCCGGGGTGAGCAACCCCTACCTGCACCCCAAGCGCTCGCTGCGCTTCGCCGGCTCCTACCTTTCGTGGCGCACCCGCACGGCGCTGGCGCGGCTGCGCGGCGAGCCCTATCACAAGGGTTCGCTGCTGGCTCGGGGGGTGGCGAAGACGGTGGCGCCGGTGCGCTGATCGGGGGCGCTCAACTTCCGGGTGGGAATCGTCCGATCTTCTATGGGGAGGGGCCCCATTGGAGGCACGGATGGACATCCTCCCGGTGAACGACCCGACCGAAGCGCACAACTACCTGCTGGACAAGGTGGTGCAGGCGTGTGCCTCGGCCGGGGGGGGGGAGCGTTCGGGAGGGGCGCGACGCCGACGTGCACGTCTATTTGGCGGGGCTCTTGACCGAGATTCTGTCGTCGGAGCGTCACGCCGAGCTCTCCCAGGCCTATCTGCGGGACTGCGATTTCGAGGTCGTGGAGGCGCTCGAGGGGGCCGACGGGGCGCGCAGCTTTCGGGTGCTCAAGGCCAACGCCGACAACATCCTGGTCTCGCTGGGGATCTTCCGGGCGCTGCCGACGCCGCGGGTGGCGCAGCGTGGCGTGGTGACGCGCGACGACTACGTGGGACGGGGACGGATCTACTACACGCAGGCGGCGTCGTGCCGCAAGCGGATCGACCGCCAGACCACCGCGCGGGTCGAGGTGCTGGAGAAGCTGGCGGAGCGCTTCGAGGGCTACTTGGGGCTGCTCGATCACCTGCGCGCCGACTACTTCGATCTGCGCACGCGGCTCTCGCGGGGGTCGCTCTACCACCTGGAGCGGGACGCGGACGAGGGCTTCGTGGAGAGCGGGCGGCGGCGGGCGCTGGATGGGCTGCTCGACGCCTGGAACGACTGGCAGGGGGGACTGGGAACGCGCGAGGCGGTCGACCAGGCGCTGGCGGCGATGCGGGTCTTCGAGCCCGACTTCACCTGGCCGCCGCCCTCGCTGCTCGATTGAGGGGCGTTTCGATCGGCCGCGCCTCGAGCACGCTGAGGGCCGGCCGGCCGTCGCGGTGCGGGAAGGCGGCGATCTCCTCCAGGCGGTAGCCCTCGAGCTCGAGCAGCTCCTCGACGCGGCCGAAGGCGAAGTGGTCGAAGCGGTTTTCCTCGGCGAAGGCGACGAAGACCTCGTCGGGATGGGCCAGGGCGTGCTCGATGTTGTCGTGGAAGGCTCGCTCCTCGATCGCGCTCATGTCGTCGCGGGCCAGCACGCTGCGGATCGGCACCCGGCCGCGAGTGTTGACGCCGAGGGCGTTCTGGATCCCTCCGGCGATGCAGACGATGGAGCATTCCTCGGCTGTGGCGGCCCATTCGGCCAGGCGGCTGGTGGCGTCGGACCAGAGCAGGCGGCCGCCGGTGCGCTCGAGGTCGTGCCAGAAACGCTGCATCAGGCGCCCGGAGCTCCAGAGCTGCAGCGCCAGGGCGGTCGCCACGGCGGCGAGGCGCAGCTCGCGCAAGGGACCGCGGCCGCCGGCCAGGAGGGCGGCGCAGGCGGCGGCGATGAGGAGATGGGGCAAGGGGTAGAGGATCATGCTGTGGTGGCCTTCGTAGGCCTGGGGGGTGAGCACGATCTGCAGGAAGAGGAGGAGGTAGAGGACGAGGATGAAGCGGTGGAAGCGGCGGCGGGGGGCGGGGCCGGTCCATGGAGCGAGCAGCGCGCCGTAAAGCAGCGCCGGCAGGGTCAGCCAGGGCAGGACGGTGCCGCGCCAGGGCACCAGCTCGTCGAGGATCCACTTCGGGTGCGTGATTCCCGAGAGCAGCTCGACGTGCACCGCGGCGCGGGCGATGGCGCGGTCGAGAGGGAGCCAGGCGGCGCCGCCGCCGCCGGAGCCGAGGGCGTCGAAGAAGGGCTGCAGCGACTCGGCCTCGCGGGTCAGGTTGAAGAGCAGGAACTGGTAGGCGCCGAGCGAGAAGGCGGCGAGGGCGGCGGCGCCGATCAGGGCCAGGCGGCGCGGAGGAGGGAGGTGGCGCAGCAGGGTGCGCGGCTCGGCCAGGAAGAGGGCGAGGGGCGCGGCGGCGACCATCCAGATGAAGTTGGCCTTGTCGGAGAGGCCGATGCCGAGGAGGAGGGCGGCCCAGACCAGGCGCGAGGAGCGGCGATCGCGCCACCACAGGGCGATGGCCCAGAGTGCGGCCATCTTCACCGCCATCATCACCGCCACCGGGCCGTGATCTTCGCGGGTGTAGGTGATGAAGGCGGGGTCGGCGGCCAGCAGGACGAGGGCGATCCAGGCGGCCGCGCGGCCGGCGGCGGCGCGCGCGAAGCCGAAGGTGCAAATCAGCGCGACGCAACCCAGGGCGATGGTGGTGACACGGATCGCGGTCAGGGTGGGGCCGAGCAGGAGCATGAAAGGGACGAAGAGGTAGGTCTTGATGGTCCCGATGTAGAAGATGGTCATCATCGGGAAGGTCCGGCCCCAGACCTGGAAAGAGAAGGCGGTGACGGTGTCGTGCAGGGGCAGGAAGCTGCCTTCGACGATCTCGACCGCGTTGCCGGCCTGCAGCGCTTCGTCGGAGTGCAGGCCCGGCAGGGTGATCAGGTGGGCGGCGAGGGCGGCGTAGAGCAGGAGGGTGAGGGCGAGGGAGAGCCGCTCGGCGCGGCTCAGGGGCGGGCGCGGGCGTGGCGGGGAGGGGTCGGTGGGGTGGGGGCTGCTTGGCACCCGGGGAGTCTACATCCCCCGTCTCGTCATTCCGGCGAAAGCCGGAATCCCGTGCCTGTGCCGCCGCCGGGACTCAGATCCTCCCGAACAGGCTCAACGCCAGCGTCGCCCCGGCGGCGGCCGAGAGCGGAATCGTCAGGTTGTCGTCGATCCGCTTGCTCACCAGTTCGGCGACGGTGGCCGGGGCCGACGCGGCGGCGGCGACCAGAAGGGCCGTTTCCACGCCGAGCTCCCCGTGGAACACCGACAGCACCGCCAACGCCGCCAGCGATCCGACCGCAAAGAAGGTGGCGCTCCCTTCGAGCGATCGCCCGTTGATCAGCCTGATACGACCCCAGCGCCGCCCGACGATCGCCGCCGCGGGATCGGCCAGGGCGAGGATCGAAACCGCCACCGCGCAGACCGCCGGAGGGCTCGACAGCGCCAGCACCAGAAGCGCGGTGGCGTACCAGGTGGCGGAGTTGACGCGCAGCCGCTCGTGGGGGTGGATGACTCGCCCGAAGAGCGTCATCAACACCCGCTGCAGTGGCCGGCTCCGGCGCCGCCCCAGCTCCAGTGTCCAGGCCAGAGCCGCCAGCAGAGCCGCCACCACGATCAGGCCCGTGGGCGGCAGCACCAGCTCGATGAAGACCAGCGCCGTGATCCCGTTGGCCAGATGATAGAGATTGCGCGCGTAGTTGGTCGGGCGCAGGCTCGGAACGTGGATCGACCAGGGCTCTAGATCGAAGGAGAGGCCCTCGTAGGCGTCGAGCAGGCGCGAGCGAAAGGCCATCCAGTCGGCGCCCAGCTCGGCCACGTGAATACCGGTCGGCAGCATCGGCGTGTGCGCGCGCAACACCTCGAGCAGTTCGCTGAGCCGCCCGGCCAGCTCCGAATGCGGGTGGCTCTCGGACCGCTCCAGCAGCGCCGCGACCCGTTCCTCCACCTCCTCGAGCCGGGCGCGAAAGGCGACGGCCAGTTCGGCCCGCCAGCGGCTCGGGTCGGTTTCCTCCAAGAGGCGGTGCAGATCCAGCGCGATCGATCGGGAGTCGAGGGCGAGGGCGTAGGTCATGCGGGTTCCGGGCGGTCGAGTGGTCGGGGGGCGATCGGCGGAAACCGCGGAGATTAGCAGATTGCGCGCAGCCGCCGGCTGGGGAGCGGTCAGGGGATTCGATAGGGCGCCTCTCTGCGCGGAGAGCGCCCGGAAGTCTTCAATCGTGCCCGTGCCCTGCCCTGTAGCGTTGCTCCCAACCTAGCTGGCGCCCCTGATCAGGGATAATCCGGTCAGGCCAGCCCGATCCGCCGGGAGCCACCTTCATTGCCCGGCGCTTCGAGCGCCTGGCAGGGAGATGTGCCCCGGCGGGTTCGTCGCGATGAAGGTCCAGTGGGGAGTCCGCGCTTCGAGCGCCGGTACAGGGGTGCCCCGACCATCGCGGCGGCCTTGTCTATCCGTTGTAGCAAGGGGTTGGTTATGGAAGAGGCGAGCGTATGGGTGTTCGTAGGAGTGGATTGGGCGACGCCTTAGCATCAGGTTTGTGCGATCGATCCCTCGTGCGAGCTGCCTGGAGAGGGCGTTGTCCTCAGAAGCGGCGGTCGCCCATGTGGAGCTACTCGTGGAGCGGCTTCGCGTGGTGAACCGCCAGATCCGGCGGTGTCACCAACGGGTCGACGCGCTGTGCGATGCACAGACTCCGGAAAGCGATGGCGAGGAGTCGATTCCCGGGGAGCAATGCGAACAGCGCGACGTTGAGATCCTACGTTCCTTGCCGGGAGTCGGGCGGATCGTTCTCGCCACGCTGCTCTCCGAGGCCTCATCAGCCATCAAGGCTCGAGACTACCACGCCCTGCGTTCCCTGGCCGGGGTGAGCCCGGTGCCCCGCGCCAGCGGGAAGCGGCGCGCGGTGGTCATGCGCCGCGCCTGTCACCTCCGATCGAGGAGCTGAAGGTCTCGGCAAGATTTTGGTCACAACTCCCAACTCTCGATCGAGAGTCGGGAGTTACGGCGCGAATACGGTCGTGGCTCCGGTTTCATCGCGATGAGTGACGAGTTGTGACGGGTATACGGTCGTAACTCCGCACTCTCGATCGAGAGTGGCGAGTTGTGTCGCGAAAAGGCGTCATGAACCGCGGCTCCGGGCGCGGAGCTGGGCTTTGTGTCGGGGCACCGATCGACCGGATCCACGGCACATCTGGGCGCAAACCCGGGGAGTCATCTCTTCGCCGACCTCAAGTGGCGTTCGGAGTCACAGCCCCGGGGTCTTTCGTTGCCTAATGGTGGGGAGCCCCTGCCCGATTCGGGCAACGGATTCGCGTGCGGATGGGGAGCGCGGCGCCGGGACCTGGGCGATCAGGGAGCCGCGGCGAGAAGGAGGCGGCGGATGAGGTCGGCGATGAACGAGCGCAGCTCGGCCGGGGCGACCTCCGCGGGGAGCTGGGCACCTTCGGGGACCTCGATCTCCGAGAGGAGCCATGCGAGTGTGGCCGGAGTGCAGCCGCCGTCCTTCGCCTGGGCGTGGACCAGCGAGTCCTCGATGCGATGGCCCGCGCGTTCCAGGATGAGCAGATCGACCAGGTCGCGCTCCTCGGCGCGGCCGGCCAGCGCGGCGAGCTTGTTCGCCACGATCTCCGGCGCGGGATCGACCACGATGCCGTCGCGCTCGAGCTTCTCCGCGCAAGCCTGAGCGACCCGCTCCCGAACCAGGTCGAGCACCACCGCGTCGCCGCCCCGTTCCAGAACGAAGCGCTGGAAGCCGGGGGCGGTGCGGGTGATCTCAGTGCTGGCCGCGAGCTCGTCGGCGACATCTTCCAGCACGCGACGGCCGCGAGAGAACGCCTCCGCATCGAGCGTGAAGAGATCGAGATCGGTCGTCGTCCGGTGCTTCAGGTGGAAGCCGGCGAGCGCGGCGCCGCCGGTCAGGAAGAAGCCCCGCTCGCGCGCGAAGAAGGCCCGCAACACCTGCGTCTGGAACTCGGACAGCCGGCTACTCTTCGATGATCCCATGCTCTCGCCAGCCCTCGATCAGGAACTTCCAGAAAGCCCATCGACGCCCCAGACGCCTGCGCAGCCGGGGCAGTGCCCGCGCGACCTCTTCTGGGGTGACGAAGAGCCACACATCGGTGTCGCGCGCTTCGCGCAGCATCTTCCCAAGGAGCCGGTCCTTCTCCCATCGGTCGCCGCCCCGCAGGCAGGCGCGCAGCTCCGCCACCGAGACGTCTTCGTCCCAGAGGAAGTAGGGGCGCGCGTCGGTGCGGCGCAGATCGGTGGTCAGGGGCCTCATGCATGGAAGGATAGCGTCGTGGGGAGGGTCGGAGGGGGCCCCTGAGGTTTCGATCTGGCGAGCCTCTGCGCAGGGAGCGGCCGGTGTGTGACAGAACCTGCCCTTGCCCGCGCCTCTGCCCGACTTCGCTGCCCGAATCGGGCATGGGCAGGGGCTCGATGGGGGGCGTTCCGGGTGCTTTCCGCGTGGAGAAGCGCTCTATCGAAACGCAGGATGCCCCACCGAGACCATTGACAGCGGCGATGCCGCCAGACAGAGTTGGCCGATGATCGAGCGCGCGCGGGTGGTCTCTTGTCTGGCGATTCTGCTGTGCGGGATCGGGGCGGCGGAGCCCGCGAATCCGGCGGCCGAGCGGGCCTTCGTGGCGGCCGAGCAGGCCGAGGGTGGAGGCGATGTGGAGGCGGCCGAGCGGCTGTGGCGACAGGGCATGGAGGATCTGCCCGGCGACCCACGCTTCCCGCTGCGCCTGGCGCGGCTGCTGGTGCGGGAGGAGCGCGCGGCCCAGGCGCTGGAGGTGCTGGACGAGGCCGCGGGGCGGCATCCGGGCAACGTCGAGATCGGTCTGGCGGCGGCCGGGATCCTGGAGACGGCGGGGCGCGCCGAGCAGGCGCTGGAGCGCTACCGAGAGGTGGTCGATTCCGCGCCGGAGCGGCCCGAGGGCCATCTGGGGGTGGCGCGCAACCAGCACGCGCTGGGGGAGCTGGGGCGGGCGATTCAGACCTTCGAGCGAGGGCGGGCGCTGCTGCCGGCGGGGGACATGAGCGTCCACTACCAGCTGGCGGAGATCTACGCCTCGAAGCACCGCTTCGACGAGGCCCTGGCGCTGCTCGAAGAGGCGGCCGCGGCGCGCCCGCGGGAGCGCGAGTACCACGTGCAGATCGTGCGCATTCAACGCCGCCAGCGACGCTTCGACGCGGCGCTCGCGGCGCTCGATCGGGCGATTGGGGTGTTCGGGGCCTGCGCCGATTCCCTGCTCTGGTGGAAGGCGACGGTCGCCGAAGAGGCCCGGCGCGGCGACCTGGCGGCGAAGGTCTGGGAGCGAGCGGTGCGCTGTCCGGGGCGGGGCGACGCGCTGCCGGTGCGGCGCTGGGGCGAGGCACTGCTGGCGCTGGGGCGCCTGGAGGAGGCGCGGCGGGCGCTGGCGCAGGCGGCGCGCGAGGATGGAAACGACCCGCTCGCCCACCTGGGACTGGCGACGATCCACCGGCGGCGTGGGGATTGGGGACTCGTGGAGTCGGAGCTGCGCGCCGCGATCGCGGTCGATTCGACGCGGGTGGACGGCTGGTTTCGGCTCTCGCACCTGCTGGAGCGGGCCGGGCGGGTCGACGAGGCGCTGGGCTGCTGGGACCGGGCGATCGCCGCCAACCCGGCGCAGGGCAGCGTGCATTTCGGCAAGGGGCTGCTGCTCGAGCGTCTGGGGCGGCGCGAGGAGTACCTGGCGGCGATGGAACGTGGCGAGGCGTTGCGGCCATGAGGGGCCTTCCCGCGCTCGCGACGATCTTGCCGCTGCTCGCGGGCTGCGGCGGCTCGCCGCCGGCGGGCGTCGCCGGAGAGGGGGCTGCCGCGTACTACGTGGCGGCCGACCTGCGGCGCGCGGCGGGCGACCCGGAAGAGGCTCTGGAGCTGGTGGAAAAGGCCCTGGAGCTGGAGCCGGGGCGGGCCGGCTACCACCTGCTGCGCGGCGAGGTGCTGGCACTCGCGGGGCGCAGCGACGAGGCGATCGCGGCGCTGCGGAGGGCGGTCGAGATCGACGCCGACGACTTCTGGCTGCAGCGCCGCCTGGCGGCCGCCTACGAGAGCCGCGGCCGGCTGCCGGAGGCCGACGCGCGCCTGCGGCGGGCCATCGACCTGGAGCCGGCCGACATCGGGGCGCGGGTGCAGCTCGGGGAGCTGCTGCTGCAGCTCGGAAGGCCCGCGGAGGCGATCGAGACCCAGCGCGGCGCCCTGGCCCTGAATCCCGACCATCCCCTGGCCGGCATGAAGCTGGGCGAGGCGCTGGCCGCCGCGGGGCGCTACCAGGAGGCGGCGCGGGTCTACGCGCGGCTCTTGGCGATCACCCCGGGCGAGGCGGAGCTGCATTTCCGCATCGCCGGGCTGCGCCTGGCGCAGGGGCGCGACGCCGACGCGGCGGCCAGCTTCGCGCGGGCGCTGGAGCTGCGGCCGACCGAGGCGAAGTACCTGCGCGACACCGCCTGGTTCCGCCTGCGCAGCGGTCGGCTCGACGAGGCGCGGGGCCTGGCCGAGCGTCTGGAGTGGGTCGACGAGCAGAGCGAGGAGTCGCTGCACCTCTTCGCCGCGCTGGCGCTGGCCGAGAGCCGACCCGAGCGGGCGCAGAAGCTGCTCGTGCGAGCGCTCGAGATGAACCCGGGCAACCCGCGCTACATGAAGGACCTGGCGCGGGCTCTGGAGGCCCGGGGCAAGGACGAGGAGGCGCGGATCATGCGCCGTCAGGCGGCCGAGCTGGATCGATGAGAAGAGCTCTTTTCGCGTGTGCGACGATGGCCGTGCTGCTGGTCTGCGCGGAGCTGGCGGCGCGCGCGATCGACGCCGGGCTCGGCCACCCGCTGGAGCAGGAGGATCCCTTCGTCGGCTTCTACGGCATGCACCCGGTCTACGTGGAGACCGAGCCGGGGCGGATGCAGACCAATCCGCGCAAGCTCGGTTTCTTCCAGCCGCAGTCCTTCGAGATGCCGAAACCCGACGACCTCTTTCGCGTGTTCTGCCTGGGCGGCTCGGTCACCTTCGGCTTCGTCCATCCGGGGTTGGTGGAAGGTGATCCGAGCGTCGCCTATCCGGCGCAGCTGGAGACGATCCTGCGCCGCGAGGCGGGAGCGGGGCGCCGGGTCGAGGTGATCAACGCCGGGGCGCTCGGCTACTCCTCGTTCCGGGTGCTGAGCGTGCTCAAGGAGGTGATGCGCTATCAGCCCGACCTGGTCCTGGTGTCGACCGGCCTGAACGAGTACCACGAGCGGCTCTTCTACGCGCCTTTGCTGGAGCGGCCGCGCGCGCTGCTGGCCGTGCAGCGGACCCTGGCGGCGAGCAAGCTCTTCGTTGCGATCAAGGCGGGGCTGTTCCGGATCCGCGCGACGTTGAGCTTCGAAGAGCCGACTCGCACGGTCACCCGCGACATGCTCGGTCGGCCGATGGTGACCGAGGGGGAGATGCAGTGGTTCGACCTGGTGCCCGACGACCCCGAACGCCGCTTCGGTGTGCTGCTGCACTACTCCCACAGCCTGCGAGAGATGGCACGCGTGACCGCCGAAGCGCGGGTGCCGCTCGCCCTGCTGAACCTGCCGATGGCGACCGAAGCGCTGGACGCCTGGGTGCCCGGGGTCACGGGGGAGCTGCTGGCCGGCAACGAGAACACGGCTCTGGCCGGGATCGCGAGGGCGAAGCGCAAGGGGCCGGTCGACGGGGAGGAGTGGGGCGCTCATGAGACGATTCGACTGCGCCTGGTCGAGGCTGCGATCCACCAGCTGGCGGGGCGCCCGGCCAACGGGCTCGCCAGCGCCGGGCGGGCGCGGACCGAGGGCTGGCCCGGCCTGGAGCGCCTGCGCATCCGCAATACGATTCTGGCGTCGGTGGCGCGCCAGGAGCGGCTGCCCTTGATCGACGCGATCGGTGCGCTGGAGGAGGCGGCGCGGGCGCGTGGCGATGCGGTCGGAACTACGCTCTACGCCGACTACGAGCACCCGACCGAGGAGGGCTATGGGGTCATGGCGCGGGCGGTCTGGGATCATCTGCGAGCTTGGAGCGGAGGCGAGCCGTGGTCGCTGGCGCCGACCCACCTGGCGCGGCCCGAACGCGAGCTGCCGGCGGCGATCTGGAACGACCCGCTCGATCCGCGACCGGCGGCCTGGCTGGAAGACACCCGCATCGTGGAGGAGCGCCTCGATGCCTGGGGCGGCGCCCCCGAGGACCGGCTCGCGCGGGCCTGGGCCTGGTATGGGGGGGTGCCACGGAGGGCGATCGGGCACCAGTCCTGGTCGCGGCTGCTCGAGACGCTGGCGCGAGACGGCGATTCGCTGGTGCGCGCCGGTGCGGCCTGGTCGCTGCGCAGCGCTCACGCGGAACCGAGCGCCGCGGCGCTCGACTCGTTGCTCACCGACGACCTGGCGGCCGAGATCCTGATCCGCGGCGCGGCGCGTGGTGGACGCATGACGGGCTGGAGCACGGTCGCGATCCTGCGGGACTGGGCCCATGCGCAGCTGCGGCGGCGGGATCGGCCCCTGTTGAGCCGCGATGCCGTCCGGCTCCTGGGCTGGCTCCCCTCGGAGTCGGTGCATCGCCAGCTGATCGCGGTGCTGGCCGATCCCGAGCGCGACCCGGCGCTGCGCGAGAGCGCGGCCACCTCGCTGGGCAACGGTCCGGCCCACTGGGGGGCGGCGGCGGCGCTGGAGCGTGTCCTTGCCGGACCCGAGCCCGGGCGGGTGCGCGAGGCCTGTGCGCTGGCGCTCGGCCGGTTGGCTGCGGGGCGCGCGCGCTTGCTGGCGATGGCCACCGATCCCGATCCGCCGGTGCGGGCGGCGGCACTGCACGCTCTGGAGCTCGGCTGGCTGCGCGAGGGCCGGATGCGGCGCGAGACGCTCCTGGCGGTCGCGGCTTGCCAGGGCGCGGAGCACGCCGATCCCGAGGTGCGCAGTGCCGCGCTGCGCGTGCTCGGCTGGTACGACTCCGCCCGGGCGCGCGCCTTCACGCGGGCGGCGCTCGACGACGACGCCCCGCAGGTGCGGCTGGCCGCGGTGCGGGCCCTGGGCCAGCAGCGCTTGTGCGTTTCGGAGGAGAGGCTGCGCACCTTGCTGGGGGACAAGTTCCACGCGGTGGGCGACTGGGCGGTCTGGGCCGCCGGCGCCGGGCGCTGCCGGTCGGCGACGGAGTCCTTGATCGAGGCGCTGGTCGGCTTCGACGCCGAGGCCTACCGCATCCGCCAATACCACGCGGCCTGGGCGCTGGCTCGCATTTCCGGAGCCGCGGCCCAGGACGCGCTGCGCCAGGCGACCGAGGCCGAGCATCTGGCGGTGCGGCGCGTCGCTACCGAGATGCTCAACCCTCGATGAAGATGCGCCGCGGCCGGTCGCCGGAGGGCGGCTGAATCACCTTGGTGGTGGTGCGTGGCAGCAGCTTTTCCATCGCTTCCAGCCAGATCCGCCGGCGGGTCACCGCGGGGTGGGAGGCCGCCTCGCGCGACAGCTCGGCGAAGCTGCGGGCGGCGCCGCGGGCCCGTCCCAGCAGGTCGCTGCGATAGATCTCGGCGTCGCGGATCATCCGGTTGGCCTCGGCGCGCGCCACCGGCAGGGTGCGGTTGGCGTCGCCGCGGGCCTCGGTGATGGTGCGCTCGCGATCGGCCTTGGCGCTGGAGACATCGTTGAAGGCGCCGATCACCGCCGCCGGCGGCGTCACTTCGACGATGTTGAGTGAGGTGACGCGCACCCCCAGGTGCAGGGTGTCGAGCAGTGCCTGCACCTCGTCGATCGCGTCGATCTGTAGCTGCACCTTGCCGCTGGCCAGCACGTCGTCGATGCGGCGCTTGGCGACCAGTGCCGTGAACACCGCTTCCCCCACTTTGCGGATGCCGAAGTCGCGCGGCTCGTCGGCCACCGGGTCGGCCATCCCGAAGAGGTACTCGGCCGGGTCGGAGACGGTGTACTGAATGGTCGCCTGGAGCTCGACGATATTGGTGTCGCCGGTGAGCCACTGCAGCTCCTCGTCGGTCGGCTTCAGGCCGCGGGCGCGGGCCGTGAGGCGGAAGCCGATCGGCATGGTGCGGACTTCGGTGGTGGCTACCCGAATCAGTGTCTCCATCGGCCAGGGAAGCGTCATGCAAATGCCGGAAGGTACCACCCGCTCTGCTCGCCCGAAGCGCAACACCACGCCGGACTCGTTCTGGCTCACTGTCCAGACCGACGTGGACGCCAGGAGGATCGCCGCGGCCGCTCCCAGCGCCGCCGCGGCCAGCGCCGCCACGCGCCTTCCTTGCATCACCATCTACTCCTCGCCCCCGGGACCGTCGAGCACCTTCACCAGCTCGTGATCGGCCGGCAAGATCACCGTCGACTTCACCCCCAGCACTTCGTCGAGCGCTTCCAGCGAACGCAGGAAGCGATAGAGCTCGGCATCCTTGCCGTAGGCGTCGGCGTAGATGCGCGCCGCCTCGGCGTCGGCCTGACCGCGCAGCTCGCGCGCCTTGCGCTCCGACTCCGCCAGCAACTTGGCCTCTACCAGGTCGGCGTCGGCCTTGATCTTCTGCGACTTTTCCAGCCCCTCGGAGCGGAAGGCGGCGGCGAAGGATTTGCGCTCGGCCTCCATCCGCTGGAACACCGCCTGCTTGTTCTGCGGCGGGAAATTCAGTCGCTTGATGCGCACCGCCCGCACCTCTATTCCGAAGCTCTCTTCGGCCTTGGCGCGTGCCACCTCGGTTACCTTGGCGACCACATCCTTCAGATCGATCTCCTGCGGCTGGTGCGAGACCAGTGCGGCGAAATCGTGCGAGCTGACCACATCGCCGACCACCGAGCGCAGCACGTCGGTGAGGCGGGCCTCGGCGCCGGCGCGGTTGGCGACGCTGACCATGTAGCGGATCGGATCATCGACCGACCAGGCGAGGAAGCTGTCGACGATCACGTTCTTCTTGTCGCGAGTCAGGTACTCGCTGGGGGTGGGATCGAGCACGTTCACGCGCCCGTCGATATGAACGACACTTTCGATCGGCGCCGGCAGTTTGAGGCCCAGTCCCGCCTCGCTCGCCACCCGCAGCGGAGCGCCGAAGCGTTGCACCACGGCGTGCTGGTTCTCGCCGACCACGAAGCAGCAGCTCCAGAGCAGTGCGAGCGCGGCGCCCAGGCCCAGGAAGGCGACCAGGATTCGGTTCAGCATCGGTTTCTCCATTTCGCCAGCATCAGGGTCCCAGCGGACTGCGGCGTGCCGACCTCAATCCCTGTTCCTCGGTGGTCAGCACCACGTCGACGCCGGGATCGAGCACCAGCACGCAGCGCGCGCCGCGCAGACCGCGCTCGACCGCCTCCATGCGCAGTCGAAAGCGGCTGATCGGGTCGCCCTCACGCAGCACCTCGCGCATGCCGATGAAGGCGGCGACCTCTCCCGAGGCGCCTTCGACCGTGCGCGACAGATCGGCTCGGGCTCGTTGCTCCGAATCGTAGCCGGAGGCTCGAGCTTGCGCCACGCGCTCGATCTGGTAGGTCTCGGCCTCGCGCACCTGGCGCTCCTTGTCTTCGAGGGAGCTGGCGACATCGCGAAAAGCCGCGTGGACCGCCCCCGGTGCGTGGATGTCGAGCAGGTTGACCGACACCACTTCGATGCCGGCCCCGATGGCGTCGAGCTCGATCTGCAGCGTGCCCGCCACCTCGGCCTCGAGCGCCGGGCGGGTCTCCACCAACACTTCGCCGGCGCTGCGATGCGCCGCCATTTGGCGCACCGCGGCCTCGACCATCGAGCGCAGCAGACGTTCCGGATCGGAGACGCCGAAGCGAAACTCGTAGGGATCCGCGACCGTGTAGTGCACGGCGCAAGTGAGCTGCAGAATATTCTCGTCCCCCACCAACACCTCGGCGGCCGGGGGCTGTGCATCGCGCGCGGTCGGCGGCGCGTTCTCGAGTGTCGCGGCGCCGACGCCGAAGCCGCGAATCTCGTCGCTGCGGAGCGTCTCCACGGATTCGATCGGGAAGGGCAGGTGGGCGTGCAGGCCCGGGGAATCGAGCACCTTCTGGACGGCGCCGAAACGCAGCACGAAGCCGGTCTGGCCGGCGTCGACCCGGGTCAGGGCGCTGGAGCCCCAGAGAGCGAGCGCGGCCACCAGCGCCACGATCCGCGCGCCGCGAGAGGTGGGATCGATGCCGACCGGGGCCAGGAAACGCCGCAGGTCGGCGGCGTAGCGCCGCCCCAGGTCGAGCTCGATCGCGTGGCGCAGCAGCAAGGCCGCCAGCGCCAGGCCGCCGGCCACCGAGATCCAGCCCAGCGCATCGGGGGCGCGCACCACGGCGCTGGGGGGGATGCGCAGCGTGGCGTAGATGCCGTTGACCACCCAGCCCATGAGCAGCGCGCAGGCGGCGATCGAGCCGAGGTAGGCAAGCAGCACGCGCCGCCCCAGGAAGCTGCGCACCACGTGCAGGGTCGCCAGGTTGGTGGCCGGCCCGGCCAGCAGGAAGACCAGGGCGGCGCCGGGGTCGAGGCCCTTGGCGACCAGGACGGCGGCCACCGGGGTGCTGGCGGTGGCGCAGATGTAGACCGGGATGCCGACTACCAGCATGGCCAGCATCGAGGGCCATCCGCCCGGGAGCTGGTCGCCGACGAAGTTGTCGGGAACCAGGACCATGATCAGCGCCGAGAGGACGAAGCCGAAGACGAAGGAGGGGGTGAGGTCGGCCATCAGGGGGCCGAAGGCGTAGCGGGCGGCGGCGCGGCCGATCTCCAGGGCGCCGGTCGGCGGTGCTTCGCAGGCGCCGTCGGAGCAGCACTCCTCCTGGTCGAGCTGCTCCTCGTCGCCCCATTCCTCGCGGTCGAGCTTGTTGACCAGTCCGCCGGCGGTGAGCGCGGTCACCAGCGCCGAGATCGGCCGCATGATCGTCATCACCGGGTCCATCAGGGCCCAGGTCACGCCGATCGAGTCGACTCCGGTCTCGGGGGTGGAGATCAGAAAGGAGGTGGTGGCGCCCTTGCTGGCGCCGGAGCGCTTGAGGGCGATCGCGGTGGGGACCACGGAGCAGGAGCAGAGCGGAATCGGCACGCCGCAGCACGACGCGACGGCGACCGAGCGGAAGGTCGGCTGGCCGAGGTGGCGAAAGACCTTCTCCTCCGGGATCAGCACCTTCAAGAGCCCGGCGATCAGGAAGCCGGCGACCAGGAAGGGACCCGATTCGCAGAGGATGACCCAGATCGCCAGCAGCCAGTCGGTCAGGAAGAGCATCAGGCACCGATCCCGTGCATCAGCGTGGTGACCGCGATGCCGGCCCCCAGGAGTGTCACCTTGGCGAAGCCGTCTTCGCGGTGGTGGAACACTTCCGGCAGCAGCTCGCCGACGCAGACGAAGAGGAAGGTGCCGGCGGCCAGGGCGGTCACCACCGTCATGCCGGCTGCCCCGAGGTGGGTGGCGGCGGCCGACCCGAGCAGCAGCCCGAGGGGGGTGACGGCGGCGAAGGCGACCAGGAGCAGCAGGATGCGGGCGCGGCGCAGCTCCGCCAGGAGCAGCACCGAGGCCAGAGAGAAGGCGTCGAAGACCTTGTGCGCCACCATGCCGAGCAAGAGGGTGCCGATCAGGAGCCCGCGGTCGGCCATGACCGCCAGGGCCAGACCGGCGGTGAAGGAGTGGACCGAGAGGCCGACCAGGGCGGCGACGCCGACGGCGCGGTGCCGGTGGCGGTCGTCGTGGTCGTGGGTGCGCAGGATCAGGGCCTCGATCAGGTAGACCGCCAGCACGCCGAGCAATACGAAGAGCCAGGCGCCATCGCCTTCGAGAAGGTGGGTGAGGGGGCCTTCATCGGCGGCCGGGGCGGGGGCGGTGGCGAAGCTCTGCGAGTCGAGCACCGAGGCCTCCCAGTGCTGGCCGTGGTCGGCGCCGGCGGCGCTCAGCGAGGGGAGGAGATGCAGAAAGACCGCGCCGAGGAAGATGCCGGTCGAGAAGGCCAGGGCGACGTGCAAGAGGCGCGGCGTCCAGCGCACCGCCAGCGAGACCAATCCGCCGATCAAAGTCGCCAGGAAGAGGATGGATGCTTCGAACATTGCGTGGTTGGGCCCGCGCGGGGTTGGGCCGGCGGGCGTGGGGTGGAGACTAGCAAATCGGGCCGGGCGGAGGATCATCGCGGTTCTTCCTGGACGTGGTAGTCGGCGAGGCTGTAGAGGATCTCGCGGCCGCGGCGCCGGGGGGCGATGTTGTCGATGACAAGCCGGGGAAGCGCTTTCGTCGCCGGGCGGCTGATTCCGGGCCTACCATTTCGCAGGCCATCAGGACTCAGACGGAGGAGTCGACCTTGAGTAGATCGTCATTCACGCGCCCCATCTCGGCGGCCGCCCTTGCGCTGCTGGCCGTGGCCGGCACGGCACTCATTCGTGGAGGCGTGCGCGCGCCGGAACGCGGATCGGGCGATGCACAGCGTGGCGAGCGGGAGAGCAAGCGCCCCTCGGAGAGCGAGTGGATCAAGCGCACCTTTCCGCATTTCACCGCCGACCCCGGCGCGGTGGCCGAGATGATCCGCGCGGCGCAGACCCACCGGGCGCGGCCGCGGCGGGCGTCCGCGGGCTACGGCGCCTGGCAGTTCGCCGGCCCGACCAACGTCGGGGGGCGGATCAGCGACATCGAGTTCGATCCCAGCGATGGCGACGTGGTCTACGCCGGAGCGGCCACCGGCGGGGTCTTCAAGTCGACCGACACGGGGCTCAGCTGGGCGTCGATCTTCGATGACCAGGCGGCGCTCTCCTGCGGCGACCTGGCGCTCGATCCGAACGACACCGAGACGATCTACGTGGGGACTGGCGAGGCCAACGGAGGTCACAACAACTTTCCCGGCGGCGGGCTCTACAAGTCGACCGACGGCGGCGCCACCTGGCAGCTCCAGGGACTGGAGGAGAGTGCGTCGATCGGTCGCGTGGTGGTCGATCCCGCCGCCCCCGAGCGGGTCTTCGTGGCCGCGGTCGGCTCCTACTTCGCGCCGACGCCGCAGCGCGGCCTCTACCTGAGCGAGGACGGTGGCGACACTTGGGGGCTCTCGCTCTTCGTGTCGGACTCCACCGGCTGTGTCGACGTGGCGCTCGACCCGACCGATCCGAATGTCGTCTACGCCGCCATGTGGGAGCGCGTGCGGCGCACCGACTCGAGTCATCTCTACGGTCCCACCAGCGGTCTCTACCGATCGACCGACGGCGGCGACTCCTGGCTGGAACTGGGCGCCGGGCTGCCGGACCCGGATCTCGAGCAGATCGGGCGCATCGGCATCGCCCTTCACCAGGCCGATCCCAGCATCGTCTACGCGCTCTACAACGACGGTGCGGATTATGTCGGGCTCTATCGCAGCAGCGACGGTGGCGACATCTGGAGCGATGCCGACCCGGCCAAGCGCCTGGCCAACGCCGGCGCCGGATTCAGCTGGTACTTCGGCCAGGTGCGCGTCCACCCGACCGATCCCGACATCGTCTACGTGCTCGACGTCGCCTTCAGCCGCTCCACCGACGGCGGCGTCAACTGGCCGATCATGTACGGCTACGACGGGCCGGAAATCCTGCACGTCGACCACCACGCGCTCGCCTTCCACCCCCAGAACCCGAGCTACCTGGTCGAAGGGAACGACGGAGGCATCAATATCTCCAGCAACGGCGGGCAGAGCTGGAGCAAGGTGGCGAGCCTGCCGGTGACGCAGTTCTACGAGATCGGGCTCGATGCTCAGCGCCCCGAACGCCTTTACGGCGGCACCCAGGACAACGGCACTTTGCGCACTACCAGCGGCGCGGTCGACGACTGGGAACATATATTCGGCGGCGACGGCTTCTACGTCAATGTCAGCGCGGACGACTACCGGACGATCTATGCCGAGGCGCAGTTCGGCTGGCTGGGCAAGACCGTGAACGACGCGCGGGACTGGGACTACGATGTGCTGCACGGGGTTTCACCCTTCGAGCCGACCAACTGGTCGACGCCGGTGGTGATCGATCCGAGCAGCTCGTCGACGCTCTACTACGGAACCGATCGTGTCTACCGCAGCACCAACGCCGCCGGCTCCTGGACGGCGATCAGCGGCGACCTGAGCGACGGGGTGCCCGGCACCCGTCTCGGCACGGTGACGACGATCGCGGTGGCGCCGACCGATCCGGCGGTGATCTGGGCCGGAACCGACGACAGCCATGTCTGGGTGACCTCCAACGGCGGGGCTTCGTGGAGCGATGTGTCGGCGCCACTGCCGCGGCGTTGGGTGACGCGGGTGGCGGTCGACCCGAGCGACGACTCGGTGGCCTACGTCGCGTTCTCGGGACTGAAATGGCACGATCCGGAGCCGCACCTGTTCAAGACCACCGACCTGGGCGCCTCGTGGATCGACGTCAGTGACAATCTGCCCTCGATTCCGATCAACGCGCTGGCCATCGACCACGAAGATCCGGGCGCGGTATTCGTCGGCACCGACGCCGGCGCCTGGGTCAGCACGGTCGGTGGTGGGGAGTGGGAGGTGCTGGGGACGGGATTGCCGCTGGTTTCGATCTACGACCTGAAGGTGCATCCGAGCGAGCGCTTTCTGGTGGCGGGCACGCATGGGCGTTCGATGTACAAGCTGGAGCTGCCGGGCGGGGTCGGGGCGAGCGGCGGCGTGCCGGCGCCGGCGCCGGAGGGCGGGCCGCGGCTGCATCCCAACCGACCCAATCCCTTCAACCCCTCGACCACGATCTCCTTTTCGCTGCCGCGGCCCGCTCCGGTGCGGCTGGCGATCTACGACGCGGCGGGGAGGCGGGTGCGGGTGCTGGTGGACGGCGTTCGCGGAGCGGGCGAGCACGCGGCACGCTGGGACGGGCGCGGCGAGGGCGGCGGAGAGCTGCCCTCCGGGCGCTACATCTGCACGCTCGATGCGTTGGGCAGCCGCGAGACTCGCTCGATGCTGATGGTGGAGTGAGCTGGGGGCGCGTCACTCGCGCATGCGCACCGGCGATGCCGCAAGGCGATCCAGAACGATGTCGCCGCCGCGCCCATAGCGGCCGAAGGCCAGCGTGCCGGTGGGACAGGTATGGACGCAGGCCGAACAGCGCACGCACTGTGGATCCTCCATCGGCACTCCCTTGTTGGCGAAGCTCATGACGTCGATCCCTTGGTGGCAGACGGCGGTGCACAAGTTGCAGGAGATGCACTTCTTCTTGTCGGGGAAGATCCGAAAGCGCGAGAAGCGCCCGTAGATGTTCATCAGGGCCGCCAGGGGGCAGGCGAAGCGGCACCAGACCCGGCCCGAGTAGTGGAAGTAGAGCCCGACGCCGATGATCCCGGCCAGCAGCAGGTCGACCAGGTACTTGTAGCTCAGGACCCCGTCGCCGACCAGTGCGTCGAAATGGCGCGCGGCCCAGGATCCGGGGGCGGCCCAGCCCCAGATGCGCAGCGCCATCAAGAGCAGCGCCGCGGCGAGAATCCACTGGCCGAGCATGTTCAGGCGGTTCCAGGCCGGGCCGTGCGGCATTTTGTGTCGCTGGCCGTCGCCCAGGGTCTCGGCCAGGGCGCCGCAGGAGCACAGCCAGCTGCACATCGCGCCCTTTCCCCAGCGCCGCACCATCCACGGGATGATGACGAAGCTCTGCAGCGAGCCGAGCACCAACCAGCCCCACATCGGCTGCGGCGTGAACCAGTTGTAGACCATCAGCGGCCAGGCCAGGATCAGGCCGTAGGATCGCCAGTAGGCCCGCTCGATGCCGATGCCGCCGTCGTAGCTCTCGAAGAAGAGGTCGGCGATCGGTCGCAGTGCGGCGCCTTCCAGAAAAAACCCGTTGCGACCGAGCCAGGGCAGGACGATCTCAGGCAACAGGAAAAGCGGCAGCCACTGCACGCACATCAAGGCGATGGTCTGGCGTCGCACGTAGGGCGTGCTGCGCAGGCGCATGCGCCGGATTCCGAAGACCAGCACGCAGAGGCTGTAGGCGAGGGTGTAGTAGAAGCTGGCGCCGGAAGCGGAGCGCAGCAGGGTGTGGAGCAGACTGGTGGGATTCGAGACGGCATCGCCGAGGGCGACGCCCAGCGCCGCGGTCCACGCCGCCGGATCCATCCAGGCGCCGGTAAAACCGTAGCTTTTCCAGTGATAGAGCCAGGTGGCGAAGAGCAGAAAGGCCGCCAGCCCCAGCCAGCTCGCGGTGCTCCGCTCGCCGTGGATCGCGACGCCCGAGCGGCGCAAGAAGTCGAGCGGCGGCTCGCGACCGATCATGGCGAATACCGCGTCGTTCGGCAGCGTGGTCGTGGTGCCCTCGCTCTCGACCAGGTCGACCTCGCCGGCGCGGATCGCCTTCACCTCGGTCGACGGCAGAAGCCGCAGCGAGCCTCCGCGCTGGGATTGGATGGCCGGAAAGGCGGCGCTGCCGACTCGCTCGGAGCGTGGCTGCTCGATCGCCACCTGGGCTGCTTCGTCGCGCACCAGTCGGGTCAGTTTCTCGGTGTTCTCCGGCTTGGGACGCGTGAGCTCCGCCTTGCGATGGCTGAGCGTCACATCCGCGCCGCAGGTCGCCAGCGCGATGGCGCTCTCCAGCGCCGAGTCGCCGCCGCCCACCACCAGAACGTCTTGCCCGTGGAGCTCCGCGGGGTCGTAGAGGCGGTGATAGACCTTGTCGAGCTGCTGCCCCGGGACCCCCAGCTTGCGGTAGCTGCCGCTGCGGCCGATGGCGACGATCACGCGGCGCGCGCGGGTGAGGGCCGGCGGGTCGTCGCTGGTGCGCAGCACCAAGAGCCCGTGTGCGCGCTCGATGGCGACGATTCGGGCGAGGGTGGGCTCGATGGCGTGTGCCGCGCGCAGCTCTTCCAACTCCTCCAGCAGGCCCTCCTTGACGGTCGAGCGGGGTCCGAAGTCGACCTCTCCGGCCGGTCTCATTCCCGAGGGGTAGCTGAAGATCGGCTTGCCCTTCGGGAAGTTGCGAATGGTGTGGAAGGGCTGCGCCGCCTCGAAGAGCTCCATCCGCAGGCCCGCCTTGCGCGCCTCGATCGCCGCCGCCACGCCCGCCACGCCGGCGCCGACGATCGCCAGGTCGAGTACGTCGTCGGAGCCGTCGCCGCGCGTGAACCCCTTCTCGGCCAGGATCGCCCGCACCGCCCGCGCGCCGCTGTCGGCCGCGAGCTTCAGCAGGGGGATGCCGCTCAGGTCGCCGGCGATCCTGAGCCCCGGCACGTTGGTGACCCCCTCCACCCCCACCACCGGCAGCTTCTCGACCGAGCCGGCCGGCCAGCGGGGGTGCAGCCAGTGTTGGTAGCGTTCGTAGAGGCCCATCGGTTTTCTGCGGGCAGCCCCGCCGCTCTCGAGGAGTCTCGGTCATCATAGGCCGATCGGCGGGGCTGAGATGGGCTTTGCTCAGAACCAGTCGGCGTTCCCCGGTCCCCCATAGGCGCCCATGTCGGAGCGCGGTCCGTTCGGATACCACGGCGGCCAGCGCGGATGCCGATCGGAAACTCCGTCCTCGATGGTGGGCGCGCCCGCGTCGACGCAGGGCGATCCCGGCGCCAGCAGGTAGTCGAAGCCCTGCCACGAGCGGAGCTCCGACTCCTGGTCGATGTTCCCCATCCCGGGCCAGCCGCCCTGCACGTTCGAGTAGCGAATCACGGGATCCGCTCCCCAGGATTTGATCTCCTTGGCGTCGTCGTTGGAGAGGATGCAGTTCACCAGCGTGAGCGGTCCGGGACCACCGGAGATCGCCGCATCCCACTGCTCCCGGTCCACGTTGCCCGTGATCGTGCAGTTGATGAAGAACGGAGATGTGTCGCTTCCAGCCATCACGCTGGCGTTGGAGGCGATGTTGTTCGCGATGACGCAGTTGCTGATCAAGGGCTCACTGTCGTGGCAGTCGAAAGCGCCGCCACCGTGATCGCAGCTGTTGTCGGCAACGACGCAGTTCGCGAGGGACGGCGCCCCGCCCCAGAAGTAGAGCCCCGCCCCCTCCGATCTGGCCCGATTGCCGCGGATGATGGAGTTGCGGACGACGAAGTCGGAGCGTCTGGCAGAGAGCCCGCCGCCGTCCATTGCGTCGTTGCCGGTGATCACACAATGGTCGATCAGCGGTTGGCCCTGCGCGCAGGAGATCCCGGTGCCGCCGCCGGTGATGGTGAGCCCGGACAGGGTCGGCGCGCGCAGCAGCGAGGGTGTCAGCACGATCACCTGCTCGCCCGCGCCGTCGATCACCGTCGCGGCCACGACATCCGGATCTCGGGGATCCCAGCCGCGCAGCACCAGGTCGAGCGGTGGTACCACCAGGCCCGGTTCGACGTAGCTTCCCGGCGCCACCAGAATCGTGTCTCGGTCGCAGGCCGCGGCCAGGGCCGCTCGGATCGATGGGTGGTCGCCGGGAACCTCGATCAGCGCGGGAACGACCTCCCGCGGCAAGGCGCAACCCTGTCCCCAGGCGCCCATATCCGCGCCTCCTTGGCCGCTGCCCAGGCAGGGGGAATCCTGTGCGAGCGAGAAATCCGCGAGCTGGGCGCAAGGTCCTTCGCAGAAACGCGGGTCGGCGTCGATGTTGCCGGTGCCGCTCCAGCCGCCCATCACGTCCGAGTAGGTGATATCGGCTCCTCCGCCACGATCCGTCGCGATCTCGCTCGGGCCGTTGTCCCACAAGATGCAGTGGGTCATCTGGGGTTGGGCGCTCCAGTCGGAGAAGAGCGCGCCTCCGGCCTCCGCCCAATTGCCCTGGATCGTACAGGCCGTGAGCAGCGGCGATGTCGAGGAGCACAGCAGCCCACCGCCTTCGTTCCAGGTCGCGATGTTGCCGGTGATGGTGCAGCCGGTGAGAGTCGGGCGCGGGGACACCGACCAGAATCCGATCCCGCCTCCCTGCCGGGCGGTATTGTCGGTGATTCCGCAGTCCGTCAGCTTGGGGGACGAGCCGGTGCCGTCGGCGTACAGCCCGCCGCCGGACATGCCCGCCGTGTTGTCGGAGATCGTGCAGTCGATCAGAGACGGGGTCGATCCGTTGTCGCAGTGGATGCCGGCGCCGTCCTGATTGGTGTGGTTGTCGCTGATGACGCAGGCTTCGAGGGCGGGAGAGGAAGCGTCGCAGTAGACTCCTCCGCCAGCTCCGCCCGCCCAGTAGGAGTCCGACCAGACCTCGTTGCCACGGATCACGCAGCCGACGATGCGCGGCGAGGAGTGGGCGATGTAGATGCCTCCGCCGACCGTGCTCTCGTCGAATCGCCAGTCGTCCGAGATGTCGATTCCCCTTCCGGCGGTCAGCGTCAATCCCGCCAGCACCGAGCGGGCGTCCTCGCGCTGGTTGAATCGCACCACGCTGCACGAATCCCGAAAGCAGGTCGAGGCATCGACCACGGTCGCCGCGACCACCGACGGGTCCCAGGGAGCGGTGCCGGTCACGGTCAGAGCCTTGCCGCGGAAGGTGAGTCTCTCGAAGTAGGTTCCCGGAGCGACGAGCACGGTGTCGCCCGTCGCCGCGCCGTCGATCGCCCCCTGGATCTTTGCCACCTGGCCCGGGACGCGAATGATTTACGCCGCGGCGAGCGGGGCGACGAGGGTGCTGATTGCGGCGATTGCGGATGCGCGGTGCATGGTGGTCGAGCCTCTTGGTTGATTGCGGACGCGGTAAACTCTCGACAGAATAGCCGAGGTCATGGCGGATCTCGCCGCGGCGGTGACGAGATCGCGCCGTCGCAAGGCCCGCGGCGAATCGGATCGAGTGCCAATCCGTCCCGCTTCGCTCACGGCGTCAGCATTCAGAACCAGTCGGCATTCCCAGGTCCGCCGTAGGCACCCATGTCCGAACGCGACCCGTTGGGGTACCACGGCGGCCAGCGCGGATGCCAATCGGAGACCCCGTCCTCGATGGTCGGCGCGCCGGCGTCGATGCAGGGCGATCCCGGCGCCAGCAGGTAGTGGAAGCCGGCCAGCGAGCGGAACTCGGCATCCTGGTCGATGTTGCCAACTCCGGGCCAGCCGCCCTGGACGTTGGAGTAGCCTACGATCGGTTCGGGGTCGCCGGTCTGGATCTCGTCAGAACCGTCGTTGGATAGAATGCTGTTGTTTATGTCCAAGAAGTTGTCGAACCCCCCCTGTCATGTTCCCCCAGCTCCTGCCGCCAAATTCCGCAATCGCAGCCCTGGTG
>CAZBBK010000017.1:81369-85058 GCA_964490075.1 uncultured Gemmatimonadota bacterium | reverse complement strand
CCATGTTCATCCGGGCCAAGAGCCCCTGGCTCCACGGCTACCACCGGCGGCCGGACTTGCTGATCCCGATGCGCCGGACCGACTTCGATTCGCTCGAGGACGCGAAGGCCGCGATCTTCGAGTACATCGAGAGCTTCTACAATACTCGTAGGCGGCACTCGTACCTCGGGGGCGTCAGTCCACGGGAATTCGAAAATTCGGCTACACTTGGAACAAGAGCAGCATAAGAACAGTGGCTACGAAAACGGGGGAACATCCAAGTAGTCCCCGGCAACGGAAGCCGGCAAATCCTAGATCGAATCGATGGGATCGACCGGGGGCGGTCCGCGGACGAACACCCGCCGCGCCCGCGTTGCTTCGTCGGTGCGTCTCCCCAGCCCTGGGTTGAGCTCCCTCAGCCCCCACCCTCCCCCGCCTGCCGCACCCCCGCCAGCAAACCCAGCTCGAAAGGCTCCTTCTCCAACAGCTCCGGACAGTCCCCGAAGAGCTTCTCCAGGTCGCTCATCACCACTCCGGTCTCGGCCGGTAAACCAGTCTCGATCAGTTTGCGCGCGATGCGGATGAGCTCGTCGCGCAGCATCGCCGCGAAACGCTCCTGGCTGTGCACTTTCTCCGCGACCTCTTTGAACTCGAAGTACTCGCGAATATTCTGTGCCGACTTCAGAATCAGCATCGGCTGCAGCTCGTCGTCCTGCTCCATCCGACCGCGAATCGTCGCCTCGAAGAACATCGGCGACAGATCTTCGTGGCTGATGTTCCAGAACTTCTCGTAGGGGCGGTGGGTGAAGAAGTCGATCTCGCCGTCGTCTTGGCTGGCCATCGCGAAGATGCAGCCCGGCGGCTGTGCGTCCGAGCGCTGGAAGTCGCTCAAGACCAGTGCGCCGTAGCTCGTCCCACGGGTCTCCGTCTGCGCAGTCGCGGGTCCGTCTCCGGCCTGCTCGCCCTCGCCCGCCGCGCCCGTTCCAGCTTCCGGCAGCGCCGGTGGCAGCGTTCGCGACAGTTCGAACTTCTCACAGCGCGAAGGTCGCGCCGGCGGCGCCTCGACTGCGGCCAGGAAAGACAGGCTCACCACCACCTCGGTCCCCTTGCCGGGCTCGCTCTCGATCGACAGCTCCCCCCCATACTCGGCGATGGTCTGGCGCACGAACACAAAACCGAGCGAGTGCAGCTCGCCGTCCAGCGACTCTTTGTCGGCCAGCAGCTGGCGCACCTTGTCGGCGGGCATGCCCGAGCCCGTGTCACGCACCCGCATCACCGCCCTTTCGCCTTCGATCGCGGTGGAGACATGAATCACCCCGACCTTCTTGCCGACCATCGCGTCGACCGCGTTCATCACCAGGTTGAAGTACATGCGCCGAAAGCGGTGGCGGTTCCCCTCCAGCACCGCCGACTCGAGTCCTCCGAGCTGCAGCTCCACCCGCGCGCCCCCCTTTTCGACGACGTAGCCGTAGATCACGTTGCGGGTGAAATCCTGCAGATCCCGGGCCACGTCGAAGCGCTCGGAGACGTCCTTGTCGCCCTGCTCGTCGAGAAAATGCTCGATCCGGTAGTAGACCCCGCAGACCCAGCGCAGGCAGTTCCGGTAATGACTCTGCGTCTGCGCCGAACGCGACTCCTCGGGCAGGAACGACATCACCTTGTCGAAGCGGCCCCAGAGCGGGTTCAGAATCAGATCGCAGACATCATAGATGCGCTCGACGTACTTCTTGCCGGCCAGCAGGATCGTGCGATCGGGCGAGAAGCTGGTGACCGCGTTGCAGTAGTCCTGGTGGGAGCGGCGCAGCCCGGCCGCCATCTGCTTGAGCTCCTGCAGATCCTCGCCGTGGATCACCTGGGCCTGGTCGACGTCGTAGAGCTCCAGGTCGGTGTTCAGCGTGACGTGGAAGTGGATCACCTCGTTGATGAAGCGTTCCACGCGCAGGTCGTGGATCAGGAACTTGACCTCCGCGACCTCCCGCTTGAGGCCCTTCTGGTAGTCAGTCATCGCTCAGGGTCTTCAAGGCGACCTCCGGAGTCGAAGGGGCGGCGCGAGAGGCGGCGTCGGGGGTGGGACTTGGCGGTGCGCGGGAGCGGGCATGGCCCGGGCAGTATGCCACTTCAGAGTAGCCTCATCATAGGCTGCACGCCCGGCATCGCCGCCTTTCGCCGCGCCCGGGGTCAGGGGCACGATTTCCTGCGAGGATCCTATGCCGCAATGCGCTAAACTCGTCGCTTGACAAGCTGAGAACCTTGGCCAAGGAGCCCCTTCATGTCCACGCTTAAGGAAACCCTCTTCCAGCAGATCGAGAAGCACCGAGCGCGAACCACGCGCCTTCTCAAGCAGCACGCAGATGCGAAGGTAGGCGAAGTCACGATCGGCCAGGCCATTGGCGGCGCGCGGGGAGTCCGCTGCCTGGTGACCGACATCTCCTACCTTGACCCCATGGAAGGCATCCGCTTCCGCGGCAAGACCATTCCCGAGACCTTCGCCGCCCTGCCGAAAGTCCCCGGCAGCGAATACCCCTACGTCGAGGGGTTCTGGCACTTCCTGCTGACCGGCGAGGTGCCGACCCTCGACCAGGCGCAAGAGGTCGCCCGCGACTTCAAGACCCGCGCCCGAGTGCCGCAGTACGTGTTCGACGTGCTGCGCGCCATGCCCCGAGATACCCACCCGATGACCATGTTCTCGGCCGCGATCCTCGCCATGCAGCGCGAGTCGGAGTTCGCCGAGGAGTATCGCAAGGGCATGAGCAAGATGGACTTCTGGGATTCGACCTATGAGGACTGCTGCAACCTCCTGGCGAAGCTCCCGGAGATCGGCGCCTACATCTACCGCATGAAGTTCAAGGCCGACACCCCGATCGCGCCCGACCCCGAGCTCGATTTCGGCGGCAACTTCGCGCACATGATGGGCATCGACGCCCCCTACGACGACGTGGCGCGGATGTACTTCATCCTGCACTCCGACCACGAGTCGGGCAACGTGTCGGCGCACACCGTGCACCTGGTCGCCTCGGCCCTCTCCGACGCCTACTACGCCCTCTCCGCCGGCCTCAACGGCCTCGCCGGGCCGCTGCACGGGCTGGCCAACGAGAACGTGCTGCGCTGGACCCAGAACTTCATCGAAGAGCTGGGCGACGCCGAGCCGACCGAGGATGTGATCCGCCAGGCCCTGTGGGACACCCTGAACAGCGGTCAGGTGGTTCCGGGCTACGGCCACGCGGTGCTGCGCAAGACCGATCCGCGCTACGTATCGCAGATGGAGTTCTGCGAGAAGAACCTGCCGGACTACCCGCTCTTCAAGGTGATCAACACCATCTACAAGGTGGCCCCGCCGGTGCTGATGGAGCACGGCAAGGCGAAGAACCCCTGGCCCAACGTCGACGCCCAGTCCGGCGTGATCCAGTGGTACTACGGCGTGACCGAGTACTCCTTCTACACGGTGCTCTTCGGCATCGGTCGAGCGATCGGCACCCTGGCCAACATCACCTGGGACCGCGCCCTCGGCTATCCGATCGAGCGGCCCAAGTCGGTCACCACGGCGATGCTCGAAGAGGTCGCCGGAATCGCCGAATAGCGCGCCCAACGCTGAGGCTCGCGACCGGGGCCCGCGCGGTCCCGGTCGCTCCCCCCCCCCCGGCGCCCCGCACGGGGGGGAGCCGCCGGGGGTGGCCGGGTGTTGGGCGTGGGGCGGGGGGGGGGCGCGGCCC
>CAZBBK010000017.1:22636-81359 GCA_964490075.1 uncultured Gemmatimonadota bacterium | reverse complement strand
CGGGCGTTGCTCGATGTGGGGGCGGTAATCGCCTAATTGCGCGCCCACCGCGGTGGCTCGCGACCGGGGCCGGGGCGGTCCGGGTCGCTCCCCCCCCCCGGCGCCACGAACGCGGGAGAGCCGCCGTGGATGGCCTGATCTTGCGCTTGGAGCGGGCGCTGGCCGCTCACACGCCCCTCGACCTGGCCGCCGACCGGCCCGATCTGCGACCCGCCGGGGTGCTGGTGCCGATCGTGGAGCGCGCCGGGGCGCCGCACCTGGTGTTCACCAAGCGCACCTCCACGGTGGAGCACCACAAGGGACAGGTGTCGTTCCCGGGTGGGGGGATGGAGCCCGGCGACACCGACCTCCGCGCTACCGCCCTGCGCGAGGCCGACGAAGAGGTGGGGATCCACTCCGCGCGGGTCCTTGGCGCCCTCGACCAGATGGTCACCACCTCGGGGTTCCGGGTCGCGCCCTTCGTCGCGGTGCTGCCGCCGGAGCTGCGCTACGCGCCGCAGGCAGCCGAGGTCGAGCAGGTGATCGAGATCCCCTTCGCGGCAGTCGCGGCCGGGTTCGGCTTGCGCGAGGTGGAGTGGCGCGGTCGCTCGATCGAGTCGTATGCGGTGGAGTGGCGGGCCGTCCTGGTGTGGGGCGTGACCGGCTGGATCCTGCGCACCTTTCTGGTGCACGCGGCTCCCGAGCTGGGCCTGGAGCGGGATTCGGGTGCGCGGGCGGTGTGATGTGAGGGGGGGGGTGAGAGGCGATCGGTCCATTCGCGCTCTCGGCCTCGTCAGAGATTGCGCGCACGGCTCCGCCAACGGGGGCATTGCCGCAGGCGCGATCAGACTGGTCTGGTACTGAGCGAGGGGCTAGCCTCGCAAGAGGGGCACGATCAACACATCTGGATGGAGACTGAGGTCAAGAGAAGAACGATTGCCATTGTGTTGACTTTCTGCCTCTCGGGCCCGGCGCATTCCATCGACCTGCTCGCCAACAGAGCGGTCGACTGCGTTGGCATCTGCCACGATTACACCACCGCAGCAGGCAAGGAAGGGAACTGGGAGCAGACCGAGTGGTGGGATAGTTGGTTCAGTGACGGCGGGTGTCTCTGGTACACGCCGGAGGATTACTGGTTCGACAGCGGCGACACACTGGGGTTCGTGGTCTTCATCCACCTGGAAGGCTCCACGGCCAACTTCCTTCGCGCCGACGCTTTCTACTTGTGCGGCACGACCAATCCACTGAGCTTCGTGATGACCAGTGGCCGCATCGACTTTGGCCCAAGGCCCGAAAACACCCCGGGATATGGCTGGGTCACGGGGATCGGCTATCTCGTGCCGCCCTTGCCCAGCGTGTCGTTCGACGCCGCCTCGCGCGTCGATTGGAATGGCACCATCGATTGCGGCGTGCCCTTGAGCGGTCGACCGGACTGCGGGTTCATCAACTGATCGCGGCGGCCCGAGCCCTTGCCCGTGCTCGAAGGGGCGAATTGACGCAAGCAGCGAGCTCTCCGCGAGACCACTCCTCCCCGGCCCCCACGCCGCCCCATCGACGCACTACACTGTGCTGTCCCCACGAGCCCCAACCCCCCGCAGAAAGACTTCGATTCCATGGAGCACAGGTCGAGACCCGCCCCGACAGACTTCGCCGGCCTTGGCGCGAGGCCCCACTATCCGCCCGATCTCGAGCTCGAGCCACGCCATATCGAGCTCGATCTCGCCTTCGATCCGAGCGCGCGGACCGTGCGCGGTTGCGCGACCACCTCGGTCGCGGCGCGCGTCGATGGGCCGCGCTCGTTGTGCCTGAACGCCATCGGCTTCGAAGACCTGCGCGTCGAGGACGCCGACGGCGCCGAGCTCTCGTTCAGCTACGACGGCTCCGAGATCCACCTCACCTGGGCCGCCCCCTTCGCGGCCGCCGAGGTGCGCCGAGTGCGCGTGCACTACTCCGTCAGCGAGCCGATCTCCGGCCTGCTCTTCTCGGTGCCCGACGATGCCTATCCCGAGCGTCCGCTCTACGCCTCCACCGACCATGAGACCGAGCGGGCTCGCTACTGGCTGCCCTGCATCGACCTGCCAACGGTGCGCACCACCTACCAGATGCGGCTGACCGCGCCCTCCGATCTGACCATTCTGGCGTCCGGTGCCGAGCAAGAGACGGTCAACAACGGCAACGGCACGCAAACCTCGATCTGGACGCTCGACTATCCCTGCCCCAGCTACCTGCTCTGTGTCGCCATCGGCGATTTCTGTCGCTACGACGACGAGTCGGTCGACGGCGTGCAGATCGCCTACTTCGGTCCGCGCAAGGGCTACAGTCCCGAGGATCTGCGACGCTCGTTCGGGCGCACACCCGAAATGATGCGCTGGCTGGTCGGCCGTCTGGGCGCCTCCTTTCCCTTTGCGAAATACTATCAGTTCGCGCTGCCCGGCATTCCCGGCGCCATGGAGAACATCTCTCTGGTGAGCTGGGATGCGCGCTACATCCAGGATGAGACACTGCACCGAGAGGCAGGCGCCGACGTAGACGCCACCAACATCCACGAGATGGCGCACTCCTACTTCGGCGATGCGATCGTCATCCGCGATCATTCGCACTGCTGGCTCAAGGAGTCGTGGGCGACCTACATCGAGACGGTCTGGTTGGAGGAGATCGAAGGGGCGGACCAGGCGCGTTACGATCTTTGGATCAACGCCCATCGCTACTTCCACGAAGTCGACGAGCACTACGCCCGTCCGATCACCACCAGAAACTATGTCTCTAGCTGGCAGATGTTCGATCGCCACACTTATCCCGGGGGCGCATGTCGCATCCACATGCTGCGGGCGATGTTGGGAGACGGGGTTTTCTGGCCGGCGGTTCGGGACTACGTGGCGCGCTACTCGAAAGACGTGGTCGAGACCGACGACTTTCGGCGGGTGCTCGAGAAGCACTCGGGCCGCAGCCTGCAGCGCTTTTTCGACCAGTGGATCTACGCACCCGGCTACCCGAAGCTGAAGGCGCGTTTCAGGTACGACCAGGAGGCGCGCGAGGGCGTATTCGGAATCGAGCAGACACAGAAAGACGATGCGCGCGGCATTGGCCCCTTCGTGTTCGATCTCGATCTGTGGTGGCAGAGCGCCGATGGCGAGCCGCACCGCGTGGTCGTGGCGATCGACGGCGAGCAGAAGCAGAGCTTCGTGGTGCCGATGAGCTCGAAACCGCGCCAGGTGCGGATCGATCCCGAGGGAAAGCTACTGCGCAAGATCAGCTTCAATCCGGGCGAGGGGATGCTGCGCCGGCAACTCGTGGAGGCGGAGGACATCGAAGGTCGCATCTTGGCGGCGCGCGAGCTGATCGAAAGCGGTGGCCGACGAAACTTCGACGCGGTGGGGGAGGTCTACGGGGCCGAGCCCTTCTGGGGAGTGCGGATCGAGATGGCGCGTGCCCTGGCGCGTTCCAACAACGAGTTGGCGATCGCGATTCTGGTGCGTTGCCTGGAGAGCGAGGCGCATCCGCGCGTCATGGCCGTGATTGCCGCCGCCTGCGGCCGCTACCGCGACCGGCGGGTGGCGGAGGCATTGCGTCGCTACCTGGAGCGCGATGATCTGGGATACCGGGCGCGCGGAACGGCGCTCGCTGCCCTGGCGGCGCAATTCGATGGCGACGATCTGGAGCGGTTGATCACGGCGCTCGATACCGAGGGCTGGAACGGAGAGCTGCGCCGTGCCGCCTTGCTCGCCCTGGGGCGCAGCAGAAGCCCTCGCGCGGTGGAGGTGCTCGGCGGCCGGATCGGCTACGGGGCCGAGACCGACCTTTGCCGACCCGCCGCGGTTCGCGCCCTCGCCGCGGCGCTCAGCTGGCGCGCGCCGCACGAGCGGCGGCCGCACGAGGCGCGCCTGCTCGACCTGACCCGCGACCCGCAGGAGCTGATCCGCTGGACGGTCGCCCACGCCCTGGCGCCGCTCGAGACGCCGGGCGCCGCCGCCGCGATCGAGACCATGAAGGCGACCTTCGCCGCGCAGGACCATCCCGACCTGGACCGCTTGATTCGGCGCTTGCGGGGAAGGGCGGAGGGCGGCCCCAAGGCCGCGGCCAAGGAGCAGATCGAGCGCCTGGAGGAGACCGTGCGCAAGCTCGAGGGGCGCCTGCAGAAGCTCGAGGCGAAGGTCAATCCGGAGAAGGAAGACGACTGACCGGCTCCCAGGTGGCGGGGTCGAGGACCGTCGAGGTGGCGCGCGGCCATTGCCAGCTGGGGCGGCCGATCTGGGGAGCATCGGGGCTGCCACGGCTCAGGCGGACCAGCAGCCGCGCCCGTTCCGGGTCGACGCGGAGAGGCTCCGCGGCGGGCGACCAGCGCCACAGGCTCTGATCGTCGGCCAGTAGATCGGGATCGTCGACGCGTCCCACGTAGCGTCCTGCCTCGCCGACCGGAGCGCCTCCGTCGGCGGAGCGGCGCCACCGAAAGGCCACATCGGCATCCGCGCCGAGTCGTCGATCGCCGTCCCCGTCGACCCAGAGCGTGACCACCGCGGATCCACCGGCGTCGGCCGGGACGAGATCGGATCGCAAGCGGAGCGCACCGCTGGTGCGGTCGAGGCGGATCGGCAGCGGGAGCTGCTCCGCGAGCTCGGCCGCCCATGGCGGACGGTTGCTCAGCGCCATCGCGCTGCCGCCGCCGCCCTCGGCGACGCGGCGCACCGCGTTGCCGGTCCGCCACCAACGCATCCTGCGCAGGTCGAGCGGCGGCACGTCGCGGACGCGCGGCGTTGGGCTGCCCGGGGCCAGATCGAAGGGGGCCCTCGAGAGCTCCCTCAGATCCCGAACGCTGGTGCGCGTCGAGCCCAGCCAGCGGCGTTGCTCCTCCGGCAGCGCATCGCGAAGCGCGTCGGCGAAGCCGTCCAGCACTCCCGCCGACGCGGCCTGGGCCTCCGGCGACAGGGTGCCGCCGCGGCGCAGGCGCACCAGCGCCTCCAGCACGGGGCGCACCCGCTCGGCCGCCCGGGGCGACAGGCCCGGTCCCTCGCCCTCGGCCAGGCGCAGGATCCCGAGCACGGTATGCGACAGACGGTCGACGTTGTAGGGATCGGCGCGGCCCGCGGTGATCGATCCGACCAGCACCGCGGCTGCCGCCAGCAGAGCGCCGAAAGCCCGCTTGACGAGCTCGGGACGCAGCCCCCCGATGCGGTGGATCCGTGATCCGATCGCCCCACCGATCAGCGCCGCCGGCACGCAGGCCAGGGCCCAGCGGGTGTCGACGACTCCGTAGGAGAGGTGGCCGATGAAGCCGGCGGCGGAGGCGGCGACCACGATCGGCGCTGTCGTCGCCGCGGTGCGGGCGGGGGAGACGCCCGCCGCCAGCAGCAGAGGCGAGGTGATGATGCCGCCGCCGATCCCCAGCAGTCCCGCCACCACGCCGTTGCCGGCACCCAGCGCCACGCCGGTGAGCAGCAGGATCGATCTGGGAGGACGCCGCCGCCGTGCGGACTCGGGCCGCGATTCGGACTCGCCCTGGGTGAGGAAGCGCAGCGCCGCGAAGGCCAGCAGCGCCACCAAGCCCCAGCGCAGCAACCGGACGTCGGAGCGGCCGGCTTCGAAGGCGGCCAGGGGGGCGACCGCGACCCCGATCAGGGCGGCGGGCCAGACCACCGCGCCGATCATCCGCCGCCCGCGAACGTACTCGAGGGTCGCCGCCGATCCCGCCACCACGTTGAGCAAGAGGGCCGTCGAGGCCGCCACCCGGTACGACGCCCCGAGCCCGTAGATCAAGGGCAGGTAGACGATCCCGCCACCCAGACCGAAGACCGTGAAGAGCGCCGCGGTCGCGGCCACGACCAAGGCGGCGAGCGCTGTCACGAAGCCTGGGCGCAGACCGGGCAGTCGGCCTTTCTGGGGGCCGAGAGCCTCTGGAAACTCCAGGTTGTCAGGTCGAAGCGCAGCAGATGCCCGGCGGGGCCCCCGGGCAGCCGTGCCAGGATCTTGACGATCTCGGCGGCCGCCAGGCAGCCGGCCACCGCAGAGGTGGCGCCGAGCACGGGGAAGGGTTTCTGCAACGCCGGGGGCGCGGCGCAGATGCAGGCCAGGCAGGCGGTCTCGCCCGGCAGCACCACCAGCACCTGCCCCAGCCAACCGTGCATCGCGGCATCGACGAAGGGCACGCCGGCGCGCACCGCGGCCTCGTTCAGCCACAGCCGCTGCTCCATCGACGGAGGAGCGCTGAGCACCGCGTCGACGCCCTCCACCAGCTCCATCGCATGCGCGAGGCTACGCGTGTCGGAGGGAAGGGCCTGCAGCTCGATGTCGCCGTTGACGCGCCGCAGGCCCTCGATGCCCGAGTCGATTCCCGGCTCGCCCAGCGCCTGATCGGTCATGGCGATCATGCGGTGCATGTGGGCCGGCTTGATCGGCTCGCCGTGGGCGACGCGCAGCCGCCCCACGCCGCCAGCGGCCAGCTCCAGCGCGGCCGGGCCGCCCAGTCCGCCGATCCGCGCGCAGAGCACGGTCGCGGCCGCGAGGCGCGCCTGGCCCTCGGCGCCGAACCCGGGCAGCAACATCTGGTCTCGGGCCCGTTCCATCGGATCGATCGTCACCCTCATCCTCCCGCCAGGGGACTGAAGAGCAGAATCCGCTCCACTCCCTCCAGGTCGCGTGTTGCGGGTGAGCCGGACACCTCGCCCTGCACCGCGACGATGATCGCCAGCCACCCGTCGGGCGTATACACCCGCTCGGCGAAGCGTCCGCCCACGGCGTCCGCCAGGTACTGGACTGCGTCCGCCGCCGTCGCGCCGGCGGCCGGGCGGTATTCGAATGTGCTGCCGCCCGCCAGGTCGGCCAGCGCGGAGTCGAGCTCGATAATCACAGCAGGTGGATTCTTTCCGGTTCGATGAGGACGCGCACCTCGCCGCCGACCCGCAGCCCGAGTTGGCGGGCGCGCGCCGGTGAGCAGGAAGCGAGCAGCGCCATCTCGGCGTCCGCGTGGGCGCTCAGCCGCACCAGGATATCGCGGCTCCGGCGCCGCATGGCGGAAACCGTTGCCGGTCGGCCGCGCTCGTCCCCCGAGCTCGTGATCAGCACATCGCCGGCGCGAATCGCCACCCGGGCAGAACCCGATGACAGCCCTTCGAGACAAGGGAATTCGAGGCCCGCAACGCGCATCCGTCCTGGGCCCAGGATCTGGACATCGAGGAGGTTGTCCATTCCCACCGAGCGTGCCACTCGCTCGTCCCGGGGGTGGCCGAAGACCGCGTCGATCGATCCCCACTCGAGGACTTGTCCACCGCGAATGACGCCCAGGTGATCGGCCAGCGCCAGCGCCTCGTCCAGGTCATGGGTCACGTGGAGGACTGTGGCGCCGGTCGATTGGTGGATGAGCTCCAATACCCCGACCATCTCCCGGCGAGTGTCGTGGTCGAGCCCCGTGAGCGGTTCATCCAGAAGCAGCGCGGGAGGATCAGGGGCCAGGGCCCGCGCCAGCGCGACCCGCTGCGCCTCCCCGCCGGAGAGTGTTCGCGGGCGACGCTCGGACAGGTGTCCAATGCCCAGCAGTTGGACGAGATCGGACATTCGCTCCCACTTGTCCGGTGGGCTTCGGTCAAGTCCGAACACGATGTTCTGGGCTACCGACATGTGGGGGAAAAGAGCGCGGTCCTGCGGGACGTAGCCGAAGCGGCGGACCTCGGGAGCCGCCCGGGTCAGGTCGCGCCCGTCGACCTCGACGCTACCGGAGTCCACGGGTTGTAGACCGGCGATGGCTTCGATCAGCACGGTCTTGCCGGCCCCGGTCGGCCCGACGATGGCCCCGTAGCCGCCGCTCGGCAGTTCCAGCGACATCTTGCGCAGGCGGAAGGCGCCGGCGGTCGCGCTCAGCTCGCTCACGCGGATCATCGGCTCACCACAGGTAGCCCTTCCCGCCGAGGCGTTTGAAGGCCACCAGGCTCGCCGTGCTGATGGCGAGCATGATCACCGCCAACGCCATCGCCGCCTCGATCCGGCCGATCGAGAAGTCGAGCCAGATGGCGATCGGCAGCACCTCGGTGTGCCAGCGCGTGGCTCCGCAGAACACCAGGATCGGGCCGAACTCGCCGATCGCCCGCGCCCAGGTCATGACCGCGCCGGCCACCATGCCACGGCGGGCGAGCGGGAGCACGATGCACCGGAAGGAACGGCCGGGCGATGCTCCCAAGGTGCGGGCGACCTGCTCCAGACGCGGATCGATCGAATCGAAGGCCGCCTTCAGGGTGCGGATCGCGAACGCCGCCGCCACCAGAAACTGCGCCAGCACGATGCCCGGCACGCTGTAGCGCAGGTCCAGCCCTCCGGCGACCAGGAGGTGGCCGAAGGCGGTCTGGTAGACGATCAGCAGGCTGAAGCCGATCAAGAGCGGTGGCAGCACGATCGGCAGATCGATCAGGGTGTCGATCAGACCGGCGCAGGGGACCTTGAAGCGCGACAGGGCGTAGGCGGCTGGTACGCCGATTCCCATCGCCAACACCGTGGTGATGGTGGCGGTGATCAGCGAGAGACGGATCGCGAAGAGCGTCTCGGCGCGAATCAGCTCCTGCCAGAGCACCGCCGGGCTGAGGTAGAGAAGGTCGGATCCGACCAGGATCGCCACCATCGTGGCGAAGGTCGCCAGCATGCCGAGCGCTCCGACCCGGAAAGCTCGACTCACGAAGTGCGATCCGATACGTCGTAGCCGTGCTCGCGAAACACCGCCACGCCGCCCTCGGGCGAGGCCATGAATTCGAGAAAGCGCCGCGCCGCCTCGGGCCGCTTGGAGTAGCTCAGGATCCCCAGCGGGATCGTGGTGCGCCGGCCCACACCGGGAGGAATCGCCACCACGTCGACATCGGCCGCGAAGAGATCGGCGGTGGCGTCCCAGGCGATCGCCGCGTCGAGCGCCTCGAGCGCCACGGCGGTGCCCAGCTCGTTGACGTTCAAGGCCGCCATGATCTGGTTGGCCGCGACCGGGGCCTTCAGCCCGCGGCGTTGCAGGAGAGCATCGGCCGCGATGCCGCAGGCGGTCGCTTCCGGGTCCCCCAGTCCGACCCGCAGGCCGGCGCGTCGCAGGTCGTCCAGGCCGGTGATCCCCAGCGGATTGCCTTCCTGCACCAGCACTACCGGCCACATGTGGGCGATCGGGCGCTCGGCGACGATCATGTCGCGCCGCCGCGCCTGCGCCATGAAGAACTCCTCGCCCGGCATGTAGAGGTCACCGCGCCGCGAGAGTGAGGCCTGCGCCAGCACGCAACCCGAGCCGCCGAACGAGAGCTCGACCGGAATCCCGGTCTGCTCGCGGAAGCGCCCGGCGGCCTCCTCGACCGGCAGCCGGAAGCCGGCGCCCACGTAGACGAAGAGGGCCTCGTCGCCCCCACCGCGCCGCAGCCCCGCCAGCGCCAGCGCCACGAGCGCCGCCACGACGCCGATCGCCAGCCACGCCAGGCGTCCCGAGCTCGGTGCGCTGCTCGACGCTTCGCGGTGATTCACGGCGTATCGTCTCCTGGTTCTTGGGGCTTCGGGAAGCGCTGGGGCGCGGCCGCGGCCATTCTCGCACAGCGCGCTCCCCCAAGAAGGTCGGTTGGTCGCCGAAAGTCGTGATCATCGGGTCGAAGACCAGCGTCGTTCGCGTCACAATGGGGACCACCTCTCGGCATCCTATCCCTCCAACCGATCGCTCTCTGGAGCTCGTCCATGCGTTTCTTCTCCGTCTCGTCTCTGTTGGTCTTCCTCTCCGGCCTCGCCGCCGGCGCCGCCCTGGTCGGCACGCTGGCCCGCGCCGAACTCTCCCCGCCCGCCACCACCGGCATGGAGGAGGAGACTCCCGTTCCGGACATCACGTACCAGCACGAGCTGGTCTCGATCAAGCCGCTCGGTCGCCATCCAGAGCTCTTCGCGACCATGCTCGAAGAGCGCAGCCGCGAAGGCTGGGAGCTCTGCGCGGTGACTCAGATCGCCGATTTCGCCATATTCAAGAGGGCGGTTCGGAGGTAGGGGCGGTTTTCGGCCGGCAGGCGGTCCTCGAAAACAGCTCGTCTCCACAGAGCCGACCCGCCCGAGCTTCTTGCCACGCCGACGCTGCGCAGCCGGTTCCCTCAGCGCACCAACGCGGCCTCTACCTCATAGCGCCTCGTCTGGCTCTCCGAGCCGTCGCGGCCGTCCGCGCCCAGAAACGCAACCGGGCCGGCTCTCTCTAGTGCATGCCCCCAACCCCGGGAGATCCCATGTCCGTGCTTTCGCGTTCGATCGCTCTCTATGCTGCTTTGTGCGCCATTCCCTCAGCGCCGGCGTCGGCCCTGGCGGCCGATCCGCCGGATGCGCTGGAGAGCCGCGTCTGCCACAACTACCTGCTCGGGCCGGAGGGGCCGATCGAGATCGACGGAGTCCCCACTGCGTCGGTCGTGGACTGTGAGGGATACGGGGGTTTCTACCTGACCTTCAACGACGAAGTGGTCTACGACGCCGATGGCGATCACCAGACCACCGGGGACCAAGTGTTGCTGAACGGCAGCATTCTGATCGATCCCCTCGACGTCGATCTCTGCTCGAGCTTCCTCTCCGAATCGTGCGATGCCCTCATCGAGCTGAGTTGGACCGTGACGGTTTCCTCGGCGCTCGAACTCAGCGCCGACCTGGAGGCGGAGCTTTTCAGCTGGGAGTCGGATGCCGTGGAGTTCTATCTTGTGCCGATCCCCATCGCAGAAGGAGTATCGATCACACCCGTGCTGCGACTGGCGGCCGCTGTGGACGCGACCGCCGAGGCCCGCCTGACCACTTCACTGGTTCAACAGTACAGCGTCACTCAGGGCTTTGACTACGACTGGGGCAGCTACACGCCGATCTCCGAGACGCCGGATTTCCTGGTTCAATACTCTCCACCCGAGCTCTCTGGCGAGTCCGGCATCGACGCCGAGATCCATACTCTGGTCGACCTGGCCTTTCCGGTCGACTTCATCATCGGCCCCTACATGGGGATCGATACCTACGGTCGGCTCGAGGTTCGTCCTGTCGCCGATCCCTGGTGGGAGCTCATTGGCGGCATCGAAATGGTGGCGGGTGAGTACGATGTCGTGACCGGGACCAATCCGCTGGCGACACTTCTGACCGGGAAAACACCTCTGGCGGATGCCGGCGGATCGCTGGTCGATGTCGGCAACGATGGGTGGGCGCGCTGGTCGCGGTCATACGATCTTTCCGATGCCGGCAACACCGGGTTCGACATTGCCGCGGCGGACGGAGTTGGAGACAGTCGCCAGGTGATCGTCGGTGAAAACGGCATCGGCACGGGCTGGATTCTGACCCTTGATCAGCAGGGAATGCCCATTCATCAGCGCAGGTTCCTTCATGGCTACCAACCCCTCGCGATCGAGTCCGTCGCCGGCGCCGGCTACGTGGTCGTGGGCGATCGCAACTCGGCCGGAACGATCTGGATCTCTCGTCTCGACTCGGAGCTGATGCCGGTCTGGACCCGGTCCTACACCTCCGCCATCACCGCCCGGGCGGACGACTTGGAGCTGCTCTCCGATGGCTCGATCGTGGTCTGCGGAGAGGTGGTCAGCGCGGACAAGACCCGGGCGCTCTTGATGAGAGTCGATCCCTCCGACGGCACGGTGCTCTGGGCGAAGACCTATCGCGGCGGGCAGCTCTACGAGGTGGACGAGGCGAGCGCTGGCGGATTGGTGGCCGTAGGGAAGATGAACGACTCCGACGGCTACAGCGGGCAATCGATCTACGTGCTGCGAACCGACTCCGACGGGTCGCCCTTGTGGTCCCGAGAACTCAACAACGGTGGATCATCCAACGCCGGTCGGTCGATCACGGAAACCAGCGATGGCGATTTCGTCGTCGCTGGAGCGGTGCGCGAATCGCCCTTCGGCGGCGAATGCTACAAGTCGTGGATCGGCAGGATCGATCCGGATGGAGACCTCGAATGGTCCATGGTCTATGCCACCGAGGGTGATGGTCCACGGGGCACCGGCGACACTCCATGGGACTACTTCAGCTCGATCGAATCCGCCGAGGGCGGCTACCTGGTGTGCGGCAAGACCGAGCTCGGTGACGACATGGATTCCTGGGTGCTGAAGATCGACGAGCAGGGTGAGATCGTCTACTGGAAGAGCTTCCAGGGGCTCGGGCTCGACGAGCTGAAGCGGATCCTGACGACCGACGACGGTTGGATCGCCTTCGGCACCAGCGAGTCCTTCGACCCGCCCGGAGAAGGGGGAGAGGAAGATCTGTGGGTCGTGAAGTGCGCCCACGACGGCATGCTGCACTTCGATGAATCGTTCGACGCCTGGTGCTGGAACGAGAAGCCGAAGCGCGAGGATCTCAGGGCAGCGCTCTACTCCGATGTGGTCGAGACGGCGACGGAGGTGACGATGGAGGTCGCCGAGCTGGAGCCGGAGACCGAAGAGACCGAGGCGGAGGTGGGGGTGTTGGAGGATTGAGGGGGCTGATCGCTGCATCCCCCCCCGAGCTTCCGCCTCCTCAAATCCCCTCCACCGCCCGCGCCCGGCACCAGCCGCGCAGCTCCTCGGAGAGCGCGACCTGGACCCAGTCGCCACTGTGCCGTCCCAGCCGCACCCGGGTGCCGGCGTGTAGCTTGAACTCCGTCACGTCGCCCTCGGAAGGGCCGGAGCGGATCGCGACCTGCTCGGCGATCACGATGGCGTCGGGCCGGGACTGCTCGTAGATCAAGTAGCCGGTGTGGCAGAGCGCGCCCACCAGCAGCACCAGAATTGCGATCGCGGCGACTTCGAGCGGTCGCCGGGCGCGGCGCCCGCCGCGTGCCAGGATGCGCAGGGTGAGCAGCAGTCCGAGCACGATCCACAGCGCCAGCGCCGCCCGGGCGGCCTCGCTGACGGTGAGCGAATGGACCGCGCGCCTCACCGCTCGCACCCCGGTGGAGGCTTCCGGACTCTTGTCGTGCTTGAGCACGTCGAGGTAGTCGCGGTTTTCGCGCAGATCGCGATCCCGTGGAATCAGGCGCCGCGCACGCTCGTAGGCGAGGATCGCGCGCCCCAGGTCGCCTTGCTTGTGGTGGGCATTGCCGAGGTTGAAGAGCACGGTGCCGTTCTCGACCCCGGCGGCGACGATTCCCTGGTAGCTGGCGATCGCGGTCTCGTAGTCGCCCTCGGCGTAGGCCTCGTTGCCGTTCTGGAAGAGCGCGAGCGGCGCCTCGGGAAGAGCGGCCGGCTCCTCGGACCCGAGGGGCTCGGCGCCCGCCGAGAGGGCGAGCACTCCGGTGATCCACAGGACCTTCATTCGGCTCATATCTGGCGCCTCCCGGTCCCGGTCTTCGTCGGCGCCGGCGCGCTGCTGGGCTTGTCGATCCTGCGGGCCAGAGCCCGCACCCGTTCGACCAACCCGGCCTGGGATTCGCTGAACGACGCCGAGGCGTAACGCGCCAGGTCGCAGGCGCTCAGGAACTCGCGCACCTCGGCCACCACCTCGTCGGGCAGCTCCGACGACTCGAGCAGGCACAGGGTCTCGTCGGTGGTGAGTCCCGCCGCGTTGAGGTTCAGCTTGTCGCCCACGAAGTCGAGAAGGACTCGACTCGCCAGCGCCCAGGCCTGGTTGCTGCCTTCGGGAATGGACCTGAGCTCCGCCAGGCGCGATTCGAGGCGCTTCATCGCTCGGCTGCCGCGGGCGTAGCCGACGTCGGTCTCGAGCAGATGGCGGCGGCGGCGGATCGCCAAGGCTCCCGCGATTGCCAGCAGAGGCGCGCCGGCCATCGCCCAGAAGCCGCCGCCGTCGTAGCTCTGACCCCCCTGGTGCTCGATTCGACTCAGATCGGTCTTGATGTACTCGATCTCGGCCTTCAGCCGCTTCACCTCTTCTTTCGACAGGCCGGTGACGATTGGACCGCGTGATTGCGCCTGGTCGGGCAGCACCTCGATCCGCATCGCGCTGCTGCGCGTGCTGCGGTAGCTCTCGCGGACGGGGTCGAAGAAGTTGAGCTCCAGCTCTGGGAGGATGATCGTGCCTGCCGACTCGGGAACGATCAGCCGCGTGAACACCCGCCGGCCGGCCAGGCGCGCGCCCTGCGGAGCCAGTTCCACCTCGCTCTGCGGTTCGAAGAAGCGCAGCCCTTCGACCTCCGGCAGCGCCGGCTCGGGCACGGTGTTGAGGTTGCCGATGCCGCTGACCTCGATGGTCAGCGTCAAGGGATCGTTGGCGGTGGCATGGTCGCGCTCCACGTCGGCGCGCACCCGGTACTGTCCCACCGCACCGGCGAACTGTTTCGGCCGGTCCGCTTCGGGCAGCGCGGCGGCGCTGATCTCGATCGGATCGGTCTCCAGCAGGAGCCGCCGGCCGCTGCGCCGCATCATCGAGAAGATGTCCATCGAGCCGGCGTTCACCACCCCATCGAGCTTCGCGGGGCCGACCGTGACCACCCCGGCGGTCGTCGGGAAGAGGGCGTAGCGGATCTCCACCACCTCCCACTCGACCCCGCCCCGCACCTCGGTGCGGCGCATCTGGTCTCCCAGCGCCTCGACCCACGCTCCGGCGACCTCCGGCGCGGTGTAGAGCGGCTGGCGATCGAAGCGGATGTAGGGCGAGGTGGCGAGGCGGAAGGCCAGCGTGACCTGCTCTCCCACCCAGCACTCCCGGCGGTCGACCCGGGTCTCGATCTCCACGTGTTGATAGGGATCGATCTCGCGCCCGCTCCCTCGGTTGCGACGCCGCGCGAAGGGATCGTCGAGAAGGCTGCGGCGCCCCCTTCCGCGCCCGTGGGTGAGGCTGCCGGACTTCACCTCGGCCGTGAGCGGCTCGCTCGCGATCCGCTCGCCGCCAATCTCCACCGAGATCGCCGGGATGGTCAGCGTGCCCTCGCGCAAGGGGCGCAGCGTGTAGCTGTAGGTGACCGAGGTCTCGAGCTCGCCGCCGACGAAGCTCATGTTGCGGCTCGAGCCGCGCGACACCACCTGCCAGCCGTCCAGGTGGGGCAGCTGCGGGGTGGCCAGAGCCCCGGTCGCGCCTGCCGACACCGACACATCTAGCACCGCCTCATCCTTGATGCCGAGCACCTCGGGGCTCAGGCGCGCCGTGATGGTCGCCGCCGTTGCGCCGCCCGTGGCCGCGACCAGGAGCAGTGCCACGACCCGGAGCAGCAAGCCGGAGCACGCACCAGAGCCATGTGCTCCCTCGATGCTCCGGCACGACTCGGATGCTCGCATCACCAGTCCTTCTCCGGCATGTCGGTGGTGGGAATCGCCCAGCGGGCGCGCTGCTCGTGCAGCTCCTGCTCGTCATCGGCGATCGCTTCCAGGATCTGCTGGGCGAGCTCGGGATCGATCCGCAGAGAATCGGGCTCCGGGGGCCGGGGCTCTTCCTCATCCTCGGAGCTCTCTTCCTGATCCTCGGAATCCTCTTCTTCCTGGGGCTCTTCCTCCTGGTCCTGCTGCGGCTCCTCGGACTGATCGTCCTCTTCCGTCTCTTGCTCCTCTTCCTCCTGCTCCCGTTCGTTCTGCTCGCTCTGCTCCTGCTCTTGCTCCTGCTGCTCTTTCAGCATTCGCAACGCCAGCTCCAGATTGTAGAGCGCGTCGTCGTCGCCCGGATCGAGATCTAGCGCGGCCTGATAGGCCTCGGCCGCCGCCTGGAACTGCTGCGCGGCCATGCGCGTGAACCCGCGATTGTAGTGGGCGTCGCGCTCCAGATCGGGCGCATCCTGCGCCTTTTCCGCGGCACGCTCCAACTTGTGGGCGGCGTCGTCGGTGCGCCCCAGCTTCAGCAAAGCGGTGCCGACGTTGAACTCGAGATCGGCGCGTTCGGGAGCGTCGATCGCGGCCTGCTTGTAGGCACCCAGCGCCCCCTCGAAGTCGCCCTCGCGGTAGAGCCGATCCCCCTCCGCGGCGTGCTCGATTCCGTCCTGGGCCTCGGCGCGCGATCCCACGGTCCCCGCCGCCAGCAGCAAGACCAGCCCCAGAATCGCTCGGCGCCGTGCCAGAACGATGCCGGCATCGACGATCAGCAGCACCAGCGCCGCCAGCAAGGGCGCCTGGAAGCGTTCCTCGTACTCCGCCACGAACCGACTCTCGGTCTCCTTGCGGGCCATGGCAGCGATCTCGTCCATCACCTCGTCGAGTGCGAAACCACCCCCCGATACCCGATAGTAGCGCCCTCCGCTGGCCGCCGCGACCCGAGCCAGCGCCGCCTCGTCCAGGCGCGACATGATGGTCTGCCCCGCGGCGTCCTTCTTGTATCCGTCGCGTCGCCCCTCGGCATCGTAGGCCGGGATCGGCTCCCCCTCCGGGCTGCCGATTCCCACCGCGTGAATCATGACGTCGCGATCGGCGGCGGCCTCGGCGGCCCGCTGGGCGTCGCCCTCGAAGCCCTCGCCGTCGCTCAGCAGCACCACCACGCGCGACGCCGTGTCGTCGGATGGGAGCGCGGCGATCGCCTTGTCGATCGCCTGCGCCAGGTCGGTGCCGGGGCGCGGGATCAGGTCGGGCGAGAGGGCGTCGAGGAAGAGCCGCAAAGCGCCGTGGTCGAGCGTCAGGGGGCACTGCACGAACGCCGCCCCGGCGAAGGCCACGACCGCGACCCGATTCCCGCCCAGGCGCGGCAGCAGCGCCTCGATCTCCAGCCGGGCCCGCTCCAGGCGGTTGGGACGCAGGTCCTCGGCGGTCATCGACAGCGAGGTGTCGATGGCGAAGACGATGTCGATTCCCTCTTTCTTCACCTGCGTGAAGCGGGTGCCGAACTGCGGCCTGGCCAGGGCGGCGATGATCAAGAGCACCGCGGAGCCGACCAGGAGGGCCTTCCAGCGCCACCGTGCGTCGGCCAGCTCCGGAGTCAGCTCGGCCAATCGCGTGCCCGCCATCGCCGCGCGACCTTCGCGCAGCGCCCGGCGCCGCCGTGCGTGAAAAGCGCGCAGCAGCGCCAGCGCCGGAACGATCAGGATCAGGAGCCAGGGGAAGACGAGCCGCATCAGCCTGGTACCGTTCGCAAGCGGGTGGCGGTGAGCATTCGCTCCAAGAGCAGCAGCAGCAGGGCGAGGGCGGCGGGGATCAGGAAGATCTCGCGGTAGCGGGTGTAGTCCTTGGTCTCGCGCTTGGTTCGCTCGAGCTCGTCGATGCGGGCGAAGATGCCCTCCAGGGCGTCGGGATCGTGGGCCCGGAAGAAGGCGCCCCCGGTCTGCTCCGCGATTGCCTCCAGGGTGGGCTCGTCGATGTCCGACTTGATGCGCGTGTAGCCTCCGCGGGCCCGCGGATCGGGGTAGTCGACCTCGCCCTCGCGGCCGACCCCGACCGTGTAGACCTTGACTCCGACGCTGGCCGCCAGCGCCGCGGCGGTGCTGGGGTCGATCGATCCGGCGTTGTTGCGGCCGTCGGTCACCAGGATCGCCACCTTCGAGGCGGACTCAGTGTCCTTGATGCGGGCCGCGGCGGTGGCGATCGCGGTGCCGATCGCGGTGGGATCCTCGAGCATGCCGACCTCGATCTCGTCGAGCAGCGAGAGCAGCACACCGTAGTCGGTGGTGAGCGGACACTGGGTGTAGGCGCGACCGGCGAACACCACCAGGCCGATGCGGTCGTTGCGCCGCCCGCGGATGAAGCGCGCGATGGTCTGCTTGGCGACGTGCAGCCGATTGCGCGGCTTGAAGTCTTCGGCCAGCATCGAGCGACTGACGTCGAGTGCCAGCAAGATGTCGATCCCCTCGGTCAGCACCGTCGAGACCCGCCGCCCGATCTGCGGGCGGGCCGCCGCCAGCACCAGCAAGGCCACCACTCCCACCCGCAGAGCGCTCGGCAGCCAGTGGAGCTTCTGGGCGGTGGAGGGCACGATCTCGATCAGCTCGGCGACTCGAGGGAAGCGGATCGCCGGGCGTCGCCGCGGCGCGATGACGAAGAGCCAGGCGCCGAGCAGAGGCAGCACCAGGAGACCGCTCAGCATCCACGGCGACTCGAAGCGGAACACCGTCTCAGGCATCGCCGGCCTCCGTGCTCCGATCGCCGGCGCCGGCCGACTCGGCTCGGTCGCCGGCCCTGCCTGGCGCTCCATTCAGGCTGTCGAGCGGCGTCTCCGCGGGCGCTGGGGGGATGGTCGAGCGCACGATCTCGCGCCCGTGGTCGAGCGTGCTCGCCCACTCCGACCAGGGCGGATCGAGACGCGCGAACTTCACCAGGTCGGCCTCGCGGAGCAGGTTGCGCACCAGGCTGCGGGTGCGTCCCGGCAGCTCCGCTCCCTCCAGCGCGTGCAGCACCTCGTCGCTGGTCTGGTCGGGAGCATCGACGAGGAAGCGCCGGTCGACATAGCGCCGCAAGATGTCGCTGGCCTCGGTGAAGAACTGCTTGGCCGGACCGCTGCGCGCCACTTCCGAAGCCTCCAGCGCGTCGAGCTCCTCGAGCGCGAGCTCGTGGGCCGGGCGCGGTGGCTCGAAGGCCACGAACACCGACTCCAGGGCGTCGCGGTTTTGGCGCCGCCGCCACAGGCGCCACAGCAGCCAGGCGAGCAATGCGGTGACCGCCGCGACGGCCAGCAGCTTCCCCCAGGGAGTCGGCGTCGGGAGTGCCACCGGGGGGCGCTCCGGGCGTGCCTCGGCGCTCTCCAGGTCCTCGGTCGGGATGCGCGATCCGACCCGGACGGCGATGGCGTCGGTGATGGCCAGGGCTGGACTGGCGCTGCTCTCGGGGGGCCAGATTTCGATCGAGAGCGCCGGAATGACCAGGGTCGAGTCCAGGACATGCGAGACGAGACGGTAGCGCGCCGCGCTCCGGTGCTGGCCATTGTCCAAAGGTAGGGGATCGCTCATCTCCATTGCCCGCACCGAGAAACCAGGGAATGGGGCGCTCTCTGGAGCCGGGAATCCGACGCTGTCCTCAGGCTGGTGATGGACACCGATAGACAAATGAACGGGGAGTCCTGGCAATGTCTCAGAGCTGTCCACCACCGCGGCGGCATGAGGCTCCAGGGCGCGCCCGCTGCCGGCCGCGCCCAGCATCACCACCAACCAGAGCGGGATTCGGTGCCTCATGGTCAACGCCCCGCCGCCCGTCGCCGCGCCCGCAGCTTGAAGAAACGGATCAGGGCCTCGACGTGGTCCCCCTCGGTGGAGACCGCGATCCCGTCGACCGCCGCGGAGCGGAACAGCTCCTCGAGCTCTTCCACGCGCCGCCGCGCCGCGCTCCGGTAGCTCTCGCGCACTCCGGAATCGCCGCTGTCGACCAGGTGCCGGCGCCCGCTTTCGAGATCCTCGACCACCACCAGTCCGGCATCGACCAGGGCGTGCTCCCGCGGATCCGAGAGCACCACCGGAATCACGTCGTGCTTGCGGGCCAGCACCTTGAGCGACCTATCGAAGCCCGCGCCGGCGAAATCCGAGACCACGAAGACCACCGAACGCCCGCGCAGGGCCAGCAGCGTGTGGTCCAGCGGCACCGCGAGATCCGATCCGCGGTGATCGGCGCGAAAGGCCAGCACCTCGCGCACCACGCGCAGCACATGGCGGCGCCCCTTGCGCGGCGGCACGAAGAGCTCCATGCGATCGGTGAAGACGCCCAGTCCGACCTTGTCGTTGTTGCGCACCGCGCTGAACGCCAGCAGCGCCACCAGCTCTGCGCCGATCTCGCGCTTGAAGCGCTCGCCGCTGGTGTAGGCCCCGGACATCGACGCGTCGAAGAGGAAATGGACGGTGAGCTCGCGCTCCTCGTCGAAGCGCTTCACGTGCGGCGTGCCGGTGCGCGCCGTGACGTTCCAGTCGATGGCCCGCACCTCGTCGCCCGGGTAGTATTCCCGGACCTCGGCGAACTCCATCCCCATTCCTTTGAACACGGAATGGTACTGCCCCCCGAACACCTCGTGCACCAGGTTGCGGGTGCGGATCTCGAGCCGCCGCACCGCCGCCAGCAGCTCCTCCGAGATCGGGCCTTCGTCGCGGGCGTTCGGATCGGAGCGGCCGGTCGGTGGCGGCGGCAGGATCCGGTCGCGAATCCTGCGGGCGAGGCTCACGGCACGGGCACCTCGTCGAGAACCCGGCCGACGATGGCCGCGGCGTCGATCTCTTCCGCCTCCGCCTCGTACGTGACGATCACCCGATGGCGCAGCACGTCGGGCGCCATCGACTTCACATCCTCGGGCGTCACGTAGCCGCGCCCGCGCAGGAAGGCCAGGGCGCGCGCCGAGCGCAGCAGGTAGAGCGTCGCCCGCGGCGAGGCGCCGTACTCGACCAGCCGCGCGATGTCGATCCCGTAGTCGTCCGGGGTGCGCGTCGCCTGCACCAGGTCGACGATGTAGTCCTTGACCTTGTCGTCGACGTAGACCTCGTTGACCACCTTGCGGGCCGCCATGATCCGATCCGGGCCGACCACCGCGCGGATGTCGATCGGCTCCTCGACGCCCATCAGCTCCAGCACCCGTCGCTCCTCCTCCTTGGCCGGGTAGGTGATCTGCAGCTTCAGCATGAAGCGGTCGATCTGGGCCTCGGGCAGCGGGTAGGTCCCTTCCTGCTCGATCGGGTTCTGGGTGGCCAGCACCAAGAAGGGCTCGTCCAGCGGGTAGGTGGCGTCGCCGATCGTCACCTGACGCTCCTGCATCGCTTCGAGCAGCGCCGACTGTACTTTGGCCGGGGCGCGGTTGATCTCGTCGGCGAGGATGATGTGGGCGAAAATCGGACCCTGCCGCGGCGTAAAGCTGCCTTCGCGCGGGTTGTAGACCAGGGTGCCGATCAGATCGGCCGGCAGCAGATCGGGCGTGAACTGAATGCGCCGGAAGCTGGCGTCGATGGCACGCGCCAGGCTATGCACGGTCAGCGTCTTGGCCAGCCCGGGCACCCCTTCCAGCAGCACATGGCCGCCGGCCAGCATGCCGACCATCAGCCGCTCGATCATGTGGTCCTGGCCGATCACCGCCCGCCGCACCTGTTCCAGCAGGTCTGCGGTGAATCGGCTCTCTTCTTCGATGCGTCGATTGAGCTCGAGAATTCTGGCGTCCATGGATCCCTGGGGAGCGTGGTATCGCGAGTTGCGCCGGAGAGAGCCGCCCGGCGCGCATCCCGCCGACTACGAGCAGCGGGCGCGCCGGGTTCCCCGCTCCGAAACGATCCGGGACCTTAGCCAGAGCGGGGTTGTTGGTTCAAGGGAGGGGGGGACTCTCTGGCGTTTCGATATGGCGCGGCAAGCGAAGCGCCCTGCCGTCTCATTGACGAGGAGTCTGCCAGCTCTGCGCGCGATCGAGTGGCCCCCGGGCGGTGGCAACCGGGGATTGCGGCCGCGGAGATGGGAGTTGCGACCGGAATTTGGCCGCAACGCGTGACCGCGGCGGCGGAGATCGGGAGAACGACCGCTCATCGACCTCGGCTCGCGGCTTTGGTCGCGCTGGCGCGACGCGGCTCCGTTCCGGGCCCCTGATCAGGAACGGCCGAGGGCGACGGCTACGGCCCGTTTTGGGCGCTCCTCAGCCGCTCGAAGAGCGCGTCGACGGTGGCAGCCGCTCCGACCTGGGGCCGTTTCACGCGACGTCCGAAGAGCAGGGCCAGACAGCGCAAGAAGTAGAGGTAGACGAACTGGCGGAAGGGGATCACCTGGCGCCGCACGCCTTCGCCTCGGAGGGCTTTGAGCCGAGCCAGCACCCCGATGCGGTCGAGCCACGCGAGGAACCCATCGACAAGGGTGGCGGCCGCCATCGGGTAGACCGCGTCCGGCTCCTCACCCTTGTGCACCAAGCGAGCCACGTGCAGATCGGCTCGGGTCGCACACTGCCAGGAGAGCGAATCGGCGATGCGATTACAGCCGACGGGCTCCGGCGTGTTGTCCACGGTTGACGAATCCTGCTGCACATCACCCTTTTACAGCAAACCGCGTGACAGTACAAGCCCTGTAACATCATGTCGTTACACAACTTCGCGCACGCCGCCCGATACACAGCCCCGTCGCTCCCCCTCCGGCTCGCCCCGGGCCTCGCGCCTGCACTCGGCAGCGCCCGCGACAGCCTGCGGGTCGAGGTCGAGCCGGCGCTGGAGGATCCGGTGCACGCCGCGCTCCCCCGCGCCCGCGCCCGACCCCGACACAAAGCCCAGCTCCGCGCCCGGAACCGCGAGTCATGACGCCGTTTCGCGACACGACTCACCACTCTCGATCGAGAGTGAGGAGCTACGACCGTATATCCGCCACAACTCGCCGCTCATCGCGATGAACCCGGAGCCACGACCGTATTCGCGTCGTACCTCGCGACTCTCGATCGAGAGTGGTGAGTTGTGACCAGAATCTGGCCGCAACCTTCAGTTCCTCGATCGGAATCGCTAGATACGACCGGATTCCGGCCTTGCTGCTACGACGCCGTCGCCTCTCCTCTCCCGACGGTGTCGTTCCGCTGGCGTCTCGATATGGCGCTTCGCCGCCCAGAAAGCGCCCGGAACGCCTCCCATCGAGCCCCTGCCCATGCCCGATTCGGGCAACGGAGTCGGGCAGGGGCACGTTGGGAGGCGATCCGGGCGCCTTCGCGTGGGGGAAGCGCCACATCAAGACACCAGAACCAACACCTCCCACAGACCCGGCTCAGCCCGCACGAACGACCGCAGCTCGACCAACAACACCCGCTGACCCGGCTCAGCCGCCACCAACGACCGCGCGAGAGCCAGAATCAGCGCCTGACTCAGTTCATCCGCCGCGCGCGGCCGCGAAGAGACCGCCCCCCCGAGCCGCGCATGGAGCCCCGAAGGCCCGCGAGCTCCCGCTGGGCCCGCGCTTCTTCGCGAAGTGCGTCGCTCGAGAAGCGCTATATCGAAACGCCAGGGCCTCTCTGAGGTTTCGATATGGCGAGGCTCCACACTGGGAGCGGCCGGCGCCCCGTAGAGGAGGGATCCACGAGCTGCGCATCGCCGCCGCACCGGCGCTGGAGATCGATCGCTGGCTCCCGACCACCCGCGAGAGCTTTCCGCTCTTGGAGGAGCGGCCGCACGGGTGGTGAAGGCGCGGATCGGTTCTTGAGCCGACTCAGGGGCCGATAACGGCCGAATAGCGACCAGAATCGCCCACTGGGGAGAGTCAGGAGCCCGGCGCGACCGCCGAGAGGTCCCAATCGCCTCCTGAGGCTGCTCAGTCGCTGGGAATGGCCGCCGGAGGAGGAAGCCGCCCGCCAACTCCGAAGCCGGGTCCCGGCGAAGTCGCCGGGACCCGGCGGGGGAGCGCCCGCGCCTCGCTCAGAACGATTGCACTGTACTGGTCGCACAGCCCGGCACTTCGACGAGCTGCACGAAGCCGCGGCAGGCGAGCGGCGACACGTTGGTGAAGTCGGCGTAGCCGAAGCCGTTGCCGTCCAGGGTGAAGGTCTGGACCAGCATCACGGTGCCGGGGTCGAGTCCCAGGGGGGTGCCGGCGCAGGGGCCGGTGGGAATCACGTAGAGCCCGGTGAATTGCGCCCAGACGATGCCCACGGTGGCGAAGGGAGTGCCGTTCACCGCGGTGATGGTGAAGAAGTCCGGGCACTGGTTGTTTTCGATCTGCAGATCGATCGCCTGACTGGCGGAGGCGAAGATGGCCGCGCAGAGGGCTGCGAGGGCGGTTCTTCCCAAGAAGTCCGTTGCTCGGGATGCGCTCATGGTTGTCTCCTCTTCCTCTCTCTCATCACGAGAGCTGGACGGGACGGGCGATAGAGCGAACGGGATCGGGGCAAGATCGGCCGGAATCGCTGCCGCGGCAAGCAAGAAGGGGCGACCCCCCAATCAGCTCGACACGAACTCCACCGGGAAGTCCCCGGGCTCGTCCCCAACGATCGCCACCACGTCGCCTTCGCGCAAGCCGTGGCCGTTCAGGTGGCGCACTTCCCGCAGCCGGCCGTCGGCGCGGGCCACCAGGTCGCCGAGGTAGAGCAGCGGCGCATCGGCGAAGTCGTCGAGCGCCAGCTCGACTCGCAGCTCGCCGAGCACTTCGCCGGCGTGGATCGCCTTGCCGGGATTGTGCCCGAAGCCACGCAGCTCGCAGAGCGCGCGGGGGTGCTCGACCACGATGGGGATCCGCAGAACCATGAATGACTCCTCAACCGCAACATCGTCAGAGCCGCAATTTCCTTGAACGCCACCCTCCGCGATATAGTGCCCGCACACACCACCCTGAGAGGTTCGATGAGCTCAGAGAATCCACCCACGCTCTTCCTGGAGCAGCTGCTGGGCGGCCGTGACCACGCGCGCGCCCACCCGATCGCCGGTCAGATGGCCAACTTCGCCTACCTGGTCGGCTGCCGGACGAGCGGTGAGTGCCTGGTCGTCGACCCATCATGGGACCCGAGCGGTCTGGTGCGGATCGCCGAACGCCACCAGATGCGGGTCACCGGATGCGTCGCCACCCACACCCACCCCGATCACGTCGGCGGCTCCTGGATGGGCCTGCAGATCCCTGGTCTGCGGCAGCTCGCCGCCGAGATCGAAGGCCCGATTCACGTGCACGCCGAAGAGGCGGCGACACTGCGTTCCTGGCCGGAGATCGACGCCGCGCGCGTGGTCGAGCACCAAGACGGCGACGCGATCGAGATCGGAGCGCAACGCATCGAGCTGTTGCACACGCCGGGCCACACACCGGGCGGCATGTGTCTCTTGGTGGCGGACCACGTGATCACCGGCGACGTGCTTTTCGTGGGAGCCTGCGGCCGGGTCGATCTGCCCGGCGCCGATCCGAGCGCCATGTTCGAGTCGCTGCGCCGCCTGGGCCGGCTCCCCGGAGAAACCGTGGTGCTGCCCGGCCACGATTACGGGACGGCGCCGCGCAGCACCATCGCCCACGAGCTGAGCCGCAATCCGACCATGCAGGCCGAAAGCGCTGAGGAATGGTGTCGCATGATGGGCGGGATCGGATTCTGATGATCGCGATCGCGCTGCAATCGGGCAGCAGTGGCAACTGTATCTACGTGGAGTCGGACGGCGTGCGGGTGCTGCTGGACGCCGGGATCAGCGGCGTGCAGGCCGAGCGCCGCCTGGCGCGGCACGGGCGCGATATTCGCGATGTCGACGCGTTCTTGATCTCGCACGATCACGACGATCACATCCGCTCGGCCGGAGTGTTTCATCGCAAGTACGGCATTCCGCTCTTCATCACCCGGCCGACCCTGGCGGCCGGCCGGGCCCGAATGAAGCTGGGGTCGATCGCGGACCTCGAGCACTTTCGTGCCGGGGACCGAGTGTCGCTCGGCCCCCTCAGCATCGAGACCCACGCGACCCCGCACGATGCGGCCGACGGTGTGGTGTTCGTGGTCGACGACGGCCGGCGGCGGCTCGGAGTGCTCACCGACCTGGGCCATGTCTTCGGCGGCCTCGAAGGGATCGTCGCTTCGCTCGACGGGGTGCTGATCGAGAGCAACCACGATCCCGAAATGCTCCAGCACGGGCCCTATCCCCCCGCCCTCAAGCGACGCATCTCCGGTTGCCGGGGCCACATCTCCAACGCCGAGGCGGCCCACCTGATCGCGGCCCGGGGCGGACGCTTGCGCTGGGCTTGTCTGGCCCACCTGTCGGGTACCAACAACGAGCCCGAGATCGCGCGGCGCACCTTTCGCGGCATCGCCGGCCCCGACCTGCCGCTCGAGGTGGCCAGCCGCCGCGAGGTCGGAGAGCCGCTTCAGCTCTGACTCTTGGCGCGTCCGGTCGCGGCGATCGCCGCCACCGCCTCGATCGCCCGCTCGATCTGCTCGGCCGTGTTCAGCGGCCCGACGCTCATGCGCACCGTGCCGCGCGGCGCCGTTCCGAGCTGCTCGTGGATCAGCGGCGCGCACTGCAGCCCGGTGCGGGTGGCGATGTTGTGGTCGACGTCGAGCATCGTGCCGACGTCTGAGGGATCCCAGCCCTCGGTGGTGAAGCTCAGCACCGGCAACCGGTGCTCGAGGTCGGTGGTGCCGTGCAGCCGCACTCCCTCGATTTCGGACAGCCCCTCTTGCAGGCGCGCGAAGAGCGTCATCTCGTGACGGTAGATCTGGTCGATGCCGCGCTCGGCGATGTAGGCCTGCGCGGCGTGCAGGCCGACGATGCCGAGCACGTTGGGGGTGCCGACCTCGAGGCGGAAGGGGTAGTGATCGAGGTGGTAGGGGTAGGCCGATTCGACACCGGTGCCGCCGGCGCGGGTGTGGTTCACGTGCACCCCTTCGCGCACGTAGAGCCCGCCGATGCCGGTCGGCCCGAGCAGCGACTTGTGGCCGGTAAAGGCCAGCGCGTCGATCCCCATGCGCTCCACGTCGATCGGCACCAGGCCCGCGGTCTGGGCGGTGTCGACCAGCAGCAGGACCTCGCGCTCGCGGCAGATCCGCCCGATCTCGGCCAAGGGCTGGATCGTTCCGATCACGTTGGAGCCGTGATTGACCGCCACCAGCCGGGTCTCTTTGCGCAGCGCCCGCGCGATGTCATCGGGGTCGATTCGCCCGCCGGCCGCCGCCGGCACGTAGTCGACCGCCACGTCGGAATCGCGGCGCAGGTGGTTCAGAGGCCGGATCACCGAATTGTGCTCGAGCGTGGTCGCCACCACGTGGTCGCCGGGGCGCACCAGCCCGTTGATGAGGATGTTGAGGGCGTCGGAGGCGTTGTAGGCGAAGCACAGGCGCTGCGGGCTCTTGCCGCCGAAGAACTTGGTCAGCTCCGCGCGGGTCTCTTCGACCAAGTTGCCGCCCACCACGCAGAGGTCGTAGCCCGAGCGCCCGGGGTTGACGCCGAAGCGGTCGTAGAGCTCCAGCATCGAGCTCAGGACCGACTCCGGCTTGGGATAGACGGTGGCGGCCGAGTCGAGGTAGATGATGTCGGCGAAATCGTCGAATGGCTCCATGGCGGGGTCGCTCGTCGGTTGGGGGCGTAGAGGGATGCGCTGAGCTCCGAGCCTCGCCCGGCATGGTAGCCTGAGATGAGTTCCGAAGCGGACGGAGAACTACGTGCCAGCACTTCGCTTTCAACGCAGCCCTCTGATCGTCACCCGCAACATCGCCGGGGAGCGGCTGCTGATCCCGATCCATCGTTCGCTGGGCGACAAGGACTGGATCTTCACTCTCAACGAGACGGCGGGCTTTCTTTGGGACGCGCTCGAGCGGGGGCGCTCCGGGGATGAGCTGGTGACGCTGGCGCTGGCGAGCTTCGAGGGAGAGCGCGGCGAAATCGAGAGCGACGTGCGCCGCGTGCTCGAGGAGCTCGAGGCGGTGGGAGCGATCGCGTCGGTCCGGCCGGAAGGCTGAGGAGTTGGCGCGCTGGGAGGTCGCGGAGCCGGGGGCGGTGAGCGATGCCGCCTGGGCGGGCTGCCTGAGTGCGGGGGGGGAGCCACCGGCCGCCGCCCTTGCGGTGGTGGCGGAGCTGCGCCGGGGATGGACCGAGGGGCGGGCCCGAATCCTCCTCTTGACGCGCGGCGACTCGGTGCACGGCATGGTGGCCGCGCGCCGCGTGCCGCTGCGGATCCGGGGCCAGCCGGTCGAAGGCTGGCAGATCGGGCGCCTGTTGGTCGATGACGCGGGACGCGGCCGGGCCCCGATCCTGATGCGCCGGATCCTGGCGGAGGGCCGGCTCTTCTTCGGGATGGCGAACGAACGCGCGCTGCGTCTCTGGGACCGGGTCGCCGGCCGCCGTTTCCGCGTCGTTGCTCCGCTGCGGATTCTGGCGCTCTCGCCGCGGCGGCGCTGGAGCGGGGCGGGGGGATGGAGCCGGAGGTCGCCAGCGGACGCCGCGGCCCTGGGGGCCGATCTGCCGATCGTGGTGGATCGCGCGGGGGCGGAATCGCCGTGGACCAGGCGGACGGCGGGGAAGGGTGGGGGCGTGCGCCTGCTCGCCGGCGCCGCGGGGCGGGGACTGGCACTGGAGTGCAACGAGATCGAAGGCCGCCGCGTGGTCACCCTGCGCGACCTGGTGGCGGATCTCGACGCGCTGCCCGACGCGCACGCGCAGATCCGCCACGAGACCCGGCGACTCGGCGCCACGCTGGCCCTGGTCCCGGCGCTCGAGGGGCCCTGGGCCGCGGCCTGGCTCGAGCTGGGCGCGCGACCCGCGGCGGGATGGGATCCCGGGCCGGCGCTGGTCCTGCACGAAGGCACCGGGCACCTGGACCTCGATTTGCTGCGTCATCCGGGAAATTGGGACTTGCCGGGTTGGGTTAGCCTCTGATGACGCGACTTCGTCCTACCATGACTTCCACCTTGCTATGAATTGCTCAGTCGACCCCCACCGAAGCCAGCGCGCGAGCGTGACCGAGTCGACGGTCGTGCCCGCGGTCTCCTACCTGGAGTTCTCGCGCACCATCCACGAGAGGGTGCTCAGCGAGCGGGTGCCGATCGCCGGCAGCTTCGAGCTGACCAACCGCTGCAACTTCGATTGCGCCCACTGTTACATCGTGACCGGACCGGGACCGGATCGCCTCGAGCTGACCACCGGCCAGGTTCTGCGCATACTCGACGAGCTGGCCGAGGCAGGCACCCTGTGGCTCCTGATGACCGGCGGAGATCCGTTGATTCGCAAGGATTTCGCCGAGATCTACCTGCACGCCAAGAAGCTCGGCTTCCTGATCACGGTGTTCACCAACGGAGCACTGGTCACCGACGCGCTGGCCGACCTCTTCGCCGAGTGGCGGCCCTTCACGGTCGAGATCACGCTCTACGGCCACACCCGCGCCACGTACGAGACGATGACCGCCAAGCGTGGATCGCACCGGCGGACCCGCGAAGGCATCCGCCGGCTGCTCGATCGTGGCGTTCCGATCGAGCTCAAGAGCGTGGCCACGACCTTGAACCACCACGAGATGGACGATATGAAGCACTGGGTCGAAGCGCTGGGCCTGGAGTTCCGCTTCGACCAGGTGATCAATCCCCGAAAGGACGGCGGCCACGCGCCGCTGGCGGTGCGCCTGGCGCCGGACGCCGTGCTGGCGATGGATCTCGACGACCAGGAGCGGGTCGACGCCTGGGTGGAGTTCATGTGCAAGTTCGATCGGCGCCAGGTCGACGACGGGCGCCTCTACCACTGCGGCGCCGGTCTGGTGAACTTCAACATCACCGCCTATGGTGAGCTGACGATGTGCGGAATGTCCCTCAGGCCGGGTTATGGTCTCAAGACTGGATCTTTTCGCGAAGGCTGGGAGCGCGCTCTGCCGATTGAACGTGCAACCCGCTACTCGCGAGAGTATGCTTGTACTATCTGCGATCTAATTTCGCTCTGCGGGGCTTGCCCGGCGATGGCGGAGATGGAAAACGGTGACCCAGAGACAACCGTGGACTATCTTCACAACATCGCCGTAGCTCGCGAGCGAGCCTTCTCTCGAGGTGATGCATCGAGGGTTCCGACGAATGGCAGCAAGACGCCGCCCGAGGCGCGGGAGCTGCACCCGCTGCCGACCCTGCCCGGGCTCTAGGAACAGGGTGAACCGTGGCCAAGAACGACAAGAAACGTCAGTGGAGTAGGCCAGAGGTGAGGCGGGTTCACCTGGTGGCCGAGGAGGCCGTACTGGCCGCCTGCAAGCGGCTGAAGAACCCGGGCCCCCATTCCAACTCCGGGGGAGCGGGCTGCAACGACTTCTCCCGCCAGCCGGTCAACTGCTCAGAGGCGGGTACCTGAGAGACGCGTCGTCCCTCCAGCTCGAGATCGCCGGACTCGTTCTCGACCTGGTCGCCGACTCGGGACTCCCGCCGATCGCGTTGGCGCGCTCGCACCTCCCCTTCGTCCAGCGCGCCCCCCGCGAAGATCCTGACGTGGAGGTGCGCGTGCATCGGGGGCCGGCGCCGGCACGAGACGACCTCGAACCGATCTTCCAGGCGGCACGCCTGTGGCGGCTGGAACAGGCACGCGGGGGCCGGTTGCTGACCGTCTTCGCGCCCCATCTCGGTGGGCGAATCCACGGCCAGGCATGGATCGCGGAGCAGGGGAGTTCCGTGCCGGCGCGCGTGGAGCTGTGGATGAACCCGCCCGAGGCCGGCTTCGGCGAACGCCTGCCGGCGCTCGACTACCCGCTCGACGAGCTGCTCTTCGGGCAGCTGCTGGGGTGTGGCGCCGGGGTGATCGTGCACGCCACGGCGGTGCGGGTGGGGGGACGGGGACTGCTCTTCCCCGGGACCTCCGGCGCCGGCAAGAGCACGCTCAGTCGGGTGCTGATCGAGGCCGCCGGCGCGCGTCCGCGAGGCAGCGACCTGGCGGCGCTCGAGGTGCTCAGCGACGACCGGAACGTGCTGCGCCTGATCGACGGTGAGCCCTGGATCTTCGGCACGCCCTGGCATGGGGATGTCGACCAGGTCGCCGCCGGGGGCGCGCCCCTGGATCGAATCCTCTTCCTGGAGCACGGCGCGTCGAACCGTGTCCATCCACTGGCGCGGCTCGAGGCGGTGGCCACCTTGATGGCGCGCTGCTTTCCGCCCTACTGGGACCCCGACCAGCTCGCCGCCGCCGCCGACCTGGTCGAAAAGGTGGTCGAGGCCCGCCCGCCGGAGCGTTTCGAGTTCGTGCCGGACGCGCGCGTGGTGGCCGCGCTGGGGCTCGAGGCGGAGCAGGGTGCGGCGCGGTGAGGGGCGACGATTCACCCCTCTTCCTCGATCGCGACGAGTTGCGAGGGGTGGCGCGCGAGGTGCTGGGGCGCGGCGGCGAGCTGCGCTTCCGGGCGACGGGGCGCAGCATGCATCCGGCGATCCGCGACCTTGAGCTGGTGACCGTCGCGCCGGTCGGCGGCGGCGGCCCGCGGATCGGAGAGATCGTGCTCTACCAGGCCGCGGCGGGGCGGATGATCCTGCACCGGGTCGTCGGGCTGGATCGGGATCGGGACGGGGATCGGGTGCGGGTGCGGGGGGATGCGCGGCCGTCGACCGATGAGTGGATCGCGCTCGAGGCGGTGGTGGGACGGGTGGTGGCGATCGGGGAGCAAGGGCCGCGTCGCCAAGGGTCCGCGCCATAACCCCCAACCCAGTGCGGAACCTGGGCAATCTATTCCGGATGACAGCAGGAATTGTGAGGTTATATTGCCCGCAATCCCCCCGTTCCCTCCGGTACGGTCCCGTTCGAATCCCCCCCGACCGATCACCGGAGACAGCAATGTTCGAGTCACGACAAGTACGTCGCGCCCTCGGGATGTGCACCGCCGCCGGGCTGCTGCTCAGCAGTGCGGCCCTGGCCGACGAAGTCGTCATCTACGTGAACCAGGACGCTCCCGCGCCCGGAACCGGCGAGAGCTGGACAAACGCCTTCCAGGCCCTGCAAGACGCCATCGGCGAGGCGCAGCAGATCGCCGAGCAGGATCCGCAAGCGAGCATCCAGCTCTGGGTTGCCGAAGGTGTCTACCGACCCGATTTCGGCGCCGGAATTCAGCCTGGAGACCAGAACGCGCTCTTCCATCCGCCCAAGGGCAGCGCCCTCTACGGCGGCTTCGCCGGCACCGAAGTTTCGCTCGGCGAGCAGGACCCCGCGCTCCATCCGACGATCCTGAGCGGCGACCTGGCGCAGGACGACTTGCCGGGCACCTTCGACAACATGGCCGACAACAGCCACCAGATCATGATCCTCGGCTGGCACACGACCCTCGACGGTTTCGAGCTTTCGGGCGGCTTCGTGGAGGCCGACTGCGGTGCCGGCGCCGCGATCAAGATCTACCTGGGCGGCTCCGATCCTTCCGGCATCGAGATCAATCGCTGCACCTTCCGCCATAACCGTGCCGATTTCACCGGCTGTGCCGACGAGATGGACGGCGGCGCCGCGGTGCAGATCAACAGCACCAAGCGCGTCACCTTCCGCGACTGTCTGTTCATCGACAATCTGAGCAGCGACGCGACCAACCCGGACGACATCGTCTATGGCGGCGCGCTGGGCGCCTTCGACAGCGAGCTCCAGCTCATCGACTGCACTTTCCGCGACAATCAGGTAATGGGCTCCAACTCCTGGGGCGGCGGCCTGGCCAACAGCAACGGCTATCTGCTGATGGCGAACTGCGTCTTCACCGGCAACCAGGCCGGTCACGGCGGCGGCTTCTTCGCCTCCGGCCAGTTGAAGATGGCAAACTGCGTGCTGCGTGGCAACGTTGCTGAATCGCGCGGCGGCGGCGCCTATCTCGGTCTGATCTGGGATCCGCGCGCCATCGTCAACTCGACGATCGTCGGCAACAGCTCGGGCGGTGCCGGAGGCGGGCTCTTCCTCAGCAGCCCGATTCCCGTGGCGATGGGCAACAGCATCGTATGGGGCAACGAGGCAAACGGTGTGGATGAGCTCGGAGCACAGATCTTCGCCGCGGCCGCGCCCTTCAACGTGCGTTTCAGCTGCGTGCAAGGGATCGCGGAGACCTTCGGCAATCTGAACCAGGACCCGCTCTTCTTCGACGCCGACGGCATCGACGACGTGCCGGGCAACGCCGACGACGATCTGCGTCTCGCCGTCAGCTCGAAGGCCGTCGACTCCGGGAACAGCCTCTATCTGCCGGGTTGGCTGACTGTTGATCTCGACGGCTACGCCCGCGTCGATGCCGTGCATGACGACTTCGCGCCCGACACGGGCGTGGGCGATCCGGTTGTCGACATGGGGGCTTATGAGCATCCCATGGCCGGTGACGTCAACGGTTCGGGCTACGTCAACGTGACCGACGTGCAGTGCACGAACCTGACTCGGTTCTGGCAGGAAGGTGGTTCCGTCGGTCCTCCGCCGAGCTGCGTCACGCAGCCGGCCTACGCCGACATGAACGCCAACGGCCTGATCGAAAAGGCCGATGCCGACTGCATCGCCGAGATGGCGGTAGGCGATCCTCCTCCCTGCGCGCCGGAGCTGTAGACATACAGCCTGAGCCGCACCCGGGCCCGATCGGGCCCGGGTGCCCTTTTCGTATCTCTTGGAGAGAGCAATGATCGAGACAGGGTACGTGCGCCATGCCTTCGGCATGTGCATCGCCACCGGATTGCTGCTGGGCGCCTCGGCCTTGGGCGATCCGATCGTGGTCTACGTCGACCAGAACGCCCCAGAACCCGGGAACGGTGCCAGCTGGCCGACCGCCTACACCTCACTGCAGTCGGCGATCGAGTCGGCCGAGTTGATCGTCGGCGGCGACCCGAATGCAACCTGCCAGATCTGGGTCGCCTAAGGTGTCTATCTGCCGGTCGACGGACCGGGTATCGAGTCCGATGACCAGGATGCGCTTTTTGATGTGCCGAAGCGAGTCGGACTCTACGGCGGCTTCGCCGGCGACGAGCTGGCTCTGGGCGAGCAGGATCCTCCAAGCCATCCGACGGTTCTGAGCGGGGACCTGGCCGGCAACGACGATCTCGACTCGCTCGCCACCTTCAACGACAACAGCTACCAGATTCTCGCCCTGACCCGGAACACGACCCTGAACGGTTTCGAGCTCAGCGGCGGTTTCGCCGCCAAGACTCTCGAGGACGGCGCGGCCGGTGCCGCGCTGAAGCTGGCCTTGCCCGCTTACGAGCCTTCCCAGGTGGAGATCAGGCGCTGCGTCTTCCGCTCCAACCTGGCCCACTTCTCCGGCAACATGGACGAGAACGACGGCGGCGCGGCGGTGCAGATCAACGGCGGAGTCGGCGTCGTCTTCGAGGATTGCCTCTTCGAGGAGAACTACAGCAGCGATCCGATCGATCCCGATGACGTGATCTATGGCGGCGCGCTGGGGGCTTTCCACGCCGATCTCGAGATGATCGGCTGCGCCTTCCGCGACAACGCCGTGAGCGGATCCGATTCCCGGGGAGGCGGCGTCGCTGCCGTAGGCGGAACGCTGCGTCTCTACGGCTGCACTTTTGTCGGAAATGCTGCCGGCAAGAGTGGGGGCGGCCTGCTCGCCAGTGGCAGCCTGGACATGCGCGACTGTCGCTTGTTCGGCAATTATGCCAGTCTGGGAGGCGGCATGTTCGCGACGGGGGCGCTGCAGATGAGCAACTCTGTCCTGAGCGGAAACCGGGCGCTGGACTTCGGCGCGGGCATCTACTTTGGCCCGGTCGGCGTTCCCGACGGCATCCTGCACTGCACCATCACCCGCAACCACGCCTACGGCGCGGGTGCCGGCATCTTCTCAGCGTCTCCGATTCCGGTGCCGCTCTTGAACAGCATCGTGCGCGACAACAGCGCGGCGAACGAGAACGACGATCTCGCGACCCAGCTCTTCGCGCTCGCCGCGCCCTTCGACGTGAGCTACAGCTGCGTGCAGGGGATCGCGGAGACCAAGGGCAACATCGATCAGGATCCGATGTTCTTCGATCCGGAAGGAGCCGACGGTTGGGAAGGCACAGAGGACGACGATCTGCGTCTGGCCCCTTGCTCGCCGGCGGTCGATGCGGGAAACAGCGAGATTTTGCCGGATTCGTTGACGGCCGATCTAGACGGATTGGCGCGTGCGGTGGATGTCGACGAGTCCTTCGCCCCCGACACCGGCCTCGGCTTCCCGGTGGCCGACATGGGCGCCTACGAACATCCGATGGCGGGCGATCTGGATGGCAACGACTCGGTCGATGTGGTCGATGTGCAGTGCGCCATCCTCACCATGTGGTGGCACTACTACGGCGCGGTCGGTCCGCCGCCCGACTGTGTCCTACAGTCCGCCTACGCCGACATGGACGGCAACGGCGGAATCGACCTGATCGATGTCTATCGCATCATCTACCTGATGCACGGATACAAGCCGGGATGCTGAGCGCGGATTCTATACCCATCCTCGCAGCCGCATCGCCTCGGCCACCCGGTCGACCGCCACCATGTAGGCTCCGAGGCGCGGATGCACGCCGGCCTTCTCGGTGATCTCGTACACCGTATGGAAGGCCCGCGTCATCCGCTGGTCGAGGCGCTGATACACGTCGTCGATCGGCCAGGCGAAGTTGTAGCTGTTCTGCACCATCTCGAAGTACGAGACCGTGACTCCACCGGCGTTGGCCAGGAAGTCGGGAATCACGTAGCAGCCTCGCTCGTGCAAGATCCGGTCGGCCGCGGGCGTGGTCGGGCCGTTGGCCAGTTCGCACACCAGCTTGGCCTGCACCTTGGCGGCGTTGTCTTCGCGCAGCACATTATCCAGCGCGGCCGGGAACAGGATTTCGACCTCCAGCTCCAGCAGCTCCTGGTTGGTCACCGGCCGCGTCCCGGGGAAATTGGCCACGGTGCCGGTCTCTAGCTTGTAGTTCACGATCTCGTCGGGGTCGACTCCGCGAGGATTGTAGACGCCTCCCGACGAGTCGCTCACTGCCACCAGGTTGTCGTTTTCGAGAACTTCCTTCATGAGCAGAGCAGCGAACTGGCCGGCGTTGCCGAATCCCTGTACCGCGTAACGTCCACCCTTGACATCGACATTTCGCAACGGACCCGCCTCGCGCACGCAGTAGACGCCGCCGCGCGCGGTCGCGTCGTTGCGCCCCAGGCTGCCGCCGATCGCCACCGGCTTGCCGGTGATCATGCCGAACTCGTTGGCCCCCTTCTGCCACGAGTACTCGTCCATCATCCAGCTCATGATCTGCGGCGTGGTGTAGACGTCGGGAGCGGGGCAGTCGCGGTCGACACCGAGCAGGCGACCGACCTGGCGCACGTACTGTCGGCTGAGCCGCTCCAGCTCTCCGGTGGACATCTGCTTGGGATCGCAGATGATCCCTCCCTTGCCGCCGCCCAGGGGAATGTCGACCACCGCCGTCTTCCAGGTCATCCACGCCGCCAGCGCCCGCACCGTGTCGATTGTCTCGTCGGGGTGGAAGCGAATGCCGCCTTTGGTCGGCCCGCGCGCGTCGTTGTATTGCACCCGAAAGCCCTGGAACACCTCCACGCCGCCGTCGTCCATCCGGACCGGCAATGTGACGTGTAGCTCGCGCAGGGGATTGCGCAGCAGCCGGCGAGTGCCGTCGGGAAGGTGCAGATGCTCAGATGCCTCATCGAGCTGTGCTTGTGCCACCGCGAATGGGTTGTATCCGCTCATCGTCTTCGCTCAACTCTCGGGTTGGGAGGGTGGAGAATGACCCCCTGCATTGTCGGTCTATCAGGTTGGAAAGGGAACGGCCGCCGGCTCGTGCGCTCGACAGCGACGCGGCCCGGGGGACGAATCGAAAACTCGCATGCTCGCCACGTGGCTACGTGCGCCGTGGATTTCCGGCCGCGTGGCCTTGCGGTGGAACACCATCGCGAAGGGGGTGCCGCGCAGGCGGTGCAGCCCCAGGGGCGACACGTAGCCGACCAGCATCAGTCCGGCGCCGGCCGCTCCGAGCGCTGACGCCCGTGTCAACCCGATTCGCTCCAACTGCGACGCCGGCACGACATCGGCCAGGTCGGCGAGCGGCAGCGCGCGGACCTCGTCTTGCATCATCAGCGGCGGCTGAGGCAGGTCCTGGCCGAGGATGTGATAGCCGTAGTCGAAGGTGTCCCAGTTGATGCAGAAGGGAAAGTCGATCCGTGGGGCGCCGCGGGAGTTGAAGCGACAGGCATGGCCGGTCTTCTGCTCCACAAGCAGGCTCACGCCCCAATCCTCGATCAGGAGCTTGGCGAAGTAGTCGCGGCGCGCCACCCGCCGCAGGATCCACTTGAAGATCCGGGTCCCACCTCCGGCGCGCCCCAGCCACAGGCCGCGCGGCAACGAGCCCAGGTCGACCACGGCCGCTTGCTCGAAGAGCGCGCGAATATGCCGCGGCGGCAGATCGCCGAAGAGATCGAGTGCCTGTTGAGGAGTCATCGGTGGCATCGCTGCGCTCGGGATCCCGCGCGCCCGCGGTCGCATCCGCCGGCGCGCGCCCGAGGAGTTCGAAGATATCACGGGCCAGGTCTCGGAATTCGCTCCGCGCTCGGGCTACTCTGCCCGCCATGCGCCAGCACCAGGAGATCATCGAAGTTCGCGGCCGTCCCGGCGGTCTCACCGAGATCACGTCCGAGCTGCGCCGCGTCGTCGGCGCCGCCGCGCTGCGCACCGGCCTGTGCACGGTCTTCGTCCAGCACACCTCGGCCAGCTTGGTGATCCAGGAGAACGCCGACCCCTCGGCGCGCATGGATCTGGAGCGCTACCTGCGCCGCCTCGCGCCCGAAGGCGATCCGGCCTACACGCACACCGCCGAGGGCCCTGACGACATGCCCTCCCACCTGCGTGCCGCCCTCACGTCGACCAGCGAATCGATCCCGGTGGTCGAGGGTCGCCTCGGCCTCGGCACCTGGCAGGGGCTCTTTCTCTGGGAACATCGCGCCCACGCCCCGCTGCGGCGCATCGTGGTTCACGTGGTCGGCGACTGATCGAGAGCGGCCCGCAGCGACTCCCTGTAGGGCGCACGCAGCACGCCGACCTCGGTGATGATCCCGGTCACCAGCTGGTGCGGCGTCACGTCGAAAGCCGGGTTGGCCGCCCGCACGCCTTCGGGGGCGATGCGCCGGCCGTCGATGCGCAGCACCTCGTCCTCCGCTCGCTCCTCGATCGGCGCGTCGGCTCCGGTCGCCGTCCCCAGGTCGATCGTCGACAAAGGCAGCGCCGCGTAGAAAGGCACGCCGTGCCGGTGGGCCAGCACCGCCAGCGGGTAGGTGCCGATCTTGTTGACCACGTCGCCGTTGGCCGCCACCCGATCCGCTCCCACCACCACCAAGTCGACCCGTCCGGTCTGGAAGAGCCGCCCCGCCGCGGTGTCGCTGATCAGCGTCATCGGCACTCCCGCGCGCTGCAGCTCCCAGGCGGTCAAGCGCGCCCCTTGCTGCCGCGGCCGGGTCTCGCCGACCCACACGTACAACGCCTTGCCGGCGGCGTGCGCCTTGTAGATCACCGCTAGTGCGGTGCCCCACTCCACGGTCGCCAGCGCCCCCGTGTTGCAGTGCGTCAGGATCCGCGCCCCCTCCGGCACCAGCGCCGCTCCGTGCTCCCCCAGCGCCGCGTTCACCCGCGCATCCTCGTTGGCGATCGCTTGCGCCTCGTCCAGCGCCACCTTGGCCAGCTCCTTCCCCGACGGTGCGTCACAGCCTCCGATCCGTCGCCGCACGCGATCGATCGCCCAGCTGAGATTCACCGCGGTCGGTCGCGCCGTCGCCAGCCCCTGCGCGGCCTCCTCGAAGCGTTCCAGCCACTCGCTCCGTCCCAGGTCGCACGCGGCGCGCCCCGCCAGTGCCAGCCCGAACGCCGCCGCCGCCCCGATCGCCGGCGCCCCGCGCACCGTCATCTCGCGAATCGCCTCCACCACCTCCGGCCACGAGCGCAGCTCCAGGTAGGTCAGCTCTTGGGGCAAGCGGCGCTGATCGATCAATCGCAGGTGGTCGGTGGACCATTCTAGGGAGCGCTTCATGGGACCTTCCGTTGGTCGCGCTGCGGAGTCGCTGGAAGCAGCCTATCAAAACGGCCGGCAGGTACCCGACGTAGCAGCGGACTTGCCGCGACCCACCCCACGCTGGCGCAGGTGTTAGCCTGAGGGAGGTTTCAAGAGTTCGCCCCACCGATCGAAGGGCGCGCCGGAGGAAGAAGATGCGACATACGACCAGAGCACTCTGTTTTTCACTCGCCACCCTTTCTACGTTCCCGAGGGATGCCGCGGCCGAGCGAATCCGGGTGCCGGCTGACCATGCATCGATCCAGGAGGCCATTGATGCCGCCGTCGATGGTGACTCGGTGCTGGTGAGCCGGGGAACCTATCGAGAGCACCTTCGCATCGAAGACAAGAGGCTGGTGATCGCCAGCGTCGATGGCGCCGGCGGCGCGGCCACGACCCGAATCGATGGAGGGAAGACCGGTCGTGTCGTGGAGTTCAACGGCAGCGAGGTTGACGGAAGCCTCCTGGTCGGTTTCACGCTGATCCGCGGCACTGCATCGATCGGCGGCGGAGTCCTCTGCAACCGCGCGGCACCGATCATCGCCAACTGTGAGATCCTACGCTGCACGGCGAACAAGATCGGGGGCACCGCTGGAGGCGGGATTCATGCGGAGTACGCCGCGCCGGTGTTGGTCGACTGCCACGTGGATCGCAACAGCTCCGCACTCGGCTCCGGCGGAGGACTCGGACTCGTCAACTCCGACGCAACCATCCTCCGCTGTCTGATCGAGGGAAACAGCGAGGAGAACCAGGGGGGCGATCAGCCGGGAGGTGGGGGGATCGCTGTCTGCGGTGGAACCGTGACGATCGCCGCCTCGATCGTTCGCGGCAACTACTCCTCGGGCATCTTCGCCCACGGTTACGGGACGCGCTTGATCCTCCGCAATTGCATCCTTGGGAGCAACGGATTCTACGGACGCACCAATGATGGTCTCTCCTGCGAGGGAGTGTCGAGCGTCATGGCCATCAACTGCACCATCATCAACAACTTCGACTACGGCATCGCGCTGCGGGGCGACTTCTCTTCCGTACGGGTGCAGAACAGCATCGTCTGGGGAAACAGGGACGGGGATCTGCGGCAGGGCGGCGGGAGCCTCGATGTGGATTACTGTGACGTCGGTGGGCCCTGGCCGGGCCAGGGAAACCTCAGCGTCGATCCTCTGCTCACCGACTGGCGCGATCTCTACCGCACCCCGACGCCGAGCTCTCCCTGCGTCGACGCCGGATCTCCGGCTCTCGAGGACGGTATCTCGGACTGGCATCCCTGGTGGCCTCCTTGGTACCCGAACCAGGTACGCTCTGACATGGGAGCTTACGGCGGCCCGGGGAATCGGCTCTGGGTCCGCTAGCGGTCCAGCCCCGGCTCCCCGAGCGGCGGCCACCACGCGCCGTTCTGCTCCCCTCCGTAAGCGCCCATGTCGGAGCGCGCACCGTTAGAATGTGCCGGGGGCCAGGCGGGGTGGGTGTCGTAGACCTGATCGCTGCGGGCAGGGTCGCCGCGGTCGATGCAAGGCGAACCGGGTCCGAGCAGTTTCTGGTACTCGCCGAAGGTTGCGAAGAGCGGATCGACGTCGATGTTGCCGATTCCTGGCCAGCCGCGTTGGATGTTGCTGTAGCTCACGATCGCCGCGGCGTCTTCCAGGCCGATCTGTTCTGGAGTGTTGTTCCAGATGACACAGTTCACGAATTCCGGCTCGCTCTGGTAGCCGTACCAGGCTCGACAATGCGCCCCCCCGCCGACCGCTTCGGCATGGTTGTTCACGATCGTGCAGTTCTCGAGGAGCGGGCTGCCATTCAAGCAGTAGACGCCACCGCCTTCGTGACCCGGCGCCGCCAAGTTGTCGATGATCAGACAATTGCTCAGCGTCGGCGATCCGCGCTCACATTGGATTCCGGCTCCCCCGAGTCCGCACCAGCTGTTCACCAACCTGTTTCCCGCCACGGTCACATGCGACACGGCCAAACCGTCGCCGGACAAGAGCATAGCGCCGCCGTCACATGCCGCCTCGTTGTCGCTCATCACGGTGCGCCGGATCTCGCCCGAGGTCTCAGCCATCCACACCCCCCCACCAGAGCTGGCATAGTTTCCGACCAGTTGAGATCCTTCCAACGCGATCGTCCCCCCCTGAGTGAGGATGCCCCCCCCCGCTCCCCTGATGGCTGCTACCGTGATCCGTGCCGCCGTTGTTCGTTACAGTGGAGCTCTTGATGTTGAGGTCGGAGTTCACCGCCGCCACTCCCGCGCCACCGTTCATGCACGACACGTTCAGTAGATTGTCGCTCACGATGCAGTCCAGCAGAGTCAGAGAACCACCGGTTACACTCAGGCCGCCGCCCTGAGTCGTGCAGACCCAGGTATCCCAGCTGGCAATCCAATTCCCGGAGATCTCGCATCCTTCCAGCGTGGCGCTTGCCCCGCGCAGCGACCCACCCAAGCCGATGCCCGCTGTGCCCGAGCCGATGTTGTCGTTCACCGTGCACGCCTCGAGGTGAGCTTCGCATCCGACCGCGAGTGCGAATCCGGCGCCATCGGAGCTCCGATTGCCCTCCATTGTGCAACCGCTCGCGACGATAGTCGAGGCCTCCGCGTGAATGCCACCTCCGGCCAGGGTCGTACCGCCGGTCGTTTCATTTCTCAGGATGTCGCAATCCGTAACGCCGATTTCCGAGTCGACCGCCGCCAATCCCGCGCCGCGCGCATAGCCTCCGAAGACCTGGTTGCTCTCGAAACGGCAGCGCTGCAAGGAGACCACTGACGAAGAAAGCGAGACACCGCCTCCGGCTGCTCGAGCACCGCTGTCGTCCGTGGTGGCTGAATTCCCACGGAATGTGCAATCGAGGAAGATTGGAGTGCCGCCATCCGCATGGACTCCGCCTCCTCGGGCGTCGTCTCCGGCCGCCAGATTGCCTTCGAACACGCAATGAACCACACTGGGGCCGGCTTCCTCGATCAGCGCCCCGGCGCCTTGCTCAGCGAATCCCCCGCGAATCGTCAGCCCCGCCAACACCGCCCGCCGCCCCTCGCCGCTGCGAAACAAAAACACCGAACCGTCGCCACCACCATCGACCACGGTCGAGGCAATGACCGCGCTGTCGAGCGGCGCACTGCCCGACACGGCGATCGCCTTGCCGGAGAAGTCGATGCTCGACTCCAGATAGGTGCCGGGCGCGACGACCACGGAATCGCCGAGCGCCGCGGCATCGATCGCGCCCGCGATGCGACAGGCTTCGATCCGTGGGGAGGAGTCTACGCCGTCGATGCCGCCGCCGCGGAAATCGGCGCGGTTCGCCTCGATGGCGCAGCGGCGCAGGATCGGCTGAGCCTGTTCGCAGCATACTCCGCCCCCGGCGCCAAGGGTTCCCTTCGAGTGGTTGCCGGAGATCGTGCAATCCTCGAGCGTGGGGTTGGCCGCGATGCAGCGTATCCCGGCCCCCGCATACGCGGTGTTGTCGGTGATGACACAGCGCGAGACGACGGGCCGCGCCGCGCTGGTACAGGTGATGCCGCCGCCCCGCTCGCCCTCGCCAGCGCCTCCGCGTAGCGTGACACCGAGCAGAGCCCGGCGACCGGTGTGGGCGCCCTCGAAGAGCAGCACCGGACCCAGGGAGTCCCCGCTGATTACCGTCGCGGCCACGGTCGCCGGGTTGTCGGGATCCTCGCAGCGGATTACCACGCGGCGAGTCTCGACATCGAGATGATGTTCCCGATAGGTGCCCGGCGCGAGCACGATGGTGTCGCGCTCGCAGGCGCTCGCCAGGGCGGCGGAGAGCGTCGGCTGGTCGTCGGGTACGCGGATCGGCTCGGCTGGTGCGTCCCGCGGCGCGTCGCACAAAGGCGGCAACGCTCCCATGTCGGTGCCTCCTTGCCCGGTGCCGGCGCACGGAGAATCGACGGCGAGTCCAAGGTCGATTCCGCTGCAGCGAGCTTCACAGAAACGCGGATCGGCTTCGATGTTGCCGGCACCGGACCAGCCGCCGTCTACATTGGAAAACTGCACATTGGGGTCCTTGCCGAAGATCTCCTGCGGGGAGTTGTTCCAGAGGATCGAATCGAACACTTTGACCTGCGTGCCCTGCACGTAGATACCTCCGGCCTCCTGCGCCGAGTTGAGCGTCAGCGTGCAGTGCTCGAGCTTCACCGAGCTGCCGTACAGATAGGCGCCCCCTCCGGTGTCGGCGCTGTTCTCGATCAGCACGCACTGCGACAGCACCCGGCCGGTGCCCCGGACATAGACGCCGCCTCCGAGCTGCGCCTGGTTGCCCTGCAACCACACTCGATCGAGCTCGGCGACGAATCCTCGCAGCGGATGCCGCCACCGGAGCCGCGATTGTCCCGAATCACGCAGTCCTCGATGGTCGGCGATGCCTGCTCGCAGTCGACCCCGCCCCCATCCGCGTAGTAGTCCCCTCCCCGAATCGTCAGCCCGGCCAGCACCGTGTTCCGCCCCTCCGACATGCGAAATCGAAAAACCGTATCCAAGCCCTGGCCGTCGACCACGGTGGCCGCGACGACGCTGCTGTCCGCTGGCGCACCGCCGGTGACCCGCACCGGTCGGCCGCGGAACACCACGCCGCTCTCGTAGTAGGTGCCCGGCGCCACCACCACGACATCCCCCCAGCCGGCGGCATCGATCGCCTCCTGGATGGTCGGGAAGTCGCCGGGCACGTCGGTCGTGTCGGCCGGCATCGTCGCGCCGAGGATCGAGCCCGCCGCGATCAGCGGAAGAGCGATTGACATGGTCTGCTCCCTTCGTCGGCGGGTGCTTCGAGACGCGCGCCGTCTGCGATGGTCCTCCCGGAGGACGGCACCCAGCACCGCCAAATCCCGTGATGCGACTCTCCTCCGGAGGATAGCCTCGCGTCACAGCGCCCGGAACCCCGGACTCGACCGACCGAAGCCGATCCGCCGATGCCCCCACGATCCTCCGCCCGTTTCGACCGCACCCGTCGCTACCGCTACAGCCTCAGCCGCCGCTGGGGTGAGGGCGCGGAGCGGGTCGTGTTCGTGATGCTGAACCCCAGCACCGCCGACGAGTGCGCCGACGATCCCACCATCCGCCGCTGCATCGGCTTCGCCCGCGCGTGGGGTTTCGAAACCCTCGAGGTCGTCAACCTCTACGCCTTCCGCGCCACCCGCCCGGCCGAGCTCTTCGCCGCCGCCGATCCGGTGGGGCCGCGCAACGACTGCTTCCTGCGCGCCGCGGCCCGCGAAGCCGCGCTGGTCGTCGCCGCCTGGGGCCTCCACGGCGCCCGCGCGGGGCGCGACAGCGAAGTGCTGGAGATCCTCCGGCGCCGCGGCCCGGTCCACTGCCTCGGAACCACCCAACGCGGGCAGCCGCGCCACCCGCTCTTCGTGCGCCGGGGGGTGCGGCCGCGGCGGCTGAGCCCAGCGGGGGCACCGGAAGGGGGCTGAACGGGAAACGGGTGCAAGAAAAGGAGGAATTCCCCCACTTGCGCTCCCCTGCTCGTGGGCCCAGACTGGCCGGACTCATGCCTTTTCTTCAGCGTCATCTGGCCCGCATCGCGCCTCTCGCGTTCGCCGCGACCGCCCTCGCCCTCCCGCTGGCGAAAGCGGCTTCGGCGCCCGCGGGATCGGAGCCACCGGCCGCCGAGCCCCGCGAATCGCGGCGCTTGAGCTTCCGCTACGAGGTGCGGGTCGAGGATGTGCCGGCGACCGCGCGCCCGGCCTACCTCTGGGTGCCGATCCCGCCCACCGACCTCGATCAGACCACGCACCGCATCCGCGTCGACAGCGCCGTGCCACACCTGGAGCTGCGCGAGCCCAAGTACGGCAATCGCGCCATGCGTTTCGAGCTCCGCTCCGGAGTCGCCGAGCAGAGCGTCGCGCTCGAGTTCGACATGACACGTTTCGGCGGCGCGTCTCGATCGGGCGCCGCCCCTGCCCCCCTCGCCGACTCGGCCGCGCACGATCCGCGCCTCTGGCTGGGACCGGATCGCCTGATTCCGATCGACGGCCTGGTGCGCGAGCTGGCGCTGCGCATCACCGCTCCCCACCCGCGGCCGGCCGCCAAGGCCCGCGCGATCTACGACTACGTGGTTCGCGAGATGGACTACGACAAGTCGGGAAGCGGCTGGGGCAATGGCGACGCCATTTGGGCCTGCGACGCCAGGCGCGGCAACTGCACCGATTTCCACTCGCTCTTCATCGGTTGCGCGCGAGCCGTAGGGATCCCCGCGCGCTTCGAGATGGGCGTGCCGATCCCCCTGGACCGCGAAGCGGGCGAGATCGCCGGCTACCACTGCTGGGCACAGGTCCACCTGGAAGACCGAGGCTGGATCCCGATCGACGCCTCGGAAGCACACAAAAACCCTCACAAGCACGAGTTTTTCTTCGGCGGTAGTTCCGAGGACCGGATCCTTCTGACCGTTGGACGCGATCTGCTCTTCGAGGGCATGCAGTGCGCGCCGCTGAACTTCTTCATCGATCCGCACGTCGAGGTGAGCGGAGAGAAATGGAGCAAGGTCAGCCGGCGCTGTACATATCGGGGCATAGATTCCAATCGATCTTGAATCCCGCAAACCACTGGAGGCAGTGATGAAACGCAACTGGACCCCGTCCGCGACCTTGGTGTGCGCAATGCTGGCGATGGCCGCCCTGCCGCGCGTGCAGGCACTCGCGCAGGAGCATCCCGAGCATCCGAAGTCCGGCTCCGCCCCCAAGGCCGAGCATCCCGAGCACCCCGAGCATCCCGAGCACGCCGAGCATCCCGAAGCCACGCACGCGGCGCCGACCATCGACCAGGTCGCGAAGTTCATCCGCAAGCACGTGACCCAGGCCGCGGCCGGCGAGGGCGGCGTGCTGGCGATCATGGACAAGAAGGCTGGCGTGGAGCGAGAGCTCAAGCTGAGCAAGGTCCACCGCGAACGCCTCGCCAAGACCGGCGAGGGTGTCTACTTCGTCTGCGCCGACTTCACCGACCGCACCGGCAAGATCTTCGATCTCGACTTCTGGGTGGAGAACTCCGGCGAGGGGTTGCGAGTCTCCGACACCATGATCCACAAAGAGGCCGGCAAGGCCCGCTACAACTGGATGGAGAAGGACGGGGTCTGGTCGAAGCAGCCGATCGAATAGGCGATTCGTCGCTACATCGGCTTTTGCAGCCCGAAGAGCCGCGCGGCGTTGCCACCGAGCATCGCCGCGCGCTCGTGCGTCGCGCAGGGCAACAGCCGAATCCGCTCGACCTCGAGCGCTTCGTGCATCAGCGGATGGCCGCTGCCGTAGACGATGCGCTCCGCGCCGATCGCCTCCAGCATCTGCTCCAGGAAGTCCTGGCGGTAGATGCCGGAGCTCTCCAGGACGGTCCAGGGATGGGCCGCGAAGATCTCCGCGGCCGCCTCCAGGTGGCCCCCGGAGATGTTGAGCTGGGCGCCGTGCGTGAGCACGATGGGGCGCTCGGGCGCCCGCTCCAGGAATCGAGTCAGATCCGCGGGGCGGGAAAAGGCGTCGCGACCGCAGTCGACCACGATCGGCATGGCCGCGGCTCCCCGGGCAGCCAACAGATCCTCCAGCGCGGGATCGTCCAGAGTGCGCCCGTGCCCACCCTTCCCCAGCAACAAACCGCACCAGAAGGGCTCGCCGAGCGCCGCACCCAGGGCGCCCGAATCGAGGTCGAGCACCGGCAGCAGCCCACCCGCGGCCGCCGCGCAGGTCCCGGCGCGGTCGGGAAAGGTCTCGATGTCGGTGTCGTCCTCCGCCGGAGCAACGACATAGGCATCGGCCAGGGCGCCCCATCGCAGCGTCGCCGGATGGTCCCCGGTCAATCGCGAGAAAGCGTCGACGATCATCGCGCCGGCTCCGCCGCCGCTCCCCCTCCCGGCAACAGTCGCGCGAAATTGTCGCGCAAGATCCCCGCCGCCGCCGCCTCGTAGCCGCCGGCGATCAAGGCCCGCGTCTTGACCAGGTCGAGCTGCGGCAGACAGCCCGGCCCGTCGGAGCCGAAGATGAAGCGCTCCGGCCCGATCCGGTCCAGACCCCGGCGCAGGCCGAGGATGTCGGGTGTCGCCGACACTTCGAGCACCAGGTTCGGCAAGCGCGCCGCCCAGTCGACCGCGCTCGCGACATGAAAGTAGCCCCCGGCGTGCCCCAGGATGATGGTCGCCTCCGGCACCTTCTCGGCCAGCGCGCCGACATCGTCGGGCAAGGTCAGCTCCTCGTCGCCGCAGTGAAAAAGTGTCGGCAGCCCCAGCTTGGCCGCGCGCCGCACCAGTCCCACCGAGCGCGCATCGGCGGGCGCCACACGGCTGCCGACCGGGTGCAGCTTCAGCCCCACGTAGCCGATCGCCACCGCCCGCTCCAGCAGCTCCTGCGCCCCCTCCCCCTCCCCCGGGTGCAGGCGCGCGAAGAGCAGAAAACGGCCGGGATGGGCGGCCGCGTAGCTCGCCCCCTGCTCCAGGAGCGAGATCGAGCCATGGTCGATCTCGGAGTAGGGCATGATGGCCGCCTTCTCGATCCCGGCCCGGTCCATCAGCGCCAGCGCCCGCCCCGGCGGGCTGTCCCAGACATGTCCGGGCAGCTCGTGGACGTGCATATGGGCGTCCCAGATCGGGACTTCGGGTCGCCAAAGCCGCGGCCGCTGCATGGCGGTGATTCTACCCGGTCGCCGCACGCCGCGCGCCGCACTATCCTCCAGGTACGAGCACCCAGGAGCTCCGACCACCGCCGCCCCACCGACATCCGAGACGGAGAGTCGCCCATGCCCACCCGCACCCTCCTTCCCCTCCTGGCCACCCTCCTGGCCACCCTCCCAGCCGCCCGCGCCGCCAACATCCGCGTAGACGACGCCCCCCCCGACACCGGCCAGGAGTCGCCCTACCTGGCCGTCGATTCCGGCGGTGGCCTGCACGTCGTTTGGGGCGACGCCCGCGACGGCGGCAAGGACGTTCGCCACGCCCGCTCCAACGACGGCGGCGCCACCTGGAGCGCGTCGGTCCGCGTCAACGACGTCCAGGGCCACCTGGTGGCCGGCTACCAGAACGGGCCACAGCTCCGTGCCCTCGGCCCCGACACCCTGGTCGTGGTGTGGAGCGACTCCCGCTACGGCTACTTCGACACCGACGTGTTCGCGGCGCACTCCACCGACGGCGGGGCAACCTGGGCGCCCTCGGTGCGGGTCAACGACGACCCCGAAGGCTCCTTCAACTTCCTGCCGAGCCTCGCCGCGACCGCCGACGGAACCCTCGCCACCGCCTGGCTCGACGAGCGCGGCGAGGGCTCACAGATCTACTGCGCCCGCTCCACCGACCTGGGCCAGACCTGGAGCGCCAACGTCGCCGCCGTCGTCCAGCCGCAGGGCGAGCCCTGCGACTGTTGCCTTCCCCATCTCGTCGCCGGCCCCCAGGGCTCGCTGCTGCTCGCCTTCCGCAACAACATCGACGACGTGCGCGACGCCCACCTGGCGCGCTCCACCGACAGCGGGTCGAGCTGGCTCGCGCCGGTGCGGGTCGCCGACTCCGCCTGGAACATCAACGCCTGTCCCACCAGCGGCCCCGCCCTGGCGATCTCCGGCGGCCAGCTGGTGATGGCCTGGATGGACGCCGCCAGCGGCCACCGCGTGATCTTCTCCGACCGCTCCTCCGACTACGGCACCAGCTTCGGCGCCGACGTCGTGGTGCGCGATCCGGGCCTCTCGATCGATGTCGACCGGCCGGTGATCGCCGCGGTCGACGGCCCCGATTCGTTGCTCTACGTCGCCTACCGATCGACCGATCGCGACGCCGCCGATGTGCTGCTGGCCCGGTCGACCGACCGCGGTGCAAGCTGGACCTTGCTCGGCTACCTGGCCGAGTCGCCCCCCGGCGTCCGCGAGGACGAGGTCGAGCTGGTGGTCGACGCCGCCGGAACCCCGCTCGCCGTCTGGACCGATCGTCGCGACGACATCCGCGGCGACATCTACTTCGGTGCAGGAGTGGCGGTCGACATCGCCGAGGGCACAGGTCGCGGCACCCCCCCGGCGGCCCACGCCGAGCTCCTGGCGCCGCGTCCCAACCCCTTCAATCCCCGCACCAAGATCGGGCTGCGCGCGGCGCGGGACGGCCATCTCGAGCTCGCCATCTTCGACCTGGCGGGCCGCCGCGTACGCCTCTTGCACCGCGGCCATCTACCGGCCGGCGATCACCTCTTCGCCTGGGACGGCCGGGACCAGCACGGGGTGGGGAGGACCAGCGGTCTCTACCTGGCGATCGCCGAGCTCGACGGTAAGCGCCTCCCTGCCAGGCGCTTGTTGCTCTTGAAGTAGCGGGGCACTACGAAGGCGGAATATCGAGTCCCTCCAGCGCATCACCGAAGCGGGCAAGCTCGGTCGCGAAGGCACCGGTGATCTGGCCGAAGAGCTGCGCCACCTACTCCGGCAAGTAGTCGTGAACAATGCGGTTTCGCACATCGCGCATATCGAGCCAGAGGGTGGTCGAGGATACGAGCCCCAGCTTTTCCATGCGCCGCGGGCGGTCGCGCAAGGCCTCCGAGGCCACTGCCTCGTGCAGCAGCTCGTAGCTGCGGAAGAAGCGCAGCGCGATCTTCACCGAGCGCACGAAACGATCGGTCAGCGCGTCGAAAGGCTCCAGCTCGTCGGGCGTATAGTCGCGCTCCGGATCATAGGCCGCCACCCGTCGCAGCGACGCCTCCAGCAGCACCGGGGCCGCCTCGCACTTCATCTTGCCGATCGCCGCCAGGCGCGCCGATTCGTGCGTCATCCGAGGCGCTCCAGGGCAAGTGTGGCCACGAACGCCGCCTGCTCGGCGCTCAGATCGTCGGGATCGAGCACGGGCACATCGAGCTTCTGCTCGCAGCGCAGGAAGAACTCTCGGCTGATGCGCTACGACAGCGGCAGCGGCGGATCGTTCGAGTAGACCAGGATGTCGATGTCGCCACCGCGCGCTCCGGGATCGGTCCGCGAGCCGAAGAGGCAGACCTGCTCCAGCCCCCGGGTGGCTTCGCGCAGCGCCGCGGCCTCGTCCGGGTCGAGTCGCATGGGCTCAGTCTAGCACCCGGCCCGCCGTCAGCTCTTCCTCGACCGCCGCCTGCACGTCGGTCACCGTCACCTCGAAGTCGAGCGCCCGGCCGGCATAGGGGTGGTTGCCGTCGAGCTGCGCATTGTCGTCGTCGAGCGCGAGCACCACCACCGGCCGCGGCCCCTGCGGGCTGCGCATCGCCAGCACCATCCCCACCTCCACGTCGTCCGGCAGGTTGGCGCGCGGTACCTCGATCACGCGCTTGGGATCGCGCTCCCCGAAGCCCTCTTCGGCCGACACCGTGACGCGCGTCGTGGCGCCCACCTCCAGTCCGGCCAGCGCCCGCTCCAGCCCCACCGCGATCTGCCCGCGGCCGTGCAGATAACGCATCGGCTGACGCCCCTCGCTGCGCTCCAGAACCTCGCCGCTCTCGGGATCGCGCAGCACGTAGTCCAGCGTCACCACCCTTTCGTCGCGGATCTCGGCCGGGCCTTCGAGGGGCGGGCGCTCGATCGGCGCATGCCCGTGGTGGTGCGGATCCGACTCCTCGCCCGAGCATCCCGAAGAGCAGGTCTCCGCCGGCCCGAACTCGCGCAGCTCGCCGGCGATGAAGGCCTCGATCGCCTGCGCCACGGTTCCCTTCTGCTCGTGGAAGTAGACCGCCACCCCCGCCTCTTGGAAGCCGGCCAGGGGACGGCCGCCCAGCCCTCCCGCCACCAGCGCCTCTGCGCCTTGTTCGCAGAGGAAGTCCACCGGTCCCATGCAGCCGCCGGCGGCGTGGCCGTCGTTCGGGATCACCTTGACATCCCCCGCCCTCCCATCTTCGACCCGGACCAGGGTGTAAGTGTCGGAGTGCCCGAAATGATCGGAGATGGTGGCCTCGAGGCCGCCGGGTTGGTCGGTCGGAATGGCGACGAGCATGGTGCAGTCCTCTGGGTCCGCGCAGCGCGGCGGGGGTTGGGGGCGGGAACGATCGCCTCGGCGAATCGCGGAGTATAGCGGTCCCGAGGGGTGTGGCCCAAGTGCGAAGGACGGCGGTCATCTCGAGCGACTGAGTGATCTCAGGGGGGAGTCAGGTCCACTGAGCGGTCATCTCTCGGGTCTGAGTCCCAACAGAAGGTGGTTCTGGCCGTTTTTCGGCCGTCCCTCGCCCCTGAGTCTGCTCAGGAGCCCGGCCGGCGGCGACCGAGGCCTGGCTGCCGCCGCCCTCGCTTCCCCGCGAAGCGCCTCGCCCGGTAGCATGCATGATCTGGTTCTCACCGCACGAGCCCCCATGACCGAGCAAGAGCCGAGCATCGTCGTCTGCGACCAGGCGATTCCGCCCTCCGAGCTCACCCGCCTGGTCGCCCACTGGTTCTCCGACATGGTCAAGTACGTCGTCGACGTCGAGCGCGGCGTCGTTGCGAGCGGGCGCTCAACCTCTGCGATTTGACCGTGGCGGTGCAGCCACGCCCCCCGCTGCGGCGCGAGCTTCTGCGTTGGCGGAGCGAAGCCGCGCGACTCTACCTCGACGACCGGGCTCGTGCCGCCGAGCACCGCCGGCTCCTGGATGTGCTGCTGCGCTTCACGCCCGAGGCCAGCAGACAGATCGCCTACCTGAGCACGTAGGCGCCGACGTTGACAGAGCGGCAATGACTAATTACATTAGCTAAGAAAGGCGCCCGACCAAGGACTCCCGATGCACCAGGTGACCATCCACGAAGCCAAGACCCACCTCTCGAGGCTCATCCAGGAGGCCCTCAAGGGCGAAGAGGTGATCATCGCCAGGGGACGCGAACCCCTGGTCAAGCTGGTGGTGCTGCCAGGAGTGCTGCCGGAGCGGAGAATCGGCGGATCCGAGGGTCTGCTCCTCGAGATGAGCGATGACTTCGACGCTGCTCTGGACGACTTCGCGGAGTACCAGGAGTGACCAGAATCCTGCTCGACACCCACGCTCTGCTGTGGGCGCTCGAAGGTGACGCGCGGCTCAGCGAGAACGCCAGGGCGATCTTCCTCGACTCCGAGCGCCGACTCTACTTCAGCATCGCGAGCTACTGGGAGATCTGTATCAAGATCAGCCTGGGGAGATTGCGCCTGGCGATGGACTGGAGCGAACGGTTGCGCCAGGAGATGGAGATCAATCGGGTCAACTGGCTGGCGATCGAAGAGGAACACTGTCGTCAGATCTTGGAGCTCCCCTTCCACCATCGCGACCCTTTCGACCGCATGTTGCTTGCTCAGGCCAAGGTCGAGAAGATGGCGATTCTCTCCCGCGACCCGCGCATGTCCGACTACTCCGTCACCGTTCTCTGGTGAACGAGGTGGGCTCAAAGCCCGAAGATGGCGGTCATCAGGGCCACGAAGTCTGGGTTCCCATCGCCCGCGTTGCTGTAGTAGCGGATGTTGGGAACGAAGTGGACGTGCTTGTTCGGGTTGTAGTCGATGCCGGCGATGACCAGCGATGTTTCGTCGTTGCTGGTCTCGGAGCGCGGCTCGTAGCTGTCGAAACGGACGAAGGGCGTCCATAGATCGGTGAGGTCGTAGCGGCCGAAGGCCGAGAGACCGGAGCTCTGGTCGTTGGAGCCGCCGCGGTCGTAGCTGAAGTACTCGATTCCGGCGGCGAAGCCGTCTCCCTGGTAGCCCGCGAAACCTTTCAGCAACACATTGTCGTCGGCGCTGCTCTGTGGCTCGTACTCGGTCAGCGCCACCAGAACCAGGCCGTCGGCGGGGTGCAGGGAACCCTGCAGCGTCAGCTTCTTGTACTTGTCGTCTTCCGACTTGCTGTAGCCGCGTCCGTTCGACACGAATGCGTTGTAGCCGACCAGATCTCCGGCAGCGCGTCCCTTCAGAGAGACACCGATGGCCGCCGAGCTCACGTCGATGTCCTCGCCGGTCACATCCTTGAATCCGTCGAGAAGAGTCTTCGAAACCCCTCGGTAGCCCCAGTATTTATCCGAGTAGTCGGACCAGGTCGGGGTGCCGACCATGCCGGCGTAGAGCTTGGCGCCGGGCACCAGTCCCTTCCAGGAGACATAGGCGTGCTTGACGAACGCGCGCAGCTTGTCGGCGCCGCCTTTGCGATCCACGTCGGTGCGGTAGCGGATCGTGAAGTCGTCGTCGATAGCGTGGTCGATGGTCAGATAGCCGCGGCGGAAATCGAAGCTGCTGAACTCGCCCGTGGTGCGCGGTCCGTCGTCCGTGACCGGCTGCTCGAAGTCGAAGTAGGTCTGGCCCTTGATCTTGAAGTCGGCGAAGGGGTTGGTGTCGGCCCCGTTGGCGTTCGAGCTCAGGGCGCCGAGCGTCCACAGCAGCGCGGTGGTCGAGATTCGGTTCATTGTCAGGTTCTCCTCGTGCCGGCCGTCACGGTTGCGAAGATCGGCGGCGCGAGGATTCTGTACGGATGCGCCGAGCGGGCGGGGTAAATCTCTGATGAAGCCTCGTTCACGGCCCCAAACACGGAGACCGCCCTCGGAGGATTTCTCCAAGGGCGGCCCGTCCCGTTCCCTGCCGGTAGCAGGTCTTGTTGGCGCCCGGAGGCGCCCGGGTGGCGATCGTCCCGTAGGCGACCGTCGCCCTTTGTCTTGCGGCGTCGGCTCTCGGCGGCGCCTGGGTTCTGCCTTTCGCATGGGCTGTGCCATCTATCGGAATCCCTCGCAACCGGTTGCCATTTCAGCGATCTCGGGCGATTCTTGGGGTACCAGGAACCAGGCGCCGGGGTCGAATCGACAACGGGAGTAATCGATCCTCTCCGGCGACCGTCCACGAAAGTTGTCGCATGGACTGGGAAGCGCCCCAGGACGAGAGCTGGCGGGGGACCCGCCATCGCTCCAGCGAGGCCTGGCGCGGCGATCGTCATGCCGCCCCCTCCGGCCGGGCGGCCTTCGGGCCGGCCGGGTCCCCCTCCGGTCCGGGCCTGGGGCGCCTGCGGACCATCTACCGAGCGCCCAATCCGGCGATCGCCGACCTGATTCGCGGCCTGCTCGATGACCACCAGATCCCCCACGTGCGCCTGGCCGACGCCGCCACCGGCATCTTCGGCGTCCCCCAGCACCTCGAAATCGCGGTGCCGGAGGAGTTTGGCGACGACGCGCTGGCGCTGATCCGCGAGTTCGTCGACGACCGCGCCGGGCTGGGAGGCGACGCGAATCGGCCGCGGCCTCCGGGCATGGCCCCCTTTCCGTTGCTGGTGGCGCTGGCTCTGGGGATGTCGGCCCTGGTCGCGTGGCTGCTCCTGGATTGACGCGGCCCGCACATTTTGATTGACTGGTCAGTCAGCATTCGTCGCCGGTTCTTCAACTCCGCCGGGAGCCCTCATCGCCAGCCGCGACCAGCGCGCCCTGGATAAACGCGAGCGGATTCAGAACGCCGCGATCCGGACCATTGCCGAGCAGGGCTTCGATCGCTGCCGGGTATCGGACGTGGCCCGCCGGGCGGGAGTGAGCCACGGCCTCGTCTACCACTACTTCGAGTCCAAGGACGAGCTGCTGCTCTCGATTTTCAGGGATCGACTGGTGGTTCTGGTCGATCTGGCGCGGGCGCTGCGGGCCGACGCCGGCGGCGCGGCGCAGAAGCTGGGCAAGATCGTGGGCTTCGTGGTCGACTCCTACTGCGCCTATCCGCGACTGATGAAGGTGCTCTTCCAGGAACTGGTGCGCACTCCGGAGTTCTTCGCCGAAGCCAACATCCTGGCGCTCGACGATGCCCACGACGTCTTCGCCGAGATCATCCGCGACGGGATCGACACCGGCGAGCTGAGCGTCGCGGTCGATCCGCAGCTCGCCGCGCGCGTGTTCTGGGGCGCTTTGCAAGGCGTGGTCGCCGGATGGGCCTGGCGCGACATCCCCGCGGACCGGCTGGGCGATGTGGCGCGTACCAAAAGGGAGCTGACGAATCTGGTGCTGCAAGGACTCCTGGCATCGGAATCCCGGCCGCCCAGGGAGTAGAAGATGGACGTTCTCGACAGCAGAATCGACACTCGAAGCGCCGACTTCGTCGCCAACAGAGATGCGATGCGCGCGCTGGTCGACGAGCTGCGCGCAGAGCTGGACAAGGCGCGGACCGATCGCTCCGACAAGGCTCGAACCCGCCACATCGAGCAGGGCAAGCTACCGGTTCAAGAGCGTCTCGATCTGTTGCTGGATCCGGGAACCCCCTTCCTGGAGATCGCGCCGCTGGCGGCGAAAGGGATGTACGATTCGAAGGTGCACAGTGCGGGAATCCGCGGCGGCATCGGCGTCGTCGAGGGGCGCGAGGTGCTGGTCAACGCCAACGACGCGATGGTCAAGGGCGGCACGCTCTACCCGATGGGGGTCAAGAAGTCGTTGCGCCTGCAACGGATCGCCATGGAGAACCGCCTGCCGGTGATCAACATGATCGATTCGGGCGGCGCCTATCTGCCACTCCAGTCGGAGGTGTTCCCCGATGCCGACGACGGGGGGCAGGTGTTCTACAACCAGGCTCATATGTCGGCGCTGGATATCCCACAGATCACCGCGGTGATGGGACTGTGCACGGCGGGTGCGGCGTATATTCCGGCGATGTCGGATCAGGTGGTGCACGTCAAGGGGACCGGGGCGATCTTCCTGGGGGGGCCGCCGCTGGTGAAGGCCGCGACCGGAGAGGTGGTGGACCAGGAGAGCCTGGGCGGCGCCGATCTGCATTGCCGCCTTTCGGGTGTCTCGGACTACGTCGCCGAGGACGACGCCGATGCGGTTCGGCAGCTGCGCGCGCTGGTGCGCCGCCTGCCCGCGGCGCCCCGCCAACGCCTCGAGAACCGCAGCGCGGCAGAGCCGCTCTACGATCCCGAGGAGATCTACGGCATCGTGCCGCAGCGCCTGAGCGTGCCCTACGACGTGCGCGAGGTGCTGGCGCGACTGGTCGACGGCAGCGAGTTTCTGGAGTTCAAGCCCCGCTACGGTCCCACTCTGTTCTGCGGCTGGGCCTACATCCACGGCCATCCGGTGGGCCTGCTCGGCAACAACGGTGTTCTGTTCTCGGAAAGCGCCCTGAAAGCGACACAGTTCATCCAGCTCTGTGATCGCGAGGGGATTCCCCTGGTGTTTCTGCAGAACATCAACGGCTTCATGATCGGCCGCGAGTACGAGGAAGGGGGAATCACCAAGGACGGTCACAAGATGGTTGCCGCGGTGTCGCTGACTCGGGTGCCCAAGTTCACGGTGATCGTCGGCGGCTCCTTCGGCGCCGGCAACTATGCCATGTGCGGTCGTGCGTACGGTCCCAGAATGCTCTGGATGTGGCCCAACGCCCGCATCAGCGTCATGGGGGCGGAGCAGGCGGCCGACGTGCTGGTCACGGTGAAGAACGAGCAGCTGGCGCGCCACGGCCAGCCGACCCTGTCCTCCGAGGCGGCGGCGGCGCTGAAAGAGCCGGTGATCCAGATGATCGAGGGCGAATCGAACCCCTGGCACAGCACCGCCAATCTCTGGGACGACGGGATCATCGATCCGGCCAAGACCCGCGACGTGCTCGGACTGGCCATCTCGGCGTCGCTCAATCGACCCTTCCCGGAACGCGCCCCCTGGGGTGTGTTCAGAATGTAGGAGCGTTGCGGTGTTCAACAGAGTGCTGATCGCCAATCGCGGTGAGATCGCCGTCCGCATCGCCCGCACCTGTCGCGCGCTGGGGATCGAGACCGTGGCGGTCTACTCCGATGCCGACGCCGACGCCTTGCACCTGCGGGGCGCCGATCGGGCGCTTCACCTGGGGGCCGCCGCTCCGCTCGAAAGCTATCTCAACATCGAGCGGATCGTCGCCGCGGCGGTCGAGAGCGGTGCCCAGGCGCTGCATCCGGGCTACGGCTTTCTTGCGGAGAGCGAGCACCTGGCACGCGCCTGCGACGATGCCGGTGTGGTCTTCGTCGGGCCGCCGGCCGAGGCGATCGAGAAGTTGGGGCACAAGGGGCGGGCCCGGGAGCTCGCGCTCTCCTGCGAGGTGCCGGTGTTGCCGGCGATCGACCTGGAGCGAGGCCAGGAGGCCGCGGCACGCGCCGCGCGGCTGCGCGCTGCCGCCACCGAGGTCGGCTATCCCTTGCTCATCAAGGCGGCGGCCGGCGGCGGCGGCAAGGGGATGCGATTGGTGGAGCGGCCCGGCGACCTGGAGCCGGCCTGCGCCGCCGCCGGGAGCGAGGCCCTGGCCGCTTTCGGCAGCGACGAGCTGCTCGTCGAGCGATACATCGCCCGCCCGCGACACGTCGAGGTGCAGGTGCTGGGAGACAGCCACGGCAACATGGTTCACCTCTTCGAACGCGAATGCTCGATCCAGCGCCGCCACCAGAAGATTGTGGAGGAGGCGCCCTCCCCGGCCCTGACGCCGGAGCTGCGGACGCAAATGTGCGCGAGTGCGCTGCGCCTGGCGCGTGCCGGGGGCTACCAGAACGCCGGCACGGTCGAGTTCCTGCTCGACGCGCGCGGTGACTACACATTTCTGGAGATGAACACGCGGCTGCAGGTGGAGCATCCGGTGACCGAGGCGATCACCGGGATCGACCTGGTCGCGGCGCAGCTGCGTGTCGCCGCCGGCGAAGAGCTCCCCTGGACGCAACAACAGATTTCACGTGTGGGGCATGCGCTGGAGTGTCGCATCTACGCGGAAGATCCGGCGCTGGAATTCGCCCCCTCCCCGGGCACTCTGCTCTTCGCTCAAGAGCCGGTGGGTCCGGGCGTGCGGGTCGACGCTGGCGCGGTCACCGGCAGCGAAATCCCGGTCCACTACGATCCGATCATCGCCAAGCTGATCACCTGGGGCGAGGACCGCGAGAGCGCGCGGCGGCGGATGGCGCTGGCCTTGCGCGAATACCCGATCCTCGGCATCGAAACCACGATCCCTTTTCTCCACGACCTGGTCGAGAGCCCTGCCTTCATCGATGGCGCGCTGTCGACCCGCTTTATCGACGAGCACCTGGCCCAGTGGACGGCCCGGCGCGATGCGCTCGACGACGCCCTGATCGCGTTCCTGGCCGATGCCGCCAGCGGCGCCCGGCCCGCGGAGGCCAAGGGTGCGTCGAGCGAGGCGGCGGCGCCCGAGAGCCCCTGGTCCACCCTTGGCGATTGGACGCTGTGATCATGAACCACCGCATCGCCGACGGAGACGAATGCCACGAGCTCAGCGCGCAGCGGGCCGCCGACGGGCGTTGGCGGATCGAGCTTGGGGGCAGGGAAGAGCTGGTCGGATGGCGCTGGTTGGACCCCAATCGGCTGCTGATCGACGACGGCCGGCGCTCGCGGATCGTGTTCGTCGCCCGATCGGGAGCCAGACGGCTCATCTTCATCGACGGCACGACCTACGCCTTCGAGGATCTTACGCATCGGCCGCCGAAGCGCGCGGCGGGGGGAGCGGGGGGAGGGGGTGCGATCACGCCGCCCACGCCAGCGGTGGTCGTCAAGCTGCTGGTGGCCGAAGGGGAGCGCGTCGAGGCGGGCGACGCGATCTTGGTGGTGAGCGCCATGAAGATGGAGACCACCTTGCGCGCCCACCAGGCGGGGATCGTGGCGGCGATTCACACCTGCGAGGGCGCCCAGGTGGCGCCGGGCGATGAGCTGGTAGAGATTCGATCTGAATAGGGGTTGGGCACCCGATCGGAGTCAATCGGGGAGCCGCGCAGTCCGATTAGAGAAAGAAGCGCACCGCGCCAAAGGGCGTGACCGTGCGCCTCCCCAGCGCCCGCCCCAGCCAGCAGCAGCGGCCGTTCGGCCGCCGATCGTCCGCCGAACGTCCTCCGCGCACAGAGACATCGCGTGCCAGAGACCCTGGACAAGGTCCCGAGCCCGGCCGTCCCGGCCAGGTACCGCATCGTCGAAGCGATCGGCGAGGGAGCCGCCAGCCTGGTCTACCGCGCGGTGCGGCGCATCGACGGTCGCGAGGTCGCGATCAAGGTCCACCGCGAACCACGCCAAGGCGCACAGCTGGTCGCGTTCCGGCGCGAGTTCCGCATCCTGGCCGAGCACCCCCATCGAAACCTGCTGCGGGTCTTCGACTGCGGCGTGCACGAGGGTCTCCCCTACGTGGTGATGGATCTCGCCGCGGGCGGCGACGCCGAAGCCCTGGTCGGGTCGTTCCCGGCGAACCGGCTCAGATCGGCCGCTCGCGATCTGCTCGAGGGACTCGATCATCTTCACCGTCAGGGCCTGGTGCACCGCGATCTGAAGCCGGGCAACCTGCTGGTGGAGGAGCGAGAGCAGGGACCCAGGTTGCGCATCGCCGACCTCGGCCTCTCTGCGCCGGTCGACGATCGAGCGACTTGCGTCGCCGGCACGCCCGGCTACCTGGCACCGGAGTACCTGGACGGCGCCACGCCCTCGCCGCGCAGCGATCTCTTCGCGCTGGGCGCCTGTCTCTACGAGCTGGCCTGCGGGCGTCCGGCTTTTCCATCGCCCGATCCGGTCGAGTCGATGGTCGAAGCACGCCAGGGGGTCGCCGAAACGCTCGCGGAGGTAGCGCCCGCCGTGCCGGTCGACGTACGGGAGCTGATCGAGCGGCTCCTCGATCCCCTGCCGGCCCGGCGACCGGAACACGCCGGGGCCGCGCTCGAGCTGCTCGACGGCGCCGCCGACCCCGAGATCGGCCGGCTGGCTCCGGCGCCCTTGGTGGGACGAGCCGACCCCATCGACGCCGTGCGCTGGGCGTTGACCCTGTCGGCCCGGCGCTCGCGGCT
>CAZBBK010000017.1:0-22536 GCA_964490075.1 uncultured Gemmatimonadota bacterium | reverse complement strand
CGCGGCTCTTGACCGAAGCGGCGACCCTCGGCCGTCGCCTCGACTGCGTGGTGCTCTCGTTCGCCCCCGAGTCGGGGGAGGACGGACGGGCGGCTCTTTCGCAGGCGCTCTTCAATGCCGAGCTGGACCGCCTCGATGCTTGTGCGGGCGCTCCGGTGGCCGATCGCGGCACCTGGCCGACCCTCCGCGGCATCGTCGGCGCTCTCGACTCGACCGCGCCCGTGGCGGGCGCCGCGGCGGAGTCGGAGGGGGTGGAGCTGCTGGCGCTGATCCACGCCTTCGGAGTGGTGGTGAGCGAGCTGGCCCGCCAGCGCCGCACCCTGTTCCTGGTCGACGCTCCGCCGAGCGCCGGCCCCTTGGCGGCGCAGCTCCTGGCCGCCATCTGCCGCACCGCGGCCGATGAGAAGCTGGCGCTGGTGGTGACCTCTCGCCACGGCGATCCGCCGCGGCTGCCGGGCATCGGCGACCATCTGCGCCGCGCCACCCTGGCGCCGCTCGATGCCGGCGAGACCCGCGGCGTGCTGGAGGGAGTGCTCCATTCCGATCGACTGACGACCGAGTTCGTGGACGCGGTCTACGGCGCTTCCGGCGGTGCGCCGGGAGCCGTCGTCGAGGCGCTGCGCGCGCTGATGCGCACGGGTCAGCTGCGTCGAGAGGAGCGCTGGACCGCCGAGCTCCCCGGTGCCCGCTTCAAGGTCCCCGAGCTTTGCCGCGATGCTCCCGAGCCGCTGCCGGCCGACCTCGGCGCCGCCGAGCGGGCGGTCGTGGAGGCGCTGGCCACGCTCGAAGAGGCCACCGTGGCCACCGTGGCGGCAGTCGCGCGCCGTGCGCCGGAGGAGATCGAGGGCCTCCTGGACCGTCTCGAGGACCAGGGCTTCGTGACCCGCAGGATCGATCCGATGGCGCCTTGGGAAGATCCCACGCTGCGCTTCTCCGCGGCGTCCACCGCCCAGGCGCTGCTCTTGCAGCTGGATCCGATTCAGCGCGCGGTGCTCCACGGCCGCGCCGCGGACGGACTGCGCGCCAGCCTGGAGCGCTGCCAACGCTCGGCTCGCCCGCGCAAGCTGGCGCGGATCGGCTCGCACCTGGCCTGGAGCGACGACTACCACGCCGCCAAGATCGCCCTCGACGAAGCGAGCGAGTGCTTCGCGGCGCTTCATCTCTACGTGGAGCAGGCGGAATCGCTGCAGAGCTTCGTCGCGACCCATTGCGACCGGGTCCCGGAAGCGATGGTCGAGCAGTTGAGGCTGTCGTGGGGGCAGGCGCTGGAACGCGCCGGCCGCGGGCACGAGGTGGGCGAGGCGCTGGATCCGGTGTTGCGATCTCGCGAAGGCGAGCGCCGCGCGCGCGCCGCCGCCTGCCTCGCCAAAGCCGCCCTGGGGATCGAGCAGCCCGACGCGGCCAGGGAGGCGCTCGAGGTCGGAATCTCGGCGGCCGCCTCGCTGCCCCTGTCGACCGGCGGCAGCCTGCGGGTGATTCTGCTGCACCGCCTGGGGCTGGTGCATCTCGCCAAGGGCGACATCGAGGGCTGCGTCGGCGCCCTCGACCAGGCCGAAGCGCTGGTCGACCGAGTCCCCGACGGACGCGAGCAGCGAGCGCGGCTCGGGAGCACCCGGGCCCGCGTCGACATCGCCCGCGGCCAACTCGACCAGGCCGCCGACACCTACGCCGCCGCCCTCGCCGTCTTCGAGGAGCTGGACGATCACCGGCGCGCGACCGCCTGCGAGGTGGCGCTCGGCGCCATTCACTACCAGAGCTCGGAGTATGCCGCGGCCGCGCGCAGCTTCCACGATGCGGCCGAGCGCAGCCGGCGCGCCAACGATCTGCGCGGCTACCTGGTCGCGCTCTCCAATCGGGCGGTGGCGCAGTCCGATGGCGGCCAGTGGGCGGAGGCGGCCGAGGCCTATCGCGACGTGCTGGCCGTCGCGGGCGGGGTCGGCGACCTGCGCACACGGATGCGAACCCTGAACAACCTGGGGATGCTGCTCAGAGATCGCGGCGAGGCACGGCGCGCGCGGGGGATGCTGGAGGAAGGAATCGAGCTGGCGCGGAGCCTGGCCGATCCCGCCGCGGAGGCAATCCTCGAGGGGAACCTGGGCGAGCTCGATCTCCTCGAGGGGCAGGCCGAGGCGGCGCGCGCGCGCTTCGACAAGGCGGTGCGCGGCCTCGCCGCCGCCGCGCCCGGCAGCGAGAGCGAGGCGCTGCTGGAGAGCCCGGAGGGGATCGAGGCCACGCGGCGGATCGCTACCTGGGAGGCGGAGCACGGCGACCCGGTTCTGGCGCGTGCCCTGGTGGCCGGCGCCATCCGCTCCGCCCGCAAGATCGGGGCGCGGGCCGAGCTGGCGCACCTGCTGGCGGCATCGGCGGCGGTCGCGGAGCGCCAGGGGGCGGATGCCAAGGCGCTGCATCGCTACGCCCGGGCGCGCCGCGAGATGAGCGACCTGCGCCTCGATCACGCCGCCCACCGGGTCGACGTGGCCCGTGCCCGTCTGCTGCTCGAGGCCGGTCGCCACGGCGCGGCGCGCGCGCTGCTCGAGCATGCCTTGGGGGGGCTGGAGCGGCTGGGGGCGCTGGCCGACCATGGCGAGGCAAACCGGCTCCTGATGGAGCTGGAGGACGACGAGCCCTTGCGAGTCCAGACCTCGCGTTTCGCGCCCGGGGACCATCTGCTCGAGCACCTGCTCGACATCACGCTGCAGATCAACGCGATTCACGAGCTGGCGCCCTTGCTCGATCTGATTGCCCACAAGACCGTCGAGCTCACCGGCGCGCGGCGCGCCCTGGTGTTCTTGCGATCCACCCCCAAGAGCCCGACCGAGCTGGCCGCCTCGGCCTATCGGGACGGCGCCGCGCGCAACGGCGTGCACTACAGCAGGTCGTTCGTGGAAGACATCTTCCGTTCCGGGGAATCGCGCGTGGTCACCAACGTGGCCGATGCCGAGGAGATCTCGCGCCGCTCCTCGATCCGCAAGCTGCAGCTGCGCTTCATCATCGGTGTGCCGGTCGCCGACATGCAGGGGGTCATCGGAGCGCTCTACGTCGACGACGACCGGGCGGTCTACGACGTCAGCCGCGAGGAGCTCTTCGTCCTCCAGTCACTGGCCAACCAGGCCGCGCTGGCGATCCGCAACGCGCAGCTCTTCGAGCGCGCCACGATCGACTCCCTGACCCGGGTCTCGATGCGCCATCACCTGCTGCAGCGTCTCGAGGAGGAGTTCTTGCGCGCCCTCGAGCGCGGCACCTCCCTGGCGCTCTTGATGCTCGACATCGATCATTTCAAGACCGTGAACGACGACTTCGGACACGGTGCGGGCGACCGGGTGCTGGCCGAGACCGCCGCCCTGATCCGCCAGGTGGTCGGTGAGCGCGGGGCGGTCGGCCGTCTCGGCGGCGAGGAGTTCGCGGTGGTGCTGCCCCGCACTCGCGCCGATCGAGCCTTCGACATCGCCGACGAAGTGCGCACCCGCATCGAGCAGGCGCCCCTGGTGAGCGGGCGTGCCCTGACCTGCAGCATCGGCGTCGTCGCCCTGTCCGCGGTGCGCGACGGCGACCTCGCGCTGCTGCTGCCCAGCGCCGACGGCGCGCTCTACGAGGCCAAGCGCGGCGGCCGCAACTGCGTGGTCATCACCGAGCGGCTGAGCGCCCTCGCCGAAGGTGAGTCGCACTTCTCCGAACAGCTGTTCAGCGCCTGAACGGCACTGCGCAAGCGCCGCACAGATCGGCCGCGATTCGTCCTTTGCATTTCGCGATTCTCCCATCGTGCTCCTCAACAGGCTGTATTGCAACGAGTTATGGCGTTGCATATTGCAACGAATATCCGGCACGGCTCGTGCTCATCTCGGCCATCGATGTTTGGCGGCGGCGCCTTTCCGGGCAACCCGCCTCCGCTCCGGACCCCAGCAGGAGAGCGCAGATGCTTCGAGTCGAACCCCCCGGTCACGCGACGGGACGATCGCCCTGGTCGATCGTGGCACCCGCCGCCCTGAGCCTCCTCGCCCTCGCGTCGAGTGCCGCGCTCGCTTCGCCCCAGAGCGCCGTCGCGGCCCCGTCGGCTGGCGGACGGTCGACCATCGCCAGCCCTCTCGGTCGTCTGGGTGCCCACGTCGAAATCGTCGACCGTGAGCTGCTGATCCAGCTTCGGCCCGGGATCGGTGGCACGCGCCGCGCCGAGCTGCTGCGCGACTACGGACTCACCATCGAGCGCGACGGTCTGCCGCATGGCTGGTTCAAGGTGCGGACTCCGGCGCCGGCGGCGATCGCTCGTCGCCTAGCGCGGCTCGGCCGCCGGGCCCCGCTGGCCGACCGCAGCGGCTTGACCGAGCTGCTGGAGCTCCTGGGCTCCGACCCGCGGGTGGCGGCGGCCTCGCCCAACGCGGTGTGCGGCTCCAGCGGCTACCCGGGGGGAAGGGCGACCACCGACCGCCACTATCGCCACCAGTGGAACCTCGAGATGCTCGACATGGAGACCGCCTGGACCATCGAGCACGGCACCGCCCCGACCGGCGACCTGCTGATCGCGGTGCTCGACTCGGGCGTCGCCTGGCGCGGCGGCAATCACCGGCGCAGCGGCAAGTACTGCAAGCGCCACAACGATATGTCGCTGGCCATCGACGCCGCGATCGACCTGGTCGACAACGAGCCCGACGGCTTCGATCTCAACCAGCACGGCACCCACGTGGCCGGCATCATCCACACCTCGCTCGACAACAATCGAGGGATCGCCGGCATGGCGCCCTTCTTCACCCTGGCGCCGGTGCGGGTCCTCGACGAGCACGGGAAGGGCACCACCGAGACCCTGGCCGACGGCATCCAGCACATCATCGACCAGGACTATCCCTACCGCGTCATCAACATGAGCGTCTCCTTCCCGCCCGGCTTCGATCCCGGTCCCTACCTGCGCCAGGTGGTGCTGGACGCCGACCAGCAGGGGATCGTGCAGATCTCCGCGGCTGGCAACAAAGGTGTGCCGAGCGTCTCTTATCCGGCGGCCTACAACGAGGTGATCGCGGTGGGTGCGTCGGATCGATTCGGCGCCCGCACACCGTACTCCAACTACGGCATGACCCTCGACGTCCTGGCCCCGGGCGGCGTGCGCCGCGACCAGGATCACGACGGTTATCCGGACGGCATCCTGAGCAGCTCGATCGGCCATCGCAGGCCCGGCAAGGTGGGCTATTGGTTCAGCGCCGGCACCTCCCAGGCGGCGCCCCACGTGGCGGCGCTGGCGGCGCTGATCCTGTCGAACTCCAGCGCGACCTCCCAGGAGCTGACCCCGCTCGACGTGCGCAACATCATCGTGCAGAGCGCCATCGACCTCGGCGAGCCGGGATGGGATCCGGAGCACGGCTACGGGCTGATCGATCCGGTCGCGGCGCTGTCCGACTGGCGGTCGATCATTCCCCTGCCGCTGGACGAGCTGGAGGGCTATGTCGACGAGAACGAGCTGCCGGCGGCTGTCGTTCCGGCCACCCAGTTCGGAGTGGTCATCGACGACCCCGAGCTCGGCCTGGTGCTCTTCATCGAGACGCCCGAAGGCCTGTTCTGCCTCTATGACGACGAGTCTGGGGAGGTCGTGATCTGGCAGATTCCGGGGACCGATCTGAAGTCGCTGATGACCGGCCAGGGCGGGCTGCTCGCCATGCTCGAGGCCTCCGGCGGAATGCTGGCGTTCCTCGACGCCTCTGGCCTGATGCTCGGCTTCCTCGATGCCTCGGGCGGCATTCTCGGAATGCTCGACGCCTCGGGGAGGATCCTGTCGATGCTCGACGCCTCCGGCCGCATGCTCTCGCTGCTCGACGCCTCGGGCCACGAGTTCATGGACTCGCTGATGGCCTCGGGCGGGATCATCGGCATGCTCGAAGGCAGCGGCGCGATGCTGGCGGTGCTCGACGCTTCCGGTGGCATGCTGGCGTCGCTGGAAGCCTCCGGCGGCATGCTGGCGTCGCTCGACGCCTCTGGGCGGATGCTCGGCTACATGGACGCCTCCGGCGACCCGATCGGCGACGAGGTGCTCGAGAGCACCGCGGAAGGCGACATGGATCTGCTCGAGATGGAGGACGAGTAGCTACACGAAGTAAGGCGGGTCTCACGGGGCCCGCCGCTCCTCGTTCGGTCCTGGTCCTACTCCTCGATCAGGGCGACCGGGACGTCGGCGAAGCGCGCCCGGAAGAACTCACCCAGCGACTTCGCCTGCGGGTCGATCAGCGTCGAGGCGCTGGCTCCCTCGCCGAGCAGACCGTCGATCAGGAATCCGATCGAGAGGATGTTGGGCATCAGGAAGCGCTCGATGCGCAGCTCGCGCGCCTCCGGAATCATCTCTCTCATCCGCTCCACGCTCAGGTAGTCGACCGCCCAGGCGTAGGTCTCCGGGGTGCGCCCCCAGACCCCCAGCGTGGCCGCGCCCCCCTTGTCGCCGGAGCGCGAGCCAAGCACCTGGCCGATCGCGATCCGCCGGGTCGGACCGGTCGGCGGCGGCGGGATCCCTTCCTCGGGCATCTGCAGGGCGGGCGGCTCGTCGGGCCGGTCGGTGTGGGGGACGGGGATCCGCTCTCCGTCGACGACCACCACCTGGTCGATCTCCTCCGGCGGCACCAGCGCATCCCAGAACGACGCGCAGGGCGACGCCTTCTTGCGCAAGCTGGTCGGCACCGTGAACCCCGGAATGCTGGAGAGCGCCAGCTCCACCATCTTGTTGAAGAAGCGGCGCCCGACCTTGTCGGGATCGCGATCACGCATCGAGAAGCGCAGCCTGGCGTAGGCGTGCGGGTTGCTGTCGGGGTCGGGGCGCGTCAGGTCGATCAGGTCGGTGCGCGCCTCGTCGAAGCTCTCCCGTCCCCCCATCAGCTTCCAGAATGCCTCGCTGACGATCTCGGCCTTCCTCTCGATGTCGAGACCGGTGAGCAGGATGGTGCCGGCGTTGCGGTAGCCGCTCAGATAGAGCATCGCCACCTTGAGGGTCTCGGGCGGCGGCTCGCCCCGCACCCCGCTGACCTTGACGCGGTCGGGGCCCGCGTCTTCCAGGTGAATCGTGTCGAAGCGGGCGGTGGCGTCGGGCGTCAGGTAGCGCGCGTCGGTGGTCTCGTAGAGGAGCTGCGAAGTCACCGTTCCGATCGACACCAGTCCGGCGGTGTCGTCGTGCTTGGTGACCGTGAAGCTGCCCTCCTCCTCCATTTCGCAGATCGGGAATCCGGGCTGGTCGAAGGACTCGACCTCTTCGAAGAAGGAGTAGTTGCCGCCGGTGCACTGGGTGCCGCATTCGAGGATGTGGCCGGCGACGGTGGCCGAGGCCAGCCGATCCCAGTCGTCGCGCCGCCAACCGTGGTGCCAGGCGGAGGGCCCCACGACCAGCGCGGTGTCGGTGATGCGCGGGCAGACCACGATGTCGGCGCCACGCTCCAGCGCCGCGACGATCGGCCAGGCGCCCAGGTAGGCGTTGGCGCAAAGCACGCGCTCGCTCAGCTCCGAGAGCGGCCGACCGGTCGACTTGTCGGCCAGGGGATTGCCGCGCTGCTGCAGCTCCTCCAGGCGGCCGGAGAGGTCGTCCCCCTCGATCCAGGCGACCTTCGGAGCGACGCCGAGGCGCTGCGCGATGCCGTCGATCTGTTCGGCCAGCGCGGCGGGGTTGAGCCCCCCCGCGTTGGCCACCACCTTGATCCCCTGATCGGCGCAGGTCCCCAACACCTGCTCCATCTGCGTCAAAAAGGTGCGCGCGTAGCCCAGGCTCGAGTCCTTCAGCCGGTCCCGAAACAGGATCAGCATCGTCAGCTCGGCCAGGTAGTCGCCGGTCAGGAAGTCGATCGGTCCCCCCTCGACCATCTCCTTCGCCGCCGTCAGACGATCGCCGTAGAAGCCGGAGCAGTTCGCGATGCGCAGGTTCTTGGACATCGATGTCTCCACTGGTCGCGCGCGTGCCGCGTATCGCCGCGCGGCGCGGTTGTTTGGATTGGACGCCTCCCGATCGAGGGGGGGCGCCCGGAAAGCGCCATTGTGACATGGAATGCGCGCCTCCATGCCTGGAAGTCCAGCGGCGGAAGAGCGATCCCCGAACGCGCACCGAGCTGCTCGAGGCCTACGTGGCCAACTACGTGAGCCGGGAGGTGCGCATCGAGGCGGACGTGCGGCACCTGGATGCCTTGGGTCGCTTTCTCGAGGTCGCCGCGCCGGCCAACGGGCAGCTCACAAACGTGGCGGGGATCGCCCGCGACGCCGCCGTGGCGAGCTGTCCTTCTGGCGCACTCCCGCGGGCACTGAGGTCGACTTCATCTGGTCCCGTGCCGGGCGCGCCGTCGGCATCGAGGTGAAGGCGTCGCCGCGATGGCGCCCCGAAAGCGCTCGGGGCCTGGAGACCGCGGTCGAGGCGGGGCGCATCTCGGCGGCGTTCGTGGTCTACCTGGGCGATGCGCCGATATGGTCGCCACGTTCTTCGCCTGAATGGCGTGAGTCTCGGCCATGACAGGCGCCCTGTGTGGTGCTCGGCAGTGGCTCGAGTGCGAGCGTGAGGACCGGGATCACAACATCAGGCTGCCGCCTCGGAGCTCCGCCGGCCACGACCGCCGAATCATCCGCACATCGACCAGCTCCTCCTCCTCCTCGGCGCGCAGGGCGAGGAGGTAGTTGCCGAGATCGGCCTCCTCCGGAACCGTGAACTCCACCGTCCCCTCCAGGAGCCCTCGGCCGGAAGTCGGGCTCGGCGATCCCGCGCCCACCAACCGCGTCACAGCAGCGGCGCGATCCGTCAACGCCATGATGACCGCGACCTACTCGGCGATCGGAAAGCCCGCTCGGGTGCTGAACAGGCAGCGATCCAGGAGCACCGGCGCTGCGGGCAGCTCGATGCTCCACTCGCTGATCCCCTCCGGCAGACGGATTCGTCCCAGACTCACCCACCACCAACCGGCCGGCGCGGGGATCGGGGGGTCGGTGCTGGGCACCAGGCCGTTCAGCGACACCAGAGGCGCCGCTGCCGCCGCGTCGCCCTGGCGACGCAATCGGAGCCAGATCGTGTAGTCGTCCCATTCCGGCATTTCGGCGCGCAGGAAGACCCGGCCGGGGCCTTCGGCGAGGCTGAGCGCCCGGCCACCCCAAGCCGTGGAATCGGCGACCACACGGCGGGCGCCGCGCTGAGCCCCCAGCTCACCGGCCAGCCGGCGTTCTCCTCGATCGCCTGGAGCGGCGAAGAGGAGAGTGTCGCCAGCACGGCCGAGCTTCCCACGACGCGTGCCCGAAGAGGAGCGGCGCGCCTCATGGGCTGCCGCACTCGCCCACCCCTTCCACGTACTCCACGCAGGGGAGGGTGCCGTTGGGATCCCACATGTTGAAGGGGCCGCCGTAGGCGCCGATGTCGCATGTGCGGGTACCAAGCCCCGGGCCGCCAGCGAGGTCGAATCGGTTGTTATGCTCATAGAAAGTCGCGCACTTGGATCCTCAGTTGCTGCTCGTCCAGCAGAATGCTATTCTCGGCTTCAGTCAATGTGACTATCGCCCTTGGAGACATGCAGCATGGCAGACCAGCTTTTTGACGAAATGCAGGAACAGTCCCTCGTGAAGTCCACGATTGTCGAGAAGTACTTCGATGCATGGTCGCGAGTCATTGTCCCATGGGCCAAGACTAGAGCCGACAAGCTCGCTTACATTGATCTCTTCTGTGGTCCGGGGCGCTACGGAGATGGCGCGGCGTCAACCCCGCTCCTTGTCCTGGAGCGAGCCATCGCAGACGAAGATCTGCGCCGAATGCTCGTGACGGTATTCAATGACCGTGACGAAGAAAACGTACAGAAACTGCGTGCGGAGATTGCAAATCTAGCAGATGTGACTAAACTGAAGCATGCACCACAAATACATCATGGTGAGGTCGACGAAGAGATGGCAAAAGCTCTGGAGAAAACCTCTCTTGTGCCAACGCTGTTCTTTGTAGATCCCTGGGGCTACAAGGGCTTGAGCCTTCGCCTGGTCAACTCCGTACTCCAGGACTGGGGATGTGACTGCATCTTTTTCTTCAATTACAATCGAATCAACATGGGCATTCGAAATCCCCTGGTCCGAGATCACATGGCGGCATTGTTCGGCAACACCCGGACTGAAGCACTAATAGAGGCGGTCGAAGGCCTAGGCGCGGCAGAGCGAGAACTCTGCGTCATTGAGGAATTGTGTCAAGCACTCAAGGACATGGGTGGGACCTTCGTTTTGCCATTCCGATTCAAGTCTCCGCAGCACGGACGCACTAGCCACCATCTCATTTTCGTGAGCAAGCACGTCCGAGGTTATGAGATTATGAAGGAGATCATGGCTCGCGAGAGTTCCACCCAGGTTCAAGGCGTGCCCTCCTTTGAGTACAACGCAGCTGCGGCTGCGCAGGGAGTGCTCCTTGAGCTGGCGCAGCCACTAGACGATCTGGCTGATCTCCTCGTCCAACAATTTCATGGGCGCTCTCTGAGCATGAAGGAAGTCTATGAGCAACACCATGTGGGGACGCACTTTATAAAGTCAAACTACAAGAGCGTGTTAGGCGAACTTGAGAACGCAGGGCGACTCGTTGCAGCTCCTCCCGCGAGTAGACGGCAGAAGCGAAACGGAAAGATTGCCTTCGCTGATCGGGTGCAAGTTGAGTTCCCAAATGAGTAAGGGGCCCGACCATGGCAACTAGTTCAATCGAATGGACCGAGGCAACCTGGAACCCTGTCACGGGTTGCACGAAGGTCAGCGCTGGATGCAAACACTGCTACGCGGAGCGAATGGCCCTGAGGCTCCGCGCGATGGGCCAACCGAACTACGTCAACGCCTTTGAGGTGACGCTGCAGCCGCAAACTTTGGTGCTGCCACTGACGTGGCGCAAGCCCCGAACTGTTTTTGTGAATTCAATGAGCGATCTCTTTCACGAAGCCGTGCCGGATGAGTATGTGAAGCAGGTATTCGATGTAATGGAACGGGCTCCGAGGCACGTCTTCCAAGTTCTTACGAAACGATCTGAGCGCCTTAAAGATGTATCGAAACAACTGGTTTGGCCTGACAATATATGGATGGGCGTGAGCGTAGAAGGCGAAGCCGAGCTCTCCCGCGTCGATCATCTTAGAGCCACGAATGCGAAGGTCAAGTTCCTTTCGCTGGAGCCCCTTCTCGGGAGCTTACCATCGCTCGATCTCGCAGGAATTGATTGGGTCATTGTGGGGGGCGAATCGGGACCCGGTGCACGCGAGATGAAGGAGATCTGGGCAGTTGAGATACTGCGGAAGTGTCGCGTGGCGAATGTGCCCTTCTTTTTCAAGCAATGGGGTGGAGTCAACAAGAAGCGAGCCGGTCGAACGCTGCTCCACAGAACTTGGGACGAGTACCCGGCTGTTAGGGCGAAAGGACAGAGTGGAGTACAGTTGAGCAAAGAGGAAGCCGTGCTCCCTGGGCTTGAGCGAGCGGTGGCTGGCGCAAATGCTCCGTAGAAGAAGCATAACAACCAGATGCTACGGACAAGGCAAGCTCTTCGTGGATCCTGAGACTCCACAGAATGCGAATGCGGAGTTCCGAGAGCCGGGGGATCACTGGAAGCCGCCATGCCGCAGATCTGGAGCGACACCCGGAAACCCCCCATCGATCGCATCCGACTTCAGACCCGGCGTCACCGGGTAGCAGGGCGAGGGCTGCGCATCGGTCTTCAGCATGAAGCTGACCGCGCTGTTCGAACCGCTGATGAGCCCTTGAAACCGGGGGTTGTTGTTGCCGGTCGTCTCGTTGCGATCGTGAGCACCGATCAGGGTGTCGAACTCGTACTCGTTGAGGCTGCCGACGATCAGGTTGTAGTCGGAGTGCCAGGCGAGCGGCGGGTTCTGGCTGTAGTCCCCCACCCCTTGTATTTCGATCGCCGCGTGCCCGACTCCCTGGGTGGCGGTCTGGTGAAGAAGGTTTCCCTCGATATGGACCTGTGCGAAAGGTGACGTGCTGCCCACGGTGCGGGACGAGATCGTCGGCGAAGAAGCGCGGGCCCAACGGGAGTTCGCGGACCTTCGGGGATCGATCCGCGGTTGGGGGGAGGCGGTCTCGACTGGACTTCTTCGCGTGCCCATGCCCCTGCCCTTGCCCGGTACCGTTTCTCCCAACCTAGCTGGAGCCCCTGATCAGGGATCATCCAGTCGGGCCAGGCCAATCCTCCGGGAGCCACCTTTCTTGCCCAGCGCTTCGAGCGCCAGTACAGGGGTGACCCGACCATCGCGGCGATCTTGTCTGTGCGTTTCAGCAAGGAGTTGGCCATGGAAGAGACGAATGTGTCGCGGCGCCGATGGTGATCGAGCTCCGGGAGTGGTCGCGGATGACCGAGCAGCTGCGGCGCTACTACCTTTGCAATGCGCAGACTCCGGAAAGCGATGGCGAGGAGTCGATTCCTGGGGAGCAAAGCTTAGAGCGCGACGTTGAGATCCTACGTTCCTTTTTCTTGGAATCGGGCGGGCGCCCCCGGCTTGGGTCGTCGTGCAGGCATGGATTCCGGCTTTCGCCGGAATGACGAATAGGGGGCTGATCGTCGAGAGGTGGGCGGCGCGTTCGGCGGAGCCGTGTGCTCCATCCGCAAGCAGACGCAGCCATCGATCCACCCGTCGACGCCTCCTTCCCCGTCATTCCGGCGAAAGCCGGAATCCAGTCCGATCCAACACCAATCTACCAAAGTGGATCGTTCCATCAGCCGCAGGGGCCGTCGAGCCTCTCGGGTGATTGGTGGAGGGAGGCGTTTGCCCGCTGCCGATCGGTCGGCCATCGACTCGGGAGTGCGCCGCGCCGTGGGGCTCCCGGCCGGCGTCAGGGTGCGCGCGAGCAGAAAGGACCTCCTTGACGAGGTCCGCTCGCGCGCACCCCGCGGGAGGCTCGGTATATCGAAGCCTCAGATCGCCCCCCCCATTGACACCCCCACCGCCCCGCACTACCTTGATTGACTCGTCAGTCAATATCCGGGACGAGTTCCCTCCCGCGCCCCGGAGCGCAGCGCGCCACCCCTCGAGAAAAGGAAGCAGACCATGGCGATCACCCACGTGAAGCAGATCTTCGACGAGTTCCCCAACCGCTTCCAGCCGGATGGCGCGGGGGACTGGAACGCGATCATCCAGTTCAATATCTCGGGCGACAAGGGCGGCGACTACGTGGTGACCGTGAAGGACGGCACCTGCACGGCGGTCGAGGGAGTGGACGAGAACGCCACGTCGACCATCGTCACCAGCGACGACACCTGGATCGGCATCATCGAGGGCACCGTCAACCCGATGACCGCGTTCATGACCCAGCAGCTCAAGGTCAAGGGCGATATGGGCGCGGTGATGAAGCTGCAGAATCCGGCGATTTTCGCCAAGCGCTGAGCGGGAAGTCCGTCAGGGCGGATCCGAGCCCGCGCGCCGGATCCGCTCCAGCGAGGCCCGCGCGGCCGCCGCGCGCTCCGCGTCGCGCCGTCGAATCCGCCCGCGCTGGAAGGCGAAGAGCGGCACCACGATCATCCAGGCGCCGCCGAGGATCGTGTAGAGCCGCCCCCCGAGCGTGATCGTGCCGGCGCCGAAGAGCATGCCGCCCAGCACCATCAAGGCGGCACCGGCGCGCGGGTTCTTCCAGGCCTGCCCGACGCCGATCATCGCGACGATCAGGCCGGCGAGCTGTAGCGGAGCGATCATCTCTGGTCCGTTCCGGCGCACTCCCGCAGCCAATCCGGAGCGGCCAGGGGAGCGACGATTCAGTCTACTCTCCACCGGATGAGCGCGGATCCTCAACCGAGACCCTGGGCGGTCGGAGTCGACAGCGGCGGCACCTTCACCGACGTGGTCCTGGTGGGTCCCGGCGCGGGCCTCTGGGTCGCCAAGGTGCCGTCGACCCCCGATGATCCGGGACGGGCGGTGATGGCGGGGATTCGTGCGGCGCTGGCTTCCGCCGCCCTTGGAGCCGAGGGGCGCCGCAACCCGCCGCTGCCCGAACAGCTGGCGGTGATCCACGGCTCGACCGTTGCGACCAACGCCCTGCTGGAGCGGCGCGGGGCGCGCACCGCCCTGGTCACGACGCGGGGTTTCGAGGACCTGGTCGCCATCGGTCGCCAGTCGCGCCCCGACCTCTACGCGCTGGAGCCGCGCCGTGAGCCGCCCCTGGCCGCTGTCACGCGCGGCGTCGACGAGCGCGTGGGGCCGGAGGGTCACGTGCTGCGGGCGCTCGATCCGGCCCGGCTACCGGATCTCGCGCGCGATCTGGTCGGAGCCGGGGTCGAGTCGGTGGCGATCTGTCTCTTGCACAGCTACGCGCGGTCCCGCCACGAACGACAGATCGCCGCCGCCCTGCGCGCCGCGCGACTCGACGTCACCCTGTCGAGCGAGCTGGTCGGCGAGTTCCGCGAGGTGGAGCGGGCCTGGAGCACCCTGGCCAACGCCTACGTCGCCCCGATCATGCGTCGCTACCTGCGGCGCCTGTCGCGCCGGCTGCCGAAGCTGCGCGTCATGCTCTCGTCGGGGGGCAGCGCCGCGGCGCGTTACGCCGTCCGACAGCCGATCCGCACCCTGCTCTCCGGACCCGCCGGGGGGGTGATCGGCGCCCGAGGCGAGGCGAGCGCCGCGGCCGCCTGCATCACCTTCGACATGGGCGGGACTTCGACCGACGTGGCGGTGTGCGGGGAGCGGCCGCCGGCCACCGCCGAGATGCGCTTCGCCGGCATGACCCTGCGCACGCCGGTGCTCGACATCCACACGGTGGGCGCGGGGGGCGGATCGATCGCGACGGTCGACGCCGGGGGCGTGCTGCGGGTCGGTCCGCGCAGCGCCGGGGCGCGGCCGGGACCCGCCTGCTACGGCCAGGGCGGCGTCGAGGCGACCGTGACCGACGCCAACCTGGTGCTGGGGCGGCTGGTGCCGGAGCGCTTCCTGGACGGCGCGATGGCCCTGGACGCGGAGCGCGCCCGGGAGGTTCTGGCGGAGCTGGGTGCGCGCCTCGGGGGGCGCTCCGCCGAGCAGGCCGCCCTCGGAGTGATCCGCGTGGCCTGCGCGGTGATGGCGCGCGCCATTCGCGAGATCACCGTGGCGCGCGGGATCGATCCGCGTGACCACGAGCTGGTGGCCTTCGGCGGCGCTGGTCCGATGCACGCCGCGGCCCTGGCCGACGAGCTGGGGATCGCGGAAGTGCGGATTCCGCCCGATCCCGGCACCCTGTCGGCACGCGGGATGTTGGTGGCTCCGGCGCAGCGCGCCCTGGCGCGGAGTCTGCTGGTCCCGGCCGACGACCGGGGGTTGCGCCGCGCGGAGCGTCTGCGCGACGCTCTCGCCGGCCGGGTGCGACGGGCCCTGTCCGCGGAAGGGGCCGGTCCGATCTCCATCGCCGCCGAGGTCGACCTGCGCTACCAGGGCCAGGCGCACGAGCTGCGCGTGCCCTTCGACCGCGGCGACCCGGTCGCGGCCTTCCACCGGATCTACGAGCGTCGCTACGGGAGTGCTATGGAAGATCGCTCGGTCGAAATCGTGACGGTGCGGGCGAACGCCTCGGCGCCTGGACTGCGGCGGCATCTTGGGTCTCCGGCACCGGCGACTTCGTCTGCCACCGACCACGAGCAAGTACCGTCGCTGCCGCCGGCCGACTTCTTCGACGAAGCGGGACCCGCGCGGGCGACGGTGCACGAGCGGCGCAGCCTGGGCCCGGACGCCGTTCTGCGCGGCCCGGCGGTGGTCGTGGAGCCCACCGCCACCACCGTAGTGCCGCGCGCCTGGACCCTGCGGGTCGATGCCGGGGGCAGCTTGCTCTTGACTCCGGAGCGACCAGCGAGCGAAGGGCGGGCCTAGGTGAAAACAGATTTCGATCCGATCCAGCTCGAAATCGTGCGCAACACACTCGGCGCGATCACCGACGAGATGGGTGCCGCCCTGATGCGCACCGGATTCAGCCCCAACATCAAAGAACGCCGCGACTACTCCTGCGCCCTCTTCGACCGCCACGGGCGCGCCGTCGCCCAGGGGGACCACATGCCGGTTCATTTGGGATCGATGCCGGCGGCGGTGGCGGCGGTGTTGGACGACTGCTCACCGGCGGCGGGGGACGTGGTCGTCGCCAACGATCCCTACCGGGGCGGCACCCACCTGCCGGATGTGACGCTGGTGGCGCCGGTCTTTCTCGCCGAGTCCGCCGCGACTCCTGACTATTTCGTCGCCAATCGCGCTCATCACGCCGACATCGGCGGCGCGACACCGGGGTCGATGGGGTTGGCGAACGACATCGTCGCCGAGGGCTTGCGGATCCCGCCGCTGCATCTGCTGCGCGCCGGTCGGCCGGTCGCGGATATCTGGAAGCTGCTCCTGGCCAACCTGCGCGCACCCGACGAAAGGCGCGGCGACCTGGAGGCGCAGATCGCCTCACTTCACGTCGGCGCCCGTCGCCTGGAGGAAGCCGCTCGGCGCTTCGGATCGACCGCTCTCGCTCGCTGCTGCGACCTGCTCCTGGACTACTCCGAACGCATGACCCGGGCGGCGCTGGCCACCATCGAGCCCGGTGTCTACCGCTTCGACGACGCGCTCGACGGCCCCATCCCCATCTCCGTGAAGCTGCAAGTGCGACGCGGCGGCGCGCTGCTGGTCGACTTCGGCCGCTGCGCCGACCAGGTGCCGGAGCCGCTCAACGCTCCGCGAGCCGTGACCGAGTCGGCGGTGGCTTACGTGGTGCGCTGCATCGCCGGCCCCGATGCCCCCTGGAACGCCGGCACCATGCGCCCGGTCGAGCTGCGCACCCGCCCCGGCAGCGTGCTCGACGCGCGGCCGCCGGTGCCGGTGGCGGGGGGCAACGTCGAGACCAGCCAGCGGGTGGTCGATGCTCTGCTGGGGGCCCTGGCGCCGGCGTTGCCGGAGCGGATCCCGGCGGCCAGCCAGGGTACGATGAACAACCTCTGCCTCGGCGGTCTGACCCCGGCGGGGCGCCAATGGGCCTACTACGAGACCGTGGCCGGCGGGGCCGGCGCCGGACCGAGCGGCCCGGGCGAGAGCGGAATCCACAGCCACATGACCAACTCGCTGAACACGCCGATCGAAGCGCTGGAGCACCAGCTTCCGCTGCGCGTCGTCGAGTACCGGCTGCGCCCACGGAGCGGCGGTGCCGGCCGCCACCAGGGCGGTCGGGGCGTGGTGCGCGAGATCGAGCTGCTCGCCGAGGCCCGGCTGACCCTGCTCTCCGATCGTCGCGACCTCCGCCCCTACGGCCTGGAGGGCGGAGCGCCCGCAGCCGCGGGCCGGGCCGCCATCCGCCGCGGCGACGGAGCCCTGGAAGCGCTCCCCGCGCGCGCGGAAGCGACCCTTCGACCAGGGGACCGGGTGCGCATCGAGAGCCCGGGAGGGGGCGGATGGGGGAGCGCATGAGGCGAGGGGCGAGAGCCGATCTCGCCCAGCTCGAGCTACTCGACCGGGCGGAGCGCGATCTCGCGTGCCACCACGGCGTCGAGCGGATCTGCGGAGTGGACGAGGCCGGGCGCGGACCGCTGGCCGGGCCGGTGCTGGTGGCCGCCGTGGTGCTCGATCCCGCCGATCCGATCGCCGGTCTGCGCGACTCCAAGAAGCTGCCCGAGCCCACCCGCCGCGAGCTGGCGACCGAGATCCGCCGCCGCGCCCGCGACTGGTCGGTCGTCGCCGTCGATCACCAAGAGATCGACCGCCTGAACATCCTGGGCGCCACCCTGGCCGGGATGCGCCGCGCCGTCGACGCGCTCGATCCCCGCCCCGAGCTCGTCCTGGTGGACGGCAACCGCCTGCCCGCCCTCGACATCGGCGACCCGGCGCAGTGGCGCGCCGAGGTCAAGGGCGACGACCGCTTCGCCTCCATCGCCGCCGCCTCGATCCTGGCCAAGGTCGAACGCGACCGGATCATGGTCGAGCTGGACGCCGCCCATCCGGGCTACGGCTTCGCGTCGCACAAGGGCTACCCGACCCTGCAACACCGCCGTGCGCTGGCGGAGCTGGGTCCTGCGCCGATCCACCGGCGCTCGTTTCGGCTCGACTACTGATCGGCGGAGGGGCGCGATCAGCTCACGCGCCAGACTCCAGACCCGCCGGTGCTATCCTCCGAGGGTTCCGCCTCTCCTCGCCACCGCCCCATCGAGGAAACCATGAAGTCCCCCTTCTGCCTCGCCCTCCTTCTCACATGTTGGCTCGGCGGCGCGACCGTCGCCCAAACAACGTCCGAGCTCCGAGATCTGCTCTTCACCGAGGCCGACGCAGCCCTCGCCGAGGCTCGCGAGGTCAAGGCTCAGTTTCTCGCCCCCGAGAGCTTCGCCAAGGGCCTCGGCCACTACCGAGAAGCCGACGAGAAGCTGCAGGATGGCAAGAAGGTCGAGGACATCCGCAAGGAGCTCGGCAAGGCGGTGCGAATCATGGCTCACGCCACCGACGCCGCCAAGCTCGCCAAGGTCACTCTCGCCGCTTCGATCGCGGCCCGCGCCGACGCAATCAAGGCCGAGGCCCCGCAGTCCGCCCCCGAGCTTTGGCAGAAGGGGGAGAAGGAGTTCAACGGCGCCACCCGCACCCTGGAAAAGGGCGATATCAAGGACGCCAAGAAGAAGGCCAAGCAGGCCGAGACGTTTTTTCGGGACGCGGAGCTGGCCGCCATCAAGTCCGCTTTTCTCGACGAGACGCGAGCGCTCCTGACCCGCGCCGAGCGCAACAAGGCGGAAGATCTGGCCCCGAACACGATCCAGCGGGCAGCGACGCTCTTGCGCAATTCGGAGCAGGAGCTGGAGCAGAATCGCTACGACACCGACCTGGCGCGCACACTGGCCCAGCAGTCCAACTACGAAGCGAAGCACGCGCTCTACCTGGCCAGCGTGCTCCGGCAGGTGAAGAACGGGTCGGTGACCACTGAGGATCTGGTGCTGGGCTGGGAGAAGCCGCTGGCCGAGGTGGCCGCCGCGGCCGGGCTCGGTGCCCGATTCGACGCAGGCGCCGAGTCGGTGACGCGGGAGGTGGAGGCGTGGATCAGGGAGACCGACCGAGAAAGGCGGCGGCTCGCGGGCGACGTGGCCGATCGAGATCGGTTGATCGCCGACCTCGAGGCACAGGTCGCCGACCTGGAGAAGGCGTTGGGCGGATTCAACGAGGAGCAGATGCGGCTGAAGCGGAAGATGGAGGCCCAGGCCGAAGCCCGCAGGCGCTACGAGCGGATCGAGGAGATGTTCGCCCTGGGGGAGGCGGACATCCTCCGCCAGGGGAACGATCTGACCATACGACTGGTGGGCTTGAGCTTCCGCTCCGGGGGATCGTCCATCGACCCCCAGTACTATGGCCTCCTCGCGAAGCTCCAGAACGCCATTGCCGTCTTTCCGCGGGCCAAGGTGGTGATCGAGGGGCACACCGATTCCCACGGCGGCGACGAGCTCAACCTGGGACTGTCCAGAGCCAGGGCAAGTGCGGTGCGCGAGTACTTGACCGTCAATTCGGCCATCGCGTGGGATCAGATCGAGGCGGTTGGATACGGCGAGATGCGCCCCATCGCCAACAACGAGACCTCGGTCGGCCGGGCTCGAAACCGCCGCATCGACGTTCTGATACGCACCAGGCGCTCACTCGAGTAGAGCGAGGCGCCCCAGGTCCCCGTGGGCCTCGACTATCGATCCGCCGGGGGCTCCTCTTTCGGCGTCTCGTCCGCCGACTCCGCGCCCTCGTCGCCGCCCGTCCCCTCCACGGCCGGCTCCGGAGCGCTGGGCGTCGTGGTCGGGGCCGGTGGGGACGCCGGGGTGTAGGAGGGCGGCGTGTAGGTGGCGCTGCGCCAGGCTTCCTCTTCTTGCTGGCGTGCCTTGCGCCGCTTGAGCGCGACCAGCACCAGGATCACGATGACCAGGCCGAAGAGGAATTTGCCGAATCCTCCGCCCTCTTCATCGTCGTCGCCGGCCACCGCGGCGCCGGCCTCGGTATCTTCCGCGGCCTCGTCGTCATCCTCGACCGGGATCGCTGCCGCGGAAGGTTGGTAGGACTCGCGCAGGTTCTCCAGCGAGGCTTCGATGTCGCTCAGCGAGGTCTCCAGCTCATCGGCCCGCAGCCGCAGCATCTCGCCCTGCGCCGCCAGGATCTCGGCGGTCTCGTAGAGGTCCTGCTGGTGGGAGCGGGCCGCGTCGATTCGCGTCTCTGCGCTCTGGAAGAGGGCGTCCACGCGCTCTTGGGTGTCGTCGGAACCACAGGCTGAAAGGAGCATCGCGAACGCGAGGAGCGCGCCGCGCGTGCATCCGGCTCGAAAGCGCATGACGGGGGATCTCCCTGGAAGTTCGGGCGAATCGGGTGTCGATAGTCGATTGCGATTGAACGGCGAATGGTACTACCGGCCTTCGGGCGCCACAAGGGCGGCGTCGGCCTCTTGGTGCCGTCCCCCACAAAACAAGCGAGGCGCGCTCTCGGCCGCGCGCCCCGCCCGGTTGCTCCTTCCGCGAATCGGCGACACCCCCGTGGGTCGGTTGCGGAAGAAGCTCCCGCTGGGGTCCGCGCGGATCCCTACCTCCTGTAGCAGAGATCGTCGAGGAAAAACTCCTGGCCGCCGACGCGCAGCCGGTCGATCGGGCCGCCCGGGTGCACGGTGAGCGTGCCGCGCTCGCCGCCGCCCACGCCGGCCCAGGCGACGGTCACCAGGTGGCCACCGACGATCAGGCCGTCCAACATGGAGAGATCGGCGACATTGCGGAAGTCGCCGTTGATCTCGAAATTGGTGTTGCCACCGAGATCGGCGTAGCGGAAGCGGGCCGCGACCGCCGGCGGAACCGGCTCGAAGGTGACGGTACAGTTGTCGACCATCATCTCCTGAGTCGGGGTGCCCATGGCGATGTTGCTGACGACGATATTGGCGTCATGGGCGGGGCCGGCCCAGTTGAAGAGGCCGTCCTGGAATTGCTGGATGTGGATCGTCACGTCGGGCAGGGCCAGGGCGAAGCCGACCGGGTAGGTGGCGCCGGGCGGCGGCGCTTCCATGTTGAAGCAGCGAGCGGAGGCGGGCGAAGCGGCGATCGAGGCCGACAAGCCGGCGACGGTGACCAGGGTGGCGAAGCCGCGGGAGCGGAGGGTGCGCAAACTCATGATCGAATCCTCTTGGTATTCAGGCGGGGGGTGCGCGGTCGTGGCGCGCGGTGGCAACGGGACGACTGAACGATGGAGCCGGGGGGGCGCTTTTTCTTGCCAGGGAAGATCGCGTACGGTTCCGAGCGAGCTGCGCTCGGGTCGCGGGGGCTCGGCAGCGCGTGGAAGCGTTTGAGATTTCCGAAGCGATGAACGAGACCGGTGTCCGCAGCCCCTCCTCGATCTCCGGCGGCGTATGCACAACCAGATCCATGAGGAAAGGATGGGGGCGAAAGAGCCGGAGGAGATCGCGGCTTCGCTTGAATCTCGGCCGGTCGCTCGCAGCGATGATCAGAAGATCTACATCGCTCCCCTCTCGCGCTTCACCGCGCGCGTGGGACCCGAAGAGAATCACGCGTCGAGCGTCGACAGCCTCGGCGATTCTCAGTGCAACTTGCCGAATGTCATCGGCACCGACTACGCCACAGGCAATCAGTTGCGTCGGGGGACGGCAATCGCCGGCAGCTTGTCGAAGGTCGTTGCCCACCCTCTCGCCCCATGTGAGAGACTGCGGAAAGTAGCCGTCGACCACGACACCATGCTGATTGTGAGCGATTCCAATGGCAGGGACCGCGAGTCTGTTCTTCCTCGGTGCCCCATGACCAAGAGAGACCATCGACCCATGCGGAAGAACCGATCGAGGAAACGGGGCCGGACCAAGGCGCGCGAGATCCGTTGGCTCCATCTTTCCGAATCTGCACCGGGGGGCGCCGGCTGGCTCTGGTTCGACCCTGAGGGCCACCCTTTTGTGCCCACCGCGATCGACAAGATCGAGATGCACAACTTGGCGCATTTGCCGGACTGGAGCACGACCGATGCGGCGTGGGACGACGATCCTTGGTTCGAATGGGCGGAGGATGTTCGGGTGCTGCTGCGCGACGCCGCCATCAACACGATCGGGCGGGAGAGCCACTGGGATGTCACGGAAGGCGATGATCCGGGAGACACTCGCGACTTCGACAAGATACACTACATTGAGCACGACCAGGGCGAGCCGGAGTGGGTCCACCCGCCGGTCTACGATGACTACCGGTTCATCAAGTGGCAGAACGAGCAGGCGAGCTCCGACGACGCGCCGGAGATCCCCTACTTGGTCACTCTGCACGCCGTGCAGATCGATGTCGACGGAGCCTTCCGCACCAACAACACCAGCTATGGCGCCACTCCCGACATCTGGAGTGAGGGCTACACCAGTCGGCTGGAGGCCGCGCCCTTGATCGAGCCCGATCCCAACGACATCGAAAAGACCCCGTACGAGGTCGATCTGGGCGCGCTGCTGCTGGTCGATGACGCCGAGTACTTCATCAAGATCCTCGCCGAGCACTTCTACACCACATTCGTCGACAAGATCGAGGAGTACGATGTGCAGGTCGGGCCTGAGAACGAAGGCCACGTGATCCTGAGCGACCGCTTTCTCGGCACCGCTGTCGAGCATGTGGTGAGCGACAAAGGGCTGACCTTGCTGGCCGAGGGTGGACCG
>CAZBBK010000016.1:63530-86410 GCA_964490075.1 uncultured Gemmatimonadota bacterium | reverse complement strand
CAGTCCCAGATCGGCGCGGCCGGAGGCGTAGAAGCGCAGCTCGTCGACCGGGGTGCTCCAGGCGATGGAGTTCGCCTGCTCGTGGGTGTAGGCCACGTTGGGGACGCTGTGCGGCGGATAGCGGGTGTTGCCGACCGAGTTCCAGGCCATCCACCCGGGCGAGAAGGTGACGCCGGCGTAGTGGTCGCCGATCACCTCGTCGTCGGCCAGCTCGTCGAAGGTGAGCAGGAAGGGCAGGGTGTCGCCCTTGTAGATCTGGAAGCTGTCGGAGTCGACCGCGTCGTCCGGGTACTCCCCGACCAGCGCCGACGCCCAGTAGTAACCGTTCGGCAGGTAGCCGCGCATCGGCGCCGTGGCGGTGCCGGTGGTGGAGTCGCCGCCGTCCAGGGTCATGATCTCCGGCCCCCAGACCAGCTGCTCACCGCCCCATTCCGGCGCGGCGGTCAGCCAGGTGTCGAAGGTATCGGCCTCGCCGCCCTCGTTGCGCACCTCCCAGTCGAAGACCACCGGACCGCCGGCGGTCGGCACACGCACCGGCTCTGCGATCGGGTCGAGGTCGACCTTGATGATCCCGGCCGGTCCGCCCAGGAAGTCGAGCGCCGCGACCACGTCGATGCGTCCGGTTCCGTAGGTGTTGTCCTCACCGACCGAGCCCAGGTCGACCGCGCTCATCAGCAGCGCCTCCTTGAGCTCTTCGGGCGACGACTGCGGGCGTGCGCTCCTGAGCAGAGCGATGGCGCCGGCCACGTGCGGGCAGGCCATCGAGGTGCCGGAGAGGGTGCCGTAGCCGCCGCCGTGGACCGACGAGCGAACGTCGTAGCCGCGGGCGGTGACCTCGGGCTTGATCGTCACGTTGTCGCAGCCCGAGGGGCCGCGGCTGGAGAAGGAGGCGATCTCGCTCGAGCCCGGCATCAGGGCACCGACCGAGAACACGTTGGTGGAGCTGGCGATGCGATCGGCGGGGGTGCGCAGCGACTTGGAGCCGGGACCTTCGTTGCCGGCGGCGAAGATCACCGCGGCGCCGGCCGCCTCGCAGTTGTCGATCACGTTCCAGAAGGTGTTGTCGCAGTGCGGCACGCCGTGCCAGATCGGCGAGACGCCCCATGAGTTGTTGACCGCCGCCGGAACGTCGTCCGAGGTGAAGGGATCGCCGTCGGGATCGGCGAACCACTCGAAAGCGAGGATGGCGTCGGCGATGGTGCGGTCGAGGCTCACGCGGTCGATCACCGCGGCCGCGATCCACTCGGCGCCTGGCGCCATGCCGATCTGGTTGGAGCCGTCGGAGCCGCAGATGGTGCCCAGGGTGTGGGTGCCGTGGCTGATATAGCCGAACTCCTCCGGGAAGGTGGTGTGGGTGACCGGGTCGAACCAGCACTGCGCGGTCGGCTTGCGCAGCCCCAGGTAGCGGTTGGCGAAGGCCGGATGATCGCCGTCGGCGCCGGTATCCATGTCGCCGACGATGACGCCGGTGCCGTCGAAACCCAGCGCCCAGAGCTCCGGAGCACGGGTCGATGAGACCCCCTCCTCGATGGCCAGGGTGGCGGGCGGCTCGGCGCCGGTGGTCGCGGAGGCGGCCGGCGGGGAGTCGTCGGCGCGCGGCTCTCCGACCGGTGCGATCAGCGAGATCGGGTAGTCGGGGTAGACCAGATCGACGTCGGCGCGCCGGGCGATCGACTCGATCTCGCGCCGGGTGGCGGTGACGATCACGCCGTTGGTGATCCACAGCGGCGTGTAGTCGGCGACCTCATCGATCATCAGGCCTTCCTGGAGCCGCTCCAGCAGCGCTTCCTGGCGCTCGCTGGAGAGCGCCTGGAGGCGCGTCACGGCCTCGACATGGCGCCGGTGCAGGGTCGCCCCGGTGGCGCCCATCTCGGCCACGAAGGCCGGTTGGTCGAGCTGGTCGGGCAGCATGACGATGACGCGCGCCAGATCGGTCGGGCCGGCGCCTTCGAGCTGCTCGGCGAGATCGGGGGTGAGCGTTCCGGCGCGGGCGAGGCCCGCCGTCGCGACGAACGCGGCGGCGCAGGCCAGGGAAGGACGGGATAGGGACATCGGGCTCTCCTGCACGGTCGATACCCCCGCGCGGCCTGCATCGGCCGCCCCGGGAGCGGTTCCAAGACGATTCGTGGGTTGCCTCCTGCAAGCCATTGTAACGTCGTCTGGGCGCCGCCGAGCTGCCGGGGTCGCGCCAGGGTCCCGGCAAAGTCGCCGGGACCAGGCTTTGGGCTTCAGGCTTTGGGCCCGGAGGGCGGACATCCGGGGCGCGTTCGAGAGCGGCCCTGATGCCGATGCCGCCGTGCTCGCCCGGGCCGGGGAGGCCTTGCGCCGGCGACGACCGGGGCAACTATTGCGCACCATCACCTCCTCCCGCCAAGGCCTGTCGAAGAGGCTCGTGTGGGCGCTGATGCGAGATCTGCCCGGAGCGCGGCCGCGGCGTTGGGGCGGTCCAGGGAGGCACTCGAGGTGTTGGAGCGCGACGAGGGGAAGCCGCTCTGAACCCACCTTATTCACCAACTCGCTACTGCAACGACGCATGTCCGCACGTGGCCGGCACTTCCCGCACTTGTCGCTGGTGCGACGTAGGTGAAACTACGCTTCCGCGCGCCAAGCACGTGAAGTGCCGGCCACGCACGGACCTGCGCCGTTTCGCTACGCGATTTGGTGAATGAGGTGGGCTGAAGGCGGACCCGGGCGCTCGAGATCGACGCCTTCGCCCCGGGGTGCATCGCGCATCCCGGGGCGAATTCGTTGAAGCGGCGCCGCACGCGGTCGTGCGCAGCGGCGGTGACCTCAGTTCACGTCGATGATGTGGTAGGCGTGGTTGTTGGCCGCAGTCACCTCGTGGATAAGGTTGTCGTAGTCGACGCCGACTCCGAGGTAGTAGGTGCGACCGACATCGAGATCGGCCGGAATCGTCACGGTTCGTGTCAAGGTGTAGACGTCGTTTCGGGGGTGTCTCACCCAGAACGTCTGGATCACACGATCGTAATTGCTGATGAAATCGTTGGTGGAGATAAAGAAGCGGCAGTTTGCTTTCTGCGTGGTTTCACCGTTGTTCTCGTAGCTGAACTCGACCCTCACACGCTGGCCCGGGCGCACGTCGTAACGTTGCTGACCATCGTGCATGTCGAAGGAGAGCGCTGCGCCGGCGGCATCGAACATGCGTGTTCGGGAATGCTCGCTGTACTCGCCAGATCGACCGGTACGTCGCCAGTGCACCACGCCCACGTCTTCGATGACCTCTGCGCTCCGCCCGTAGAGAGCGACGGCACCGTCGGATGCATCCTCGCCGGGATAGGCGCGGCATTCCGAGCCTTGGAGACTCAGGTGAGTCCAATCCTGGCCCATGATGTTGTACTCGTCCGCTTCGTGAAGCAGGCCGAGTGCGTGACCGTACTCGTGCATGGCGGTGGTACGGAAGGGGCGATTGGGACCGCCGTAGGCCCACTGCTGGTCCTTGTGCATGGCCGTTGTGTAGGGCTGTCCAGTGAAGAAGACGATGTCGGCTTCGACGATGTCGCCGCCGTCAGTCCACCAGAAGGTGACGGCGGGATCGTAGTCCGCGCTTCCCGAGAACCAGACTTCGTTTTCGCGATTGTCGAAGGACGCGCGCCGGTCGTCGAAGCGTTGGTCGAAGCGGAATGCGCTCGGGTTGTCGTTCCAGCGATCCGCGACCACGCCGAGAGCGGTGCGGAAGTGTGTGTTGGGAGCAAAGCTGACACGGTGAGCACGCATGATGGCGCGGTCGGTTGACCAGGATCCGTGGGTAGTGAACGCCTGGGATTCGGTGCCGATCAGAGCGGTCGAGCCGAGGCAGATCAGTAGGCTGAGTTGCTTGTTCATCAGATTTCTCCAGAGGTGGGGAGTCGGGGTCAGCGTGGGGCGGCGGAGGTGCTGTGACGCGCGGGCTCGGCGGGTGCAGGCACCGGCGTCATGTCGGGACCTTCGAATGCGGCGTGGGGGTCGGCGCTCTCGAAGCGAGCCATGCCACTGGATGCGCTGGCGACCGACTCGACTCGACTGATGAGTTCTTCGATCGTCATCGACTCGCCGCGCTCGGTGGCGCGCCTGGGCCCCGGAGTGCGCGATCGGATGCGACCATCCACTTCGTGCGTGAGCACTTCGGGCAGCGCATGGTGGTGGCCGTAAAGCAAGGTGCCATCGGCGGCGATCCGGCAGGTCTGTCCCACTTCGGAGTAGATCCGTCCGTCGATCACCCTCAGGCGACCCTGATCGTTGCGGATCAGCGGGCAGATCCTGCGGCCGTTTCCTTCGACGAGGAGCAGGTCTTCATCCCCGACGTCGAAGAGTGGAACGATGTTCGCCTCCATGAACACACCATCGTCGTAGAGGCCTCCGATGAAGCGCAGCGTCACCGTCGGGCCGTCTGCCCGGCCAACATAGACCTCGTCGACGCGGTAGGTGACGAAGGTGTAAGGGATACGAACCTGCTCCGGCCCCGCGGGCTCGGAGAAGGCGTACTCGATCTCTTCGACCTCTCCTCGAAAGACGAGATCCGCCGCCTGCACCATGGTGTGGAGCTGCGGGGGATCCATGAGCAAGGCGGCGTGAGATGCGCTGGCGGGAACGAAGACCGCGATCAACGCGGCCGTGGTCAGAAAGGCAGATCGGACAAGACGCTCGGTGAGCATGTTGCGTACCTCGTGGGTGATGGATGGAAGCCGGGCTGTCGTGGATGGACCCCAGCACGGGTTGGATGGCTGCGAAAGCGATCCGCAATCGTGGGATTAAACTAAGCGATCGACAATAATAAATCCACAAGAAAATGTCAGGCTCGATATAGCGGACCATATAACCACTGTTCAACACTCGCGTTACTTGCGCAAATGCCTCCCTGGATAGCCCCGGCCGATAGAGCCAATTCCCCGTAAAGCCGACCATCGACAAGAAAAACCGACTCGCCCGAGCAGTTTTCGAAGCGCGCTCGGCCGCTGCGCTGGGCCGCCAACGTGAGCTTGGCTAAGATGCTCCAAAGCGCGCCTTCGCGCCGCGGCGTGTCGATCGAAAACCGAGGGAGCCCCATGCCAACCGAGCACGATCACACCGAAGTCGAGCGCCTGATCCAGCGGGTGCGGGAGAACTGCGGCGGATCTCTCTTCGGACAGGTCTCCTCCCTCGTGGAAACATGGACACCCGGGGTCTTCGTGGCTCTTCGGCAGAAGCTCGAACGGGCGGAGGTGGAGCTCGAGCGTCTTGCGGGCGAGGAGCGGTGTCGTGGGTTGCCGGGACTCGAGCTCGAGCCGGAGGCCGCGACCGCTTTCGCCGAGATCGACGACAGCGGCGAGCTGCCCGAGCGTTGGTCCGGAGTCGACCCTGGCGCGCACCCCGATCCGGATCCCGATCTCGCGGATCTCGATGATCCCGAGCTCACTGCCCGCGCGCGAAAGGCGATGGAGCGATGCGACGGCCTGATCTGTCTTACCCAGGTCGCCTCTCGAGTGGCGGCGGAGCGGATCCGAGATGACGAAGGGAGGGACTGGGCGGAATCTCATATAGGCGCGGAAGTGGCGCGTTTCGTTCGCGGAGAGGCGGCGGAGCTCGGCGCGGAATCGGCCGGCGTCGCGGTGTCTCTGTTTCGCTCATGGAGAGTCCTGGGACCGTGCCCCGACCCGGATGCGCAGCAACGGATTCTGCGCGTCGGCTCGGACGCCGGTGGGGCGGTCCATTGCGACGCCCTCTTGGCTGTCGCCGACATGCTGCGCGAGTCGGGAGAGGTCGATCGCGCGAGGGCACTGGTCGTGGACTGCCCGGCGACCCGGCCCTGGTGGCGGGAACAGGCACTCGTTGTGATCGGGAAGCTCGCCTTCTGCTCCGGAAAGCTGTCTCGCGGCGCGGCCTGTGGTGCAGCGGCAGTGCGACTGGCGCTACGGGCGCGCCACCGCAACGGCGTCGCCGCTGGTCTGCTGCTTCTTGGTGCGCAGCAGGTTCACCTCGGCGAGCCGCGGCGCACCCGTACGATTCTGCTGGAGGCATTGCGGCTCTTGCGGGCGGTGGGGGATCAGGGCAACGCCACCTTGGCGCTCAGTAGCCTGGCGGCACTGGCCTCCTACGGCGGCGACCCATTCGATGCCGTCCGAGGTCACCGATCGGTGCTCGTTGTTCAACGTCGCGAGAACATGAAGGTCTACGAGGCGACAACTCTGTCGAACCTCGGCTTGGGGCTCATCGCTATTGGTGAGTATCGAGAGGCCCGCGGCACTCTCGAAGAGGCGATCGAGGCTTGTCGCCATGTGGGGGATCGGCGCGGTGAGGCGATCACGCTCGGTCATCTGGCTATCCTCAACCGGCGAACCGGGGACTATCGTCGGGCCGCGGAGATCTGGCACGAAGTCATCGACCGCCACGATGCGCTGGGGGATCGGCTCTCGTCGGCCTTGGGACACGTGGAGCTTGCCGCCGAAGAGTGCCGGCGGGAGAACTGGAGCCGATCGATCGAGTTGGCGAACGAGGCGATCGAGACATTCGAGAGCCTTGGGGCGGATCGCTGGCTCATCGACGCCCGCTATCGCCTGGCCTTCACCTTGGAAGAGGCCGGAAGGACACGGGAGGCCCGAGACCTCTTCGAGCGCTGCGCGCACGCGGGGGAGGAGCTCGGCGATCGCCGGGGTGCGATGGCGAGCTTCACCGGAGCCGCGCGCAGTGCCTTCGCGCAGGGGGATTTCACGGTGGCGTGGGAGCTCATCCAACGGGCCTGCGCGGAGCTCCCCGAGAAGGGGGCATTGGCCATGCAGGCACTGCACGCGCGCGGAGCGATCGCGGCGGCGATCGGCGCACGGGAAGAGGCCCTCGCGAGCTACAACGAGGCCGCCGCAATGCTCGAGTCGTTGCTGCGCGAAAGCGGTCCGGCCATGGACTCGGTGCTCGATGATGCGCTGCCGATTCTCGAGGAACAGGTTGCCCTGCTGCTTTCCGAGCAAGCCCCCGATCACGAGGAGATCGCGGCGGCATTTCGCGTGGCCGAGTGGGCCCGAGCCCGTTCGCTGATGGAATCGATCCACCGCCGCGACGACCCCGCGGTGGACAGATCCGGTCCCCTGGGCACTCGTCGCAGGCGAGTCGAAGCAAGGCTGCGGGCCTTGCAGAAACGGCTCATCGAGGAACGCGCGGCGCCCGAGCCGCGTGGCAACTTATGTCGCTACCTCGGTGAGAAGATCACGGGTGCGCGCCTGGAGCACCAGCGGGTTCTGCACGACATCGAAGCTCGGTATCCGGTGAGCGCGGCGGAAGAGGGATTGACTCCACCGCTTTCCCTCGCCGACGCGCGACGGAAGGTCGTTGCGAGCTCCGACACCGCGATCTTGAGCTACTTCGCGGCAGGTGAGCGACTGTTGCTGTGGATCGTTCGATCCGATGAGGCTCACCTGGTCGATCTGCCCCTTCCCATGAGCCGCATCGAGGACTGGATCGAGCGAGCCCTGAGGCCCTTCGAGCGTTTCGCCGAGACCGGCGCGGACTTGGCTCTGATGGCGCTCGATCCCGCGGTGCTTCGCGAGCTCGGCCGGGCGCTCATCGATCCTGCCCTGCCGCGGCTGGGAGGTGTGCGGCGACTGCTGATCGTCCCCTGGGGGATGCTGCACCGACTGCCCTTCGAGATGCTGGCGCTCGACGCCGGCACCCGTGAAGGGCCCGCTGCGTCGCTGCACGATCTGCACTACTTGGCGGAGGACTTCGATCTGGCCTACGGCCCCTCGGCCAGCCTGCTCGATCCCGAGCTAAGGTGCGACGCCTCCGCGCCAGATCCAGCGCCTCGGGCGATCTCGAACCAAAGCTCGCTGGTGGCCTGGGGCGATCCCGCCGGCGGAGGAGTCGCCGGAGCGACACGAGAGGGCGGACGAGGATCAAGCGGTCTGCCCGGCACCCGCGCCGAGGTGGAGCTCCTCGAAGCGCTCTTCGACAACGCGCGGATCTTCGTCGGCTCAGAAGCTCGCGAGTCCGCCTACCGGCAAGCTGCCCCCGATGCCGACATCATCCATCTCGGCTGCCACGGTCATCTCGACGATCGTTCGCCGCTCCACTCCGGCCTGGTGCTGGCCCCGGGCGAGTCCGGCGCCGAGGGCTCCTTGCTTCAGGGGTACGAGATCGCCGATATCCGGCTCCGCAATGCGCCCCTGGTCGTGCTCGCGGCGTGTCAGGCGGGTGGCGGTCCCTTGTCCACCGGCGCGGGGCTTCTAGGCCTTACTCGCTCGTTCATGCAGGCCGGTGCGGGCGCCGTGCTGGCATCTCCCTGGATGGTGGATGACGCTTCGACCCATCAGCTCCTGGATGCTTTCTACCGCACCCTCGCGAGCGCTGGCGTCGGAGCGATGGAGGCGTTGGGGCGAGCAAGACGGGCGCTGCTCGACACCGCCCGCGCCGACTCGGGTTCAGGGGCGGGATTGGATCCGATCCATCCCTTCCACTGGGCCTCGTTCCGACTGCACGGCATCGGCGCGCGAGGGAGGTAGCGGACCCTATCGGATCAGTCCAGCTCTGACGCTCTGCGCCGCGCCTCGGCGATCAACTCCCGCACGCTGCCTTCGAACTCCCCGCCGATGCGCCGCAGCTCCTTCGAGGCGCTTTGCGAATCGCCCTGTGCCAGCAGCACATGGGCGAGCATCCAACGATAGAGCGGGATCCTCCACTCGTAGAGCTCGTCGAGCCCTTGCTCCAGCTTCTCGCGCGCGTCATCCAGCTTGCCCTTGCCGAGCAATCCGAGGATCCGCTCCGCCTCGGGGCCGAGCGCGAAGCGACGGGGCTCGCCGGTCCCCCTGCTCTCGGCCTGGCCCGTCGAGCGGAGCACCCGTTTGGCGCCCGGGTCGGCCCACTCCGCGGCCTCGTGCAGCAGCTCCGCGATCCGCTGCCGCGCGTAGCCGCGCCCCCGCTCGTCGTCGAAGGCTCTCACCGCCTTCGCCACCGCTAGCTTCGGCGGGAGCTGCCGGGGACCGTCTCCGCGGTCCCGCGCCCCTTCCCCACGCGCGAGCTCCCCCTCAGGCGGCTTGGGGGCCGGACCCTCGGGGCGTGTCACCAGGTCGACGTAGTTCAGCTCGGGCATGACCCGGACCAGCTTCAGGGCGTAGGCGGAATCGACTCGCGCCCGGCGTCCGGATTCCCAGCCCGCCAGCGACGCTGCGGAGCAACCGATCATCGCCGCCAGCTCGGCCTGGGTCCAGGCGCGGGCCTCTCGGGCGGCTCGCAGCGCTTTGCCCGCCTTGGTCCTTGGCGGCAGCGATGGGCGCCCTCGACCTCGTTTTCTCATGGAACCCCCAGTTGAATGGACAGCTGAATAATACGCGATCGACTGGATCATGGCCAGCGCGCTCTTCGTGTCCCGCGGTTGGCTAGAGACCTGGAGCCTCCCCTGCTCGCCTTCTCCGCGATCGCCTATTATCGCTCATGATCGAGCGAGCGGATTGCCAGCATGCCGGGCCCGCGAGGGCTGCTTGCCACGCCAGAAAGCGCTCGCCCGATCGGGCCGATACGTGGTTAGCTTGCGCACCCAAACCTAGCCCTTCCGGCGGCGCCAACGACGGATGCGAAGATGAAGATCCTGGTTATGAACTCCGGCAGCTCCTCGGTCAAGTTCCAGGTCCTGGACATGGCCCAAGAGTCGCTGTTGCTCAAGGGCATCGTGGAGCGGATCGGATCGACCCGCGCGGTGCTCTCCTTCTCGCCGGCCGACGGGCACAAGATCAACGACGTGCGCGAGGTGCTGGACCACGGCGCCGCGCTGCGCCTGATCATGCAGACCATCACCAAGCCGGCCCTGAAGGTGGTGGCGAGCCCGGGGGAGCTCGAGGGCGTGGGCCATCGGGTGGTGCACGGCGGCGAGGAGTTCTCGGAGTCGGTGCTGATCGACGACCACGTCTGCGAGGCGATCGCCCATTGCGCCCAGTTCGCCCCGCTGCACAATCCGCCCAACCTGCAGGGCATCGAGGTCTGCCGAGAGCTGATGCCCGATACCCCCCAGGTGGCGGTCTTCGACACCGCCTTCCACAACCAGATGCCGCCCGCCGCCTACCTCTATGGGCTGCCGATCGCTCTCTACCGGCTGCGCGGCATTCGCCGCTATGGCTTCCACGGCACTTCGCACCGCTACGTGGCCGGCAAGGCCGCGGAGCTGCTCGGCCGCCCGCTCGGCGAGCTGAAGCTGATCACCTGCCACCTGGGCAACGGCGCCAGCCTGGCGGCCATCGATCGCGGCATCTCGATCGACACCTCGATGGGATTCACGCCGCTCGAGGGCCTGATCATGGGCACCCGATGCGGCGATATCGATCCCGCCGTGGTGCCCTACCTGATGCAGGCCGAGGAGCTCAGCTCGCGCGAGATCGATGCCCTGATGAACAAACAGTCGGGCCTGCTCGGCCTGACCGAGACCACCAACGACGTGCGCGAGATCATCGAGGAGGCCGAGCGCGGCAGCAAGGCTCATGAGCTGGCGCTCACGGTCTACACCTATCGCATCAAGAAGTACCTCGGCGCCTACCTGGCGGCGCTCGGGGGAGCCGACGCAGTAGTCTTCACCGGCGGCATCGGCGAGAACTCCGCGAAGATCCGCGCCCGGGTCACCGAAGGTCTGGGCTACTGCGGAATCGAGATCGATGCCGAGGCCAACGAGAGGGGCGCGGCGCGCATCACCCAGGGCGATCCGGCGGTGCTGATCGTTGCCACCAACGAAGAGCTGGCGATCGGCCAGGACACCGCGCGCATTTTGCAGGCGCGTCGCTCACGCGGCGCCGATCCCGCGGGCGACGCAGATATTCGGGGGCAGATCGCGACCATAACTTCGAATCAAAAAGCGCAGCTGATCCTGCTCTGGGCCAGCCATCCGGGCGACTCGATCGAAGAGGTGACGCGCAAGTTCAACAACCGCTTCCAGAGTGATTTCTCCGCCGCCGCCATCACCGCGTTCCTGGCCGAGATCGGGCTCTTGGACGACGAGGTCACGAGGAAGGAGGTCGACTCCCATGTCTGAAGCGAGGAAAGAAGAGGTGGGATGGATCCTTTCGCGCATCTGGCTCGACGCCCTGGAGGAGACCGCGCGCGACTTCCACGGCAACTGGCCGAAGATGTTCTGCTCGCGGGCCTACGAGCACGCCACCGACACCTGGATGAAGGTGATGGCCAACGAGTACGACTTGGAGGCGCGTCCCGAGAGCGGCATCGCCGCCGCCATCGGCAGCTACGTCGATCTGGGAGTCGAGGCGGGGCTGTTCAAGAGCCACTCCGATTTCAAGATCGAAGCCCTGAGCCCCAACAAGACCGCGGTCACGGTATTCGAATGTCCCTATCGAAAAACCTGTATGGACCTGGTCGAGAGCGGCTTTTCCATGAGCGATCTGACCTGCGCCCGAATCGGCTGCTTCCGTGCCGCGGTGAAGAGCATCGCTGGAATCGACTGCGACTACGAGGTGACCCGTTTCAGCGCCGAGGCCTGCGACGGATTCGTGGAACGGACTTGAGAGGTCATGGGATCGGGCGCTAGCGACATCTTGAAGAAGATCGAAGATCCCGTCGACTGGCGGGGGCGCCGCCGGGCGGCGGTGACGCTGGGATGGGAGCGTCCCAGCGAAGCCTACCAGCTGCTGGTCGGACTCTTGAGCGATCCGGTGCTCGACGTGCGCCAGGCGGCGGTGTTCTCGCTGGGGCGCTTGGGCGATCGGCGCGCGATTCGCGAGCTGACGGTGCCGAAGATTCTCTTCTCTCGAGAGCCGGTAATGCGCCAGGCGGCGGTGCGCGCGCTCGCCGAGCTGGGGGGCACCGACGTGATCCCGGCCCTGGCGGAGCGTCTCGACGATTCCGATTGGAGCGTGAGGATCGCCGCCGACGAGCTGGTCAGCACCAAGCTCTCGGAGCTGAGCCGGGCGCTCGATTCAGACACCGTGCAGATGCTGATCCGCCTGCTCGACCTGGAGCACAAGGAGGTTCGCAAGCGGATCATCGCCACCATCAGCAAGATCGGCAACCTGGACTACGATCAGATTTTTCGCGCTCTGAAGGGGGGCAGCCCGAGGATTCAGACCGGGTTGATCGAGGTGCTGGGCAACATCGGCTACGGCGGATTCACACCGGTGCTACTGGAGCACCTGGTCCACGGCAGCCATTTTCACCAGATCGCCAGCGCCCGGGCGCTGGCCAAGATCCGCAGCGTGAGCGCGATCGAGGGGCTGGTGGGGGCGCTCGACAGCTACCACCAGGAGGTGGCGCTGGAGGTGACCGAGGCGCTGGTCGAGATCGGCGACGCGGCGGTCGACATCCTGCTCGAGGCGCTCACCCACACAGAAAAGAAATACTACCAGATCCACCTGATTCGCTGCCTGGGGCGGATCGGTGCGCCGCGTGCCATCCCGGCGCTGGTCGCCCCTCTGTCGAACAGCTACTCCTTGATCCGCCGTTTCGCGGTCGAGGCGCTGGCATCTTTCGATGCGGCGGCGGTGCTGGAGCCGCTGCTGGAGCTGGTGAGCCATCGCGACGTGCCGATCGACGACATCCTGGCCGACCTGGAGAGCGACGACAACAAGCTGCACCGCAGGCGCTCGATCCGGGCCCTGGGCGAGATCGGCAACCACCGCGCGGTGCCGACGCTCAAGCGCCTGCTGGGACAGGTCGATCACGGCGAGCTGCACTCCGAGATCGAAGACTCGCTGTGCAAGATCGGCTGCAGCTCCTGGGCTCGCGCCGGCGCGGTTCAGGCGTTGGAGCGGCTCGGCGACCCTTCCGCCATCGACGCCATTCTGAAGCTCGCGTCGGACAGCTCCTACTACGTGCGACATACCGCCGTGGTGGCGCTGCGGCGCTTCCCTTCCGAGCGCATCATTCCGGTGTTGCTGCGGGTGATGCGGGAAGATCGTCGCTACTCGGTCCGGGCCCAGGCCGCCAACACTCTGGGGCAACACTGGAGCGACCGCGACGATATTTTCCAGGCCTGCATGCAGGCGGCCCAGGAGGACGGCAGCTTCTCGGTACGCGCCGAGGCGATCAGCGTGCTGGCGCGCTACGTCGACCGCCGCTCGATTCCGATGTTGTTGGAGCGGCTCGGCGACGATCGTTTCAGCGTGCGCGAGAACGCCGCCTACGCGCTGCAGAATTTCGGACCCGCTATTCTCCCCGATCTGGAGCAGACGCTCGAATCGCCCGACGAGATCGTGCGCATCCGCTGTGTGCGCATCCTCGGCACCATCCGCGACCCTGCCGCGCTGCGCCTGGTCAAAGAGATCGTCGAGCGGGCCAACGACGCCGAGCCGGTGGTGGTCGAGGCGCGGCGCGCGCTGCGCGAGCTCAGGCGCAAAATCGACGCCGACTCGACTAGCTGAGGCTCAGTCTCCGTTGCGCCGCCGCGAGCCGCTGCCCGATCTCGATATGTCTCGGGCAGGCGGCTTCCGCGGCCGCCAGATCGAGTGAAACTGTGTCGCGTTCAGCGGCGCTCAGTCGGGCGTAGAGCTCGCGGCCACGCTCCTCCTGGCCGTAGCATTCAGCGTACATCTGGTAGCGCAAGATGTCGGCGATGCGCAGCGGTCCCGCGACCTGCGACTGGCAGCGCTCGGCGCAGCCCAGGCAGTGCAGCCCCAGGGTCTGGCGGTCGAGACGTCTGAGCTGGTGCAGCTCGTGCATCGACAGCTGCAGCGGGGAACGCGCCGCAGCGACGTTCTCGGCCAGCCCGGCGGTGCTGTCCATGTGGGAGCAGATCGAGCTGATGCGCTGGTCCGCCCACACCGCCTTGAGCTTGGCCTGGCCGAGTGTGAACTGCTCCGATGAGAGCTCGGTCACCTTCTCCTGCTGATCGGGAATCGACTGCTGGACCTTCATGGCGATCAGTCCGATGCCTGCCGCGACGCAGGCGTCGATGGCGCGGTTGAGCTCCAGGTCGCCGTACTGGGCGAAGCTGTAGCGGAACATGATGACATCGAAGCCGCCGACTCGCGCCGCGGTGTCGAGCAGCTCCACGAGCCGCTCGCCGTGGGCCGAGAAGCCGAAGAAGCGGGTCTTGGCGGCGCGCTTCATGCTCTCGCCCATGGCGACGAACTCGGGCGCGAGCAGGGCCGGATCGTCGACCGAGTGCATCAGGAATAGGTCGAGGTGGTCGAGCTCTAGCTCCCGCAGGCAGCGCTCGAGGCCCTTCCCGTAGGCCTCGATCGAGGGCTTTTCCGGCATCTCCTTCGAGGTGATCCAGATCTTGTCGCGCATCGCGGTCTGCTTCAGGAACTTGGCGATGCCGCGGTGGGATCGGCCGCCGGCGTAGACCCGGGCGGTGTCGAAGTAGTCGATGCCCTCGGCGAGGGCCCGGTGCAGCAGCTTGTCGTAGACCGGATCGAACTCCAGCGCGCCGCCCATGTTGAGAATCGGCACCGACTCCCCGGTGCGGCCCAGCGGGCGTCGTGGCACGGTGGGTGCGGCGGGCGGAGTGCTCGCTTCGAGGGTTTGCTCCGGAGCGGCCGATGCGCCGCTGGCGACGGCGGCGGTCGCACAAGCCGCCGACTTCAGAAAATGGCGTCTCGATGAAGATGACATCGTAACTTGTTCTTCCGTCAGGATGTGCCGGCGCGTTGCCCGGCCAGCAGGCCGGGGTGCGCGGCGCGGGTTTCGCCGATCGCGGTCACGTAGACCGCGGGTGAGTCGGTCACGGGGCATTCGCGCTGGCAGATGCCGCAGCCGATGCAGAGCTCGGGCACGATGAAGGGCTTCTGCAGCACCACCATCTCGCCGAAGATATTGCGGATCTCCTGGTCGTCGGTCTGGATCGCCTTGGGGGCGACCGGACAGACCTCTTCGCAGACCACGCAAGGGATCTCCATGGCGTGGGGCAGGCAGCGCCCCAGATCGTAGAACGCGGTGCCGAGGCGGATCGGCCCCTGCTCTCGGTGGGCTCCCCGTCCCAGCTTCTCGGCCACGCTGATGCGGCGGATCGCTCCGGTCGGACAGACCTCGCTGCACAGATTGCACTTGAGCTGGCAGTGGCCGATGTTGAAGTTCATCAGCGGCGTCCAGATCCCCTCGATCCCCGATTCGGCCGATCCGGCCGGTTGCAACACATTTGTCGGGCAGACATTGATGCACTGATCGCACTTGATGCACTTGGCCAGGAAGTCGCGCTCGTCCACCGAGCCTGGAGGTCTGATCAGTTTCGGCGCGGAGCCGCGCCCGCCGCGCGGGGCATGCGACTTCAGAAAGGGGGCGGCGCAGAGCGCGGCCAGGCCCGCGAACACCACCTTTCTGCGACCGACATCCGGCAACGGCCGGACCTGATCCGCATCCTGCCCGAAGAGGGTGAAGGAGAGCGCATCCTCGGGGCAGTCGTCGACGCAGTTCATGCACACGAAACACTCGCTCGCCCGCAAGGCGCCCTGCGGATCGGCCGCTCCCTCGCAGCGGCTCAGGCACAGGTTGCAGTCGGTACAGCGGCTCACGTCGCGGTTGATGCGCATCAGGCTGAAGCGCGACAGCCAGCCGAGCAGCGCTCCGAGCGGACACAGAACGCGACAGAAAAAGCGTGGAATCGCCAGGTTCATTCCCAGCAGCACGAGCAGAATGGCGCCGATCCAGAACGCCCCGAAGAACACCCGCCGGTCCGCGGCGGGAGCAAACTTGGCGGCCTCGATGCGCGGCGTTTCGAGCCCCAGCGCGCACAGTCCGGTGCTCAGACCATCGAGCAAGAGATCGGCGGCGGGCGCCAGTGCGGTGGCGACACTTCGCGTGAGCAGTGAAAGCGGATCCAGGAGGCCGATCTGCAAAGCACCAAGAGCCGAGAGCAGCAGCAGCGCGACCAAGAGCGGGTACTTCCACGAGTAGATCGATCGGTAACGATTCGATTGCCAGCGCTCCTTGCGCGACAGAATATTGAACAGCCAGCCGGCCAGCTGATGCAGGGTTCCGAAGGGGCAGATCCAGTTGCAGAAGGCCCGGCCGAAGATCAGCGTGAGGGCGAGGACCAGGATTCCCCAGCCGAGGTGACGGTAGAGGTGGCCGGTCGATAGGGCGGTCGCTAGACCGACCAGGGGATCCATCTCGAGCAGGCGCGATACCGGATAGCCCGCGAGGCGGGTGGTCCAGGTGGCCCAGGCGGCGAGCAGGAAGGCCGCGAGGAAGAAGGCCTGCCAGGCGATGCGGATGTTGGTGCTGCGCAGCGCGCGCCGCAGCCGGCCCGGCTCGGGTGGCGGAAGGGTCACGCGATCTCCCCGACCAGCCCGCGGAAGTCGACGCGACCGGCGCCCTTGCTCTCGGCGAGATCGAGGTAGCGGGGCGCCGGGGTCCGGCGCCCGAGCAGGTGGCGGTAGCACCAGGCATCGGTGGCCACCGGATCGACGCCGACCACCACGCTGTCGCCGCTGTGGACGTCACCGGGATCGCCGCCGGTGGGACCGCCGCGCATCAGGATGCGGCCGCCGTCGATCACGCTCAGGGTGGGGCGAAACGCGAGCGCGAGGTCGGAGACGAGCTCGTGGATGTTCTGGTGGAAGAGGTTGCGGCGTCCTCCCAGGAGTCCGTACCAGTTCTTCAGTCCCATCGATGCGGCGCATAGGTTGTGGTCCTTCGCCGGAGCGACGCCGATGATCTTGTCGACGTTGGTGATCGGCCGCAGGAAGATCGGCCAACGCTCGATCAGCGTGGCGCCCGGTGTCTCGACCGGGCGAAAAGCGTTGGGATCGGGCAGCAGCACGCGCCCGCCGGCGCGCTCGACCGCGCGTCGCACGCCGCTCTTGTGGAAACAGTCGGCGGGCGACTCGATCGGATTGTCGGCCACGCGGACCTCCTGGGCCCGACACTCGACCCGCAGCATGCGCACCAAGGCCTCGAGGATTTCGGGTCCAGTGGTCGCTCCCAGAATCGGCGCCCGGTCGAAGCCGACGTTGGGCTTGATGAGGACGATGTCGCCGGGCACCACGAAGTGGCTGAGCCCGCCGAGCGCATCGAGCGCCTTGCGCAGGCGCTCGGCGACCGTCGTGCCGCGACCCACGGCGACCGCCGGTGCGCCCCGGGGAGCCGCGACCGAGAAGTCCGGAAGACGCGCGGCGGGGGAGGCGCGGCGTCTCCGCGTCCCGGTGGAATCGGCCAGGGCCAGCGGCCAGTGCTCGGGCGCGTGCGCCAGGTAGGTCGCGCCCGAGCCGATTCCCAGCGCGCTCGCCAGGCGCCCGACGAAGGCGCGGCGGGTCATGGGCCGAGGCCGGTAGTGCCCATCGGGGCCTCGAGGGTCAGGGCGCATGGCGCAGCACCTCCTGCAGGCGGTCGGCGTGGAGCCGGGCGCGGGCGGCATCGGCGCCGCGCTCGACACCGTAGAGGATCGGACCTTCCCGCCTCAGAACAAAGCTGGTGCCGAGAAAGCGGTGTTGCAGCAGGGCGTCGCCGCCGGCCGCCTCGACCACTCGGTACTCCTGGCGCTGCTCCGCCAAGATCCTCTCGAAAAGCCGCGCGGCGGCCGCGCTGTCGGCCGCGGCGTGCACGAAGATCCGCGTCGGGCTGTCGACCTCGGCGAACCAGAAGTCGCGCAGGAACTCGAAGTGAAAGACCTTGTCGGGCTGGTAGCGGACCTGCTCCAGCGGCGTCCCCAGTCCGCCGGCCAGCAGCGCCAGCCCTTCGTCTCCCGGCGCGCCACGAGGCAGCGCCCGCGCCAGGTCATGCGCGACCCCTCGCGCCTTGTCGCGCAGCTCTGCGCTCGCCGAGTCGCCGTGGATCTTGACGAAGTGGCTGCCGATCAGTGCGATCAAGCCGATCGGCGTGGCGCTCAGGTGCAAGCCCTCGGCGTCCTCGATCTCCCGCCCGGGCCGGCGCTCGACGCCGAAGATGCCGAATGCCCCGGCGGCGTCCCCCTGGTCGTAAAGCTCGACGCTGAGTCGATTCTGGTCTCTGACCAGCGTGACCTCGTCGAGCGACCGAAAGCCATGACGCAGGAATTGCTCCGCCGCGCCGTTGATCTTCTGGTAGAGATCGTCGCGGCCCCAGCTTTCGACCCGTCCCTCGACCTGCCAGCCCTCCGCCAGCAGGGCCGCCGGAAACACCCCCAGCTCGCTCGCGGCCGTGCTCGGCGCGTCCCGGCCCTCCAGGCGCTCGAGGGCCCGCGGGTGCAGGCGGATCGGCCCGCTCTCGGAGCGCTGCTCGAGCTCCGGAGACAGGTCGCGCTCACCCGGATCGAAGCGCTCCCGCTGGGCGCCGATCCATCCCCCGATCGCCGCCAGCACGAGCAACGCAAGCGCCCCGAATCCGGTCTCCAGGCGCGAGATCCGCTTGCGGAGCAGACGCCGCGGCGTGTGGTCGAAGATCCGGTCGCTGGCTCGCGGCATGCGGCCCTTTCGACGTCGCGCGTCGTCTCGGTCCGGCATCTCGCCGGTCGGATTCACGCGATGAGTTGCGGAAAACGAGGATAGCTTGGAGGGGACTGCTCGCGGAGTCATCCCGCGTTCCCCCCCGTCCCGAATTCGTGGAGGTCCCCCATGCGTCGATCCGTCGACTGCGCTCTGCCCTTCGCCGGCGCCATGTTCGCGCTGCTCCTGGCCGTGTCGGGCCAGGCGCCGGCTTACGACCTGGCGACGATCGATCGCCCCGACGATCGCCTCTTGCTCCTGAGCTCGGCCGTCTTCGATCCCATGGAGGTCTCGCCATCCGCCGCGCTGCCCGAAGAGGCGGCGCAGGGTGTTTTCGTCGTTCAGCTCGACCGTGCTTTGCACGCGGGCGACCACCGGCATTTGCGCGCGCTCGGCGTCGAGGTCCTGGACTACCTGCCGATGCACGCGCTGGTGGTGCGGGGCACCGGAGGCCAGGCCCGCGCTCTCGCAGCGCGCGCCGGGACCCGTTGGATCGGGGCCTTTGCACCGGCCTGGAAGATCGACGACGAAATCGAGCACTGGGCCGCGGCTCTCGGCCACGACCCCGAAGACGTCCCGCTCTCGATCCGCCTCTTCCCGGGCGCCGACTTCGACGCGCTGGCGCCGCGTCTCGAGAAGCTGGGGGCGGAGATCGAGTCGCGCCACGTTCCGCCCGCGGAGCTGCGCGCGCGGGTGGCGACCGGCGACGGCCTCCAGGTCCGCGCCGCGCTCGCGGCCATCCGATCGATCGCGGGCCTCGATGCGGTGCAGTGGATCGCCCCGGCGTTCGGCAATCAGCAGCGCAACTCCAAGACCCGCTGGGTGATCCAGACCAACGAGCAGGACAACGTGGCGATCTGGGAGGCCGGACTGACCGGAGAGGGCCGCATCATCGGACACATCGACGGCAAGCTCGATCGCAACCACTGCGCCTTCGAGGACGTGGTCGAGCCCGGTCCCGACCACCGCAAGATCGTCGCCTACCGGGGCGCCTACGGCACCGACTCCCACGGCACCCACACCGCCGCCACGGCGGCTGGGGACGCGGTCGGCTACGGCGGAGGTTTCGGCGATCAGACCGGTCATGCATTCCGCGCCCGTCTCAGCCACGCCTTCATGAACCTGGTCAATTCCTCGAATCTCGACGAATACCTCTTCTACGCCTGGCAGGACGGCGCCGCCGCGCACACCAACTCCTGGGGCAACGACTGGACCACCAAGTACACCGCTCACTGCCAGCAGATCGACAACGTCTCCTATTCGCTCGAAGAGAACGTGGTCTGCTTCGCCGAGACCAACATGAGCCGCCTCAAGACCCCCGAAAACGCCAAGAACGTGCTGGCGGTGGGGGGCAGCGATCCGGCGCCCAACCAGCATCGCTGGTGCACCGGGGGCAAGGGACCGACCAAGGACGGCCGCCGCAAGCCCGACGTGGCGGCGCCAGGCTGCTCGATCATCAGTGCCAGGAGCAAGAGCGACTGCGGCACCCGCTCGATGAGCGGCACCTCGATGGCGAGCCCGGCGGTGGCCGGCGCGGTCGCGCTGATCCAGCAGTACTTCTCCGACGGCTACTGGCCGACCGGAAGCGCCGATCCGGCCGACGCCTTCGCGCCCTCGGGGGCCCTGGTGCGGGCGGTGCTGGTCAACGGCGCGCAGGACATGAGCGGCGTCTCCGGCTACCCCAACGACACCGAGGGCTGGGGTCGGATCGAGCTCGATGAGTCGCTCTACCTGGCCGGCGACCCGCGGGATCTGTGGGTCCTCGACCGGCGCCACGTCGAGGGTCTGGCCACCGCGCAGTACCAGGATTTCGCGGTCGAGGTATCGACCGGAGAGCCGCTGCGGATCACCATGGCCTTCACCGACTACCCGGCCTCGGTCAACGCCTCCTACGCGCCGGTCAACGACCTCGACCTCTTCGTTCAGGCTCCGGACGGGACCATCTACTCCGGCAACCGCTTCGCCGGCGGCCAGTCGGAGCCGGGACCGCGGCGCGACGCCAAGAACAACATCGAGCAGGTGCACCGCCTGGCGCCCGAGGCCGGCACCTGGGGCGTGCGGGTCTGGGCACGCCAGGTCGAGATGGGTGATGCTCAAGGATGGGCCCTGGCGATCTCCGGAAAAGTGGGTGAGGTCACGCCTCAGTAGTCGGGGTACCAACGCGGTCCTCCGCCCTGGATGTCCGATTTCCGGTCCCAAAGCCCGAAGCCGGGTCCCGGCGACCTTGCCGGGACCCCGGAGCCGTCCCATGCCCGATCGCCGCCGCCATCGCGGGCCTCATCCCCGCGATCGGCAGCTCTTCGCGCGGAATCGCCTGCCGCTGCTGCGCCGTGCTGGCCACGACTACGGCTGGCTGCTGGCGCGCGGCTACTCGGCCTCCGCGGCGCTGACCCTGGTCGGCAACCGCTTCCAGCTCCACAAGCGCCAGCGCGATGCCCTGGGGCGTTCGGTCTGCGCCGCGGCGCGCGCCGCCGAGCGCAAGGGCACGCGGGTCGCCGCCGACGGGCGCCCGGTAGTGGTCGACGGCTTCAACGTGCTGGTCACCATCGAGGCGGCCCTCTCGGGGGGGCTGCTGCTGCGCGGCAGCGACTCGTTGCTGCGCGATCTCTCCGGCGTGCACGGCAGCTACCGTCTGATCGACGAATCGAACCCGGCGTTGACCCTGCTGCGCGGCGCCCTGGCGCCGGCCCGCGAGGTGCTCTGGCTGCTCGATTCTCCGGTGTCGAACAGCGGCCGGGTGGCGGCGCTCTTGCGAAAGCTGGGGTGCCGCGTGGAGCTGGTGGCCTCGGCCGATCATGACGCCGTGGCGAGCGGCTGGCCGGTGGCCACCTCGGACGGCCCGGTGATCGACCGAGCCGCCCTGCACGTCGATCTCACCGGGCCGATCGTCGCTCGCCTCGATGCGGCCTGGGTGATCGACCTGGGCGCGGGCGCTGGTCCCTCAGGGAGCGACCACCTGGAAGCGGAAGCTGTCGCGGTCGATGACCTCGAGCGGTGAGGCGGCGCCGCAGTAGCCGCGCACCACGTGCTCGCCCTCTGGAGCGACCCAGGGAATGGTCTCGCTCAAGAGCCGCGTTCGGCTGCGCCGCGAGCCCAGCGTCACCGCCTCGGGCGGGCGCTCGACGACCGTGCCCCCGGGGCGCACGATGTCGTGCCAGAGGTCGACCGTGATCGGCCCAGGTCCGTTGTTGCGCAGTGTCACCGTCGCCCAGACCGTTTCGCCAGGGGCCACCGTTTCGCCGGGATCGAGCGCGGGATCGACCGTGCACACCAGCCCAAGGCAGCTGCTCAGCGCCAGCGCCGCGGCTGAGGTGGCGTCGTCGTCGCCCTCCAGGTCTCCCAGCACCTTGGGGAAGGAGCCGTCTAGGAACTGGGCGCCGACCAGCCAGTCGGTCGCCAGGTCGAGCACCCCGGCGTCGGGATCGTAGCCGGCGTCGACCAGCGCTCGAATCGCGTAGGCGTTCTCGCGGGTCAGATCGCTCGAGCTCAGCACCGGATGCGGGCTGAAGAAGCCCCCGTCCACGGCCTGCTGCACCTCCAGCCAATCGGTGGCTTCGCGACCGGCCACCCAGCGTCCCGACTCGCGCAGAGGCATCGAGGCGATCGAGGCGCGAGCGTCGGTGCCCAGAGGGGTGCGATCGACGTCGCGGTTGGTCCAGTAGAGACCGCCGTCGGGATCCTGCTGCAGCGTGTCGAGGTGCTCGCCGACCGTCAGCAGCTCCGGCCAGTCCTCGCTGCGCAGCCCGTGCGGCTCCAGGCGCGAGAGCGCGCACGCCATCTCGGCCTCGGAGTAGCCGACCACGAACATCCAGGGCCAGAGCAGGCGCGAGATGTCCTGGGTGTAGACGTAGCCGCCCTCGTTCGGCGTGCCGGCCTCCTCCGAGAGCAGCTCGGCGGACGCGAAGGCGGCGATGTCGCTGGCCGCATCGAGGTAGCTCGAATCGAGGGTCTCGCCGTACATCTCCACCAGGAAGAGGGCCACGCGCGCCTGGTGTGCGGTGTAGAAGGTCGGGTTCCCGCCCTCGACCACCAGCACGCCGCCTGGGGCGAATCCCCAGTCGGTCAGGTAGGTCACGGCTCGATTCTGGTTGTCGAGCAGGTAGGCGGCCACCGCCTCGGCCTCGTCGAAGTACTCCAAATCGCCGCCCATCCGGTAGGCGCGCAGCAGCGCCCGGCCGGCTGCCGCGTAGCTGCCGGGTAGCTCGAACCCGCCCACGAAGCCGTCGCTGCCGATCTCGAAGCCCTCGAAGACTCCCCACCGATCGGCGCCGCTCTCCACCGGGTCGATCAGCGCGATCTCCAGGTTATCGGCGGCCGCCCGGCCGGCCTGAATCGTCTCGCTGATGGTCGCGGCCTGCGCGGCGGGGGTGAGCACCAGGGCGATCGTCGTCAGCGCGACGCTTGGTCCAAGGTTCATGCGGCGGGGCATCTTCGCCTCCCTTGTGAGGTGTGCACGTGACCCTACGGATCGGGCTCACCCGCAATCATAACTGCGCATGGGCTGCGGAGCAGCCCATGCGAGCGGGATTGGAGCTGGCCGCTTCGCGGCAGCTCAATCCCGCGTGTGGCGCGGAGCAGCCCATGCGG
>CAZBBK010000016.1:0-63430 GCA_964490075.1 uncultured Gemmatimonadota bacterium | reverse complement strand
GGCTGGCCGCTTCGCGGCAGCTCAATCCCGCGTGTGGCGCGGAGCAGCCCATGCGGGCGGGAATGGGGCTGGCCGCTTCGCGGCAGCTCAATCCCGCGTGTGGCGCGGAGCAGCCCATGCGCGCGGGATTGGACCAGCGACGGGGCCGCCGCCTCGCCGAACCGAGACGGTCGACGGGGTGCTGAATCAGGGAGAGATGACTTGGAAGCGGAACACGTCCCGATCGTCGACGGCGAGCGGTGCCAAACTGCCGCAGTGCAGGCGCAGGAAGTAGTCGCCGAGCGGCGCGCCGAGCGGGATCGGCACCGCGACCGGCGCCACGACGCTGCTGCGCGCGCCGATCAGAACCGGGGCCGGACCGATCGTCACCGCGCTGTCGTTCGGGAGCACCACCTCGTACCAGGCCTGGGTCGACGCCTGGAAGGGGCCGTGGTTCCACAGCGTCGCGGTGAACTCCACCGTGCCGCCCTGCGCCACTTCGTAGCCCTCCTCCACCAGCGGTGTCACCGCGCATCCGCCGCCGAGCGCCGCCATGATCGCCAGCGCGGCGGCCGAGCTCGCGTCGTCGTCGCCCGCGAAGTCTCCGCCCAGGATCGGGAAGGAGCCGTCCGGGAGCTGTGCGGCGACCAGCCAATCGGTGGCCAGGTCGAGCACGCCGCCGTCCGGATCGTAGCCGGCGTCGAGCAGCGCGCGAACGGCGTAGGCGTTCTCACGCGTCAGGTCGCTCGAATCGATCAGCGGCTGGGGACTGTAGAAGCCGCCGTCCAGCGCTTGCTGCGCTTCGAGCCAGGCGTCGACCTCGCCCGCCGCGCCGCGCAACCCCGCCTCGCGCAGCGGCGCCGCGGCGATCCCGGCGCGCGCGTCGCTTCCCAGCGGGTTGCGGTCGAGGTCGCGGTTGGTCCAGTAGATTCCCCCGTCCGCATCCTGCTGCACCGAATCGAGATGGTCGGCCACCGTCAGCAGCTCGGCCCAATCCTCGGCCCGCAGCCCGTGCGGTTCCAGTCGCGAGAGCGCCAAGGCCATCTCGGCCTCCGAGTAGCCGACCACGAACATCCAGGGCCAGACCAGGCGCGAGATGTCCTGGGTGTAGACATAGCCCCCCTCGTTCGGCGTGCCGATCTCGTCGGAAAGCATCTCGGCCGATGCGAAGGCTGCGATGTCGCTGGCGGCGTCGAGATAGGTCGGGTCGAGGGTCGCGCCGTACATCTCGACCAGGAAGAGGGCGACCCGTGCCTGGTGGGCGGTGTAGAAGGTGGGATTGCCCCCCTCGACCACCAGCACACCGCCGGGGGCGAAACCCCAGTCGGTCAGGTAGGTCACGGCCCGGTTCTGGTTGTCGAGCAGGTAGGCGGCCACCGCCTCGGCCTCGTCGAAGAGGTCCGGGTCGCCGGCCAGCACGTAGGCCTGCAGCAGCGCGCGGCCGGCGGCGGCGTAGCTGCCCGGCAGCTCCCATCCGCCCACGAAGCCGTCGCCGCCGATCTCGAAGCCCTCGAAGACCCCCCAGCGATCGCCTCCGCTCTCCGGCGGATCGATCAACGCCGCCTCGAGGTAGCCCACCGCCCCCTGGGCCGCTACGATGGTCTCGTTCAGATTGGCGGCCGGCGCGGAGGAGCCCAGTATCCAGGCGCAGGCGGCGGCGCAGGCGCCGATTCGGATCGCCGCGGGACTTTCGGTCCGGCGGGACTGTTCGAAGCACCCCATGGCGCCTCCTCTTCTGTGGAGAAGGAATCCCGACTCTCAGCCCTGAAGGCCAATTGTAATCGAGATGGTCGCCCCGGGGGTCGCGCCTTTTTGCGGGCGAATCCGCTCGAGCAGGACGAAGGCGGTCGGTGCGCTACCAGTACCCGCGCTCGCGCAGCGCTTCGCGCACCTCCGCCGGGGGTTCGGCGCCGGGATCAGCGCTCAGCTCCAGGCCGAGCCGCCATTCCACGAGCTGGCGGCGAATCTCCTCGGTCAGCTCCGGCTCGATGTTGGCGATGTCGCGCTGCTCGTGCGGATCCTCGGCGCTGTGGAATAGGGAGATTCGCTCACAGGCGGACGGCTCCCGCACCAGCTGCAGCAAGTAGTCGGACTCCATCAGCGAGGGACCGGCGAACACCAGGCGGTGCTCCGTGGTGCGCGCTGACACCTGCCCCAGCACCCCCTCCTGAAACACCGTGGGCGGCTCCGCGCTGGCCGCGCTCGGATCGCGCCACAGGCTGCGGCCGCGTTGACTGGCCGGCCCGCGCACGTCGACCGCTTCGCAGATGGTCGGCAGCACGTCGATCGCCGACACCAGCTCGCGGTTGATCGTGCCGCGCCAGTCGCGGGGCAGAGCGCCGCCGCCGAGCAGCAGCGGAACCCGTGTGGTCGAATCGAAGAGCACCGCGCGGTGGTTGGTGAAGCCGTGGGTCTGCAGATCCTCGCCGTGGTCCGAGGTGATCACCACGATCGAGTTGTTCAGCGCACCGCTGTACTCGAGCCACTCCAGGAAGAAGCCGACGTAGGTATCGGCCGCGAAGGCGCCCGAATCGTAGTGGTCGAAGATATGCCCGAGATCCTCGTCGGAGAGCTTCTGCGGGGCGCCTCGGGCCAGTGACTCGAAGGCCTGCGGATCGGTCTGATAGATGCGCGGGTCGAGCATCTTCTCGCCCACCGCGTGCCAGATGCGCGGGAAGTCGAGGCCCGGGTAGTATGTGCCGCCGTAGATCCGCTCGGTGGCGTTGCGGTCGTGCGCGATGGTGTCGGCGACGCCGCGATAGGTCTGCCCGAAGGGATGGTGGAAGATCCCCTGGTGCAGGTATGGACGGTGGCAGTCGTAGCCGTGCACGAAGGCGAAGAAGGGTTGGCCGATCGGGATCTCGTCGATCCAGTTCATCGCCGCCAAGGTCGCCTCTCGCAGCGACCCGAAGGGAGCCTCGGTCTCCCAGAAGAGGTCGAAGCCCTGGGCGAAGCCGAACACCCCCTTGACGTGGCCGCCGCCGACGAAGGCGCCGGTGCGGTAGCCGTAGCGTCGCAGGATCTCGGGCAGCACTAGCTCACCGTCGTCGACGATGAAGGTCTCGTAGTTGGGGCGCGAGATCTCCGACGCGTAGCGACCCGTCAGCAGGGCGGCGTGGGAGAGCAGGGACTCGTTCGACTGGCTGAAGGCCAGTGGAAACTGGATCGCGTTCTGGGCAAACGCGACCAACGAGGGAGTGGGATCGTTCGGATTGCCCGCCAGGCTGGTACGGTCGTAACGCAGGCCGTCGATCGAAATCAGGATGACGTTGGGGCGGCGCTCCACCGCTTCGCCCCCGCTACCTGCGTCCCCCGTACAGCCCGCGCCCGTCCACACCGACAGGGCGAGCATCGCTCCAGCGATGCGCCCGGCAGAGCCGAAACGAGCGCGCACTTTGGTGCGGCTACGCTTCGGGGACTTCGTCGGTCTGCTGCGCTTCTTCGGTCTGGTCTTGAACCGGACCCGGCTTCGGCCACTCCGTGGAGACCGGTGGCCGGAAGGTCTGGGCGCTGTCGCCGGGCAGGTAGGCCTGCACGGGTGTGTGCACGATCGGATCGAGACCGCCGGTCAGCGGCGACGTGTCGATCAGCAGCGACTCGAGCTCCACCATCGAGATGGAGCCGTTGGCGTCGAGATCGGCCTTTTCGAACTTGATCGAGCCACGTGTAATGCGCTGGTACTCGGTGGCGTCCAACACCTGATCCGAGTTGGTGTCGAGGCGGTCCATGACCCGCTGAACGGTGAGCGGGAAGCGAAGATCCCGCGCGCCGAAGGCGAGCGTGGGGAGCACGAGCACGGCGACCAGTGACAATGGACGGAGGATCATGGGGTCTTCTCCAGCCTTCCTCGCGGTTAGGAGTCCGCCCTGCGCTTCCTGGCGGCACATCTCGCGCTTGCCATACGCCGGCCCGGCAACTCCAAACACCGATTTCTCTAACGATATGCTCCATATCGACTGACGTCTACCACTCAATTCGAACAAATCCGTAGAATGAGCGGCCATGAAATCAGGTAGCAGCGCGACCGCTGGGGGGTATGCCCCGAGCCGCGGGCGAAGTCACCAGACCCTGTTCCACATCGGACTGGCGCTGGGGCTTCTGCATCTGCCGCTCTCGCTCGAGTTCTCGATCACGCTCACCCACCACGGCGCGCTGATCCAATCGCTGGTGCTTTTCCTCTACCCCCTGGCGCTGGCGCTGATGGGGTTGGGGGCGGCACTGGCTCGCGTATGGCCGGGGCCGGCGCTCGGTGCCTGGCCCTTGCGGGTCGCGGGGGCGGCGCTGCTGGTCTTTCTCTGGGCGGTGCTGCGCGCCAACTTCCTGGTCAACGATCTGGCCTCGCTGACCTGGGCCGGCGTGGCCCACGCCGGCTCGCTCGGCACCTGGTTCCTGGCGCTGGGCATGGCACTCGCGGGCACTTTGCAGCGGGTGCGCGGCGATTCGGCGCGCGCGGTGGGGTTGGGCTGGGCGCTGCACCTGGCCGGCATCGTGATCGGCTACCTGGCGACCCAGCCGGCGATCGTGCACGTCGGCCCCAATGCGCTGCTCCTGGCCAGCGGACTGGCCTTTCTCTTGCTGCCGCGCCGCAGCCTGCTGGTGCTGCCTCTGCTGCTGCTCGCCGTCGCTCCGACGCGCCTGGAGCAGCGCCTCGAGGGACTGCGGCGGCTGGAGAGCTGGGAGCAGGGGCAGACGGTCGGAATCGGCGCCGAGGGCAATCTCTCCGACGACGTCACCCGTGGCCTGCTCGACCAGATGTACTCCCCGGTCTACGAAGGCTGGAGCCGCTACGGCCAGGTACGCATCGTGCCGGTCGGCGCCCGGCGTCTGTTGGTCCTGTACAACCTCAAGCGCCAGTACCTCTTCCGTCCCTACACCCTGCGCGAAACCCAGAGCTCCGAGGAGCTGCGCCGGCGCGGCTCCACCTCGGGCACCGGGATGATCGTGCGCACCCTGCTTTACACCAGCTTCGAGCCTAGCCAGCGCTTGCTCTTCTCCGGCGTCGGCTCCGGCCGCAGCTTCACCCGGCTCCCCTTCCGGCCCGATGAGCGCGTCATCGCCGTGGAGCGCGACCCGGCCGCGGCGCGTTACTTCAGCCGCGTTCAGCCCCAGGACTGCGACCATATCTTCGAGGACATCGACTTCCTGATCGCCGACGGCCGCCACGCCATCGAGATCCAGACCGAGCCGCTGGACGCGATCGTCATGGAGTCGAGCCGCTACCAGCCGCCGCACTCGATGCTGCCGGTGACCACGCCTCACTACCTCTATACCCGCGAGGCGCTCGCGACCTGCATCGAGAAGCTGGCGCCCGACGGCCTGCTGGCCATCGAGTTCTCGCGCACCGGCGACAGTCCCGACCACCGCCTGGTGCCCTACCAGGTGCTCGAGTCGCTGCGAGCGCTGGGGGCGCCGGTGCAGGTGCTGCGCTCCGGCACCCTCGACGACCTGACGGTCTTCGCCAGTCCCACCCGCGCCGGTCTCGATGCCTGGATGGCGCGCGTTGGCGCCGCCGCCCTGCCCGCGGAGGTCGCCACCGACTGGGATCCGCGGCCCGAGCCCGCCTGGGTAGAGTTCCAGCTCGGCGACAACACCCCCTTTGTCGGCTGGGTGTCGATGTCGGATCCGGATCGCCGGCTCCTGCTCGAGGTGGCGGGCGGCGCGGTGGCGCTGGCGCTGGCACTGGTGGTGCTGCTCTCACGCTGGGCACGGGGGGGCGCCGGCTGGAACCCGATCCCCTATTTTTTCGCCGTCGGTCTGGGGCACGCGATCATCCAGTTCCACGCCTTCTACGCCTGGCGCACATTCTTCGGCGACGATCTACTGACCATCATCCGCCTGATCGTCTACTTCCTGCTCTACGGCGCGCTGGGCAGCTGGCTCTCGGTGCGCGCACCGCGCTCCTGGCTCGCCGCCGGTCCGCGCACCGCCCTCGTCGCGGGCCTCTTCGTCCTGCATTTCGTCGGAATCGCACTGATCCCCTTCGAGCAGAGCCAGGCCTGGCTGCGCGAGCTCTACGGCCTGGTGGCGTTGGCGCCCGGTGGGCTCCTGCTCGGCGTCTACTTCCCGCTCGGGATCGCCTCGGCGAGCGAGCGGCGCGTCGCGCCCGGAATGGCCGCCGACGCGCTCGGCACGCTCGCCGGCTATGCGCTGATGTACCTGATCTACGTGCCGGTGGGTGCCCTGGCCTTCGCGGCGACCGGCGTCCTCTGCTACGGCGCGGCGACTGCCCTCTACCGGAGGAGTGACTGATGAATCGAGACTCGTTGCGGCGGGCGGTCGCGCCGTGGCTGGCGCTCGCCCTCGCGAGCTGCGCCAAGGTGGGGCGCGAGTTCCCCGACCCCGAACCGCAGGCGCTGCGCATCGGCGCCACCACCCAGGCCGAGGTGCGGGTGATCTTCGGCGAACCTTGGCGCACCGGCATCGAGGACGGCGACCCGACCTGGACCTACGGGCGCTACGAGTACCGCCTCTTCGGCGAGACCACCACCAAGGACCTGGTGATCCGCTTCGACGAGCGCGGCGTGGTGCGCGGCTACTCCTTCAATCGCTCGAATCCCGAGGGGTAGGAGGGCTCGGTTGGGCGAGCGCCTGTGTCCAGCGCCACCAGCATTGCCCCCTCTCGCGCCACGAACCAGGGACCACCGGCGGCGCAGCCAGCGGCGGGAGCAATGGCGAGGTCACGGAGCCCCAAGGAAGCGCGAGGCGACCGGATTCGCCCGCTGACCCGGTTCAGGCGCTGCGGATGACCGCAAAGCGACCGATCTCCGGCACTGACCTCGCTCAGGCGCCGCGCATGACCGCGTTGGGACCAGGACCGCCCTCTGACCCGGTTCAGGCGCCGCGGACGACCGTGGGGCAGACCGATGCCGCTCGTTGCCTGGCCGGCACCGCCACGCTCCCCTCTCAGCGCGGCCGCAACAAGGTCACCGCCACCAAGCGCTCCGCGACGGAGCTCCCGCCGTGGCTGAAGCCGCGCCCGTCGCGGCGGATGCGAAAGCCGTGGTCGGCACAGAGCAGGAGGGGGCGGCCGGGATCGAGGCGCGGCACGATCCCGCGCAGCGCGATTCCGAGCTCGGCGGCGGCCAGGCGCACCAGGTCGTCGAGCTCCGGGAAGCGCTCGTGGATCAGGGCGTCGATGCAGTCGATTTTCTCGAGGGTGTGGACCAGACCTTCGTCGATCAGCGCACGGTACCAGGCGTCGGTGGTGCTCTTCACCGGTGCCAGGCCGTTCTCCGGCGGCTCGGCGCGCCAGGCCGGGAACCAGGCGCCGAGCTGGTCGGCCAAACCCTCGAAGAGCACCGCGCCCATGGCGTCGACCACGATCCAGGTGGCGTCTTGGTGCTCGCGCAGGATCTCGGTGAGGGGCGGTGGCTCTGGGTCGAGAGGGCGCTGTGCGACCTCGTCGAGATGCTCCAGCCACCGTTCTCCCGCCAGCGGGTCGAGGCGCGCGTGGTGGCGGTAGAGGGTCTGGAGCAGCCGGACTCGCGCGCCTGCGGTGGCGGCCGCGGCGGGCTGGGCCAGATCGCAGGCCGCCTCGACCAGGGGCGTGCGTTTGGCGCGCGCGGGAGGCGCCAGGGTGCCGCTCAGCAGCCAGTCGAGGATCCGGTTCTCGGCCTCGACGCCCAGCCCCAGCTCGTCGATTCGGCCGAGGGCACGGCGGCCGACCCACTCCGGTCGTAGCAGCTCGGCGACCTCGGCGAGCGGCTCGCCCTCGAGGCCCGTGGGCAGAGCGGTTCCGCCACGCAGCGCCTGCTCGGTACACCAGCGGACGAGCTCGAGACGCTCATTCGCCGAGCGCGGGTCGTGAAAGCGCAGCCGCTCGCCCGGCAGGTGCTCGATCCAGCGCACCAGCTCGTCCTGCAGCGCTTTCTTGGACCAGGTGCGCTCGCCGAGGCGCCGGCTGAGCTCCGCCGCGTCGACCGGGTGCACCAGATCGAGTCCCGCCAGGTGGCGGTCAAAGCGCTTCAAGTCGCTGGTGCCGGGGTAGGGTCGATTCCCGTCGACGTAGGCGATGAGCTCGGGGTGATCGTCGATCCCCTCACGCACCAGTTCCGCGGTCCGCTCGCGCGCCTCGCCGCGCGCGAAAAACCCCCCGAGCGCTTCCTCGATCTCGCCGCGCAGCCGCTCCATCTCCTGCACCGATTCGGCGAAAGGCGCTTTGTGGCCGTCGAAGTCGCAGCCGCAGAGCGGCCGAAAGCTCAGATCCGAGAGCCCGGTGCATGCCAGCTCCGCCGCGCAGGCTCGCGTCGCCGTCCACTCCTCGAGCTGGGTATCGAGTCCCAGGTGGCGGCTGCCAGCCACCGGGGGCGGTGTCCAGGCCACCTCTCTCTCGCGCCACTCCTTCCACCAGGCGGCGTGGCTCCGCGCGTAGTCCTGGCCGTAGCGCCGGTAGAGCGCACCCGCGCGGTCGATCCATCGGCCCAGCTCGTCCGGCGTGGCGATCGCCGGAGCCTCTCCCAGCTCGTCCAGCGCACTGCCCAGCTCCGCATCGACTCCTTCGGCGAACACACAATGGCCGAAGAGATGCTGAAAACGCTGTCGCTCCCTCAGCAACGAGTCGATGCGCCCCGGCAGCGCCATCAGCTCGCGCATTCGGGCCAGAAAGCGCTCCGCGCCTTCGATCTCCCGCAAAAAGTGTCGCAGCCCGGCGATCTCATCGCTGCCTTCGTCCAGCGCCGCCCAGACCTTCATCATGGCGCGCACCTCGGCCGCCAGCACCGCGCCGTCCTCGACCTTGGCGAGCCGCTCGGCGAAGGTCCCGAGCTGGGTGCGCGTGCGCCGGCCGATCTCGCCGATGCGCTCGGCGGCACGCCGCTGCGCCAGCACTGTCCAGCGCTCCGGCGGGCGCATCTTCAGCCCCTCCATCAGCCTGCCCAGCTCGTCGAGCTCCTCCGGCCGCAGCGCCCGCCCGGCGACCACCCGGTCGTAGTGCAAGGGGTTCGGCAGGGTCTCGTAGAGCTCGCCGTGGCTCTTGCGGCCCTTGATCAGGTCGATCTCACCCTGGAAGAGCAAGAAGAGCAGCAGCAGATGGACCTGGTCGTCGACCAGGCCGAAGACCGGCGCCCGCGCCACCTTGTAGAGCTGCTGCGGGGGGGGCTCCATGTCGAGCCGCGAGCCGACCAGGCGCACCAGCTCGTTGCGCTCCAGGCCGGTCGGGATGCGGTAGCCGGTCCCCTTGCGCTCGAGCAGCCCCATCGGCACCCAGTAGCCGTCGCGCACCACGGAGACCGCCTCGCTCGTGGTCTCCTCGACCAAGTCGTGGCCGGCGGCGAATCGCGCCAGCTCGATGTAGCTGTGCTTCGGCAGCGGGCCCTCCTTGGGAGCGAAGCGCTCGAAAGCGGGGAAAAGGGCGCGCGCCATCTGCTCCGCGAGTCCCTCCAGCCAGCGCTCGCTGGTGGTCGCGTCGCCGCGCTGCACCGGGACCCGGTCTCCGCGCGGTCCGCTGAGCCGGGCGTCCAGATAGGCGTGCCGGACCCGGGTCGAGAGCGCCTGGCAGCATTCCTCGATCCGTCCTCGCAATCGCTCGCTGGCCGGCGCCGCCCAGGAGCGCCTGCCGACACGCCGCAGCACCGCCAGCTCGGCCAGCTCCGGTCCGGGCGGAACCTCGGCCGGAACCAGGGTGAAGATCCCCGCCGCCGGCTCGCTCGAGCCCCAGGGAGGACGGATGCACAGGGCGAAACCCAGATCCGGCGCCCTGGGAGGTGAGTTGTCGCCGACGTAGACGGCGAAGTGTCGCTCGTGGAAATGCCAGCGGAAGCGGCGACTCTGCCACTCCTCCCAGGGCAGGTCGAAGGGCGCATAGGCGCGCGCGGCGAGCTCCGGCACCACCTCGGCGAAGAGCGTGGGAACTCCCTCGCCGAGCTCGGCGCGTTCACTGGCGATGGCCCGTTCCAGGGCGGCGATCTCGTCGTCGTCCAGGTCGAGACGGAATTTGCCGTCGACGGCGCGCACGAAACGCCCGCGTTGCGCCAGCTCGTCCAGCAGCGCCGTCGCGATCGCGACATTTTTCTCGGGATCGCTGACGCTGACGCGGATCATCAGCCATTGTGCCGCCTGCTCGGCGCTCAAGGCGTCGTGATCGGGAGTCAGGTGAGCGAGAATCAGCAGCTTGAGCAGGCGCTCGGCCAGTTCAGCACGTGCCTTGACCGGAAATAGTGTCTGCATCTCTTTGCGGTAATGCGGAAACACGCGCTGCGCGATCGGCAGAAACTCCGACTGCACGTCGAGCAGGTCGCGGAAGTGGTCGACGATCCGCTCCGGAGTGATGAAGTCGCCCCAGGGCCGATCCAGGAAGGAGGCGATGCCGCGCTCCGGACGGCCGGCGAGCTGAGCGCAGACGAAGTCGACGGCTCCACGCTCTTGCGAAAAGCGGTCGCGGATCGCTTCCAGGAAGTCGATAGTGGCCGGGTGCAGGGGATAGATCTGGCGCAGCGCGGCGGCGTCGGGGCCCAGTCCGGGCAGGGCCTGGTCGAGGCGCACCTCGATTTGCTGGAGCGCCTCCGCGAAGCCCTCCTTGCGCACCAGGATCGCCGCGCCGATCAGGTCGCGCAGGTGGCTGGGGCCGAGCAGAAAGCGCAAGGGGTAGCGGTCGCGGATCTTGCGGTAGAGAGCGCGGTCGATCTCGCCGGTGTGCTCGATCTGCTCCTGCAGCGCGGCGACGATCCAGAAGGGGTTGCCCATGGCCCACTCGCCGAGGAACTGCAGAAAGCGCACGTCTTCGTTGAAGCGTCGCGCGTCCGGCTTGGAGCGCAGGAACTCGGAGAGCTCGTCGAGCACCAGCACCAGGCCCTGGGGATGGCGCGCCTGGAGCGCTCGCCAGAGGGGGCGGCGGTCGCCCGGCGCCGGGTCGATGTCCAGTGCGTCGCCGACGATTCGCTCGAGGCCGAGCTCGGCGGGAAAGTTGAGCAGCGACACAGGCTCGACCGCCGGCGGAACATCGCGCAGGGCGGCACTGCGCAGGGCGCGGGTCAAGTAGGCAAGGAAGTGCGACTTGCCGGAGCCGTAGGGACCGATCAGGAAGACGCCGGTGCCTTGCGGCCGGGCCAGCACCTTGCGCAACGCCTCCAGGTGGTTCTCGACGTCGCGCGTGAGGTGGTACGCTTCGGTGATCCACGCCTCGTCGAGGTTGCTCAGACGCACCACGGTGGGGTGGGCGCGGACCTCGATCCAGCGACGGATCGGAGCGGCGGCGGGGCCGGCCGTAGATGGAGACATATGGCAATCTGTGGTGAAGTGGATCGCGTGCATACGGTAGCACGGAGCAAAGGCGGGCCCCGGGCGCGGGAGCGGTGCGCGTGAGCGAGCCGGCGCGGGTGCTGCAGCGGGCGGTGCGACAGGCGCTGCGCGAGGGCGACACGGGCGAGGCGCGGCGGGCACTGGCGCGGCTGCGGCGGCTGGACGCGGTGGGCATTGGCACGCGGATGCTGGAGCTGGAGCTGGCGATCGCCGAGCGGCGCTGGAACGAGGCCCGGGCCGGCGCCGATCTGATGCTGGAGCGCTTTCCGCGGTCGGCGCGCGCCCACTACCTGGCCGGGCGCGAGGCCTACCTGGTCAAGGACTACGCGCGCGCCGAGCCGCTCTTGCGCGAGAGCCTGGCCCTGGAGTCGACCGGGTGGGCGCAGCGCTACCTGGGCAAGACGCTGACCCAGGTCGGCTGCTTCGACGAGGCCGAGGCGATCCTGGTCGAGCTCGCGCCGCGACAACCCTGGTGCAAGCTCGACCTGGCCTGGCTCTACGAGCGCCAGGAGCGCACCGACCGGGCGCGCGCGATGCTCGAGTCGTACCTGGCGGAGCATCCCGACCATGCCCATGCCCGGCGCCAGCTGCGGCGGCTGCGCAGGATCGATCTCGACGCCGACACGGCGATCGAGGAGGCCGAGGCATTGCTGGCGCTGGGAGAGGAGCTGCCCCTCGACCTTCTGTCCAGCTACCTGCGGGCGCTGCTCGGCCACGGGCGCCGGGACGATGCCGCGACCCTGGTCGCGGAGCGGCTCTCCGCCTTCGACCCCAGGCAGGCCTGCCAGCTCGGCTGGGCCTGTCGCGAGCTGCAGGCGCCCGATCTGGCCCTGGAGCTCTTCCTGCGCGGCTTCGACCACGGAGTGCGCGACTTCAAGTTCCTCACCGCGCTGGAGACGGTGGCCTCGCTCTGCCGCCGGTCGGCGGAGCTGATTCCGCTCTACGAGGAGCACGCGCCGCGGCGCAAAAACCTCTACGGGCGGCTGCACAAGGTGCGGGCGCGGGCGGAAGGGGAGGGGTGAATCGGGACAGTCAGCTCTTGTTCTGTGCCGCAAGACGCCTCTGCCGCAAGGCGCGGACCTGCTCCTCAAGCCATTCCTCCCCTTCGGCAGGGGCCTCATCGACGCCGCGGTAGCGGTGCACTCCGGGCGGGAAATGCGCGCCGGCCACTCGCTGGTAGAACGCCGACACGCTGCGCAGCGCCCGCAGATTCTCCTCTGCGTTCCCGTCGGACCAGCCGCTCCGTGGCGCTTCTTCGGGATGTCTGAAGCGGTAGGTCGGCATCAGGTCTCCTCGCTCTCGGTATCCGCCCGCGCCTCGAGCAACTCCTTCGTTACCGCGAACCCCACGACTATTTCAGAAGCACCGCCCGGCGCACGCTCCGCCGCCCCTCCGCCTCCAGCCGCAAGAGGTAGACCCCGCTGGCCACCGCGCGTCCGGTGGCGTTTCGTCCGTCCCAGGGGATCGCGTGGCGGCCGGCTTCCAGCACCCCGTCGACCAGGGTGGCGACCAGGGTGCCGCGTTGATCGTAGACGCTCAGACGCACGGCCGCGCGCCGGGTCAGCTCGATCGGCACCACGGTGCGAGGATTGAAGGGATTGGGATGGTTATGGCCGAGCGCCTGCGCGCTGCGCGGCGCCGCCGGTGGTGAGCCGGGGGACGACTCCAGCGGCACGGCCAGCCAGGTCAGCACCGCGCTCAGGAGCTCGGCGCGGGTGACCCCGCCCGGCAGCTCGGAGTGCACCCCCTCGAGGCCGAAGCCGGCGACCACCGCGCGGCCGCCCGCCGGAGCCTCGACCGCGACCAGGGCGGCCCCGGTCTCGATCTCGGCGTAGTCGGCCGCCGGGTCTCCGCCGCCCAGCACATCCTGGCCCACCTGGTTGACCGGGGGCAGAAAGCCGGAGGTGAAGATCGGACCCGGAATCAGCGCGCCGAGCTCGGAGAAGTCGCGCGGCGGCACGTGGTTCTCGTTGGTGTCGTCCAGGTGCGAGACCCCCAGGCGATCGTGGAGCAGCGCCCCGCCCTCCAGGCTCTGTGCCAGGTCGCGCCCGGTCAGGAAGAGCCTGCCGTCCGCCTCCAGGTGGGCGATCAGCGCCTGCTCCTCGGCCGCGTCCATCGCGCCCTGCGCCCTGTCGCCCGAGAACCAGACCACGGCGCTGCTCGAGGGCATCGTCTGCGTCGCCTCGGCCGCCGCTCCGCGCTGCGCGCGATCCCAGTGGTTGTGGCTGGCGCCTGCGCCGGCCAGCGCCTCCACGAAGTAGCTCTCGTAGTCCACCTCGCCGCCGTCGGCGTCGACCAGCAGCACCGCCGCCGCCTCGACGGCGCGGCTCAGATCGGTGACCTGGGCCGAGTCGACCACCACATCCTGCACCTCGAAGAAGCGCTGCGGCGGCGCGGGCCGCGCGTCGACCCTGTAGCTCGCGGCCATCAGCTCGACGCTGAAGGAGCCGTCGAGGTCGGTTTCGAGCTCCTCCAGCAGGGTCTCGGGATCGGCGTAGTAGATTGCGAGCCGCGCCGCGATTCCCGCCCCGGCCGGATCGGTCCAGCGCCCGCTCAGGGTGCCGGCGGGGCGCGACGCCAGCTCGACCTCGATCTGCGCCTCCTGGTCGGCGACGACGCTCAGCGGCAGATCCTGTGAGTCGTGGTGCGAGAACTCGACGACGCTCAGCGTATAGTCGCCGGCCAGCAGCTCGAAGACCGCCTCGCCCGCCGCGTCGGTGAGGCGCCGCGAGTGGGCCTCGCGGAAGAGCACCCGGGCGCGCGGGATGGGAGCGCCGCTCTCGGCGTCGATCACCCGGACCCGCGCCCCGCCGACCACCGCGTACTTCTCGAAGAGCGCCCGCGCCGCTGCCTCCACGTCGATGATGCCGCGCCCGTAGACATCGTCCTCCAGGCCCGGGCCCTGCGGGTGGCGGGCGGTCTCGAGCAGAGTGCGCTTCACCTGCGCCGCGCTCAGCTCCGGCACGATCTGCCGCAGCAGCGCCGCCGCGCCGGCGACGTGTGGTGTGGCCATCGAGGTACCGCTGAAGAAGGCATAGCGGCCGCGCGGCACCGTCGAGCGCACCGAGACACCGGGGGCGGCCACCTCCGGCTTGAAGCTCAGAGAATCGTCCACATCGCACTGGGTCGGCCCACGGCTCGAGAAGCCGGCGATCTGACCGCTCATAGAGGTCGCCCCCACCGCGAAGTTGGTAAGCGCATCGTCGGCGCGGTTGGCCGGCGGCATGACCGTCTCCGGGCCGGGGCCGTCGTTGCCGGCTCCGAAGATCGCGACCGCCCCCATCGCCTCCATGTTGTCGATCTCGTACGAGTCCCAGGGCACGCAGTCGTAGGCGACGTAGACCCAGGAGTTGCTCACCACGTCGGGGACGTCGTCGTAGGTCTGGGGGTTGCCGTCGGGGTCGGCGCACCACTCGAAGGCCTCCCAGGGGCTCACCCCCGGCGGCGCGGAGAAGTAGAGCTGGGCGGCGATCCAGTGGGCGGCCGGGGCCACGCCGACGGTGTCGCCCTCGACCGCGCCGGTCATGGTGCCCATGGTGTGGGTGCCGTGGGTGCCGGAGTCGGTGGGGATCTGGGAATCGTCCGAGGTGAACCAGGCCTCGCTCCACTCGACTCCCGGCTGCGCCCCGCGCCAGCGCTCGGCCAGCGCCGGGTGGGCGGCGTCGACGCCGGTGTCCAGGTGGGCGACGATGGTCCCTTCGCCGTGGATCCCCATCGCCCAGAGGGCCGGTGCGCCGATCGCGTCGAGGTTCCAGTCGTGGCCGCTGCTCTGGGCGCCGGGCGGGGGGCTGGCCGGGAGCGGGGGGATCGGCGCCACCGGGCGCGTCTCGAGCTGCGCGTCGCCCATCGTCTCGGCCAGGAACGCGACCCCGGCGGGGGTCGCGTCGACCTCGATGACATTGGCGATCCAGCGCGGGCGGATGCGCTGCACTTCGTCCGGCACCGGGTCCGAGCGCAGCCGCTCCAGGTAGGGGGCCTGCGCGGCGGCGGCGTGGGACCGCAGCGCTCGCATGATCTCGCCATGACGCTCGGCGATTCTCAGCCCGCGGCGGGTGAGCGCGTCATCGAGCTCGCTCGCTCGGAGCTGATCGGGCAGTCGGATCACCACCGGCAGGAGCGCATCGTCGTCGGCCGCCTCCAGGGTCTTCTCCAGATCCGGGCCGAGGGTCGCGGCATGGCCGGGGGTGCCGAGCCAGACGGCGGCGAAGGCCGAAAGCGAGAGCTCGATTGCCGAACGTCGTGTGCTGCTCATCGGATTCCCAGACTGGATTTGAGGAACTGAAGGCGGGAGAAGTCCCCGTAGGATAAGGCAGTCGCGCGCGAGCATGGATCGCTTGCGCAATCGATTGCGCGGTCGCGCGAGCCCTGGTGTCTGGTGGGGCTGTACTACACTTCTTTCCCAAAGAAAGACCAGTGGTTCTCTCGGGGGCTGCGGATGGATCCCATGAAACGTGTCGCGCGAATGCTACGCGCCCACAGACCCCTGATCATCAACTGGTTCAGGGCACGAGGCGAGATCTCTGCTGGCATCGTAGAGGGATTCAACAACAAAGCGAAGTTGACCACCAGAAAGGCATACGGTTACCGAAGCATCCGAGTCGCAGAAGTCGCCCTGTCTCATACACTTGGCGGCCTGCCCGAACCACAACTAACCCACAGATTCTGCTGAGGAGGCCTATTTCTATGTGGATCTGTGGAGAAACGCGGACTTGCTCTGGTTGGACCATGACGTCGTGGAGTTCGTGAAGGTCGGTGACGATTCGTAGTAGTCGAGCAACCGAGTTCCGGGCCACCTGCGCGACCGCGGTGGTCGCGGCGGATCAGCTGGCCATCGGATGGCCTAGCCGGCGCACATGATCGCGGCGCGGCCGAGCGTGCCGAGCCAGGCGAGGGCGCGCGGTATGCGCGTGAGCTTGGCGCCGATGTGTAGCTACGATCGGTATCTACTGCTTCTGCGCTGGGGCTACGACTCCTTCGGCAATCCGTTCGGCATTCGTGGTGAACCCAACATCAGTGTCGCATGGGTGTGACGCCACGCGGGCAGCTTCGACGACCAGTGGCCGCGCCCGGCGATCAACTGCGCCAGATCTTCGTCAAGCTGCGCTATTTCGTTCGGGTCTGATCCCTTCGAGGCGGCGCCGAAGGCGTGATCTCGAACGCGCCGCGTCGTATGCTGCCCATCGATTCCCTGCAGCCGCGGGCGGCGCGCCCGCCCCCGCATCGGAGAGGAGAGCGCATTGGATTCCATCCCGGAGAACGATCTCGCAGCGGCCGCCACCCGCTCCGCCACCCGCCTCGGCATGGCGCTCGGCCTGGTGGTGTCGATCGTACTCTCCGCGGCACTGGTCATCTCGGCGGCCAAGGTGGGCATCACCCCGGGGGTGAGCCCGCTGGTGGTGCTGCTCGGCTGGGTGGCGCTGGGGGCGGTGCTCGGTCCGCGGCTCAAGCGCTTTCTGGCGATTTTCCAGGTGACCGGATCGGCCGGCGCGGCGGTCACCGCAGGGGTGGTCTTCACCGCGCCGATCTTGCAGATCATCTCGCTCGAGCAGGGGGTCGAGACGCCGCCGGTCGACGTCCCGCTCTTGATCGTCGCCAGCCTCTCCGGCGCCCTGCTCGGCTTCGGCTTCGTAGGATTCGCGACGCGCCGTTTCCTGACCGATCCGCGCCTTCCGGCGCCCGAGGCGGTGGCCGCCGATCGGCTGATCGAGACCGCCGTCGAGCGTCCCGAGGAGCGCCCGCGGCTGAGACCTTCGCTGCTGGCGGGGTTGATCTCGGGCTTCCTGGTGCAGGGTGCGATGCTGCTCGGCTGGCTGAAAGAGGAGATCCATACCCTGAGCTTCCACCCGCGGCTGCCGGCGCTGGGGCGGCTCGGCATCGAGCTGCCGCTGCCGGCGGCTCCGATCTACCTCGGCATCGGCGCGCTCCTGACCCTGCCGACCGCCGCCCTGGTGTTCGGCGGCGGCCTGGTCAACGCGCTGACCACCGGCTACGCGGCCGCCCACGACATGCCGCCGACCACCTTCCGCTGGGTGGGGGGGGCGGCGATGGTGGTGGCGGTGGTCTACAGCCTGATCCACTACCTGGCGGAGGGGCGAGAGGCGTCGCGGCGGGCCGGCGTGGGCACGGGCGCGCCGGCGGCCGACGACGAGTCGCTGCTGGAGCTGGCGCCCGGGATCCAGCGCCTGCTGCGCACCTCGGTGGCGCTGGGACTGGCCCTGCTGGCCCTCTTGATGGGGATGGCCGGCGCGTCGCCGCTGGCGGTCGCCGTGATCGGGGCGGTCTCCTTCGTGCTGGTCTCGCTGCTCTCGGGGCTCGGCGGGCTGCTCTCGCTGCAGGTCGGCAGCTCGGCCTCGCCGGTCAGCGGCACGGTCTTCATGGGCATGCTGGTGCTCAGCGTGACGGCGCTCGGCATCGGCCTCTCGGGCATGCCGGGGGTGGTCCTGCTGGTGCCGATCGTGGTCGCGGCCTGCGTCGCGATCTGCGCCGCGAACGACTCGAGCCAGGACTACAAGACCATGCAGCTCAATGGATTCCGAGTGTCGGACGGATTCCATGGGCAGCTCGTGGGGCTGCTCGGCGGCGCCCTCTTCGTGCCGCTGACGCTGTGGATGGCGCACCAGGCCTACACCCTCGGCAGCTCCGACCTGCCGGCGCCGCAGGCCAGCTTCTTCTCCACCGTGCTGGCCTCGCTCTTCCTCGACGCCGAGATCCCGGTGGGACCGGTGGCGACCGGCGCCGTGCTGGGCCTGGTCGCGGTGGGCATCGAGCGGGCCGGCAAGCGCAGGGGACTGATCCTCAGCTCGCTGGCCTTCGCGGTCGGCATCTATCTGCCTTCGGTGATCGGCACCGGCATCATGCTGGGGGCGGCGGCCCGCTTCGTCGCCACGCGCCGGATCGAGGCGGCGACCCACGGCGGCATCCTCAACGCCGCCGGCCTGATCACCGGCGACGCCTTCGCCGCCCTGACCCTCGGCATCCTGATCATCGCCGGCGTCGATCACACCCGTTTCGGCCCGGCGGCCGGCGGCGGCTTGCCGGCCTGGGCCGGAGCTCCGGCGGTGGTCCTGATGCTCGGATTCGTGATCTGGAATCATCGACAGCGAACGGATTGAACCGACCGCTCCCCATTGACGTAGCTTGAGAGGCGAGGGCGCTTTGACGCTGACGCAGCCGGAGGGAAACCCGATGCAGCTGGAACTCGACTCGAACGAAGCCGAGACTCTGGTCCGTGCGCTGGAGTCCTACCTCTCCGATCTCAGCATGGAGATCGCCGACACCGACCTGAAGGACTACCGCGACGGATTGAAGGCCAAGCGCGACACGCTCCGTGGGATCCACCGGCGGATCATGGATCGGCGCTAGGAGCCTGCTCCGCCACTCGCCGGTAGTGGTCCAGGAAGGCCTGGAGCTGGCGGCGCTTGTCGAAGCGTTGCTCCATCATGCGCCGGCCCGCCGCTCCCATTCGGGCACGGGCCGCCGCGTCGCCGCCCATGCGCACCAGGGCCCGCGCCAGCGCTCCGACCTCGCCCGGCTCGACCAGGAGCCCGGTCTCGCCCTCCACCACCACCTCGGGCGTCCCGGCCAGCCGGGTGCTGACCACCGGCACGCCCATCGACATCGACTCCAGCAGCACGTTCGGCAGCCCCTCTTTGCGGGTGCTGGAGAGCACCGTCGCGTCGATCCGCTCGAAGACCAGCTCGGGCTCGCGGGTGAAGGGGAAGAAGCTGACGTGGGCGCCCAGCTCGAGCGCATCGACCCGCGCCCGCAGCAGCGCCTCGTCGGGGCCGTCGCCGACCAGCATCAGGTGGATGCCCGGCAGCTCGCCGCGGGCCTCGGCGATCGCCTCGAGCAGCCCCACCTGCCCCTTGCGCTCCTCGAAGGAGCCGATGTTGCCGACCACGAATGCGGCCCCCTCGGGAAGGGGGTAGCGGCGTCGCGCCTCGGCCGCCCCCGCCGCGTTCGGCGTGTAGCGCGCCACCTCGGTCCCCTGGTAGACCAGCGCCACTCCCTCGGCGGGAAGGGAATAGGACTCGACCAGGCAGTCGCGCGTGAAACGGGTGATGGCGATCACCTGGCTGCGAATCGCCGGGTCGGGCAGGTAGAAACGCCGCTCGTACTCCGGCACGATGGTCCCGGTCTTGGGCAGCAGCACCACGTCGAGCCCCGCCGCGGCGATGCAGCGCGCGGCGAACACCGAGCAGTGGAAGCCCCCGCGCGGCGGATGGACCGTGCACACCGCCACGTCGGCGTCGGCCAGGGCGGCGGTCCAGATTTCGCGCTCGGCCGGGCCTTCGTCCACCACCGCGTCGTAGTCGTAGCCGGCCAGCCGCACGCCGCTGCCCTGCGCCTCGCGCGCATTCCAGCCCGCCTCGGCGGTGAGCAGCGTCACCCCGACCCCCCGCGCCAGCAGGAACTCGCAGGCCTCCGCCACCCAGATCTGAGTGCCGCCGTGCAGCTTGGTGTCCTCGATGAAGCAGACGCGGAAGCTCTCAGGGCGGGTCACCGGCCGCTCCTTTCATGCCGTGGATGAAGCACTCCTGCAACGCCTCCATCCCGAAGCGCTCCGCTACCACACGCCGGTTGTGCAACATGCGACCGGCCAGGCCCTGCTGCAAGAAAAGCGAGTCGGTGACCTCTTGCAGAAAGGCGCCGGTGAAGCGTCCCTCGGGGAAGGTCGTGATCGCGATTCGCCGGCCCGGGTCCAAGTCCTCACCGACCACTTCGCTGAAGACCTCCTCGGGCTGGTAGCGGGAGCAGACGATCGGCACCCCGGCCGCCGCCGCCTCGACGATCGGCAGACCCCGCCCCTCGGTCTCGCTGGGCAGCAGCACCAGGTCGGAGAGCTTGTAGAGATCGGAGATTTCGAGGTTCGATACGCCGCGCCCGCCGAGCGCCGAGTGGCCGAGCTTGCCGGCCGAGAGCGCCAGGAAGATGCGCCGGGCGATCAGCTTCGGCAAGGAGCGGGTCAGCGCCATGTAAGCGACGATCACCGCCTCGAAGTCGCCGCGATGTTCGACCGGCACCGGTCCGGTGATGTGCAGCGTGAGGGTCAGCTCCGGCACCTCCTCGAAGAGCGCGCGGAAGGGGCGGTAGTCGAGCAGAGCTTCGATCAGCTCCAGGTCTCGCACGATCCGCTTGCGGGCGATGACGCGGGTCGGCTGCAGCAAGAGGAGGGCGGTGGGGTAGATGATGTTGAGCACCGAGTCGCCGCCCGACGAGGTGCAGACGATCGGCTCCTGCTTCTCCATCCACTGCGGAATCGAATCCCGAAAGCGGTGCACGGAGATCGTCGAGATCACCCGCTCGCCGCCTCCCAGGATGGTGGCCAGGCGCTGGCGCAGCTCCTTCTTGTGGGGCTTGGTGCAGGGGATGAAGTAGGAAGGCTCGACGAAGGTGCCCAGCACCGAGACCCGATCCGGTCCCAGGCCCAGGTCGCGGGCCAGGACGTCACGCTGCACGCCGTTGATCGTGAAGTGGTGCCAGCGCTGGCCATTCCAGGGCAAGAGCCGCCGAAAGACCCGGTAGAAGGGGCGGTTCTCGTGGTTGGTGAAGAAATGGTCGCGCGGGCCGGGCGGCTCGTCCGGGGCGCGCTCGGCGGCCGGCTTGCCCGCTTCCCAGTAGAAGTCGTGGCAGGAATCGAGCACGTGGATGCCGAGGGTCTCCGCCGCCAGCACCAGCGCCAGGGCGTAGGAGAGGTTGCCGGGATTGGAGTGGACGTTGATCGTCACCAGGAGCTCGACGTCGCGCTTCGCCAGGTAGTCGCTCAGCATCCGCGCGATGGAGAGCGCCTCGCTCCAGACCGCGCGCGCCACCTCGCCGGAGGCGCTGCTGCCCTCCTTCATTGGTTCCGCGAAGAGCCGATCGAAGAGTCGTCCGTCGCCCCATTTCGCCCAGCCGTTGCACCCCGCGATCCGCCTCCGCCGCCAGTGGGAGCGCAGCACGTGGTCGGCGGCCGGGTAGAAGTCGCCCGCGATGCAGTGGATCTGGCACTCGGCACCGTGGGATCGCTTGAGCTTCTCCAGGCAGGTGGCGTACTTGGCGATCTCCATCGATACGCCGTCGATGCCGAAGTCGAAGGTGGCGAAGGCGACGCGCAGATCGGCCGCCGGATCCAGCAGCCTGCTCGTGTCGCTCGCGACGGGCTGCCGCGGCAGCGTATCGAGCGCCTGGTCGATGTCGGCCCAGTCGCCGATCTGGAGGCTTTCGAGGCGCTGCAGCGCGGACTCGGCGTCCGCCTCGGCCGGCGCCCGACCCGCGTCGCGCCGCGCCTTCGCTTCCGGCTCTTCGGGAGGAGCCCCGGCCGCCTGCTTCATCTCACCTCGGATTCTCCGGCGCCGGTCAGCGCGCCGCGAAGATCTTCTCGACTCGATCCCAGTCTATCGCTTCCGCGCAGGCGATCGCGTCCTCCTTCTTGGTGTTGGCCCGCACCGTGACCAGCACGCTGCTGTGATAGGGGACCATCAGCTCCCACTCGGAGCCGTCCTGCTTGAGGGCCGCCCTGACTCCGTGGACCTTGACGATCTTCGATCCGGAGGCCGAGGCCATCATGGCGTTGCCGACCAGGCCCGAGACCATGGCCAGCATCGGGCTGTTGCCGACCACTGTGACCTCGATCCGCCCCTGCGCCTTGTGGTACTCACAGCCGGCCGTGACGCCGCCGCCCAGGAAGGCGGTTCCCGCGGCGGCCGATTCGCTCGGCTTCCTCTCCCATCCGGGCAGCTGGCCGAACACCGAGCTCAGGTCGCCTGCCTGTTTCTCCAGGAGCCAGCTCTCCGAGAGCTGGACCGATTCGAGCGAGCCGGCGACATCGCCGGCCTGGTACTTTTCGATGGCGAGCTCGAGCTCGTCGAGGATCTCGTCGGCGGGGGCCGTGGTGACGGCCAGGCCGATCAGGGCCAGAGCCGGTAGCGAAGGGCGCATCATGCACTCCAATCTCGGGAGACTCGGGGGGAATCGGATGGTCTGGTCGCCCCGTTGGTGCCGGTCACGGTAGCACGGCGCGCCGACCCTGAACGGAAAGCTAAATCCCCGGCGCTTTCGATCCGATCCTCACTATTACCCAGAGCAGAGCCCGACGATCCGGCACCAGTTCCGTGAGGCGCGCGCGGGGTGCGGATTGCAAGGGGGGCACGCGGGTCGATCTCGGTCTGGGCGCCGTTTCGGGCATCCGTGCGAGCACCGCCGAACCGCCCGATGGAAGGACGCCATGGCGACCGAGACCAACGACGCCGATCTCAATATCTTGATCGTGGACGATGCCCCGCCGATGCGCAAGATCCTCGCCAAGATGTTGTACGACATGGGATATCGACGCATCAAGGAGGCCGGCGACGGCAGCGCGGCACAGAAGATCCTGTGGAGCGAGCCGATCGACTGCGTCATCTGCGACTGGAACATGCCGGTGATGAGCGGGATCGACTTCCTCAAAGCGGTGCGGGCCGATCCCCGATTCGCGCAGCTCCCCTTCATCATGGTCACCGTGGAGACCCGCAAGGAGCGCGTGGTCGAGGCGCTGCGCAGCGGCGTGAGCAACTACATGGTCAAGCCCTTCAACCAGAAGGTGCTGAAAGACAAGATGCACGCCGCCCTGGCTTCCAGCGCTGCTTGATGCGCTGGTTTGGTGCGGGCCCTTGGATCCGGCGCCGCGACTGGGCCAGATCAGTCCTCTCCGCGCTCCACCAAGCCGTGATGCCGGGGGACCAGGTGGATCAACGGTCCTCACCCAGCCCTTGGAGCGCTTCGAGCAGGTCGCGGGCGTCGCGGGCGAATCCTGCCGCGGCCTCGCGTACCTGGATCGCCTTCTCTTCGTCGTAGGTCTGCTCGGTGATGTTGCGCATCCGTCGATACTCGAACCATCGGCTCGGATCGGCGACCCAACCACGCTCCGCGCCTTCGCGGATCAGCTCCTTGAACGAGAGGGCGTCGACGCGCGCGGGGGTGGCCGCGTCGATCCGCGGATCGGATCGCCCATCTCTCGACACTGTAGCATTCCGAGGCTTCGATCGCTTCGGCGCGGCTACTCCTTCTGGCTCTCCCCCAGCACCAGCGTCATGAAGGGCACGCCGGTCTCTCGGGAGCGCTCCAGCGCCCGACGCAGGCGCCGCATCTCGGCTTTTCCGGGCACGGTAGCCAAGGGTCCGCTCTTGGCGAGCAGTTGGCGCTCGATGCGCAAGAGCGGACTCGAGGCGTTCTCGCTCGGCTCGCGGCCCCGGTCGTCGGCGCTGACGCCGTAGCCGGGCGGGAAGGAGACGTCGCCGCTGACGGCGATCTCGACGCTCTCGTGGTCGTTCCAGATGGTCGAGCCGTCGTCGCGGGTGTAGGCGGTGGCGCGCCACGCGCCCTCGGTGGTGCCCTCGGGCACGTAGAGCAGCACCTTGCCGGAGCGCCGCTCCCAGGCCGGGATCGAGAACACCGGGTCGTTGTAGGGGAGCACCGTGGTCTCACCGCCGCCGGGCGTGGTCAGCCGCAGGCGGAAGTTGAAGCCGACCGCCGAGGCCGAGGAGTTGAAGAGCGAGATGTGGAAGGCCAGCACGTCGTCGCGCTTCACCGTCTGGGGATGATCGCCGAGGCGGATCTCGGGATCGTCGCCCTTGGGATGGATCGACACCTGGCGCAGGGCGTTGGCCATCAGCTCGTAGACCGTGCCGAGGGATGCGCCGTCGCGCAGCTCGTTGTCCGACTCACCGGGGTAGAAGTTGAAGGCGGCCGCCTTGTTGGCGGTGTCGACGGCGATCATCGGCTGGAAGCGCTCGACCGGGGCGCTGAGATCGGGCAGATCGTCGGAGAAGCGGCAGACCTTGTTGCGGCCTTCGAAGGGTGGGGCGGGCGCGCCGTTGTAGATACTCCAGGGACCTCGCTCACCCGACTCGATCGCCAGACCGTCGCAGTCGTAGCCGACCGCCGGGAAGCTGTCGACCACTGCGGCCGATCCGGTGGGGTCGGCGATCACCATGATTGTGTTGTACTCGTAGGTCCCTCGCTGGCCCGCCACGAAGAGTGTGTCGGAGCCCCCATCGCGGACCGCGAGACCCGAGGGACCGTCGAGCGCCGCGGCGCCGGTCGCCAGCGACAGGGTTCCTTGCTGCACGAAACCGGTGTCGTACCAGCGCAGCTGGTCGTTGGCGGGATCAGCCACCCACACGTTGCTGCCGTCCCAACCCATGTCGCCGGGAGCGTAGCCGACGGCGACCGAGAGATCGACGGTGGTGGGGTTGATGTCAGTCAGACGGTAGAGCGTGCTGTTTGTGCTATCCGCGTACCAGTAGTAGCCGCCACCGATGGCGAGGCCGCCGGGGGTCGATCCCGAGGGCGAGGGGACGAAGTCGAGCGCGGTCGGCTCTCCGCCGTTCTCGGTGGGGCTGATCGAGAGGAACTGGTAGTCGGTCGAGACCCCCTCTTCGATGCCGACGCCGATCAAGACAGCGCTCGCGGCGTCAAACGCAAGCCCCGCGCCCAAGGCGAAGGTCTGCGTCGAATCGGTGCAGATATCGGTCGGCGTGTTGTCCCACTGGGCGATCCCCTCGGGATAGAAGGGCGGGTTGTTGCGCACGTTGACGCGGGCGCGGTAGCGGTCCTTGATCGCCAGCACCTCGCCCACGGTGGTGCCGAAGAGCACGTTGTGGCCCATGTCGGCCGAGGAGGCGTTGTCGAGGTACTGGACGTTCTCTTCGTTCAAGGGGTTGAAGGGGTTGTAGGCGCTGAAGCCGCCGCCCACCAGCTCGCGGCCCGTGCCGTTGTCGAAGGAGCGGCCAGTGACCACGGTGCCGCGCGCGTAACGGTCGACGTAGTCCTTCAGGCGTCCGTCGGCCGAGGATGCGCTGTTCCAGGGCTCGTACGAGAAGGCCACCACCGCGTCGTGCTTGCCCAGGGTGACGATCGAGGTGTTGGTCGAGCGGACGTCGACGAAAGTGCTCTTCTCGATCGAGGGGATTTCGGACTCGATCGCGGCCATCAGGGTGGTCGGCTCGACATCGGCCACCATGTAGGCGATGTCTTCCAGCGGCCGGAAGGGGCGCATGGCCTGGTTCAGGACCCGGATCAAGAGCTCGTTGGAGTTGGTGTTGGCGCTGGCGACCGGGAACTCGTCGATGCGGTAGCCGAGGTAGCCGAAGTGGCCGGAGTAGTACTCCTTCCAGAGCAGCACCGGGTCGCCGCCCGACGTGACTTCGATCAGCTCGCGCCAGGCGGCTCCGGCCGCGGTCACGTTGGTGCGCGCGGGAGGCAGGTCGCTCGCGGCCAGCTCGTGGGTCTGGGCGAAGCGATCGGTGGCGATCGAGGTGCCGGAGCCGGCGAGCGAGCCGGTGAAGGAGAGCGAGTAGTCGCCGTAGGCATCGCTCGGGAAGAGGCCGGAGCTGCCAGCCGCTTCGGGGCTCTCGAGGATCACGGTGCCGCGATCGAAGCGCACGTAGCTCACGAGGTCGTCACTGTAGGTCAGGTAGGACCCGGTCGCCGGATCTTGCCCGCGGCCGATGATCACCGCGGCGTAGTTGCGCAGGTTGGAGCGGACCAGGTCGGCGGGATCGCTGGTGGCAAAGTGACTGACGCCGAGCCCGTTCAGGCGCAGGGCGGTCGAGATGAAGGCCCCGAGATCGGGCTGGAAGAGCAGGATGGTGCCGTCGTCGACCGCGGCCGGCTCACGGCCGACGCAGTTGAAGAGCTGCGTCACGAAGGCCTCGCGGCCGGAGAAGGGGGTGGCCAGGTCGCTCGCCAGGTAGGCGGCCGTGCCGCGCCCGACTTCGGAGACGGCCAGCGCCGCGTTGGCGCCCTGCGAAGCGATCAGGGTCCAGCCGCCGCCCAGGCTGGCGCTCGGCGAGTTGTTGGTCATGGCCGGGAAATAGCCGGCGGAGAGGCCGATCGCCGGGCAGCTCGTGGGGGCGTCGATCGAGCCCACCGCTCCCGGATCGCTCAGACTGGTCACGTCGACCGTCAGGTCGGGGCTGGTGAAATCCTCGAAGAGCGGAATCGTACCGGTCTGGTTCGGGTCGAGCACCAGCACGGTCCCGGCCGCCTGGGTCACGAACTTCCAGATGCCGGTGTAGCGTGCATCGGGGATGTCCTGCTCGCTGCCGGCGCGGATGATCAGGACGTCGACGCCGATTTGTACATCGAGGAAATCGTAGAAGAGCGCCATCGGATCGTCGGTGCCGACCGCCCAGTAGCCGCTCGTGCGCAGGAAATCGGTGATCGGGGCGTCGCCCGGCTCCACCTCGCCCCAGACCAGGACGCGGATCGGGTTGGCGCTGCCCTGGGCGTGTGCGGGGGGCAGGGCGGCATAGGCGCACGCAAAGAGCACGAGCATGGCTGCGAAGGCAGGGCTGGGCCGGCGCAAGGCGTGGAGTCTCATCACGGCGCTCCTTTCCCGCTACGCGAGGGTCCGAGCGTGCTCCCGCCTCATCCTAACCTATCAGCGCGTCGATTGTGGATACACCACACCCCACAGTCCCGGCGAGATCGCCGGGACCGGGAAGCGAACTTCGGGCCGCGGGTTTCGAGCCCGCCGCTCAGTCGGCCTCAGCCTCGTCCAGCACCAGCGTCATGAAGGGCACGCCGGTCTCTCGGGAGCGCTCCAGCGCCCGACGCAGGCGCCGCATCTCGGCTTTTCCGGGCACGGTAGCCAAGGGTCCGCTCTTGGCGAGCAGTTGGCGCTCGATGCGCAAGAGCGGACTCGAGGCGTTCTCGCTCGGCTCGCGGCCCCGGTCGTCGGCGCTGACGCCGTAGCCGGGCGGGAAGGAGACGTCGCCGCTGACGGCGATCTCGACGCTCTCGTGGTCGTTCCAGATGGTCGAGCCGTCGTCGCGGGTGTAGGCGGTGGCGCGCCACGCGCCCTCGGTGGTGCCCTCGGGCACGTAGAGCAGCACCTTGCCGGAGCGCCGCTCCCAGGCCGGGATCGAGAACACCGGGTCGTTGTAGGGGAGCACCGTGGTCTCACCGCCGCCGGGCGTGGTCAGCCGCAGGCGGAAGTTGAAGCCGACCGCCGAGGCCGAGGAGTTGAAGAGCGAGATGTGGAAGGCCAGCACGTCGTCGCGCTTCACCGTCTGGGGATGATCGCCGAGGCGGATCTCGGGATCGTCGCCCTTGGGATGGATCGACACCTGGCGCAGGGCGTTGGCCATCAGCTCGTAGACCGTGCCGAGGGATGCGCCGTCGCGCAGCTCGTTGTCCGACTCACCGGGGTAGAAGTTGAAGGCGGCCGCCTTGTTGGCGGTGTCGACGGCGATCATCGGCTGGAAGCGCTCGACCGGGGCGCTGAGATCGGGCAGATCGTCGGAGAAGCGGCAGACCTTGTTGCGGCCTTCGAAGGGTGGGGCGGGCGCGCCGTTGTAGATACTCCAGGGACCTCGCTCACCCGACTCGATCGCCAGACCGTCGCAGTCGTAGCCGACCGCCGGGAAGCTGTCGACCACTGCGGCCGATCCGGTGGGGTCGGCGATCACCATGATTGTGTTGTACTCGTAGGTCCCTCGCTGGCCCGCCACGAAGAGTGTGTCGGAGCCCCCATCGCGGACCGCGAGACCCGAGGGACCGTCGAGCGCCGCGGCGCCGGTCGCCAGCGACAGGGTTCCTTGCTGCACGAAACCGGTGTCGTACCAGCGCAGCTGGTCGTTGGCGGGATCAGCCACCCACACGTTGCTGCCGTCCCAACCCATGTCGCCGGGAGCGTAGCCGACGGCGACCGAGAGATCGACGGTGGTGGGGTTGATGTCAGTCAGACGGTAGAGCGTGCTGTTTGTGCTATCCGCGTACCAGTAGTAGCCGCCACCGATGGCGAGGCCGCCGGGGGTCGATCCCGAGGGCGAGGGGACGAAGTCGAGCGCGGTCGGCTCTCCGCCGTTCTCGGTGGGGCTGATCGAGAGGAACTGGTAGTCGGTCGAGACCCCCTCTTCGATGCCGACGCCGATCAAGACAGCGCTCGCGGCGTCAAACGCAAGCCCCGCGCCCAAGGCGAAGGTCTGCGTCGAATCGGTGCAGATATCGGTCGGCGTGTTGTCCCACTGGGCGATCCCCTCGGGATAGAAGGGCGGGTTGTTGCGCACGTTGACGCGGGCGCGGTAGCGGTCCTTGATCGCCAGCACCTCGCCCACGGTGGTGCCGAAGAGCACGTTGTGGCCCATGTCGGCCGAGGAGGCGTTGTCGAGGTACTGGACGTTCTCTTCGTTCAAGGGGTTGAAGGGGTTGTAGGCGCTGAAGCCGCCGCCCACCAGCTCGCGGCCCGTGCCGTTGTCGAAGGAGCGGCCAGTGACCACGGTGCCGCGCGCGTAACGGTCGACGTAGTCCTTCAGGCGTCCGTCGGCCGAGGATGCGCTGTTCCAGGGCTCGTACGAGAAGGCCACCACCGCGTCGTGCTTGCCCAGGGTGACGATCGAGGTGTTGGTCGAGCGGACGTCGACGAAAGTGCTCTTCTCGATCGAGGGGATTTCGGACTCGATCGCGGCCATCAGGGTGGTCGGCTCGACATCGGCCACCATGTAGGCGATGTCTTCCAGCGGCCGGAAGGGGCGCATGGCCTGGTTCAGGACCCGGATCAAGAGCTCGTTGGAGTTGGTGTTGGCGCTGGCGACCGGGAACTCGTCGATGCGGTAGCCGAGGTAGCCGAAGTGGCCGGAGTAGTACTCCTTCCAGAGCAGCACCGGGTCGCCGCCCGACGTGACTTCGATCAGCTCGCGCCAGGCGGCTCCGGCCGCGGTCACGTTGGTGCGCGCGGGAGGCAGGTCGCTCGCGGCCAGCTCGTGGGTCTGGGCGAAGCGATCGGTGGCGATCGAGGTGCCGGAGCCGGCGAGCGAGCCGGTGAAGGAGAGCGAGTAGTCGCCGTAGGCATCGCTCGGGAAGAGGCCGGAGCTGCCAGCCGCTTCGGGGCTCTCGAGGATCACGGTGCCGCGATCGAAGCGCACGTAGCTCACGAGGTCGTCACTGTAGGTCAGGTAGGACCCGGTCGCCGGATCTTGCCCGCGGCCGATGATCACCGCGGCGTAGTTGCGCAGGTTGGAGCGGACCAGGTCGGCGGGATCGCTGGTGGCAAAGTGACTGACGCCGAGCCCGTTCAGGCGCAGGGCGGTCGAGATGAAGGCCCCGAGATCGGGCTGGAAGAGCAGGATGGTGCCGTCGTCGACCGCGGCCGGCTCACGGCCGACGCAGTTGAAGAGCTGCGTCACGAAGGCCTCGCGGCCGGAGAAGGGGGTGGCCAGGTCGCTCGCCAGGTAGGCGGCCGTGCCGCGCCCGACTTCGGAGACGGCCAGCGCCGCGTTGGCGCCCTGCGAAGCGATCAGGGTCCAGCCGCCGCCCAGGCTGGCGCTCGGCGAGTTGTTGGTCATGGCCGGGAAATAGCCGGCGGAGAGGCCGATCGCCGGGCAGCTCGTGGGGGCGTCGATCGAGCCCACCGCTCCCGGATCGCTCAGACTGGTCACGTCGACCGTCAGGTCGGGGCTGGTGAAATCCTCGAAGAGCGGAATCGTACCGGTCTGGTTCGGGTCGAGCACCAGCACGGTCCCGGCCGCCTGGGTCACGAACTTCCAGATGCCGGTGTAGCGTGCATCGGGGATGTCCTGCTCGCTGCCGGCGCGGATGATCAGGACGTCGACGCCGATTTGTACATCGAGGAAATCGTAGAAGAGCGCCATCGGATCGTCGGTGCCGACCGCCCAGTAGCCGCTCGTGCGCAGGAAATCGGTGATCGGGGCGTCGCCCGGCTCCACCTCGCCCCAGACCAGGACGCGGATCGGGTTGGCGCTGCCCTGGGCAGGCGCTGGCGGCGCGCTGGCGAAAGCGAGCAAGGCCAGGCTAAGGAGGGCGGATCGCGGTCGGAGCGAGGCTTTTGCGCGCATGTGTCGGTCCCCCTGCGGGATGGACATAGTACAAGAACCGAGAGTCCTCTCTATTCTACTCCTAAAAGTCGATCGATTTTCACGATTGCTGAAGCCCGGCTCCTAAAGACACTGCGGATCGTCCTCGACGCGCTGCACGATTTCTTCGGGAAGCAGGTCGAGCAGCGCCTCCGAGGCCGCCTTCAGGTCGTCGCAGGAGCGGCTTTCGAGCGAGATGACGACTCGGAAATCGCCTCCGTCGAGGATCGGGTAGCTGCCGAGGCGCACCGCCTCGTAGCGCCGGGCGACCGCGCTCAAGGGCTCAGCGAGCCGGTCTTCGCGCTCGGCCACGTGCACGTGGCGGGAGTGGATGGCACCGCCGCGGAAGTCCTCCTGGACGGTGTGGAACTTGGTGCGCAGGATGCGCGGGATGCCCGGGAAGATGTAGACGTTGCGAAAACGCAACACCGGCCAGGGCAGGGTGCCGTGGTGCAGCAGCTCGGTGCCGCGCGGCACGTCGGCCATCTTCAGGATGCTCTCGCTGAGCTGCTCCTTGAAGTGCAGGTGCAGCACCTGAACCAGCTCTTCGGAGCGCTCCACCGGCACATCGAAGCCGGCGGCGATCCCCTGGATGGTCACGTCGTCGTGGGTCGGTCCGATGCCGCCCGAGGTGATCACCCACTCGAAGAGAGAGGCGAAGTCGGCGACCGTCTCGGCCACCCGATCGATCTCGTCGGGAATGGTGACGATGCGCCGCACCTCGCTGCCCAGCTTGCGCAGCTCGCAGCAGAGGAAATGGCTGTTCTCGTCCGCCACTTTCCCGGAAAGGACCTCGTTGCCGATGATGACGATGCCGACGCTGCGACCCATGGGGGATTCCAGACCTGAGGGGAGGGGGGGAGTGGCTAGGGTCAGCATCCCACTCCGCGGTGGTTGGTGGCAATTGGGAAAGAGGGAGCGGGCCTTAGGCCCGATCTTCCGGGCCGAAGGCCCGCCCCCTCACCCCAAAGCCGCCGCCCGCTGCGCCGCGGTCACCACCGCCTTGATCAGCGTCACCCGCAGCTTGCCCTCTTCGAGCTCCAAGAGGCCGTCGATGGTGCAGCCGGCCGGGGTGGTGACTCCGTCCTTCAAGAGGGCCGGATGGGCGCCGAGCTCGAGCACCATCTGGGCCGCCCCCTTGAGAGCCTGCGCGGCGAGCAGGGTGGAGGTCTGGCGTGGGATGCCGAGCTTGACGCCGGCCTCTGCCAGGGACTCGATCACCACGAAGACGTAGGCCGGACCGCTGGCCGAGAGCGCGGTCACGCCGTCCATCAGGTGCTCGTCGACCACCACCGTGCGACCGACGGCGTCGAAGATCTCGCGCGCCAGGGCGACCTGGTCGGTGCCGGCGTGGGCTCCGGCGGTCACCCCCGTCATCCCTTCGCCGAGCTGACAGGGGGTGTTGGGCATCGCGCGAACCACCGTCGCCGGCTGGCCCAGGTAACCCTCGACCTGGGTCGTGCTCACTCCTGCCGCCATGGTGACGATCAGCTTGTCGGACAGGTCGAGGGCTCGCAGCGGCGCCAGGGCCTGCTCCATCTTCTGCGGCTTGACCGCCAGCAGCACCACGTCGGCGTCGCGGGCGGCGGCGGCGTTGTCGGTGCTCAGCGCTACCCCGAGCTCGGCGGCGGTCGGATCGACCGAAGTCTGGTGTCCGACCGTGGCGCGGATCGCGTCGGGGCGCACCTGTCCGGTGCGCAGCAGGCCGCGGATGATGGTTTTGCCCAGGGTGCCGGCCCCCAGGATGCAGTAGGTGGATCGGTTGAGCATCGGATCGCCTCGCGTCTCGAAGGTCTGTTGAACAGGGGGGCGCGGTAAGCGGCCAACGTAGCACTCGGTACACGAAGATCGCGACCCGCGCTCGCCTCGCGGGCCGCGATCTTGCCCCCGCCCGCCTCGGTGGCGGGCGCGTCGTCAGATGCCCCAGTCGCTGCGGGGACCTCCGAATGCTCCGATGTCGTTGACGCCGCTGCCCTGGGCCAGTCCGCCGTCGTCGTCGAAGAAGGGGATCGGCTCGCCCGCGTCGATCGCCAGAGAGGCGGGGTCGAGGGCATAGCCGGATACCCGATCCCAGGCCGCCAGGTAGGCCTGGAACGCGTCGCCGGCCTCGGAGGGCAGCCGATCACCGGGACAGGGGTGCACCATGGCGGCATCCACACCGACCAGGTTGGTGTCGTTGAGGGGCACCGTGCAAGGCTGGTCGGAGTCCTCGAAGAGGTTGTAGCGGGCGATCATCTGCATGCCGTCGACGCCGGCATCGCGGTAGTTGATGTCGGCCCGGCTGTGGTCGCCGCGATGACCGACGCCGTTGCTGGTGAAAACGTTGTTGCGAACATCGATCACCACCGGCAGTGCTTCGCAGAGCACGTCGGAGACGCGCAAGATGCAGGGGCTGATCTTCAGTCCCGAAGCGTCCTGCCACGCGAATACGTTGTTGTAGACGAAGGCGCCCGTGGATCCGCGCATTCCGGAGATGCTGAGCCCGTAGCCGGCGTCGGCGTTGGCCAGCACGATGTTGTTCTCGAACTGTATGTTGTCTCCCAGTTGGAAGTGGATGCCGACGTTTTCGTTCTTGACGATGATCGAATGACGGACCACGAAGTCCCGCGCCTCGGTGCTGTGCACGCCTTCGTCGCCGTTGAACCCGATCAGCGTGTCGAAGATCCCGCCGTCGACGCGATACAGATTGGCGCCGTCCACGTCGTTGTCGACGATTGCGCAACTCTCGAGCGTGATCCGCGAGCGGGCCTGTTCGAGCAGCTTGGCACTGACCGCACCCCAGCGATTGTCGCAGCTGAAGGTGCCGGTGCGAGTGCCGACCTGGATGCCGATCTTGCAGCGCTGCACCGCGACACCGTCCAGCTCCAGGTCGAGAACGACCTCGTCGTCGCTGGAATCGGCGCTGTGGGTGACAATTCCGTAGCGTCTGTGGTCACGGCTGTCGATCGAAAGACCGCTCAGCAGCACCCGCGCCGCATGGCCCGAGGTGGCGTCGATGGTGAGAATCGGATCGTAGGATTGGTCGCCGGTGATGATCGGCGCGCTCGCTCCGGGAGCGGCGCACAGGGTGAGCTCGGCGAAGCGGGCGGTGTCGATCGAGAGCGCCTCCTGGTAGGGCGAGGCGGCGCCGTCGATCATCAATGTGTCGCCGCTGGCGGCGACGTCGAGCGCGCTTTGGATCTGGGCGTGCTCGCTCGGGATGTGGAGGGTGGCCGCACCGGCGGCGGTGGAGGAGAGGGGAACCAAGAGCGCCGTGGCGACCCTGGTCAGCAGGGCGAGAATGCGAGTCGGTCGCATGGCTTGTCTCCCGTCGAGGAGGTGGGTCGGATGCACCAATGCAGTCGATCCGGACCACTCGAGTCACTCGCTCGATGGGGTGGGGGGCGAGAGCGTTACGCGCTCAAAGAGTGGCGCTCGCCGCGACGTGCGACGCGGCCTTGCGCGACCAGCTTCCGCAGGTGGGAGCGCAGCGAGCGCTCGGCCCAGCCGTGAAGCTCGGGCGGCGTGTCGTCGTAGGCCAGGGGCAGCAGCTGGGCCGGCGTGGCGGGCGTGGGAGCCGCGGCGAGGGCGCGCAGGATCTTGCGCTCGCGCATCCGCCGGTGGGCCAGGGTGGCGGCGATCTTGGAGCGCGGAGCGCCGATCGCGGCTCCGTGGGCGGGGATCAGCAGCCGCGGTCGCAGGGCGCCGATGCGCGTGAGCGATCGCAGGTAGTCGGCCATGTCGCCGTCGAGGGGATCGATGACGACGGTTCCGACTCCGGCGATCATGTCGCCGGCCACCAGGGCGCGACTGCGGCGGTCGAAGAAGACCAGGTGGCCCGGGGCGTGGCCCGGGGTCCACACGACGTCGATCGCTCGCCCCGGCTCGAGCGCGAGGCGGTCGCCTTCGCGCAGGGGATCGCTGACCGGCGCGGCGATCCGCGCCCGCGTCTCCGGGTGGGCGCGGACCGGAATACGCAGCTCGCGCGCCAGGCGTTCGACGCCGCCGACGTGATCCTCGTGGTGATGGGTGATCAGGATCGAGTCGATCTCTCGGCCCTGGGCGCGGAGGGTCTCGAGGCAGTCGGCCAGGCGGTTCTGCTCGTCATCCCAGGGCGATGCCGGATCGATCACCGCCAGCCGCTGCTCGCCGAGGATCACGCAGTTGGTGTGGGTGGCGGGCGGCAAGGTCGGCGTGCGCAGCGGAACGAGGCGCAGTCCGGGCAGGAGCTCGTCCAGCGCCGGGTCGTGGCCGGCCGGCTCGCGCAGCGCCCCCGCGACCTGGCGGCGCGCGCGCCCCGCCACCCCGTCGCTGCGCGCCAGGGTTTCCATGATGCGTCGAATGGCCGGCACCATGAGCAGCTCGGCCTCCCGCCAGGCGGCCACCGAGCCGCCCGGATCGGTCCATCCCCCCCCGCTCAGCTCGATCCGATCGGCTTCGGCCGCGGCCGCGGCGGAGGCGGTGGTGGGCGCCAGGAAGTAGTGCACGCGGTAGCGGTACGAGGCGTAAAAGGGCGTGAGCAACGTGCCCACCGGCTGCAGATCTGGGGCGTGTAGCCCCGCTCCCAGCTCCGCGAGCAGATCGGCGAACGAGACCTGGCGCAGGCGCAGGGCGCTCCGGGCGCGGTCAGGATCGGCCGGGCGCGGGCCTCGGGCCACCCAGATGCCGGCCTCCTCGAAGAGCTCGCGGGCGGCAGTGACGCGGTGAGTCGCCTCCGATCCCGAGCAGCCGGCCACCGCGACCTGGTGGTCCTGAGGCTCCACGCTGCCGCCGGGAAAGACGTGGAACCCGGGGTGCAGGCGGGCCGTGGCGGAGCGCCGGCCGCACCAGACCTGAAGCGCCCGGTCGGCCGGGCGGATCGGGATGGCGATCGCCGCGTGGCGGGTCTCCTCTGACATGGCGCCGTGCTGGAATCTTCAGTCCTGGCAGTCGGGGCAGAGCCCGTAGATCTCGTGCTTGTGCGAGCTGACGCGGAAGCCGTGGTCGCGCGCCACCTGCGCCTGCCGCTCCTCGATCGTGACGCACTCGAACTCGACGATCTTGCGGCACGAGGTGCAGATCAGGTGATCGTGGTGATGGCTGGACAGTTCCGGCTCGTAGCGGGTCTGGCCGTCACCGATCTGCAGCTCGGCCACCAGACCGGCGTCCTTCAAGATCCGCAGGGTGCGATAGATGGTGGAGTAACCGACCCGCGGGTCGAGTCGGCGCGCGGCGCGGTAGATCTCGTCGACCGCCGCGTGGCCCTGGTGCGCGAGCACCACCCGGGCCACCAGCTCGCGCTGCCGGGTCTGCTTCAGGCCGGCGCGCCGCAGATAGTGCGCCAGCTCTTCGATCCGCTGGTCGATCGCCTGGTTGCTCATGGGGCAATTCTCCGGGCGAACGGCTTCGATGGCAAGGTGGTGCGGCCAGGCAGAGGCTGATAGAGTCCCGTCCGGTCGAGCGAAACGAGACGCGCCGGCTTCCACCACCACCGCGCAGCACTCCCTCGCAGGGAGGCCCGAAGCTCATGAGCTGGATCAATGCGGCCGCGGCGCACGCCGTCCCCTATCTGCCGAAAGGGCTGGTGCGCCGGGTCAGCGGGCGCTACATCGCCGGCGAACGGGTCGACGAGGCGCTCGACGTGGTGCGCGACCTGAACCGCCGCGGAGCGCGCGCCACGGTCGACGTGCTGGGCGAGTTCGTCGAGGACTTCGCCGCCGTGCCGGAGACGGTCGAGCTCTACCTGCACACCCTGAGCGAGCTCGATCGGCTCGGCCTCGACTCGGGGATCTCGGTCAAGCTGACCGCCTTCGGTCTCTTGCTCGACGAGCAGCGCTGCCTCTCCGAGCTGCGTCGGATAGTCTCCCGCGCGGCGGAGCTGGGGCGCTACGTGCGCATCGACATGGAGGATTCGGGCGTGACCGACGCCACGCTGGGGATCTTCCGTGCGCTGCACGCCGAGCACCCGCGTATGGGAGCGGTGCTCCAGGCTTACCTCCGCCGCACCCCCGACGACGCCGCGGGACTGGCCACCGAAGGGGCCGACGTGCGGCTCTGCAAGGGGATCTACCTGGAGCCCCAGGCCATCGCCTGGAAGGACCCCGAGGCGATTCGGCGCAACTTCGTACGCACCCTCGAGATCTTGCTCGAGGGCACGGGCCACGTGGCGATCGCCACCCACGACGAGCTGCTGGTCTGGGAGGCTTGCGAGCTGCTGCGCCGCATGGGGACCCCGCGCGAGCGCTACGAGTTCCAGACCCTGCTGGGGGTCGATCCCGAGCTCGAGCGGGTGCTGCTGGAGCGCGGCGATCGGCTGCGGGTCTACGTCCCCTTCGGCCAGGCCTGGCTGGCCTACTCGGCGCGCCGTCTCAAGGAGAACCCGGCGATCGCCGGGCACGTGCTGGCGGGCTTGCGCAGGCGTGTGTTCGGGTGATTCCCGCGGCGCCGATGCGGGGGTGCGAATCCCGAGCCGCTCACCGGGTGGATGGGCGCCTCACCCCCGCAACAGGGTCACGCGCCGGCCGCCAGGCGTGGTCGCCTCCCCGAAAACCGTGCGCGCGGCGATCTCGGCGGCCTCCGGGCGGCGGTCGAAGAGCACCAGAATCCCTTTGTCGAGCCCGGTGCGCTCCAGGTAGGCGTCGAGCTGCTCGAGCCCCTTCGCAAGAGGATCGGGACGGCCCGGCGCCCAGACCTTCAGCTCGAGCGCCTCGCGTTGCCACCGTCGCGTGCCTTTGGTGTCACCGTACGGCCAGCGCAGCAGAAGATCGATGCGGCCGCGGCCGATGCCGTACTCGCGGTCGACGAAGCCGCCGCCGTTCACGATGCGTTGCAGCCAGGCCATGATCACGAGCTGCGGGGCGACCTCGTGATACGACATGCCGTTGGTCAGGATCTCGCCGTTCTCGCGCCAGAACTCCGCGAACTCCTCCAGCACGCGGCGCAGATCGAGGGTGCCGTCGGAGCGCACGAAGCTGGGCGCCGGCGGCACCGGCAGCGCATCTTCGGCCCGCGCGGCCAGCATGCGCACCATCACCTCGCGGTAGATCGGGTTGGCCACCTCGACCGGCTTGCGAGAGATCAGGCCCAGGTCGCTGACATATTCGACATCGTCGTCGTAGCCGCTTGAGGTGTCGGTGTAGCCCCCGGCCATCAAGGGTTCGATCACCCGCCGCACCCGATCCTCGTGCAGCTTGTCGACCAGCGAATCGAGATGGGTGGCACGCGCAAGAATCAGGCGCTCTTTGGCTTGGTCCAGGTGCTCCACGGTGATCGGCTTCGCCGCGGGGATGCCGATCTCGTCGACCACCTCGCGGGCCAGGGCGTTGACCAGCCAGGGCTGACCGCCGGTCAGCTCGAAGGCGTGCTGCAGCGCCGCTTGGGCGAAGGGCTGGCCGGTGTCGGTCGTGTGCTGGCCGTAGAGCTCGGCCACTTCGGCGGCGCTGAAGTTGCCCATGCTCAGCGACTCCACCAGCACATTGAAGGGGCTGGCGGTGCCGAGGCGGCTGCCGCCGCCGGAGGCAGCCTTGTAGTCGCGCACGTCGCGCAGTCCGCAGAGGATCACCGAGGCGGGGAAGGCGGTGCCGCGCTTCGGGTGCCCGGCGCGGAGCTGGCGCAGCACCGAAATCAGGCTCTGGCCCATCAACGCGTCGATCTCGTCGAACACCAGCACCAGGGGGCGCGGGCAGATGCGGGACCAGGCTTCGAGCGCCGTTCCCAAGAGGCTGGCATCGCTGGCCTCCGGCCAGCTCTCGGGTGGGTGCAGCTCTCGCGGCAGATCGGTGCGGGCGCTGAAGCGGAGGTCAGCCAGGATCGTCCGCTGCGCCTCGGCGTAGTCGTCTCCCACCGCCTGCCCCCCCTCGCAGGAGAAGTGCAGCGCAGCGTAGTCGCCCTCCGCGGTCAGCGTCTTGCACAGCGCACGCAGCGAGGTGGTCTTGCCGGTCTGGCGCGGCGCGTGCACCACGAAGAAGGCCCGCTGGGCCACGAGCTTGCGCGCTCCCGACAGGCGCGGCTCGGGCGGGAGCATGTAGTGCAGATCGGGCAGACAGACGCCGCCGGTGTTGAAGTAGCGCATCGTGGCTCCAGAGTGGAGGATGCGTGGTTCTCAGGGTTCGCGCAAGCCCGATCAACCCTCGCCGACCGCCTCGACGATCAGCCCATTCACCTCGACCAGCAGCTGCGCGTTCTCGGCCACGACCTCGATCTCGATCCGGTAGCTGACCAGGTTGAGCAGCAGCGTGAAGAGCGCGCAGGCCAGGTGTGGCGCCGAGCCTCCCAGACCGACGTCGACCCGGGCGCCGAGCGCGGCGGTGACGATCACCGCGATCATGCTGAAGAGGGCGAAGGGGAAGGCCCGTGCCTTGAAGCGCGCGGTGCGGCGTTTCAACTCCTCCGGCAGCTGGTGCCCATCGACCGCTTCGGCGATGCCGATCCCGGTGCCGATCAGGTAGGTGAAGAGCGCGCAGTGGGTCACCAAGGTGAAGAGCGCCGCGATCAGCGCCGTGAAGATATGGGCGCCGCCGGGCGCGCCGGCGACATGGCCGAAGCCGAGGCCGGTGGCCGCCGCGAGCAGGGCGAAGTCGATCACCGCCAGAGCCAGCAGGAGCTTGGCCATCGCGTCACATCCGCGGCGGCAGCGCCGGCGCCTTGCGGATCGGTCGCTGGGTCAGATCGGGACCGCGCGGCTCCGTCTCCTTGAGCAGGCGTCCGATCTCCTCGATGGCGCGCTCGAGCTGCGGATCGCAGCCGGCGGCGTAGTCCTGGGGGCGGATCTCGACCTCGATGTCGGGATCGGTGCCGTAGCCCTCGACCTGCCAGCCCACGTCGCTGAACCAGAACGAGAACTCCGGCTGGGTGGTCAGCGTGCCGTCGACCAGCGTGTGCCGCGGCCAGATCCCGACCACCCCGCCCCAGGTGCGCTTGCCGATCAGGGGCCCCAGTCCCATCAGCTTGAAGCAATGGCTGAAGATATCTCCGTCAGAGCCCGCAAATTCGTTGGTTATGGCCACCATCGGTCCCGGGATCGAGTCGCTTGGATAGGACGAGGGCTCTCCCCAGCGCGGTTGGCTGTAGCCGAGCGGCCGGCGCGCCAGCTTCTCGAGCAGGAGCTGCGAGACATGGCCGCCGCCATTGAAGCGGGCGTCGATGATCAGCGCTTGCTTGTCGGTCTCGGCCAGGAAGTAGCGATGGAACTCGGCGAAGCCCTGCGGTCCCATGTCGGGGACGTGCACGTAGCCAACCCGGCCCTCGGTCTCGCGATGGACCCGGGCGCGGTTGGTGTCGACCCATTCGCGATAGCGCGCCGGGCGCTCGTCACGCAGCGCCTCGACCGCGACCCTGCGCCGCCCCTCCGAGTCCTCGAAGGTCAGCGCGACCTCGTGCCCAGCCGTCCGCACCAGGGCCTGGTGGGGCCCCAGCTCCCGGCTCAGGCGCCGGCCGCCGATCGCCACCAGCAGATCGCCGACCGAGAGATTCAGTCCCGGCCGATTCAGCGGCGAGTCGGCCCGATTTCGCCACGGATCGCCGCGCACGATGTGGGTGATGCGGTAGCCGTCGGCCGCGGCGTCGTACTCGAAGTCGGCACCCAGGTGCCCCTGGTCGAAGTCGGGCGTGGGCCGGTAGTCGCCTTCCATCTCGTAGGCGTGCGAGGTGCCGAGCTCGCCCAGCACCTCCCAGAAGAGATCGGAGAGCTCGTGGCGGGTGGTGACGCGGTCCAGGAGCGGCAGGTAGCGCCGGTAGACCTCTTTCCAGTCGACCTCGGACAGGTCGGCGGTCCAGAAGTTCTCGCGCATCAGCCGCCAGCTCTCGCGGAACATCTGGCGCCACTCGCTGGGCGGGTCGACTTCGACGCGCAGGCGGTCCAGGTCGATCCAGCCCGAGCGGCGACCGCGCTTGGGCAGATCGGGGGGCGGCTTCTCCTGGGTCGGGAGCAGGCGCAAGCGGGAGCCGGTTCGGTAGAGCAGCGCGCGGCCGTCGGGCGTGACCTCGAAGCTTTCGACGCCGCTCGCGAAGGTCTCTTCGCGCTGCTCCTCGAGATCGAAGCTATGCAGCACCCCCTTGGGCTCTTTCTCGTGTTGCTCGCTCGGCAGCGCGCCGGTCACCGGCAGCGAGGTGTAGAGGGCCTTGCCGGCGGCGGCGCGGATCTGCAGGTAGCGCCGCTCGGGGACCGGGAAGGCGACGATGCGACGGTCGATTCCGTCGAGATCGATGGGGGTGGCGACGGGGCCGGGGGGCTCGGCGGGCGGGCTCGCCTCGCGGCCCGGTGCTCCCGCGCGGCCGGGGCGCTCGTCTCCCACCGGACGTGGCGCGGGCACGAAGGGCGAGGGGGCGTCCTTGCGCAGGACGATGGCGAAGGGGCGCGCCCCGTGCGGGAAGCCGAGATCGAAATGGTGGCTGTCGTAGACCGGGTTGAACTCGCGGTAGGACAGGAAGTAGAGGTAGCGCCCCTCGGGGTCGAAGCTGGGCGAGAGGTCGACGAATCCGGACGAGGTCAGGGCGTGCGAGCGGCCGCTCTCGACGTGGTAGAGCTTGAGCTGGACGTTGCGGTTCGAGATGGCGAAGGTGTAGCAGATCCAGGCCCCGTCGGGGGACCAGGCGGCGTCGCCGATGCGGCCGTGGCGGCTGCGGTCGATGCGCTTGTGGCTGCCGGCTTCCAGGTCGACGAGGAAGAGCTCGAAACGGTGATTGGCGACCACCGCCAGGTCGCCCTGTGGAGCGGCGCGCAGCAGGGTCGCCAGACCGAGGTCGAGATCTTCGATGCGCCGCGCAGGAGCGTCGCCCGCCGCCGGCCGGATCTCGATCGACTCCTCGCCGCCCTGGTCGGAGATGCAGACCAGGCGCTCGCCCTCGCTGCTCCACTGACCGAGGCGGTAGCGCACCCCCTGCGCCTCGCCGTGCTGCACCACCGCTCCCTCCCAGCCGCCGAAGCTGTGCAGCTTGCCGCGCGTGGTGAGGGCGAGGGAGTGTCCCCGTGGGTGGATCGCCTCGTAATCGACGAACTTCGCCCCCGGCACGAAGCGCCGATTCAGCTGGTTGCGGGAGCTGTGGATCGACACTTCGAGCGGGCGGGATCGGTCATGCTCCGGGTCGTGGATCCACAGATCGCCGGCGACCTGGTAGACGATGCGCCGGCCGTCGGTGGTCGGGTTGCGAGCGTAGAAACGTTCGTGGTCGGTGTGCCGGCGCAGATCCTCGCCCCGCGGCGAACAGGAGTAGAGGTTGCCGATTCCCTGGTGGTCGGAGCGGAAGTAGATCCGCTCGCCGATCCACATCGGCCAGCCGAGATTGCCGTCCAGCTCGATCAGCGGCCGGAACTCGCCCCTGCCCTCGGCGTCGACCCAGAGGCGCCCGGCGCGGCCGCCGCGATAGCGCTTCCAGTACGCCGCGGCCAGTCCGCCGCGGCCCACAGCCATGGCATCGCCGGGGCCGAGCGTGAGGGTGAGGGCCTGACCGAGGCCCACCGGCCGCGGGTGGCCGCCACCGCGCCCGACGGAGAAGATCCGGTACTGGCTGGCGAAGGCCTGGCCGGCGCTGGACGCAAAGAAGATGCGCTCGCCGTCGCGGCTCCAGCCGGCCGGCAGGCATCCGCCCAGATGGGTGAGGCGGCGGGCCGGCCCGCCTTCCGCCGGCATGCAGCAAATCTCCGCCGGTCCCTCCTCGCGCCCCGCGAAGGCCAGCCAGGCGCCGTCCGGCGACAAGCGCGGGCGGGTCGCCGGTCCGAGGTTGGTGGTCAGGCGCCGCGCCGCTCCGCCGGCGGCCGAAACGCTCCACAGATCGTCCTCCGCCACGAACACCACCCTGTCGTCGTGGATCGTCGGGAAGCGCAGATAGCCGGACATGGTGCTCCTCTTCGGTCGCGAGTTGGCGGCCGGAATGCAGCCGATCCGCGCGAAACGGACGACTACGCTATCATCGCCGCCGATCCCGTGTCATCGATGCGCGCCCCGCCGGCGCGGAATCTGGATTGCGGCGCATCGATGGCCGATCTCGGGGATGGGCGGAGCCGTGAGTGCCGGGGCGGTCGGCGCGCAGAGCCCTTCCGCGAGGATCTGGAGCGAGGAGCCATGACCAGCCGAGCAGTGGTGGACGAGAGACGCCTGCGCGATGCCTCCGGAGGCAGCGCGGAGTTCGAGATCGACTTGCTGGAGCTCCTGGTCACCGACGGACTGGAGCGCATCGAGGCGTTGGAGCAGGCGCTGGCCAGCGGTGACGCGGCCGCGGCGCGGCACCAGGCGCATACCATCAAGGGCTCGGCGAGCAGCGTGGGGGCGGCTGGTCTGAGCGAGGCCGCGCGCGAAGCCGAGCAGCAGTGCGTCGCCGGCGACCTCGCCGCGGTGTCGATCGACGAGCTGCGCGCCGAGCTCGAGCAGGTCGAGGACTACCTGCGCTCGCGGCGCGGGTGATTCAGAAGCGGACCTCGAAGCGTGACGCGCCGGCGATCGGCTCCAGGGTCTGAGTCCGCAGGCGCTCGACACGGGCTGCGCCGGGTCCTCGACGCAGCGCTTCGATCATCTTCTCGACCGCCGCGGCCGGACCCTGGATCTCGACCTCGACCGAGCCGTCGACGCGATTGCGGACCGATCCGCTCAGTCCCAGTTCTTCAGCGCTGCGCCGTGTGAACCAGCGAAAGCCGACACCCTGCACGCGCCCCTGGACCAGCGCCCGCACCCGCCTCGCGGCGCCCGGACCATGCCTCATGCGCCGCCGGCCGGCGCGGAACCGCCGCGCAGCAGCATGCCGACCGCCACCGCCAGCAGGATCACCGGCAGGAGCGGGATCACCAGGGTCAACCCCACGCCGAGCAGCGCCATCACCAGCCCGAAGCCGACCGCCAGCAGCGGGATCGGCAGCAGCAGCACCAGCAGGGCCAGGCCGATCGCCGCGCCCGCCAGCTTGAGCGGCAGGAGCACCAGGAAGAGCACGAAGGAGAGCAGTCCGGCCAGGATCTTGAAGGGCAGGGCGATCACCCAGAAAAGCGCGCCGAAGAGGGCGCCGACGATCTTGGCGCAGACCACCACCGCGAGCGCCAGGAGCGCGATCAGAAGAAGAGACTCGATCATGAGTTCCTGCCGATTTGGATGGAATAGTATGGTCCCACACCTCGAATACCCCGAACCACCCCCGGGCGATTCAGTCGCCACGATCCGCCGCCTCCGGAGGTCTCCACCGATGATCCGCCAGAACAAGTACCGATTCCTCGGGTCGGCGTGCGGCGTGCTGCCGTTGGCCCTGTTCCTGGGCGTCCTCTGGGGCTGCGACGAGCTGCCTCTCTACGCCCCGGCCGGGTCGACCATGGTCGTCTCGTCCGTCGATCCGATCATCGAGGCCGACGGAGAGTCCAGCACCGCGATCACGGCGCGGATCATCCCCACCGAGGGGATCGTCGCCGACGGCACCCGGGTGTTCTTCTCCACCACCCTCGGCACCCTGTCGAGCGACGTGGTGTCGACCGTGGACGGGGTCGCCGCAACCACGCTGCGCTCTTCGCAGCTCGAGGGAACGGCGCTGGTCGAGGCGCGCTCGGGGGCAGTGTCGGATTCGGTGAGCGTGCAGATCGGCTACGTGGTGGAGACGGTGATCTTACTCGCCGAGCCGGCGGTGCACGAGCTCCAGGCCGGCGAGTCGCGCCTGGTGGAGTCGGAGCTGACCGCCGTGGTGACCGACCGCAACGACAATCGGGTCGCTCGCAAGGTGGTGACTTTCGCCGCCGACGAGGGGCAGATCAGCGGCAACGATACGGTGGTGACGGACGACAACGGAGAGGCCCGCGCGACCTTCGAGATGCAGGTCAACGCCTCCGAGCTGGTGGGCGAGAAGCTGGTGACCGTGAACGCTACCGCCGGTGGGCAGTTGGGGACGGTGAGCATTCGGATTCGGCCGCTCTGAGGGCTTGCGCCGCGCAAGCCGAGTTGCCCAATGTAGCCACGAGAGCTACATTGGAGCCATGCGAGCCATCGGGATTCGAGAGCTCAAGAACCAGCTCAGTCGCTATCTGTCCCTGGTAAAGCGCGGCGAGATCGTTCTGGTCACCGATCGGGGCCGCGTCGTCGCCCAGATCGGGCCTCCGCCCGCGCTGCCCCATGCCTCCGACGGTGACGAGCGCGAAACCCTGCAGCGCCTGGCACGCAGCGGCCGCCTCGAGCTCGGCTCGGGGACCCTTCCGAGCGCGCACCAAGACCTGCCTCCGACCCCCGGGCAGGCCGTCGACCTGGCGCGGCTCCTGGACGACACGCGCGCGGATCGACCGTGATCTACCTCGACTCCAGCTTGCTGCTGGAGGTCTACCTGGGCCAGTCCCGAGCCGCCGATGCGCGCGATCTGCTGCGCGCCGACCCGATCCATGTGTCGTCGCGGCTGCTCGCGATCGAGGTTCCGGTGGTGCTGCGCCGAGCCCTGGCCGCGGCGCCCGACGATCGCCCGCTCCTCGACGCGGCCATGCAGCGCTTCGACGCCGACGCACGCGCCATCAGCTTCTACGACGACATCGCGGCGATTGCCGGCCGAGTCCGTCTCGATCCCCGCCTGGCCGGCTGCCGGAGCATCGACGCGGCCCACGTCGCCGCCGCGCTCCTCTTGCAGGAGGAGCTGGGCGCGCGACTGATTTTCGGCACTTTGGATGTGCGGATGAGCGAGGCGGCGCGGGCGGTGGATCTGACGGTCTTGCCCGCTCCTCGCTAAGGGGCTCCTGGATGCTCGTCGTCTGCGCGAGGATCCGCCGAGTCACCCTTCACGACACCACGTCACGCGTGGTCGACGAGCCGAGTGACGTTCGAATTCTGAACTTGAACATGGCACCGAAGCCCGATGGGGAGGAATCGGCATGGGTTGTTCTGGAGGACGAGGCCTTGTCGGGGGGAGCTTCGGCCGCCGTGTCGCATCGGCGTTGGCGATTCTGTTCGCTCTGGCGCCGCCGTTGCTGGCCGCGCCCGACTGGATGACTCGGGCGATCCGATCGGCGGAGCATCGGCAAGAGAGGGGCGACGCGGAGGAGGTGGTGCTCTACCACCGGGCCGACGCCGAGATCCGCGGTCAAACCGAAGCACGCACGCGGCACAGAATCGTGGTCCGGGCGCTCAGAGACGGAGGCGGGATCGAGTCGGGAGTTCTTCTGCCAATCTCCTCGGAGCTGCGGGTCAAGAATCTCAAGGGGTGGATGATCTCGCCGGGGGGAGCGGAGAGCAAGCTACCCAAGGATCAGCGGATCGAGATCGATTCCTTCGAGTCCGTGACCTACCACGACGAGAGTCGGATTCTCGGTGCGTCGTTCGAGAACCTCGAAGCCGGTGGGGTGGTCGCCTACGAGTACGAAGTAGCGATTCGCGACATTTCGGCGGCCACCCAGGAGTTCATCTTCCAGCTCTCGGCGCCCCTTGTCGGTCGCGAGTATCGGCTGCGCATTCCCAAGGGGTGGTCTCTGCTGCACGCTTCGACTCACTTGGATGGAGTCGAGCCGACGCGAGACGGCAGAGACTGGATCTGGCGCGTGGAGGATCTCGGTCCCCAGCCCGACGAACCTCTCGGTGCCCCCATCACCCACCTGGCGCGGCGACTCATGGTCGTGGCGGCCGACCGCGACAGCGACCGGTCGATCGAGACATGGGGTGCCGTGGGGCGTTGGTACACGAGCCTCGTCGCGTAAAGCTGGGACTCCGGCGAGGCACTGACCCGGCGGCCAACGGAGCTGCTCGAGGGGGCGACCTCCCGCATCGACAGCATCAGGGCGCTCGCCGAGTTCGTCCGCGACGAGATTCGCTACGTCGCGGTCGGCATCACCAGCTTCCCCGTTTTGGCCAATAGCTTCGACCGAGTCCATCCCGAACTGCCGACACCCTTTCAGTTCAATCACTGCCTGGTCGCCATATCGCGCGGAGCGACTTCCCTGATCCAGATTCACGACCACGCGTTCACTGAGCGTTGGGTCTACTTCGATCCAACCGCGATCGACACACCATTCGGGAGGGTTCCATGGAGCCTGCAGGGCTCATCGGTGCTGGTATCCGCGCCGGATGTCGACGCTCTCACCCGGGGTCCCGGTCGCGCCTCGCGAGTCGAACCGAAACCAGTTTTCAAGGACTTCGTCATGGACAGGCAACCGTTCGTGGCCGCGCTCGGCGCGCTCCTGTTGGCATTGGTGGATTCGTCCAGTGCGCACGGCAGATACGATTTCGAGCCGCTGCCGGAAGATGCCTGGCGGGCCGCGGTAGATTCGAGCGCGTCGGTCACCCACTCGCTGATTCCGCTGGAACGGATCAAGGCTGACGATTCCAATCTCCACAAGAAGCGCTGCCGGTAGGAGATCTTCCGCCGCATCCGCATTTTCGACGCTACCGAATCCGACCAGGTCGATGTGGTGCTGCCTCTCACGGATGAGAAGCAGAAGGTCAAGGAGATCGCGGGTCGAACCCTCCATCGCGATGGCGGAATCGTCAAGCTGCCCAAAGACGACATTAAGGAAGGGTATCCCGAGCGGTTTCTCGCATCTCTACGACGACTTCACGACGCCGAACTACATGACGCTGAACGCCGGCGATAATGTCACGGTGCCGGATGGTGAAGATGAGTACGAGTTTCTCTACCGCGGTGTCGAGGGTGTCGCCTGCAAGCAGCTTCCGTGGTACTTGGAAGGGGTGTCAGCGCTCATGGTCGGTGACACCAGACGTGTGCTGCGTGCGATTCCGAATTCCCCCGCGAGATCGAATCGAGCGGGAAGCTGCCAGATCGCTTTCTCGGTGGTCGGTGAGGCGCTTTCGGTCCAGCGGCTGCGGCGCCTGAATTCCCCTCTGTGGCTCGCCGAGGACTATGCCACGGTACGGGCGTTCTTCAACGCCGCGGCGGCGATGGGCGATCGGGCGGTGGTGTTGGGGAGGGGGTCTGGGGAGTGAGGCGCGCGGGGCGATCGGCTGGCACATATCTCCTTGCAATCGCTCCCGAACCCGCCTATCTTCGAATCTCGAACGATTTGGTCTGATTAGGCCCGCGGCGCTCCCTCGGCGGGGCCTGCACGAGGCGCTCCTTTGCTGAGAATCACCCGCCAAACCGACTATGGCATCGTCCTCCTGAGCCTCATGGGGCGGATGGGCGAGGGGGGCGAGGTCTGTACCGCCCGGGGCCTTTCGCAGCAGACCCGCCTGCCGCTGCCGATGGTCGGAAAGATCCTCACCGAGCTGGCGCGCGCCGGGCTCCTGGTATCGACCCGCGGCACCCACGGGGGCTATCGGCTCTCGCGGCCGGCGGCGGCGCTCTCGGTGGCCGAGATCATCGTCGCCCTGGAGGGCCCGATCGGCCTCACCGCCTGCCTGCCCGCCGCCGAGTCGGACTGCGATCAGCAGGCATTCTGCAGCCTGCAAGGGGCCTGGGCGCGGATCAACCAGGTGGTGCGCGGTGCCCTGGAGCAGGTCAGCCTGGCCGAGATCAGCCGCCTGCCGGCGCCGCCGGAGGCCGAGACCGAGGCGGTCGCCGCCACCGCTCCCTCCTCCGAACCCCTCGATTCCGCACCGAAGGGCTGAAGATGGCAGCGCCCCGCACCGAGTCCGCACCCGAGCCGCCGAAGAGCGGCTCCAACGAGATGCTCACCGAGCTGGCCGAGCAGGACTACCAGTTCGGCTTCGTCTCCGACATCGAGGCCGACTCGGCTCCGCCCGGGCTGAACGAGGAGATCATCCGCTTCATATCCGCCAAGAAGGAGGAGCCGGACTGGCTGCTCGAGTGGCGCCTGAAGGCATTTCGGCGCTGGCGCGAGATGGTCGAGCCGAGCTGGGCCCACGTCCACTATCCGCCGATCGACTTCCAGGAGATCACCTACTACTCGGCCCCCAGGAGGAAGGAGGACGGCCCCCAGAGCCTGGACGAGGTCGATCCGGAGCTGCTGGAGACCTTCGAGAAGCTCGGCATTCCGCTCAACGAGCGCGCGGCGCTGGCCGGGGTCGCGGTCGATGCCGTCTTCGACAGCGTCTCGGTGGCCACCACTTTCAAGGACAAGCTGGCCGACCTGGGCATCGTCTTCTGCTCCTTCTCGGAGGCGGTGCGCGACCATGGCGAGCTGGTGCGCAAGTACCTCGGCACCGTGGTTCCGGTGGGCGACAACTTCTACGCGGCACTGAACTCCGCGGTCTTCTCGGACGGCTCCTTCGCCTACATCCCCGAAGGGGTGCGCTGCCCCATGGAGCTGTCGACCTATTTTCGCATCAACGCCGCCAAGACCGGGCAGTTCGAGCGCACCTTGCTGATCGCCGACAAGGGGGCCTACGTCAGCTACCTGGAAGGCTGCACCGCGCCGATGCGCGACGAGAACCAGCTCCACGCGGCGGTGGTCGAGCTGGTGGCCCTGGACGACGCCGAGATCAAGTACTCGACGGTGCAGAACTGGTACCCCGGCGACAAGGAGGGGCGCGGCGGGATCTACAACTTCGTCACCAAACGCGGCGCCTGCCGCGGGCGGCGCTCCAAGATCTCCTGGACCCAGGTCGAGACCGGCTCGGCGATCACCTGGAAGTACCCGGGATGTCTGCTGATCGGCGACGAATCGGTGGGCGAGTTCTACTCCGTCGCCATGACCAACAACAAGCAGCAGGCCGACACCGGCACCAAGATGATCCACATCGGTCGCAACACCAAATCGACGATTCTGTCCAAGGGGATCTCGGCCGGCGAGGGTCAGAACTCGTACCGCGGTCTGGTGCGCATGCAGCGGGGGGCGCGGGAGGCGCGCAACTACTCGCAATGCGATTCTCTGCTGCTCGGCGATCGCTGCGGTGCTCACACATTTCCCTATCTCGAAGTGCGCAACTCGACGTCGACGGTGGAGCACGAGGCATCCACGTCGAAGATCGGCGAGGATCAGCTCTTCTACTGTCAGAGCCGCGGCCTGTCGACCGAGGACGCGGTGTCGATGATCGTCAACGGCTTCTGCAAAGAGGTGCTGCGCGAGCTGCCGATGGAGTTCGCGGTCGAGGCACAGAAGCTGCTTGGCGTCAGCCTGGAAGGCGCCGTGGGATGAAGGACGAAGAAGGAACCAAGTGATGCTGCGGATCAATGACCTGCACGCGAGTGTCGCCGGCGAGCCGATCCTCAAGGGGATCGATCTCGACGTCGAGGCCGGTCAGGTGCACGCGATCATGGGGCCGAACGGCTCCGGAAAGAGCACCCTGGCTCATGTGCTCAGCGGCCGGCCGGGTTACACCGTGACCAGCGGGTCGGTGCGCTATGGGGAGTTGGATCTGCTCGCCATGGAGCCCGAGGAGCGGGCCCGCGAGGGGGTGTTCCTGGGCTTTCAGTACCCGGTCGAGATTCCCGGCGTCAACAACAACTATTTCTTGAAGGCGGCGCTCAACGCGATCCGCAAGCATCGCGGCGAAGAGGAGCTCGATGCCTTCGATTTCATCAAGCTGATGAAGGAGAAAGCGACCCTGATGGAGCTCGACGAGTCGCTCTTGCAGCGGGCGGTCAACGAGGGCTTCTCCGGTGGCGAGAAGAAACGCAACGAGATCTTCCAGATGGCGGTGCTCGATCCGCGTCTGGCGATCCTCGACGAGACCGACTCCGGCCTCGACATCGACGCCCTTCGGGTGGTGGCGAGCGGGATCGACAAGCTGCGCCGCGCCGACAACGCCATCATTCTGATCACCCACTACCAGCGGCTGCTCGACTACGTGCGTCCCGACTTCGTGCACGTGCTCTCCGGGGGGCGGGTGGTCAAGTCGGGCGACTCGAGCCTGGCGCTCGACCTGGAGCGCCAGGGCTATGCCTGGTTGGAGACCGCCCCTCCGCAGAGGGGTGGGGTGCAGCCGTGAGCTCCGCGGCGACCGGGGCGAGCGCGAGGGCGCTGATCCGCGACCTGGCCGACTGGTCGGACGGCGCCGATCCGGAGTGGATCGGCGAGATCCGGCGCCGGGCTCGCGCTGATTTCGAACGCCTGGGACTGCCGACGAGGGCGCTCGAGGCCTGGAAGTACACCGACCTGGAGCCGCTGCGCCGGCGCGACTATCGCTGGGTCGCGCCAAGGGCCGCGGCAGGGCAGGCGGCGGCGAGCGACGGGGGAGAGCTCCCGGGGCTCGACGCCATTCGTCTCTCGTTCGTCGACGGCGCGCTCGACGAGCAGGGCTCCGATCTGGAGGCGCTGCCGCGCGGCGTCTGGGTCGGATCGCTGCGCCGCGCGGCGGCGCTCGGCCTCAACTGGGTCGCCGCCCATCTCTGTCGCCACGCGCGCCCAGAGGAGCAGGCCCTGGTCGCCCTGAACAGCGCCCACCTGGTCGACGGCGCGGCGATCCACATCGCGAAGAATGTGCTGCTGGAGCGGCCGATTCATGTTCGCTTCCTCTCCGACCGGCAGGGGGCCCATCATCCGCGCCTCTTGTTTCGCGCCGAGGCCGGGAGCGAGGCGACGCTGATCGAGGACTACCGCGCTCTCGGCGAGCCCTCCCGCTACTACAACAATGCCGTCGGCGAGCTGGTCCTGGAGGCCAACGCCGCGCTGCGGCACGTGCGGCTGGAGCGCGAGGGGGTCGAAGCGCATCACACGGCGACGGTGCAGATCGTGCAACAGGAGAACAGTCGCTACAGCGGCTTCAACATCTCGATCGGGGGCGCGCTGGTGCGAATCGACACCAATGCGTCGCTGCAGGGATGCGGCTCGCGTTGCGAGCTGTGGGGTCTCTACATGGCCGGCGGCGCGCGCCACGTCGACAACCACACTTGCGTCGATCATGCGGTCGCGCATTGCACCAGCACCGAGACCTACAAGGGCATCCTCACCGATGCCGCGCGCGCGGTCTTCAACGGGCGGGTGCTGGTGCGCCCCGATGCGCAACAGACCGACGCCCGCCAGCGCAATCCGAATCTGCTGCTCTCGCCCGAAGCGCGCGTCGACACCAAACCGGAGCTGGAAATCTACGCCGACGACGTGAAGTGCGCCCACGGCGCCACGGTCGGCCAGCTCGATCCGGCCGCGCTCTTCTACCTGCGCTCTCGCGGCCTGGACGAGACTCAAGCGCGCGCCCTGTTGAGCCGCGCCTTCGCCACCGAGGTGCTGGCGCGCATCGACCTGGAGCCGGTCGCGAACGCGCTGGCGGCCGCGTTGTGGCGCTCCGAACCCGCCAGCCTGGAGGATCCTTCATGATCTCACCCGCCGAGTCGAAGCCGCGCAGCACGCTCGATGTGGAGCGGATTCGAGACGATTTTCCGGTTTTGCAGCAGCGCGTACATGGCGAGCGCCTGGTCTATCTCGACAGCGCCGCAACCAGCCAGACGCCGGAACCGGTGGTCGAGGCGATCGCCTCCTTCTACCGCAGCGACTGCGCCAACGTGCATCGCGGCGTGCACGAGCTGAGCATGCGCGCCACCGCGGGCTACGAAGGGGCGAGGGAGAAGGTCCGCCGCTTCATCAATGCCGAGTCGAAGCGGGAGATCGTCTTCACCCGCGGCACCACCGACGCCATCAACCTGGTCGCCAACACCTTTGGCCGGGCGACGGTCGGTGAGGGCGACGAGGTGCTGCTGACCGCGCTGGAGCACCACTCGAACATCGTTCCCTGGCAGATGCTCTGCAACTCGGTCGGTGCCCGGCTGCGCGTGGTTCCGATGTTCGACGACGGAACCCTGAACATCGCCGCCTACCATGAGCTGCTCGGACCGCGCACCAAAATCGTCGCCCTGGTCCACGTATCCAATGCGTTGGGTACCACCAATCCAGTGCAAGAGATGGTGAGCGCGGCCCACGACCGCGGCATTCCGGTGCTGCTCGACGGCGCCCAGGCGGTGCCCCATCTGCCGGTCGACGTGCAAGAGATCGGCTGCGATTTCTACGCCTTCAGCGCCCACAAGATGTACGGGCCGACCGGAATCGGGGTGCTCTACGGCCGCGAGGAGCACCTTCGTTCGATGCCGCCCTACCAGGGCGGTGGCGACATGATTCGCCAGGTGACCTTCGACAAGACCCTGTTCAACGACATCCCCTACAAGTTCGAAGCCGGGACGCCCAATATCGCCGGCGCGATCGGGCTGGGAGCGGCCATCGACTATCTGTGCGGCATCGGCCGCGAGCTGGTTCAGGCCCGCGAGTCGGAGCTGGTGGCGCGGGTCTCCGAGGAGCTGTCGCGCATCGACGGCGTGCGCCTGGTCGGCACCGCGCCGGCCAAGGCGGGCGTGGTCTCCTTCGTGGTGCACGGCGCCCACCCCCACGACGTCGGCACCATCCTCGACCAGAAGGGGGTGGCGATCCGCGCCGGTCATCATTGCGCGCAGCCGGTCATGGATCGTCTCGGTCTGCCGGCGACGGCGCGCGCCTCTTTCGGCGTCTACAACGGTCTCGACGATATCGAGGCGCTGGTGGCGGCCGTCGAAGAGGTCAGAGAGGTGTTCGCCTGATGTCGGATCTCAGAGATCTCTACCAGCAGATGATCATCGATCACTACAAGCGACCGCGCAACAGCGGCGCCTTGAGCGACTGCACCTGCTCGGCCGACGGCTTCAATCCGCTCTGCGGTGACTCGATCAAAGTCTTCCTGAAGATGGAGGGGGACACGGTGGTCGACATCGGCTTCTCCGGCGACGGCTGCGCCATCTCGATGGCGTCGGCCTCGATGATGACCGAAGCGGTGAAAGGAAAGGCGGAGCAGGATATCGATCGGCTCTTCGAACGCTTCCACACCTTGGTGACCGGGGAAGCGGACGACGAGCAGGAAGATCTGGGCAAGCTGCAGGTTTTCGCCGGGGTGCGCGAGTACCCGATGCGCGTGAAGTGCGCGACCCTGACCTGGCACACGCTGCGCGCGGCGCTGCGCGGCGCCGACGACCCGGTCACCACCGAGTAGAAAGAAGAGGAAGCAAATGGACTTCCAGAGCAGCACCGGCATGACGCCGGCCGGCGAGCAACGGGACGCCCCCGTGGCCGATCCCAAGAGCCGCGGCGGAGATGAGGACGGCGCGGCGCCGGACAGCGGCATCGTGACCGGACCGGGCGCCACACCGGCGCTCAAGACCGCGATCGAAGATGTGTTGCGTACGGTCTACGATCCGGAGATCCCGGTCGACATCTTCGAGCTCGGCCTGGTCTACGGCGTCGAGCTGGATACCGATCGCAACGCTTTCATCAAGATGACCTTGACCTCGCCGATGTGTCCGGTTGCCGGTGAGCTTCCGGCCGAGGTCGAGCTGAAGATCCGCTCGGTCGAGGAGGTCAAGGGGACCCAGCTCGAGGTGGTCTGGGAGCCACCCTGGAGCCCGGCGATGATGAGCGATGCGGCCAAACTGACCCTCGGCTTCTAGCAATGAACGATGTGCAAATGAACGACTCCACCGTCGACCAGGCGCGTGAGCTCTTCGCCGGCGTCGTCGATCCGATCGCCAAAGAGAACGTGGTGCGCCTGGGCATGATCGGGGAGCTGAGCCGCTCCGCGGGCTGCGCCCGGATCGAGCTGGTGCTGCCTTCTCACCGCTACCAGGGGCGTTCGGCGATTCGCGAAGCGCTGCAGGACGCCGCGGGAGCCGAGGCCGGCATCGAAGGTGTCCAGATCACCGAACGCGTCGAGGTGATCGGCGCGGGACGGGAATCGATTCCGGGCATCAAGAACGTGATCGCGGTGGCGTCGGGAAAGGGCGGCGTCGGCAAGTCGACCCTGGCGGCGAATCTGGCGGTGGCTTTGGCCGGCGAGGGTGCCGCCGTGGGGCTGCTCGACTGTGACGTGTACGGTCCGTCGATGCCGACTCTGATGGGCGAAGGGGCGCGCCCCAGCTATGACGACCGGAAGCGAATCCGCCCGGGTGTGGCCCACGGCGTGGCGGTGATCTCGATGGGCTATCTGGTTCCCCCCGACACCCCGATGGTGTGGCGCGGGCCGATGCTGCACGGTGCCCTGACCCAGTTCCTGAGCGACGTGAGCTGGGGCGCACGCGACTACTTGGTGCTCGACCTGCCGCCCGGCACCGGGGACATTCAGCTCACGCTTTCGCAGCAGGTAGAGGTGGCGGGGGCGTTGATCGTCACCACGCCGCAGGAAGTGGCGCTGGAGGATGTCGAGCGCGGCAAGACGATGTTCGACGACGTGCAGATCGAGACTCTCGGCGTGGTCGAGAACATGAGCTATTTCGTCTGCCCCAAATGCGACAAGCGGCACGAGATCTTCGGCCACGGCGTCGCTCGAAAGGCCGCCGAGCGGCTCGGCGTTCCTTTTCTCGGAGAGATCCCGATCGACCTCGGCGTCAGGGTCGGGGCCGACGAGGCGCGGCCGATGGTGGCGCGCGACCCGGACGCGGCGGTGTCGGTGGCGATCTCCGAGCTGGCGACCGCGGTTACGACGCGGGTCGCGGCGCGCAATCTGCTGCGGCGGTTGGGGGCAGATCCTCAACCCGCGCGAGAAGGAATCGACTCGCGCACCACGTAGCGATAGGGGACCGATCCCCGCTCCTCGATCTCCTCGAGGTTGGCGATTCTCAGGCGCCCGATCATCTGCAGGTGTTCCACATGGGCGCCCGCCTCCTGCACCGCCAGGATGCGGTGGTAGCTGGTGCGCTTGCCGAAGAGACCGAGCGAGACCTCGCGAATCGTCGCTCCCTCGCGACAGATCTCGAGCACCTTCTCCAGGCGCCGCCGGTGATGGCGCAAGATCTCCGCGACGCGACCCGGGAAATCCTCGATCGGCTCGCCGTGCCCCGGCAGCGCGCGCCGCACTCCCGGAAGAGTGCCGATCTTGTGCAGCGCCTCGATGTAGTGGGTGACGCCGGTGTGCGGCGTGATCAGCTCGGGGCCGAGGTGGGGGGTGATATCGGGCAGCACGTGGTCGGCGGTGAGCAGATGATCGCCGATCAAGAGACATATTTGACCGGGACAGTGCCCGGGCGTATGGATGACCTCGATGCAGCCATCGATCGAGTCGCCGTCGCGCAGGACGCGATCGACGGAGCACGACTCGACCAGCGCCTTGGTCGACACATAGAGATCGAGCAGCTCGCGGCACTCGTCCGGCTCCAGGCCGGCGCGCTCGAAGAAGATCTCGAGCGCCTTGCTGGCGAACGCGATCCGCTCGTCGAAGTCGACCAGCACGCGCAGATCGAGCTCGTGTACGTGGATGCGCGCGGCGCTGTGGCGCTTGAACCAGGCGCAGCCGCCGAAGTGGTCGAGGTGCGAGTGGCTGACCACGATGTCGTCGACGCTCTCCAGGCGAACGCTCTCGCCCCATCCGGCGCGCACCGCGGCGAAGCCGAGCCGCAGATCTCTGACGGTGGAGTCGAGGAACGAGCCGGCATCGTGAAGAATGGTGCTGCTCCCGCCGAGGATCAGGTGCAGGTTGTTGACATGCCGCGGAAGTGTCTCGACCTGGAGGCGATAGAGGCGCCGGCTCTTTTCGGTGTCGAAGCGGCGCACTCCCAGAAAGCCGTGGCCGGCGGCGTAGGCGCGCAGCGCGGCGCCCTCTCCGCTCCCCTTGATGAGCCCGCGCAGTGCCGCGATCCTGGATGCCAGGGCGCGCGGCACGGGCTCTTCGAGCAGCGCCACCGCCTGGTCGAGGGTGGCGAGCGGATCATCGGGAGGCGCGGCCTCGGGCGGCAGCGCGGCCCGCTCGGCGGCGGGCAGACAGGAGCGCTCGACCTGGCGCAAGCGATGCTCTATGCGGCGCAGGGTCGAGGGCAGCATGGGAACGACTCCGAGTGAAAAAGCCCATGATAGCGAACCTGAGGTTTGGACATACGAAGGGAACTAACGGAATGCGACCAATCGTGCCCATGCCCTGCCCCTGCCCGTTCCGGCGTCGTAGCATCAGGGGCGGAATCCGGTCGTAGCTCGCGGTTCCGATCTAGGAGCCGAAGGTTGCGGCCAGATTCTGGTCACAACTCGGCGATCTCGATCGAGAGTCGCGAGGTACGACGCGAATACGGTCGTGGCTCCGGTTTCATCGCGCTGAGTGACGAGTTGTGACGGATATACGGTCGTAGCTCCGCACTCTCGGTCGAGAGTGGCGAGTTGTGTCGCGGAAAGGCGTCATGGCTCGCGGTTCCGGGCGCGGAGCTGGGCTTTGTGTCGGGACCGGTGGGAGTCCGCGGGTCTCCGGGGCGCCCTGGCGCCCTTGCGCGAGACCTCTCGATCCCCTCGGGCGACCGCCACCGCGCCGCGCAGCGGAGGAAGGGAGAGAGGCGCGGGCTTGGTGATCCGGGAGCGGCTCGTGACCGGGACCGGACGGTCATCCAGACGGGGGGGGGACCGGCGGCGGCCCGAGCGCCCCGGCGCGCGATCTTCCCCGAGGCCGGGGGCGATGCCGCATCTCTCGAGGGGGACCGGCCGAGGTCTGTCCCCCGAAGGGGGCCACTCCGAAATGCCGTGTCGAAAGGCCGGAGTGAATGCAGGCCTTGTGAAATCGAGGAAGAGATACCCTCATCGGGTGTGAGGGGCTCCATCTCCAAACCAGGCACGACCATGGCCGCCAACTCCGAAAGCTGGATCGCCGCGCTGGAGCGCGCCCTGGGCGCGGACCGGGTGGTGGTCGATTGCGACCTGCTGGCGAGCTACGCCGGCGACGAGTCCGGGCTGCCGCCGGTGCCGCCTGCGGCGGTACTGCGCGCCCGCGAGGCGAGCGAGGTGGCCGAGGCGGTGAAGCTCGCCGCCGCCCACTCGATCCCGGTGACGGCGCGCGGCGGGGGCACCGGGAAGGCGGGGGGCTGCATCCCGACCCGAGGGGGGCTGGTGATCGACCTGAGCGCGATGAACCGCGTCGCCGAGATCGATACCCGCTCGATGGTGGCGGAGGTGGAGCCGGGGGTGATCACCGGCGAGCTGCGCAATCGGGTCGCCGAGCAGGGCTTCTTCTATCCGCCCGATCCCAACTCGCTGGAGACCTGCACCCTGGGAGGCAACGTCGCCACCAACGCCGGCGGACCTTGTTCGATCAAGTACGGCGTGACCCGCGAGTATGTGCTCGGCCTCGACCTGGTGGTGGCGACCGGAGAGTGTCTGCGCTTGGGGCGCCGGACCCTCAAAGGGGTGGCCGGCTACGATCTCACGGCGTTGGTGGTGGGCAGCGAGGGGACGCTGGGGGTGGTCACCGGAGTGACGGTGCGGCTGCGCCCTCTGCCGCGCGCGATCCGAACCCTGCTCTGCTACTTCGAGGCGGTCGCCGACGCCGCCCGCGCGGTCGCGGAGCTGGCGGCCTGCGGCGTCGACGTGCGCTGCGCCGAGCTGATCGACGGCCTGAGCCTCGATGCCGCGCGCGCCCAGAACGCCGAGCTCGGGGTGCCGGAGGGCGCGCGGGCGGCGCTGCTGCTGGAGCTCGACGCGGAGCGCGACGAGGAGGGGCTCGACGCCGGCCTGGAGGCGGTGGGCGAGGTGCTGAGCGCCCACGGCGCCGATCCGATCACGGTGGCGGCGAGCGCCGGTCAGCGCGAGGCGATCTGGCGGGTGCGGCGCGATCTATCGGCCTCGATCAAGGAGGGGCGGCGCTACTGGATCTCGGAGGATGTCGGCGTGCCGCGGGTGCGGATCCCCGACCTGATCGACGCCGTGGCCCGCATCCGCGATTCCTCGGGCATCGACATGGCCGCCTACGGCCACGCCGCCGAGGGCAATCTGCACGTCAACATGCTCTGGGATGATCCGGCCGACCGCCCGCGCGCCGAGCAGGCTTCCGAGGCGGTGTTTCGCGCCGCGCTCGACCTCGGCGGTACGATCAGCGCGGAGCACGGCGTGGGGCTCGCCAAGCGTCGCTACCTGGCCTGGGAGCAGAGCCGGCCGGTGCTGGCCCTGCAGCGCCAGCTCAAGCGGATCTTCGATCCTGGCGACATCATGAATCCCGGCAAGCTGCTGCCGTGAGGCGCGCGGGCGCCAAGAGGGCAGCCTCCCGGCCGGATCGCGGGCCCTCCGCGGGCGCTGGCGCGGACGCGGCGCGGCGGGATTCGATCCAGCAGGCCCTGGCGCGGCTCTATCCCGATGCCGACTGCGCTCTGGACCACGCCGATCCCTGGCAGCTCCTGGTGGCGACGGTGCTCTCCGCCCAGTCGACCGACGTGCGCGTCAACCGGGTCACCCCGAGTCTCTTCGAGCGATTCCCGACGATCGAAGCCTTCGCCGGCGCCGACCAGGCAGAGATCGAGGACGAGATCCGCTCGATCGGGCTCTTTCGCAACAAGGCGCGCCACCTGCGCGCCGCCGCCCGGATGATCCTGGAGCGTTTCGCGGGCGAGGTGCCTGGGACTCTGGCGCAGCTGGTGCAGCTTCCCGGGGTCGCGCGCAAGACCGCCAACGTGGTGCTGGGGGTATGCTGGGGGATCGCCGAAGGTGTTGTCGTCGACACCCACGTGGCACGCCTGGCGTGGCGCCTCGGCCTCGCGGAGGAGCGCCACGACCCGCGTCGCATCGAGATCGAGCTGATGGATCGGGTGCCGGAAGAGGACTGGATCGTGATCAGCCACCGGCTGATTCTGCACGGCCGGGCGGTCTGTTCCGCGCGCGCGCCGCGCTGCGACGCCTGCCAGCTCGCGACACTTTGCCGCCACGGCGCCCAGAGCAGCCCTGGAGCCACGCCATGACCCTGATCGAAGGCATCGAGTCGCCCGGCGACCACAGCATTCTGGTGGTCGAGGACGACGCTTCGTACCGCGAGTCGCTGGTCGAGATGCTGCGCCACGGAGGCTTCGAGGTGAAGCCGGCCGAGTCGGCCGAGGAGGCGCTGAAGCTGGTGCGCGAGTGGGTGCCCGACCTGGTCATCACCGATCACCGACTGCCCAATATGTCGGGGGTGGAGCTGGTCGAGCAGGTCCTCTCGGTGTCGCCGGTGACCGAGGTGGTGGTGGTGACCGCCTACTCGAGCATCGCCCTGGCGATCTCGGCGGTGAAGAAGGGGGCCTTCGACTTCATCGAGAAGCCCTTCACCTACGAGAAGCTGCAGCTGGTGGTGCAGCGCGCCTTCGAGCACCAGCGCCTGGTGCTCGATCGCGACCGGCTGACCGAGCGGCTGCAGCAGCACCAGGCGCTGAGCGGCTTCGTGGGTCGTTCGCCGGCTCTGGAGCAGGTCCAGGAGCTGATCCGGGCCGTCGCCAGCTCCGAGACCACGGTGCTGATCGTCGGCGAGAGCGGCACCGGCAAGGAGCTGGTCGCGACCGCGATCCACGATCGCTCGCGCCGCTCCGGTTCCGCCTTCCTGCGGGTGAACTGCGCGGCGCTGCCCGAGGGGCTGCTCGAGTCGACCATGTTCGGGCACGAGCGGGGGGCCTTCACCGGTGCGCATGCCCGCAGCATCGGCATCTTCGAACGCGCCAAGGGGGGCACGCTGCTGCTCGACGAGGTCACCGAGATGGCCCCCAATCTGCAAGCCAAGCTGCTGCGGGTGCTGGAGCTGGGGGAGTTCGAGCGGGTCGGGGGGCAGCGCACCTTGCAGAGCGACGTGCGAGTGATCGCCGCCACCAATCGAGATCCGCAGCGCGCGGTGGCCGAGAAGCGACTGCGCGAGGATCTGCTCTACCGGCTCAAGGTGGTGTCGATCACCATTCCTCCGCTGAGAGAGCGCGTCGAGGACGTCCCGGTTCTGGCGGGGCATTTCGTGCGCCTCTTCGCCGAGCGTCACCAGCGCGACGCCAAGGTGATCGCTCCCGCGGCAATGCGCACGCTGCTGGCCTACCGCTGGCCGGGCAACGTACGCGAGCTGGAGAACGCCATCGAGCACGCGGTCATCTTCGGGGCGGGGCCGACGGTGGCCCGCGAGGATCTTCCTGTCGAGATTCTCGACGCTGCGACCAATTCCCGGCCGACCGAGAGCGAGAGTCCGCGTCTGCCGGTGCCGATGAGTCTGCGCGAGATCGAGTACCTGGCGGCGGTCCAGACCCTGGAGCACACCCGCGGCAACAAGGCGGAAGCGGCACGGATCCTGGGTATCAGCCGTGACACGCTCTATCAGAAGCTGCGTCGGAGCGGCGCGTAGAAGGGGCGGCCCGGCCGGCTCCCGGAGCGGTGGCCATTGGGGGGGGCGTCGAGAATCTGGACGCACTGGGGCCTCGTGTGTCCGGGTTTTCGACTACTCAACCCCTTCGCGCTGCATGCCGAATGTCGACCCGGCGCGCAAGATATTGAGAAATAAGTGACATAGCGCCTCATGTTCAAGTTTTGAGCAACTGGTCCGCTTGTTGCGTCTTTCGGCCTGTCCGGCGCCGGCCCGCGCCGTGAACGCCATGGGAGGTCCCACCATGCTGGCCACCGCAACCCGACCGACATTCCAGGAAGAAGAGAGTCTGCGGCTCTACCGCCGCGACGTCGAGCGCTACGACCTGCTCGATTCCGACCAGGAGCGGCAGCTGCTCTACGACATTCGGGACGGCAAGCCGGGTGCGATGGAGGAGCTGATCGAGCGCAACCTGCGCCTGGTGATCTTCGTGGCGCGGCGCTATCGCCACCTGGGCGTGCCCCTGGCCGACCTGGTCAACGAGGGCAACATCGGCTTGATCGAAGGCGCGCGGCGCTTCGATGCCAGCCGCGGCAACAGTTTCGCCTCCTACGCCTTCTACTGGATCCGCCAGGCGGTTCGCAAAGCGGTGATGGATCAGCGCTCGACGATTCGCATCCCGGTCTATCGCCAGAACAGGCTGCGCAAGGCGATCAAGGAGCAACGCGCTCGCACCTCCAGCGAGCAGCCCGTCGAAAGCGACGCATCGGAGTTCCCCGAGGCGCAGTACCGCATGGTGCCGCTCTCGGGACGTTGCGGGGGCGGCCCGAACGGCGAAGGGCGTACCATCGCCGAGACCGTGGCCGACGACTCGGTGGAGGATCCGCTGGAGCGGGTGGCCCGCGAGCGGCTGCGCGATCACGTCGCCGAGGCGCTCGACGAGCTCAGCGATCGCCAGGCCACCGTGCTGCGTCTCTACTACGGCCTGACTGGGGCGCGTCCCCGTACCCTGGCCGAGATCGGCGAGACCCTGGGTGTGACCAAGGAGTACATCCGCCAGATCCGCAACGGCGCCCTGGCCCGGCTGCGGCAGGTCGATGCGTCGCGACTGCTGCGCAGCTACGTGAGCTGAGCGCCTCCGCTCCTGGCGCCCCGCGCGCATTGTGCGCCGAACAGATTGCGCGCGCGAGACCTCCCACGCCGTTGACTGCGAACGCGGCCTTCGCTACCGTTGAGTGGGTCCGATCCTGCGGCGTATTCCCCCGACCACGCCCACCGATTCGAAGACCAAACACGGAGTTCAAGGCACCTGCGCCGGGGCGATTCACCGATCGCGAGCATAGGGAGCGTCGTAGATGAGCGATATCGCCAGTTTGGATCGGGCGCAGGCCCAGGCCGTCCAGTCCGAGCGCCCAGCAACCCTGGTCGTGGGGGGACCGGGGACAGGGAAGAGCGCCTGTGTCGCCCACCGCGTCGCCCATCTGCTGCGCTCGGGCCAGGATCCTCAGGGAATCGTGGTGCTGGTTCCCAACCGGGCCGCCGAAGCGCCGCTGCGCGAGCGGGTCCGGGCTCTCGCGGGTGCCGAGGGCCCGATGCCGGCGATCACGACCGCCCGCCGGCTCGGCGCCGAGCTGCTGATTCGCCACGCCGAGCGCCTCGATCGCACTCCCTGCTTCGTGATCCACGACCGGGGAGATGCCGTGCTGCTGGTCGAAGAGCTGCTGCGCTCGGTGGGCTCGGAAGAGCTCGATGCGCGGCGCGTGGTGGAGCGGATCTGGAGCGCCAAGGCGAGACTGCACGGTCCCAAGGCGATCGAGCTGGCGGGCGCCGACGACGAGGCGCGCGTGGTGGCGCGGATCTTCACCGAGTACGAGGCGCGGCTGAAGAGCTACGACGCCTTCGACCGCCAGGACCTGGCCTGCAAGGTGGCCGACCTGCTGGAGTCGGTCCCCGAGGTGCAGGCCGAGGAGAGCGCCGCGATCGACCACCTGGTGGTCGACGACTACCACGACCTGAGTCCCGCCGAACGCGCCCTGGTGACGCGCCTGGCCGCGGGCGCCAGACTTTTCGTATGTGGCAACGAGGACCAGTCGGTGCTCGATGGAGCGGCCGACGATCCCGGCGGGGTGATGGAGTTCGCTCGCAGCCACCCGGGCGCGGAGGAGCTCGCTCTCGGCCGTTGCTACCGAGGCTCGCGGACGCTGGTGGAAGCTGCCAACCAGGTGATCGCGCAGAACCGCGAGCGGCGCTCCAAGCTGCGCACCCCATCGAGCGAGGACGGGGCGCCGATCCAGGTGCTGGAGAGCTGGAACGAGCGTGGCGAGGCGAGCGACATCGAGCGCTGCCTGCGCGACCTGCAGGCGGCCGGCGCGCGGCGCTCCGAGATCGCCATCATCGGCCGCGACGTCGCGCAGTTTCGGACCATCCGCGATCTGCTGCGCAAGCTGGTCATCGGCCACCGGGTGCTGGGCGGCGAGCGTTTCTCCGAGCGCAAGGAGGTCAAAGACCTGCTCGCCTATCTGAAGGTGATCGTCAATCCCCGCGATCTGCTCTCGCTGCACCGGATCATCAACGTGCCCCGGCGCGGCATCGGCAAGCTCACCCTGAGCCGGGTCGCCGCGCATGCCGAGGCGCAAGGGCTCGACTTTCTGCGAGCGCTCCGCGACGCCGAGTCGATCGCCGATCTGCCCAAGAACTCCAAGACCAAGATCCACAATTTCTGCGAGCTGATCGACGACCTGAGCGCCCGGCGCGAAGAGCTCGACGCCGTGGCGATGCTCGACGCGATCGTCGAGCGGACCCACTACATCGAGGACATCCATCAGCAAAATGTCGCCGACCGAGACGCCAGAGAGGCGCTGGTGCACGAGCTGCAGTCTTTCGCGCGCGAATTCTGCGAACGCGCCACGCCGTGCCGATCGAGCGATTTCCTGCGTGAGGCCTCGCTCCGGGTCGAGGAGGATCGCTACGATCCCACGCTCGACCTGGTGCACTTGATGACCGTCTCGGTGTCGCGCGGACTGACTTTTCCCCATGTGATCCTGGTCGGCGCCGAGGAGGGAGTCTTCCCGCGCGCCGACCAAGAGGGTCGCATCGAGATCGAGCGGCGGCTCTTTCACGTGGCGATGAGCCGCTCTTCGCGGAGCATGACGATCTGCCATGCCCGCAACCGCAAGCGCGACGGCGCCGCGTTTCGTGGCGACCCCTCGCGCTTCATCGCCGAGATCCCGGAGCCGCTGCGTGAGCACGTTCAGACCTTCGGCCGCGAGACCGAGATCTTCGACACCGAGGAGCAGCAAGAGGTCCCGCCGCCCGGTGCCGGCGAATGGGTGCGCTTCGAGATCGGCGATCGGGTGCGCCACGCGGAGTGGGGCTCCGGCAAGGTGCTCGACACCGAGGGACTGGGACAGGATCTCAGGCTGCAGGTGCAGTTCGAGGATGTGGGGCTGAAGAAGCTCTTGCTGCGCTACGCCAAGCTGGAAAAGGTGTCCTGATTCCCGAGCGGTAGACCGGCGCCGCCACCTCGGCGACATCTACACCGTGGCCGCCAGGGGATTCGCGCCGCGCGCTAATTAG
>CAZBBK010000015.1:0-93700 GCA_964490075.1 uncultured Gemmatimonadota bacterium | reverse complement strand
GTCCTGGGTTTCTACGCCGGTCGCGGATGGAAAGCGTGTGGCAAGCACATCTACCTGAGCGCCCGGACGTCAATTCTCGGCATTGCCGGGGCGCTGACACGCTGAACCCAGCAATGCGCCCCTGGGGTCCGCGCAGCCGCCGCCGGGGCAGAGTCAGAAACGCTTTCGACGTCGCTCGCTAAAGGGCGCGCGGAAGCGCAGAGCGGCGCGCTCGAACCAGGGGATCACGCTGCGCACCAGGTGGCTCGGGGCCAGCAGGCTGCCCACCACCAGCGGAACGCGCGGCCGCGGCGAGGCACAGCGCGCGCACTCGGGGATGCGCGCCGCCCCACCCCTCGCGTGCGCATTCCGCAGTTTCCGCATTCTGGGACCGTTCCAGATCTCCTCGACGGTCTGCTCCCGCGCATCTCCCAGCGCGTCGAAGCTCTCGGCGCCGGCGTAGCAGGGGTAGACCTTGCCGGTGTGGCGCACCACCATCGGGCCGCGGTAGAGCAGGTGGCAAGGGTTGCGACGCAGGTCGCCGTCGGGCTCGACCCCGGCCGTATCCGGCAGACCGATATCCTCCTCCTTGATGCGCACCGAGTCGACGCCGGGGCGCCGCCAGAGGCGCAGGAAATCATCGACCTCGTGATGGTTGTGGCGCAAGCGGATCATCTGCACCGCGACCCGGATCGAAGAGCGGGCGCGCAGCTTGAGCTCCAGGAAGCTCTCGATGTTGGCGATCACGTCGCGGTAGCGCGCCGGGCTCCGGTAGCGCTCGTAGGTGGCGGCCGAGGCGCCGTCGAGACCGATGATCAGGTGATCGGGCCGGGCCTCGTCGATCAAGCGCCGGGCCGCGCGCTGGTCCAGCAGAGTCGCGTTGGTGGAGAGCAGAGACACCAGCTTCCGCCGCCGGCACTCGGCCACCAGAGAGTAGATCCTCTCGTCCAGGAGCGGCTCCCCCAGCCCATAGAGGAAGACCAGGTCGCCCCGCCCCGCCATCTCGTCGAGCACCTTGAGGATCAGCTCGGTCGGAAGATCGCCCTTGGTGGTGCCGGCGAGCGTTCGCGGGCACATCGGGCAGCGCAGATTGCAGCGCACCGTGGTCTCGATCAGGATCGAGAGCGGTCCGGGGATCCCATGCTCGGCACGAGAGAGATAGCGCGCGGCGAGCCGCAGGCGGGGCGCCCAGCGCGAGGAAGGGGTCGATGGGGTCGAGAACGGGCGGGGTGCGCCACCGGAAGCTGTCATTTCCCAATGGACGGCCGGCGAGGTGTTACTCTCAAGGTTCCCTCTCGCCGATGGGCTTGAAGTTCGGTCGAGGCGGACGCGGGCGGACCCATGGTCCCACCCTGTGCCCACCTCCTCCGCAACATGGCATCAGGCCGGCTCGGAAGCGAGAATCGCATTCGGCCAACCCTGGGCGCCATGGGCGAGTGCTACGACTCTTCGACATGGCGCCAAAGAGAGCAAGAATGAATATCTACGTGGGAAATCTTCCCTACAATATGCGCGATGAAGACCTGCGCGACGTTTTCGAGGAGTACGGCGAAGTTTCGAGTGCGAAGGTCATCATCGACCGCGAGACTGACCGTTCCAGAGGCTTCGGTTTCGTCGAGATGAACAGTGACGACGACGGTCGTAACGCGATCGAGGGCCTGAATGGGCACGAGGTCGACGGGCGATCGCTCAAGGTCAACGAGGCTCGGCCGCGAGCCGACCGCGGGGGGGGAGGCTACAAGCAGCGTTCCCGCCGCTGACGGTCGACGTAGAGAAGATGTCCCCACGCGGCTGAAGGCCAAAAAAGGCCAGCAAGGGCGCGAAGGGACCTCTCTCGAAACGATGGGCACCCGGCATCTTCGCAATGCCGGGTGCCCTTCTTCTTGGTTTGCGGGGGAGCGCTCGCCGCCGCTCACAGCCCGTTGAAGGTGAGGTTGTCGCAGCCGCGGCAAGCCTCGACGCTTCCGCGCCGGCCGGCGGCGTGCAGGCGCCGCACGCGGTTCAGCGCCGGGTGGGTCCAGGCGTCGCTCAACGAGACCTCCGGGAAGCGCAAGCCCAAGCCCAGGTCGCTGCGACGGCCGGCGGCGCAGCAGAACTCGAGCTCGCCGTTCCAGCGCACGCCCAGCCGCTTCCAGAGCACGGTGCAGGGGTTCAGGTAGCCCCGCGCGGCGCCCTTGCCGCCGGAACCGCTGGTGGCGCGATCCTCTCTGCGCATCCGGTTGTCGACTTCCGGCAGCAGCAGATCCTGGACCCAGATGTCGTCGGTCTCTCTGAGCATCGATTGCCAGCGGGCCTTGATCGCTTCGATCTCGTGGGCGGTTTCGGGCATGCGAATGGTGCGCAGAGTCACCTGCGGGAGGCTCAGTCCACGTCGCTCGCGCTCGGCGAGGAAATAGCGGACGTTGTCGATCGTCTGCTCGAAGTCGCCGCCGACGCGAATCTGGTTGTAGGTGTCGCGGCTGTCGCCGTCGATGCTGAAGTGCACGCTCGCGAGTCCCGCGTCGAGGATCGCATCGGCCTTCTCTCTGGTCAGCAGGGTGCCGGCGGTGATGATGCGCAGGTTGCGCACTCCGCAGTCCACGGCGCACTGCAGGCATTCGACGAAACGCGGGTGCAACAAGGGCTCACCAAATCCGGTCAACAAGACATCTGCCGCCGGCGCATCGGCGACCTGCTCCATGATCCGGCGGAAGAGCCCCAGCGACATCGTGCCGAGCTTGCGGGTCTCGACATGGAAGCGCAGGCACATCCGGCAGCTCAGGTTGCAACGATTGGTGAGCTCGATGCTCAGGTGGGGAGGGAAAGGGATGATCCGATGCCAGGGGACCAGCCCCGCCGCCGCACGCAGCGGGCGGTACTTGTAGGCCTGGCGACCCAGGCCGCGCAGATCGGGGTGGCGCAGCCAGCGCAGTGCGTCTTTGCGCCGGGCCAGGTAGTCGGTACGGATTTCTGAAGCGTAGCCAGCCATGCTGGGCTCCCAGGAATGGCCTTCACGGCCTGTCGGAAGAAGGGGATGTGGATGGAGGTCTTGGGGACCCGCTCAATGCGCCGGCTCTATCGATGCGGCGGCTCGCCCGCGTTGGCGCTCGTCTTCGCGGGCGCCGTGGGGCTGCGCCTCGATCTCGAGCTCGACCAGGCGATGGCGCTCCGAGTCGGCGACTAAGAGCCGCCGGCGACCGGCATGCCAGAGCAGGCCCCGCGGGTAGAAGAGCCTGCTCTGCTCGCTGTCCCCCCGCCACTCCTGCAGCCAGCGGCCGCCGGTGGTGTAGAACTGAATGCGATGATTGCCGGCGTCGGCCACCGCGCACCAGCGATCGGCGACGATGGTCAGGGCGTAGGGATGATTGAGATCGCCGGGCCCGGCGCCCAGCCGCCCCCAGCTGCGCAGGCACTCGCCCGCGGCGCTGAACACTACGATGCTCATGCGCCCGGCATCGGCCACGTAGAGCTCTCCCCGGTGCCAGCGGATCCAGGCCGGCTGGTCTACCATGCCCTGCGCGCGCTCGGTGCTCCAGAGCAGGCGTCCCGCCGCATCGAAAACCCGCACCCGACCGCGCAGCTGCTCGGCGACCGCCAGTCCCACCTCCGCGCAATGGGCGATCGAGCGCGGCAGCTCCAGATCGGGGATCTCCAGCATTCCGGCCGGAGTGCCGCTCAGGGTGAAGCGTTGGATCCGTGAGTTCAGCGAGTCGACCACCAGCATCCGATCGCGAACCCGAGCGGCGTCGGTCGGATTGATGAACTCGCCGGGTCGTTTGCCGAGCCTTCCCAGGGGAGCGCTTCGGGTTCCGCGGGTGTCCCAGCGGACCACGCGATTGTGAAATGTGTCGGCGATCCACACCTGGTCTTCGTCGATCCGCGTCAGCCCTTGCGGGGATTTCAGTCGGCGCTCGATCGGTGGCGTCTCGATGAAGCGCACTCGCGGCAGCGCAGGCGCTGGTGAGACCTTGGATTGCGCCGGCCGCTCGGTGTGCGGCGGCCGCGGCGCCGGCGGGGGCGACATCGACCGCAACTTGCCGAGTGTCTGGAGGGGGACGCGTTGCACGCGGTGGTTGTGGGTGTCGGCGATCAGCACCTGGCCCCGCTCGGCGTCGATCGCCATGCCGCCCGCCCACGACAGCTCGCCGAGGCGCTGCCCGAGCAGCCAGCTGCCGCTGCGCCCCCAGCAGGCCTGGAACTCACCCTCGGGCGTGAAAATCTGTAGCCGGTTGCCGGCCCATTCCAGGACCAGCAACGACTCGTCGGGTCCGAACGCGCAGGCCGCGGGCGCGTTGAAGCGCCCCATGTCGGCGCCTAGCCCGCCGATCGTTCGTTGGTGGCGCCCGTGGGAATCGAAGAGCGCGACCGAGTGGTGCAGTGTGTCGCAGACCGCGATCCTGCCGGAGGGCGAGACTGTCACTGCCATCGGGTAGGCGTAGCCCCAGCGACAGAGATCGGAGTCGGCCAGCTGCTCAAGGACTTCGCCCCGCTCATCAAGGGCCAGCAACCGGTGCCTGCGAGTGTCGCAGACCAAGATGCGGCGGTCGCCGGCGAGGGCCAGCCCGCGCGCACCGACCAGCCGACCCGCCCCCGGCGCCAAGATGTCGCGAAGGTAGCGTCCCCGGGAGTCGTAGAGGTGCAGCGCGCCGACGCCGCTGTTCAGAACCACCACCCGCTCCTGGCGGTCCAGGGCGACGCTCATCGGCATGTTCAGGTGCAGCCGGCCCTCGCGGGCATGATGGATGCGATGCCGCACCCGACCCTCGGAGTCGAAGAGCAGCACTCGGTTTTTGAATGTGTCGGCGACGACGAAACGGCCGCCGCGCCCCGCCGCCACTCCGTAGGGATGGCCGAAGCGGACCCGCGCGCGACCGAAGCCCTCGCCGATGAAGGGGCGCGTGTCGCGCACCACCCGCATGTCGGTCACCGGATAGCGAATCCACCACAGGCGCGGCACGCGCAACGGCAGCGAGCGCAAGGGACCGGGGAGGCGGCGCAACGCCGCGGCCAGCGGCGCGACACGGCGCAGATCGCCCAGCCGGCGGCGCACCAGGGAGCAGCGCAACGCGCCTTCGAATCGCAGCAGTGAGAGTGAGCGTCTCGGTTCCATGCCCGCCGTGGTAGTGCAAGCGGCGTGCCGTTCCGATTAACGGCGAGTTCGATGCCGCCGCGTTTGATTTGCGTCGGATCCTCTTACAGCCTCGCCCGGCGCTGTAAGCAGGCGATTACACTTTTCGCGATCGCCGTCACCCGTCCACGTAGCCGAGCGAGCGCAAGAGCTCCTGCTCGCGCCCGCTGAGCCGCGCCGCGGCCCGCAGCTCGGCGCAGGGCCGGGTGCGGATCGTCATGCGCGACACTCCTTCCGCCGTGCCCGGCGGCAGAGGAGCCGCGTCGCCCAGCTCGGCTCCCGCGCAGGCCCACCGCCGGCCGGCCCCGAGCTCGCGCCGGCCCGCCGCACCGGCCTCGAGGATGAGAGATCCCGAGACGACCTCGATTCGCAGCGAATCGAGCGCCGCCGCCTCGAGCGGCAGATGCAGGCGCAGCCGGCGGCCCGCCGGCAGGCCGCCGAGCTCGATACGCCCCCGGTCGAGCGGCACCGGGAAGCTCTCTCGGCCGTCGTCGAGACGCGGTTGATCGCGCCACGCGAGCGCGCCCACCAGATCGACCGCCGCGCACAGCTCGGCGCCCCCGGCGAAGGTGATTTCGATCCCGCACCAGCTCCGTTCCCGCCAGTCGGCCAGGGCGCGTTGCGCGGGGTTGGCCGGATCCCAGGGCAAGGGTCGCGACTCCCCCGGATCGGCATCGAGGTCGTAGAGAGCGGCCTCGCGCTGGAAGTGGGCGATCGGCTCGCGCACCAGCTCGCCCCCCTCCTTCCAGTGCCCGAGCCAGTGGTAGCGCGCCGGCGAGATCGCCTTGTGTCCATCGACCAGCACCGCCTCGCGCTGCGGCCCCCAGCGGGTGGTCTCGATCACCACCGGCAGCGCAGGGTCGGCCGCGTCGAGCGGCACGCCGTCCAGGGCCTCCCAGAGCGGATCGTCGCGCTCCACGCCGGCACGTTCGGCCAGCGTGGGGACCAGGTCGATGGTGCGCACCGGCTCGGCCACGCGCCGCGACCCTCCTCCGTCTCCGGCCGGGTCGGCCACGATCAGCGGGACGTGCGACTGCTCGGCGTAGAGCGTCACCGCGTGCCCCATCGAGCCGTGCTCTTTGAATTCCTCGCCGTGGTCGGCCACCAGCGCGATCAGCGGCGGATCGTCCAGGCCCTCGACGGCCTCGAGCAGCCGGCCGATCAAGGCATCGGTCCAGGCGACCTCCTCGTCGTAGAGGGCGATCACCTGCTGCAAGGCGTCGTCCGGAATCGGTCGCTCGACGAAGTAGGTGACGGCGGGCAGGGTGCCGTCCATGCGCCCCTGGTAGTCCCCCGAGTAGGTCCCGAGCCAGGGAGCGGGAGCGGCGTAGGTCCAGTGCGGATCGAAGAGGTGCACGAAGAGGAAGAAGGGGCGCGGATCTCCGGCGCGCCGCTCCAACCAGCCGAGCGCCTTCTCCACCACTCGATCGCCGCGTCGCTGTCCGGCGGGATCGTTGCGATAGGTGACCAGCTCGTAGTGGTGGAAGCCGCGCTCGAAGCCGTAGCGGGCGCCGAGATAGACGTGGGCGCCGAAGCCGGCGGTGTGATAGCCCCGGCGCTGCAGCGCCTCCTGCAGCTGCGGGACCGACTCCGGCAAGCTGCGCTCGGCGTCGACCACGCCGTGGGACGAGGGGTAGCGGCCGGTGAGGAGGCTCATGTGCGAGGGCAGGGTCCAGGGCGCCGGCGCGTGGGCGTTCTCGTAGAGCACGCCGCGCCGCGCCAGGGAGTCGATCGCCGGGGTGGGGCGCGGGTAGCCGTAGCAGGAGAGGTGGTCGGCGCGTAGCGTGTCGACCGAGATCAGCAGGATCGAGGGCGGCGCGGGGCCGGAGCCGCAGCCGCCCAACCCCAGGCCGAGCAGCAGCAGAACGATCCCCCGAGGGCCTGCGATGCTCATTCGGGCACGACCTCGACCGGGCCGACGAAGAGGCGGTCGATGTCGGTGCTCTGAAAGCAGGCGACGGCGTCGGCGGGGGTGCAAACGATCGGCTCGCCGCGCACGTTGAAGGAGGTATTGAGCACCACCGGCACGCCGGTACGGCGCTCGAAGTGCTCGATCAGGCGGTGGAAAAGCGGGTTGGTCGGGGCGTCGACGGTCTGCACCCGGGCGCTGCCGTCCACGTGGGTGATCGAAGGCACTTCGTCGCGGCGCGGGGGCAGCACGTCGTAGACGCTGAGCATGAATGGTTGGGGACCGGGGCGATCGAAGTAGTCGGCGCAGCGCTCGGTGAGCACCGCCGGGGCGAAGGGGCGAAAGGCCTCGCGCTTCTTGACGCGGCGGTTCAGTACCTCGGCCATCTCGGGGCGGCGGGCGTCGGCCAGGATCGAGCGGTTGCCGAGAGCCCGCGGGCCGATCTCCATGCGGCCCTGGAACCAGGCCACGATCTCGCCCCGCTCGATCGCCTCGGCGGCGGCGGCGCTGGGGTCCGCGGCGCGGCTCCAACGCAGCCCTCGCGCCGCCGCGGCGGCGGCCTCGCAAGCCTCGGCGTCGAATTCGGGTCCCCAGTAGGCGTGTTCGAGAGACTCGCGCCCCTGACCCGCGTAGATCCGGTGATGGATCAGCTTGGCGGCGCCGAGCGCGGTGCCGGGGTCGCCCGCCGGAGGCGGCACGAAGACTCGCTCGAAGGCGCCGTCGGTCTCGATGCGGGCGTTCATCTGGGTGTTGAGGGCGACGCCCCCGGCCAGGCAGAGGTTGCTTGCGGCGGTCTGGCGCGCCAGCTCGCGGCTGACGTGCAGGCCGACCCGTTCCAGGCATTCCTGGACTGCGGCGGCCAGGTCGCGGAAGCGCTCGTCGAGCTCGGACTCGGGAACGCGGGGGGGGCCGAGGCGTTCCACCAGGTGGTGGCTGTAGAGGGTCTCGGCTCCGAGGTGGAAGAGGAAGTAGCGCAGGTCGACGCGGTAGCGGCCCCGGTCCTGGAGCTCGATCAGTTCGTCCATCAGGCCGCGGTAGCGGGCTGGATCGCCATGGCCGGCCAGTCCCATCACCTTTCCCTCGTCGCGGTTCGGCTTGAAGCCGAGGTATTGCGTGAAGGCCTCGTATACGCGGCCCATCGAGTGCGGGAAGCGTGCCTCGCCGAGCGGCTCCAGGTCGATGCCGCGGCCGCGCCAGGTGGTCCCGGTGGTGAACTCCCCGGTGCCGTCCAGGGTCAGCACGGCGGCCTGGTCGAAAGGGGAGAGGTAGTAGGCGCAGGCGGCGTGGCAGAGATGGTGTGGGATGTTGTGGACCCGGCCCGAGAAGCCGGTGCGGCGGGCGAGCTCGGTGCCGAAGCCCTGGTGGCGGCGGTAGGAGTCGATGCCGCCGCCCAGGAAGAGCAGCGAGAGCGGCAGGTTGCGCAGGGTGTGCAGGGCGGCGGAAAGGCGCACGCCGGAGAGATCGGAGTAGAAGCCGGCGTCGGAGACCTGGTCGATGCCGATGCCGGCGAAGCGCAGGGCGTCGTCGATCGCGGCGGCGGGGAAGGCGGTGTCCTTCTTGATTCGCGAGAAGCGCTCCTCCTCGCTCATGTAGAGCAGCTTGCCCTCGGGGTCGAGCAGGGCGACACCGGTGTCGTTGGCGCCGTAGCAGCAGACTCCCAGAATGTACTCGTGCATGGTGCGCGTGGCTCCCCCGGTGATTAGGGTCGGCGAAGCGACAACTCCCCGGGCTTGCGCCCAGATGTGCCGGAGACGCGGTGCAGATGGGATGCAAACACGGGAGTTATTTCTTTGCCGACCCTCAGGACCTTGAAAGCGCCGATGCTATCATCCGCCGCCATGCCGATTCCCGCCTATCCCCGACAGTCGCTCTCCTACGGTCCCCGGGAGTGGACCCAAGCCGCCGGCGCGATGCTGCGAGCCGGGCGGGGTGCTCCCACGGGGGGTTACGTCGCCGGCTTCGAGCGGGCGCTGGCCGCGGCGCAGGGGCAGCGCCAGGGCGTCGCCTTCCCCTCGGGTCGGGCGGCGATCTACTTCACGTTGAAGGCTCTCGACGAGGGGGACGGGCGCGACGAGGTGGTGTTGCCGGCCTACACGTTTTGGATCGTCCCGGTGGTGGTGGCGGCGGCGGGCTTCGTCCCGGTGGCGGTCGACGTCGATCGACAGAGCTTTTTGCTCGATCCCGAGCGAGTGGTCGAAGCGCTGGGAGAGCGCACTCGAGCGATCGTTGTCGCCCATCTGAACGGGAGGGTGCAGGCGCTCGACCGGCTGAAGGGGCTGGCCGAAGAACGCGGCATCGCGCTGATCGAGGACGCCTGTCAGGCATTCGGCGCCACTCGCTCCGGCGTGCGCGCGGGAGCCACCGGAATCGGCTGTCATGCTTTCGGTCCCGGCAAGGCGATCTCGACTCTGGGCGGGGGAGCGGTGACCACGGACGACGAGGGGCTCGCCGGGTGCTTGCGCGAGCTGCGCGACACGCTGCCCTCTCCGGTGCCTGGGGCGACCCTCAGCACCTTCGTGAGGGCTCTTGTCTCGGCTTCGCTCTCCTCGCCTTGGCTCTTTAGCGCCAGCGCCTGGCCGGTCATGTGGGCGGCACAGGCGCTGGGCAGCGATTCGGTGGAATCGGCCCTGGACGACGACCGCACGAAGCTCGATCTGCGGCCGATGGAAGGCCGCGTGCCGGCCCTTTCCGAGGCGCAGGCGGCGGCTGGAATGGTGCAGCTCGAGCGCGCGCAAGAGCTGATCTCACATCGCCGGCGCAACGCCGCGATTCTGCGCCGGGCGTTGGACGGAATCGACGACCTGGAGCTGCCGGAGGAGGATTCCGGCGCCACCTGGCTGCACTTCACGCTGCGCAGTACGCGCCGCGACGAGCTGGTGCGACGGGCGCTGGCGCTCGGTGTCGATCTGCAGAAGGACTATTGCTCCCTCTGGCCCGAGCTGCCGATTCTGCGGAATCGCTGCCGGGTCGTGTCGCTGGAGCAGGCGCGGCGCATCCCGGACGAGGTGGCCTACGTTCCGACCCACCCGACCCTCTCCGCGAGAGCGATGCAGAGGATCGCCGGGCGGCTCAGGCGCGCCTGCGGAGCGCCGGTGCACGGCGACCAGAACCGTAGCTGGTAATGCGAAGAGGAGAAGCCGAGAGGCTCCTCCTCTGTCGCCAAGACCTGGTTGAGAGTGTAGCTATCTGCGCGGATCCGGATCGTCGATCTCGTAGGGCCACTGCTTCACTTCGAACTCGGGGAGCAGCGTGACCGGGAACAGCTCCTCGCGCTCCTCGGGAGTGCGGTAGAGCTTCACCTTCTTGTCACCGAGCTGGAAGTAGGCGACGTCGCGGGCATCGCCCAGCCAACGCGGGTTCATTCCCTCGGGGATCCAGTAGAGAGTCAGGGTCTTCTGGGTCCGCGGATCGGTGTAGACGATCTTGTCGGCCCAGGGATCGCCGCCCGGCTCCAGGTAGAGCAGGTTCTGAATGAAGATCCGATCGGCGGTGAAGTCGGCGATCAGATTCCAGCACAAGGTCGGGCGGGCGCCGGCGCTGAGGGGACTGGGCGAGGCCCAGGGACCGCCGAAGAGGCCGATGTCGTTGCGTGAGGTGCCGGCCGCGTAGCTCGAGACATCGTCGAATCCGGAGTTTGGATGACCGGCGTCGATCAGGGGCGAGCTGACCTGCGGCAGCACCCCCATTGCCGCGTTGCGGATCAGCGCCGGGTCGATCAACGACTCCAGCACCTCGTCGTCCGGGTCGGCGGTGAAGAGCGGGTTGGTGGCGAAGAGGTTGCCGGTACCCGGAGTGATCAGGCCCGGATCGTAGTCCATGCTGTTGTTGGCGTAGAAGAGATTGTAGCTCAGCCAGTTGCTGAGCTCGTTGGCGCCCGCGAAGCTGGCATGGACGGCGTAGCGGTCTCCGCCCGACGAGCTCTCGAAGAAGACGTTGTTGCGAACGCGAGCGCGGCAGGCCACGACTTCCTCCTCGCAGGGAAAGGCCGAGTGTACCAGTCGCACGTAGGCCACTCGCGCGCTGGCTCCGTCGTTGCCGGCAAAAACGTTGTTGTAGACACGCACCAGCGGCAGCGGATCGAGGTTGTGGTCGGCGCCGGCGATCACCAAGCCGTCGCCGTTGTACCAGGAGTCGCCGACCCCGGCGGCGATCAGGTTGTTTACGAAGTAGACCTCGCGCGGGTAGTGCAGGTGCATCTGGTTGTCTTCGTGCCCGATGATCACGCTGTTGCGCACCGTGCCGTCGAAGTGGGTGCTGTGGATCCCTTCGCCGCCGTTGTTGGCGACGATCGTGGAAAGAATCTCACCCTGGGCGCGCCACAGGTTCATGCCGTCGCTGTAGCAGCCGGTGACGGTGCAGCGGTCGACGGTGAGCTGGGTGAGCGGCTGGGTCAGCTTGGTGGCGTCGATCGAGCCCCAGGTACCTTGCGAGCAGGAAGAGGTGCCGGTGCGGGTGCCGGTCTGGATTCCCACCGTGCAGTCGGTGACGTGCAGGCGCGACAGGTTGACGGTGGTGGTCACCGCGTCCCAGTCGTCGTTCGAGGTGCTGACCTGCACTCCGGCGATGTCGCCGCCGGAGGCACCGGAGACGGTCAGGTTGCGAATGTTGATGGTGGTGGGTACGTTGCTGTCGTTGATGATGTGGAACACCGGCTCGCCGTACGAAGCCGAAGTGACCTCGGGCAGGCTGCCGCACGCCCCTTCGATGGTCAGGTTGCTGAAATCGTCGGCATAGATGACGACGTTTTCGGTGTACTGGCCGTCCGGGCTCTCCTTGACCAGGATCTTCTGATTGAAGAACGCGGCGTGGTCGAGAGCTTCGGAGATGGTCGGGTAGTCGTCCGGAACGGTGATCAGGGCGGGAGTGAAGATCCAGTCGAAGTCGATCATCGACATCGCGTTGTCGAGGGCGTACGCCATCTCGAGCTCTTCGACGGGGGAGGGGGAACGGTAGGCGTGGGCCGGCACGGTGGCCGTGGCCGCGAGCAAAGACGTGCTCAAAGCGAAGGCATTGAGCTTGATGGTCGGGTGGGACATCTCGTCCTCCGTGTTCTGGACCCGGTTGTGGAAGCGCCGCGCACGGCTCGGTTGGCCGGCGGCGGGCGGGCGGAGCGCAAGGCGCGTGCCAGGTCCGCTCCGGGGCCGGTGGTGACGCGTCAAGTCGCTGATGAGAAGTCGCTTGCCGGATTCGACTTGGGCCTTGCATCGATGCGGCGCAGGGAGGACGTGGCAACCGTCGTTGCCAGCCCCGACAACCTCCGCGTACAGGGGCGCGCCCGGCGCTCTTCATGAGCCCGGGCGCGCGTCGCGGCAGGGGAGCAGAGATCACTTTTGAGGAATCGGATCGTCGCTCTCGAAGGGCCACTGCTTCACTTCGAACTCGCGCAGCTTGGTGACCGGATAGAGCTCCTCGCGCTCCTGCGGGGTGCGATAGAGCTTGATCCGTTTGTCGCCGAGTTGCAGGTGGCGTACGTCCTTCGCCTGCCCGAGCCAACCCATCTTGATCCCGCCGGGCACCCAGTAGAGGTTCAGGGTGTGGCGGTTTTGCGGATCGACGTAGGAGATCTTCGACGCCCAGGGGTCGCCACCCGGCTCCAGGTAGAGCGGGTTGCGGAAGAAGACCCGATTGGCCGCGAAATCGAAGACGATCTCCCAGCAGAAGGTGGGTCGGGCGCCGGCACTGAGCGGGCTAGGCGACGCATAGGGACCACCGAAGAGGCCGATGTCGCACTGGTCGCCGCCATCGGCATAGCTCGAGACATCGTCGAAGCTCGGATCGGGATCCCCCGCATCGATCAGGGGCGACCAGCCGAGCGGCTGCACGCCCATCGCGGCGTTGCGGATCAACACAGCGTCGATCAGCGACTCCAGGATCTCGTCGTCCGGCGGCGAGGTGAAGAGCGGATTCGAGCCGAAGATGTTGCCGACCGCCGGGGTCACGATCGCCGGATCGTAGTCCAGTCCATTGTTGTCATAGAAGAGATTGTAGGCCAGCCAGTCGCTCTCCTGGTTGGTCAGCACGTGGCTGACGTGCATGGCGTAGCGATCGCCGTCGCTGGCGTTCTCGAAAAAGATGTTGTTGCGGATCTTGGCGCGGCAGGGGAGGATCTCCTCCTCGCAGGGAGAAACGGATTCCACCAGCCGCACGAAGCCGAGCCTGGCGCCGGCGCCGTCGTTGCCGGCGAATACGTTGTTGTAGGCGTGGATCACGGGGGGCGGGTCGAGCCAGTGGTCGCCGCCGCCGATCACCAGCCCGTCGCCGGGCGAGGAGCCGTTCGAGACACCGGCACCGATCAGGTTGTTGGCGAACACGACTTCGCGCGGGAAATGCAGGTGCAACTGGTTGTCGGAATGACCGATGATCACGCTGTTGCGGATGGTCCCTTCGAAATGGGTAGAGTGGATTCCCTCGCCGCCGTTGTTGGCGAGGATCGTCGAGAGGATCTCGCCCTGGGCTCGCCACAGATTCATCCCGTCGGTATAGCAGCCGACCACCGTGCAGCGGTCGATCGCGATCTGCGTCAGCGGTTGGGTCAGCTTGTCGGCGCTCACCGCACCCCAGTTGTAGGGATAGGAGCAGGCGTTGGTGCCGGTTCGGTCGCCGGTGCTGATCCCGACGCTGCAGTCGGTGATGTAGAGGCGAGAGAGGTTGACCGTGGTCGTCACCGCATCCCATTCGTCACCGTCGTGGGAGACCTTCACGCCGGCGCCATCATCGCCGCCCTATGCGCCGCTGATCGTCAAGTTGCGAATGGTGATGGTGCTGGGGACGTTCTCGTCGTTGACGATGTGGAATACCGGCTGGCCGTAGGTCGCCGAGGATCGGACCTCCGGCAGCACTCCGCACTCGCCTTCGATGGTGAGTCCGGTGAAGTCGGAAGCGTCGATGACGACGTTGTCGATGTAGTAGCCGAAGGGGCTCTCCTTGACGAGAATCCGTTGATTGGTGGATGCGGCGTGGAGCAGCGCCTCGCTGATCGACGGGTAGTCGTCGGGCACGGTGATGATCGGCGGGTAGTAGACGTACCAGTCGATCGGAACGAGCTGCAGAACGTTCTGCAGCGCGTACTCCATGTCGAGCTTCTCGGCCGGGCTCGGCCCGCGCTCGGCATCGGCGGTTCCTTGTAGAGCGAAGAGTGCGAAGAGCGGCGTGCAGAGCAGGCCGCGAAGATCGAAGGGGCGAGGGCGAGACATGCTGTCCTCCTGGTGACGAGTACCCTCGGGGTTGGCCGGGTGGCCAGTTCCATTCGCGGCCGTCTTGGCCGATGGCGAGGGGGTGCCTCTCGCATGGGGTGTGCCAGGGCGACCGCGCTCGACATGCACCGACGTAATGACCGTCTAGGCAGGGAGTTGGAGCGACCTGGCCGGCGCGCGCGGCGATCTCCCCGAGAAAGGGATCGATCCATCGACAACCGAAGTAGACAGCGGATCGATGCGACTGTTGCCGTCGATCTCAAGTAAACTCGCCCTTGCACGGGGGATCGGTCGAACCGACCCTGGTTCCGGGCTCCGCCAGACCGTAGAGTCCGCCCCGCAGGACACCACCATGAATGTCGCCTTCGCGCGCATCGCGCCCTTCTACAACGAGCCGCGCCAGCATCCGCAGGATCGGATGTGGCCGATTCCTACGCTCTATGCCGCCACCATGCTGCGCACACGCGGTTTCGAAACGCGGCTGCTCGATACCTGGGTCGATCAGCGCCCCCTCGAAGGGATCATCGACTGGCTGCGCGACCAGCAGGCCGACCTGATCTTCCTCGACAGCATGACGCAGACCGCGGAGGTCTTGCACGACCTGGTGCGGCGGATCTCCGAGGCATTGCCGGAAGCCAAGATCTGGGGGATGGGGCAGCACGCCTCGTCGATGCCGCAACACCTCTCTCGGTCGTCCGCGGTCGCCGGAGTGCTGCTCGGCGAGCCGGAAGACACCGTTGTCGAGCTCTGCGAGGCCTATCGCGACGGACGGCCGATCGACGAGTCGATCCAGGGCATCGCCCATCGCGCGACCGACAACGGCTGCTTCGAAACCACCGTCTCCCGGCCTCTGCGCGACGACCTTGACGGTCTCCCCCCGATCGACCACTCCCTGCTCGACCTCGATCCCTACATCATCGTTTCGTCGCACGTGAAGACGTTGCGCAAGCTGCGCTGGGGTTTCCTGCTAACCAGCCGCGGCTGCCCGTATCCCTGCATCTACTGCTCGCAGACCCTGCGCCAGACTTTCGGTCGAGCTTTTCGCTCCAACTCGCCCGCGCGCGTGGCCGAAGACATGGAGCGCCTGGAGCGCGACTGGGGCGTAAACGCCATCTTCATCGAAGACGACGTGTTCACCTTCGACATGGACCGAACCCGCGAGATCTGCGACGAGTATCGCAAGCGCAGACTGAGCGTACGCTGGGTCTGCCAGACCCGCGGCGACGCCCTGGACGCCGACCTGGTCGATCGCATGAAGCAAGCGGGCTGTGCCGGCGTCACCTTCGGCGTGGAGTCCGGCTCTGATCGCGTGCTCAAGGTGCTGAAGAAGCAGGAGAGCGCCGCCGAGATGTTGGCCGGTGCCGAGCTGGTCAAGAAGGCCGGCCTGGCGCTCACCTGCTACTACATGATCGGCAACCCCACCGAGACCAAGGAGGAGGCGCTGGAGACGCTGCGCTTCGCCAAGAAGATCGGCAGTCACGTCATTCAGTGCGCCTTCTTCACACCCTATCCCGGCTCGCCCTTCTACGAAGAGGTCAAGGAGGAGATCGAGAGCGACCTCGGCAATCTCTCGCACTACAACGCGCTGCGCTTCAATTACTCCAAGATCCCCGAAGACGAGCTGATGCGTCTGCAACGACGCTTCTACCTGGAGTATCTGCTCTCTCCGCGGCAGATTCTGCGCTACATGACGCACCGCGCACCGTACGCCATCGTCAACAACAACGAGCTGGGACTGATCTCCGAGTCGCTGCGCTTTTTCGGGTCGAGCTGACCCCCTTCGGTTCGCGCTCCAGCCGCCGTCCATGACTACATCGAGCAAGCTCAAGCGCAACATGGTGGCCGGCATCGTGCTCGGTGCCCTGGTCTACCTGGTCCTCTCGTTCTACATGGGATGGGACGGAATCCGCCAGGCGGTCGCTCACTTCCGCTGGTCGCTGCTGCCTTTGTTGCTTGCTCTGTCGCTGGTCAACTACGGCGTGCGTTTCTTGAAATGGCACTACTACCTGGGGCGGATCGACGTTCCTTTGAAGCCCCTCGATAGCCTCTTGGTGTTCCTCTCGGGGCTGATGTTCTCGATCACGCCGGGCAAGCTGGGCGAGGTCGTCAAGGCCTACCTGGTCAAGGAGCGGCTCGGCACGCGAGTGTCGCTGATTGCCCCGGTGGTGCTCGCCGAGCGACTGACCGACGTGGCGTCGCTGGTGCTGCTCTCGCTCTGGGGGGCGTTGATGTTCGACTATGGGCGCGATGCGGTGTTGGCCGGGGCGGTGCTCACGGTCGGCGGCCTGATCCTGGTGAGCTCCAGGCGCCTCACCATGGGTTTGCTGAAGCGCTTCTCGCACCTGGGGCGAGTCGGAGCCAACATCGAACGCCTGGAAATCGCCTACGAGAGCGCCGGGCAGCTCCTGGCTCCGGCGCCGCTGGCGATCGCCACCCTGCTCTCGGTCTTCTCCTGGGGCGCCGAGTGCGTGGCCTTCGCCTGGACCTTCGCCGGCTTCGGCCACGACGTATCGGTGGGCGCCGCCAGCTTCACTTACGCGGTGGCCACTCTGGTCGGGGCGCTGGCGATGTTGCCGGGTGGCCTGGGACTCACCGAGGCGGGGCTGACGGCCATGTCGCAACAGCTTTTCGGGGTCGGCGAGAGCATCGCCGGAATGGCGGCGATCATCGTGCGCTTCTGCACGCTCTGGTTCGCGGTGGCGGTGGGTGCGATCGCGCTGGCACTGGTCGGGCGCAGGTTTGGCGGCGTTGACCTGGAGGCGGTCGATGGCGAGTCGCAAGATCCCTATTCGAACAGTGCGGCGTAGCGCTCCAACCCTCCAGCCTCCAGCCGCTCCACCGGCACGAAGCGCAACGCGGCCGAGTTGATGCAGTAGCGCAATCCGCCCGGCGCCGGGCCGTCGCGGAAGAGGTGCCCCAGGTGCGAGTCGGCGCGTGCGCTGCGCAGCTCGGTGCGCTCCAGGCCGAGCGAGAGGTCGGCCTGGGCGCGGATGTTGTCCGGCTCCAGCGGGCGGCTGAAGCTTGGCCAGCCGGTCCCGGAGTCGAATTTGTCGGTGGAGCTGAAGAGCGGCTCGCCGGACACCACGTCGACGTAGATCCCCGGCTCCTTGTGGTTCCAGTACTCGTTCGCGAAGGCCGGCTCGGTGGCGCCCCGCCGGGTCACCGCGTATTGCAGCTCGCTGAGCCGCGCTCGCAGCTGCCCCTCGCTCTCCCGGGGGCGCGCGCTCGTGATCAGCGTGTGCAGATCGGCATGGCGCTCGGCTCCCCAGATGCGATCCAGGTAGGCGTCACGCCCCGATCGCGACCGGTAGTGGTGGTAGGCCTCCGGCTCTTTGCGATGATAGTCCTGGTGGTGTTCCTCGGCGCGGTAGAAGGCCTCGAAGGGAGTGATCGCCGTCACCAGCGGCCGCGGGTAGCGCCCCGAGACCTCCAGCTCGGCCCGGGAGCGTTGCGCCGCCTGCTCTTGCGCCTCGTCGTGGGCGAAGATCTCGCTGCGATACTGGCTGCCGCGATCGACGAACTGACCGCCGCTGTCGGTCGGGTCGATCTGCCGCCAGAACACTTCGAGCAGCGTGGCATAGGTCACCACCTCGGGATCGAAGTGGATCTGGATCGCCTCGGCATGACCGGTCTCTCCGCGCGACACCTGGTGGTAGGTCGGCGCCTCCTGGTGTCCCCCGCTGTAGCCTGAAGCCACCCGCCGCACTCCCTCGATCTCTTCGAAGGGCGCCTCCATGCACCAGAAGCAGCCGCCGGCGAAAGTCGCCACGGCCGCGCCCTCTGCGGCCGCCGTGCGCGCCATCTCGTCCGCACCGCTGGCACGCGCACGGTCGGCACCGCCGCAGCCTCCGAGAGCCGCAGCCAGCAGGAGCAGCGGCGCCAGGGGCGCCAAGAGCGTCGATCGGTGGGGAGCGCGTCTCATCGAGCGCCATCTTCGGCCGCTTGGTCTTCGCCGCCAAGTCGGGAGGGTCGTCGCCGTGGCAGTGTGCGGCGCAGTGGAACGATGAGCGGATCTATCCTCGGGGGGATGGGAGCCCACAGGAGTGTGTGCACGCGAACTTCGACCGGTGCGCCGATTGGACCTCCCCGATGGGCAGCTATCCCACTGGCGCTCACCCAGGACCCTCTTCGGGCTGAAGGCCCCTCTCGACGCCGCGGAATGTCCACTTCACTTCTCCGCGTCCACGAGGAGGAGATCCATCCGACCTGCGTGCTGGTCTTCTAGGGATGCAGCTACGGTGTCTCTTCCCGCGCTCTTCTCCAGCGCCTCGCCCGCAGGCTGGGCGAGGGCGCAGGCAACGATCGCGTTTTCGCCGAGGTACTCCTGACGGAATTCCGGCGGATCGACGGCGACTTCGTGCTCTACTGCTACGATCGCCTTGGCGCCCGCTCCCACGTCGTTCGGGACCGCCTGGGGCGCCTGCTGCTCTACTATACGAGCGGTCCGCGAGGGGCGCTGGTCTCGCGCGACCAAGCCCTCCCGCTCGGCCACGACGGCGCCGTCGAGATCGACCGCCTGGCCCTGGGCCAGCTTCTGCTCCTCGGCTACTCGCTCGAGTCGCGCACTCTGGTGCGCTCGCATCGCCGGTTGCTTCCCGGCCAGAGCCTGGAGATCGGTTCCGGCGGTTTGACCCTCGGTGCGCCGAGAACGCCTTTCGCACCGGCGCCCGACGCGAGCGCCGCGATCTCGCTCCCGACGCTGGTGGGAGGTCTCGCGGAGGCGTTGGTGGCGGCCTGTCGCGACCGCGCCGGAGACGCGGAGCGCGGCGTTTTGTCGCTGAGCGGCGGGATGGATTCGCAAACTGTCGCCGCCGGCCTGCGCGCGGCGGGCGCCCGCTACTCGGCCGCCACCTTCATCGCGCCGGGCTCAGCACATCGCGACGAATCGGCGCAAGCGGAGGAGGTCGCGCGGCGGCTGCGGGTCCGGTGGGCGGCGCACAGGGTGCCGGCCCAGGGGGGCGCTGCCGTCGAGGAGATCATCGAGCGGAAGCTGGGTCTGAGCCCGATCGACCAGGCCTTCGGCCTCTCGTACCTGCGAACGCTGCGAGGGCGCGACAGCGGCCGCATCGCCCTGTGGACCGGCGAGGGCGGGGACAAGCTGCTGCCCGACCACCGCAGCCTCCCGGCGCGTGCAGCGGCCGACGCTCTGGTCGACTTCATCATCCGCAAGAACGCGATCTGGAGTTCCGCGGCGATTGGTGCGCTGATCGACGTGCATCCCGATGACCTGGCCTCGAGTCTCCACGCATCGATCACTCGTTTCTCGGAGCTGCGCGAGGAAGATCGTTACTCCCATTTCCTGCTCTGGTCCCGCGCCGGTCGTTGGCTCTTCGAAGGAGAGGAACGGAATCGGTTGGTCGTGTGGCCCCTGTCACCATTCTATGCCATCGAATTCGTGTCTCAGGCCATGGCTGCTCCGCGGCGCTACAAGGCGGGCCGAAAACTGTATCGGGCTTTGTTGCGACACTTGGAGCCCGGCCTGGCCGCGCTCCTGCGCCGTCCTCTCGACTCTATCGGATGCAACACAGTATCAGGGATCGGCTGCGACACGACAGCCTCGCGAAGGTCTCGCTGCGGCTCGCGCGCCACCTGGCGCGTCGGCGCTCGCGCGACCCAGGGATTGCCGAGTGGCGCAGCGAGCTGCTGGAGCCCGCCCGCTCGCGCGCCGTCCCGCCGCCCTTCGATTCCGATCGAGTGCGAGCCCTCCTGCAGATCGGCGACGCCGACCGACCGGCCGCGCTTCCGCTGCTGCGCACCGCCATTCTGGCCGTCGCACGGATACGCCGCCACGAGCCGGAGAGCGGGAGGACGCGCAACGGCCGCTCCGTCTTCCCCGCCCCCTGACCGCCGGCCGCCTGGGCCAGAGGCCCCGAAACCCCGGTCCCCCGCGCCCCCCAACTTGCGTTATGCTCCCAATGGCGTTCCTGCATCCACTATCTTGAGTTCCCCGGGGGGGGCCATGAGGCGGGCAGCCTTCTTTATCCGATTTTGCGGCGCGCTGGTGGCGGCCGGCGCCCTGTCGATCGCCCAGGCCGCGGAGGTCTCGGTCACCAACATCGGCGCCATCGGGGCCGGCTCCAACCTGAGTGCTCCCTTGAGCTTCACCACCGGCGCCGAGGCCTTCGTGGGCTGGTGCGCCTGACCGACGACGTGGTAGCCGACAGCGGACTCGGGCTCAGTCTGTGGAGCGAGGGCGACGCCGATACCGAGATCGCCCTCTATCGCGCCGAGGGGACCGACCTGGTGGCCTGCAACGACGACGGCCACAGCGGCTCCTGGGGCGATCCCGAGCTCAACTCGCGGCTCGACTTCGGCGACGCCGAGGGGGCGCCCAGCAACGGCGACGGTTGGAACGGCTACACGATCCAGCACTACGGGATCGAGTTCAACAACCCGCGCGACCTACCGGCCGGGCACTACACCATCGTGGTGGCGACCTACAGCGTCCACTGGGACGAGCTCGAGGCTCGCGCCACCGAAGAGGCCACGCGCGGCGGGGGGGACACGACGGTTCACCTCGCCGTGTTCGAGGTTCCTTGAGGATCTACACACCACAAGAGGACATCATGAAACACCTTGTCTTGACATCCGCCGCCCTGCTCACCTGCGCCTCCTACGCGGGCGCCCTCGAGCTGATCATGGCGCCGCTCGGGCAGCTCGGCCCGGGCACTTCGATCACCGCCGAACTGGCCTTCGTGTCGGGTGAAGAGGTCTACGTCGGCTTCTTCGGCCTTCCCGACGGCGTCGCGCCCGGAGACGGCGTCGGCTTCTCGGCCTGGACCGAGGGCGAAGCCGACACCGAGATCGCCATCTACGGCAGCCGCGGCTTCTACCTGCACGGCTGCAACGACGACGGCCACAGCGGCAGTTGGGGAAACCCGGGATTCAACTCTCGCCTCGACTACGGCGACGCCGAGGGGGCGCCCAGCAACGGCGACGGTTGGAACGGCTACACCGTTCAGAACACCGACGAGTACACCAACCTCGACAACATCCCCGCCGGCGCCTACACCATCATCGTGAGCACCTACAGCACGATCTGGGACGAGATCGACGCCCTCGACTCGGAGCAGGGGGCCCGCGACACCGGCAGCACCACCGCGCACCTCGAGATCTACGAGGTCGAGTGACGATTCCGGTCCAGTCCGGGCAATGAGTCTGGCGCGGATCTGCCGGATGGCTTACACACTCTGAGACCCTCCTCCGGCCGAGGGGGGGATCGCCGCCGCGGCGGCCGGTCGCAATGGGCGACTCGGTCGCGCGCGGGGCCGATCGATCACAGAGGTGTCATCCATGCCGATTCCGCGCCGTGACTTTCTGCGCGTGGCGGGCTGGACCGGGGCGGGGATCGCCCTGCCCGGTTGTCTGCTACGCGCGTCGGACCCGGCGGCGCCCAGCGCGTTCGCCGAAAAGCCCCCCGAGAGCCCCGAGGATCTCTGCCGGCTGGCGATCCGCGCCGCCGAGCGCAGCGGTGCCGATTACGCCGACGTTCGTCTGGCTCGCTACCGCACGCAGATCGTCTACGCCCGGGACCGACGCATCGCGTCGGTCGACGACTCCGAGTCGTTCGGGATCGGGGTTCGAGTGCTGGTACGGGGCGGCTGGGGATTCGCGGCCTCGGGCGTGGTGACTCCCGCCGAGGTCGAGCGGGTCGCCGCCCTGGCCACACGCATCGCGCGCGCCAGTGCCAGCCTGTTGGACACTCCCGTGTCGCTGGTGCCGGAACCGGTGTATCGCGACCGCTACCGATCGCCGCGCGAGCTCGATCCCTTCGAGGTGCCGCTGGGCACCAAGGCCGACCTGCTGCTCGGCGCCCACGAGACCATGCTCGCCCATGCCGACATCGCCATCGCGTCGAGCTACCTGGGCGCCTGGCACCGGATCCAGCATTTCGCCTCTTCCGAGGGCAGCTTCATCGAGACCGACCTGCTGCGCACCTGGGGTTGGATGGAGGCGACCGCAGCCGGCGATGGAGACAGCCAGTCGCGCTACCTCGAGGCCGATCCGAGACACGTCGGCTGGGAGCACGTCGTCGCCGCCGACCTCGGCGGCCAGGCGGAGCGCGTGGCGCGCGAGGCCTCGGAAAAGCTGCGGGCACCCGACGGACCCCAGGGCAGCTTCGACCTGATCCTCGATCCCCAGCATCTCTGCTTGACCCTGCACGAGAGCATCGGCCACCCCTCCGAGCTCGATCGCGCGCTGGGCTACGAAGCCAACTATGCCGGCACCTCTTTTCTCACGCCGGATCAACTCGGCAAGCTGCGCTACGGCTCGCAGCAGGTCAACATCACCGCCGACAACGTCTTCCCTCAGGGACTGGCCTCGGTCGGCTACGACGACGACGGCGTTCGTTGTCAGCGTTGGCCGATCGTGAAGGAGGGCGTCTTCGTGGGCTACAGCACCAACCGCGAGGTGGCATCGGCGATCGGCGAGTCACGCTCGCGCGGCTCTTGCCGCGCCGACTCCTGGCAGTCGATTCCGATCGTCAGGATCTCCAACATCGGACTCGAGCCGGGCGACGCGCAGCTTGACGACCTGATTGCAGACACCAAGAAGGGGATCTACATCGCCGGCCGCGGCAGCTACTCGATCGACCAGAAGCGTTACAACTTCCAGTTCGGTGGCGACATGTTTTGGCTGATCGAAAACGGTCGTCGAACCCGTCCCTTGAAGAACGTCATCTATCAAGGAATCACTCCGGAGTTCTGGGGCGCGTGCGATGCGGTTTGCGACCGCAGCCATTGGCAGCCCTTCGGCGTGCTGAACTGTGGCAAAGGGGAACCCAACCAAAGCGGCCAGATGACACACGGCGCCGCGCACGCGCGTTTTCGCGACGTGCGCGTCGGCGGGGGCGAGCAGGAGGCGAGCTCATGATCGATCGTTCCACCGCACTGACGATCGCCGATGCGGCGATTGCCGCCACTGGAGCCGATGATCTCGAGCTGTCGCTGCGCAGCGCCAGCTCGGCCACCACCCGCTTCGCCAACAGTGCCATCACCCAGAACATCGCGAGCAGATCGGACAGCCTCTCGGTCACCGCCTACTTCGGAAAACGCAAGGGTTCGGCGTCGACCAACATGGTCGACGAGGAAGCGGTGCGCGGCTGTGTGCGCCGCGCCGAAGAGATCGCCCGATTGTCTCCGGAGGACCCCGAGGTTCTGCCCTCGCTGGGACCACAGAGCTACGCGAGCTTCCCGCACTACTACGAAACCAGCGCCGCCTTCGGCCCCGAGGCGCGCGCCCAGGCGGCACGCTCGATGGTCGAGATCGCCTCCGCGGCCGGCGCCAGTCTGGCCGGCACGATCGAGCGCACCAGTGGGTCGTATACGATGGCCAGCAAGAAGGGCATGCGCGCCTGCGCGGTGGGCACCGAGCTGCGCGCCTCGTGCACCGCCGACGCCGGCAACGACGGCACCGGCTGGGCCTCGGACGGCCATCGCGACGTGAGCCGGATCGACTTCGAAGGCCTCGCCCGCCGCGCCGTCGACAAGGCCAAGGCGTCGGCCAATCCGGGCCCGATCGACGCCGGCGACTGGACCGTGCTGCTCGAGCCCGCGGCGGTGATCGGGCTTCTGAACTACCTGATCTGGTTCTGGGACGCCCGCGACACCTATGCCGGCACCACTTTCCTTTCCGGGAAGATCGGCGAGCGGCTGATGGGCGAGAACATCTTCCTCGACACCCGCCCTTCCGATCCCGCTCTGCTCGGCGCACCCTTCGATTGGGACGGCCTGCCGGCCTTCGAGGGGCCCTGGGTGGAGGCCGGGCGGATCGTCCGCTTCTTCCACGACCGCTTCACCGCACAAAAGCACGGCGTGGCGCCGACCGGGTGGCCGATCGGCCTGGTGATGCGCGGCGGCGAGCACTCGCCAGAGGAGCTGATCAAGAGCACCGAGCGGGCGATCCTGGTGAGCCGCTTCTGGTACATCCGCTCGGTCGATCCGATGAAGCTGCTGCTGACCGGCATGACCCGCGACGGTACCTTCCTGGTCGAGGAGGGCAAGATCGTGCGCGCGGTGAAGAACCTGCGCTTCAACGAGTCGACGCTGGGGGCACTGTCGCGCATCGATGCAATGACTCCATCGCTTCCCAGCTCCGGCGGCGGCCAGGCGAAGATGAGCATCCCGATGGTTCGGGTGCGCGACTTCCACTTCGATTCAGCGACGCTCTTCTAGTTCTACTTTATTGGAAGCGGGTGACTACCCGTGGATCGGGCCAGTCCGCAGGCGTGGATTCCGGCTTTCGCCGGAATGACGAATAGGGAACGGTTTGTCGAGACGGGGGCTGCGCGACCAGACGTGGCCAGAAGGGCGCCCGGTCCGTAGAGTGGGGCGTGTGCCCATCTCGAAACAGACCCGGCCCTCGATCCACTCGTCGCCCCCTCCTTCCCCGTCATTCCGGCGCAAGCCGGAATCCAGTTCGTCCGAGCACCGAACCAACAAAGTAGAACTAGTTACCCCCGAAAAACCCGCGGAACGACTCGCAGCAGCGCCCCGAGCCCGGCAACCCTGACCCGCCCCGAGCTGCCGTAGAGCAGCCGCAGCAGTCCGAGGATTCCCGCATAGATCCGCGGACCGTGGGGATGCCACCACATGTTCTTCTTCACGCCGGGCATCGTGTCGTGCACGATGCACTGCGGCTCGGTCATCTCGGCGAAGCCGATCTCACCATGGGTGCGGCCGATTCCCGATTCCTTGAAGCCGCCCCAGGGCGTCTCCGGCAGCCCGTGGCTCACGATGTGGTCGTTGATGGTCACCGCGCCGGCGCGAATCCTCCGCGCCAGACGCTCCGCGGCGCGGGTGTTCTTCGACCAGACCGACGCCGTGAGGCCGAGATTGGAATCGTTGGCCAGCTCGATCGCCTGATCGTAGCTCTCGAAGCTCATCACGCCGAGCAGCGGGCCGAATGTCTCCTCCCGCATCACCTCCATCTGGTGGTCCACGTCGGTGAGCACGGTCGGGGGGTGGAAGGTCGCGGCGGGGTTTTCGGGGCACTCGGATTGAGCCCATAGTGTCGCGCCCTTGTCGAGCGCGTCGGCGAGCTGGCGCTGCACGGTCTCGAGCTGACTCTTGGTGGTGATGGCGCCGATGTCGACGTGGTGATCGATGTCCGGCCCGACCCGCAGCGCCTGCACTTTGTCGCGCACCAGGTCGATGAAAGGTCGATACAGATCGCGATGTACGTAGACCCGCTCGATCCCGGCGCAGGTCTGCCCCGCGTTCTGAAACGCGCCCCAGACCGCACCGCCCGCCGCGCGCACCAGATCGGCATCGTGACAGACGATCATCGGATCGTTGCCGCCCAGCTCCAGCGAGAGGGGAGTGAGAGTCTCGGCCGCCTTGGCCATCAGCTTTTTGCCGACCGGCACCGAGCCGGTGAAGAAGAGCTTGTCGACTCCCGCCTCCAGCAACAGATCGCCGGCGATGGCGCCGGGCAGATTCAGGTAGCTGAAGACACCTTCGGGCAGCTCGGCGGCGACCAAGCAGGACTCGATCGCGCGCCCCACCAGCTGCGTCTGGGTAGCCACTTTGAGCACCACCGTGTTGCCGGCCAGCAAAGCCATCACCACCTCGGAGAAGGGGATGCTGAAGGGGTAGTTCCAGGGCGAGATGACGCCGATGACCCCGAAGGGCACGCGCACCACTTTGGACCGCTTGTTGGACAGCAGCATGCTGCTCGGGCGCAGCCGGCGCGCCTTCAGGAAGGAGGGCGCGCGGCGCGCGTAGTAGGTCGCCGCCATCGCCGCCGGCACCACCTCCGCCGCCAACGCATCGACGCGGGTCTTGCCGTTGTCGCGCGAGATCGTCGCCGCCAGCTCCTCGGCTCTGGCGACGATGTGGTCGCGGACCCGCAGAATCGCCGCGCGCCGCTCGGCCAGCGGCAGCCGAGCCCAGTCGACCTGGGCGCGCCGGGCACGCGCGATGATTGCGCGGGCTTCGGCGGCGGAGTGCAGAGCCGAGTGACCGATGAGCTTGCCGGTCGCGGGATCGTGGCACTCGGTCTGGGGCCGCTCGCCGGCTCGAGGCGGGTGCTTCAGAGAGGTTTCGGGCGCCATGGGCCGCTCCTCGTCGCGGGTGATCGGGGCTTGGGCTCCATCATGACACCGGCGAGGGTGCGCGCAAGCATCGATTGGCATCGCGAGCTGCGGCAGTCATTTTTCTGACGCACGCACGAGATATCGGACGGGGGCGTCAATCGCCCGGCGAGTCTCATTTCGGCGTTATAGTCGCGGACATCCGGGGGGGCCGAAATCCCGGTCCTGGAGCCGGGAAGATCCCGCGGACCCCCGGTCCGGAAAGACCCCAAGCGTCCATGTCTCCCCCCCGCATGGCGGCGCTGGCCGCGTTGTTGCTCGGCCCCTCGACCCAGGCCGCGCGGCTCCATGTGCCGGCCGACTATCCGACCATCCAGGATGCTCTCGACGCTGCCGCCCTGAGCGACACCGTGGTCGCCGCTCCCGGAGAGCACGTCGCGCCGATCCGCAGCACCAAGCTCTTCGCCACCATCGTCGGCGACGGTCCACCGGACCAGGTGATCGTGCGCGGCGACTCCACGGCGCCGGTGGTGACCGTGCCACCTCCCAACAGCCTCAGCTTGAGCTCGGTGACCCTCACCGGCGGTCTGCACAGCCACGCCGGCGGCGGCCTGCGGGTCGAGTTCGGTGCCCACCTGGCCCTGGTCGACTGCCGGATCGTCGGCAATCACTCCGACACCGAGGGCGGCGGCATCGGCGTCACCGAGGGCAGCTCCTGCTACGTCGCCCGATGCGTGATCGAGGACAACGACGCCACGCTGCGCGGCGGCGGCCTGCACGCGACCCGTTCCCTGGTGCGGATCGAGGACTCGGTGTTTCGCGCCAACCGGGCGCACCAAGGCGGCGCGATCTACGGCCTCGGACCCGATTCATTGGTGATCAGCGGCACCGAGATCAGGGCCTGCGAGGCGACCGAGAGCGGCGGCGGCCTGATCCTCTACCAGGCGGGCACCACCCGCATCGACAGCTGCACCTTCGCGGCCAATCGCGCCGGCTGGCGGGGAGGTGGCGCGGTGGCGGTCGACGCCGGGAGGATCTCGGTGCACGCGTCGACCTTCGAGGGCAACCTGGCCGCGCTGAGCTCGTCGATCGGCTCCGGCGGCGGGATGACCTTCGACGGCGCGATCCAGGCCCGGGTGCAAGACTGCCGCTTCGAGGGCAACTTCGCCCGCAGCGGCGGCGGCGCACGGGCCTTGAACGGCGCCGAGGTCGACTTCATCGACTGTCAATTCATCGAAAACCTGGCCGGCGATCCGACCCGGCCCGGGTTCGGCGGGGGTTTGAACTACTGGGCCGACGCCTTCGGCCTGGTCGAGGGCTGCCGCTTCGAGCGCAATGTCTCCAGCGAGGAAGGGGGCGCGATCCACATCTACGAGGCATCCGCGCTGCTGACCGATCTCTCTGTCTGTGGCAACCACTGCCTGGGCCGCAACTCCGGGGTCGGTTGGGGCGGCGGGATCTTCATCTTCAACACCTTCACCGAGATCTCGGAGTCGGTTGTCTGCAACAACACCGCCACTCAGGGTGGCGGCGGGATCTACAGCCAAGGTTTTCCTTACAGCGGGGACCGTCCCTCGGGCGCCTACATCCACGACAACGTCGTCGAGGCGAACCGGGCGCTCTTCGCCGGTGGGATGATCGCCTGCATTCACGACTCGGTGCTGGTGGAGAACAACGTCTTCAAAAACAACGTGGCCGATCGCTACGGAGGCATCGCGGTCAACGCCAGCTCGGTGGCGACACTTCGCGGCAATTGGATCGACGGCAACGTCGCCGACGGAGATGAGACCGACCACGGCGGTGGCGGCGTGTTCATCGGGGAATCGGTGGTCGACCTGAGCTTGAACTTCGTTGCCGACAACAGCGCCGCGCGCGGCGTCGGCGGCGGCGTGCGGGTGACCGGAGACGGCGCGTATGCACGGATCTCCGACAACGTGCTGGCGCGCAATCACGCCGCGACCGGAGGCGCCTTGCAGGCCGACTCGGGGGCGCGGGTCGAGATCGAGCGCAATCTCCTGAAGCAAAACCGTTGCAGCGAAGAGGGAGCGGCGTTCAGCTTCGCCTCGCCCTGCGTCGGCCGCGTCGAGCACTGCACGATCGTCGGATCGGAGCTCGACTCGCTCGCCACCCATCGCGGCGCCCTGGTGTTTCTGGGTCCCTGCGGGGTCGACGTCCGGGCCAACATCATCGCCGACTCGCGCGGCCTGGCCGCGGTCCACATGACCTCGGCGGCCGACACCTCCACCTGGACCCACAACCTGCACTGGAACAACGAGGGCGGCGCCTACGTGGGGCCGCTCGAGCCGACCTTCGACATCCGCGCCGATCCCGCCTTCGTCGAGGGCGACTCCTCCTACCACCTCGATTCCTCGTCGCTGGCGATCGATAGCGCCGGATTGCACGGGACCGAGGGTGCGAACGACATCGGCTGGCGGCAGTTCGCCTACCCCGCCGATCCGCTGCTCGCGCTGAGCATCGAGGGAGTGCCGGACACCGTCCGGCCGGGGGTCGCGATCGAGGCGACCGTGACCGTGGCCAGCCTCGCGGCGCACGAGATCACCGCGCTGGTCGAGACCGTGGCCGCGGGATGGCAGGTGGCCGAGATCGACGAGCCGCGAGAGCTCGTGCTGCCCCCGGGCCAGGCGGCGCGCCTCGGCTTCAACTATCCGGTGCCGTACCAATCCCCACCGGCGGGACTGGTGATGATCGTTCGCGCCCGCGTGGACGGTCGGCTGGAGGCGGGACTGGCGACCGACCTGTGGATCGAGGAGCGGGGTCTGGTCTCCGAACCGGTCGACTGGAGCGATCGCGCAGATCGATGAATCGCCCCTGCATCGATTGGTGAAATAGATTACACTCCACGTATAGGCCAAGTTATGGAGTCAGCAGCCCCACCGAGACGGTGAGTTGCGAGCCGCTCGAGACGATCGGCGGCGAGCTCCTGCAACCGAGATCGAAGAGGCGGGCAGATGCGCGGTGCCGGGAATCTGGGTCGTAATCGTGGGTGGGTGATGACGGTCGTGGGACTGGGGTCCTGCCTCGCGCTCGGCGCCGACGCCGACCTGGTCCAGACTCCAGAACTGGTTTCTGGGCAGCCTGTTACGCAGGTTCCCATGGGCCCCGCGGGGGGCGGAGTGGCGGTCGTGGAGCGGACCCTGCTGCTCGAGCTCGACCCGACTCTGAGCAGCGCTCGGCGCGCCGAGCTGCTCGAGTCCTATGGGCTGCGGTTGGAGCGCGACCAGATGCCGGGCGGATGGATCAAGGCACGCACCGCCGAGCCTGCCGAGATCGATCGGCTGTTGCGCCGGCACGGGCGACCGGTCGCCCACCCCACCGATCCCGGCGCCCTGCGGGCCCTACTCGAGCTGCTGCTGGACGATCCCCGGGTGCGGGCGGGATCGCCCAACTCGATCTGCGCCGCCACCGCCATCGACATCCCTCCCGACGACGACTATTACGACCACCAGTGGAACCTCCCCCAGATCGGCATGGAGGAGGCCTGGACCCATCGCATCCGCCGCAACCAGGGAATCGTCATCGGCGTGCTCGATACCGGCTTCAGCCTCAAGAACGGCGACCCGACCGAGCCGGGGCATCGCGACCTCTCCAAGCGTGCGCTGCGCGACGTGCCCGGCTACGACTTCGTCGACGACGACGGCGTTCCCGCCGACTCCAACGCCCACGGCACCCACGTCGCGTCGACCGTCTTCGCCAAGACCGACAATGGGCGTGGGATCGCCGCGATCTGCCACAAGCTCAACCTCTGCCCGGTGCGCATCCTGGATGAGAACGGCAACGGCACGCTGGAGCACCTGGTCGACGGGATCGAGTGGATCATCGACTGCGACGCCAACGGCAAGGTGATCAACATGAGCCTCGCCTTCCCCTCCGGCTACGAGCCCGGCGCCTACCTGGCGCAAGCGATCGCCCGCGCCGATTCGGCGGGCGTGATCCTGGTGGCGTCGACGGGCAACGAGGGGTTGCCGGTGGTGCCCTATCCGGCGGCCTACAACGAGGTCATCGCGGTGGGGGCGGCCGATCGTTACGGCAACCGTGCGCCCTACTCCAACTACGGCGCCGCGCTCGACCTGGTCGCCCCCGGCGGCGTGGAAGAAGACGCCGACGCCGACGGCTACCCCGATGGAATCCTCGGGGCGACCTTCGCCTACCAGACCCCCGACGACCCCGGCTACTGGTTCGCGGTCGGCACCTCGCACGCCGCGCCGCACGTGGCGGGGGTGGCCGGCATGGTCCTCTCCGACTGCCACCGCACCGAGGACGGTCGCGTCCTGACCCCCCTCGAGGTGCGCAACATCGTGCTCAAGACCGCTCGCAATCTGGGCGATGCCGGCTGGGATCCGATCACCGGCTACGGGCTGGTCAGCGCCTCGCAGGCGCTCGACAGCTGGGCCTCGGTCGAGATCGAGCGGGCCCACCAGCTGGGCGGCTACGTCACCGACTACGCCGCGGTTCCGCGCCACTACCCACCCACCATGGTGGGCGTGATCGCCATGCTGCCGGAAGGGTTGGTGCTCTTCCTCGAAACCGACGAGGGACTCTTCTGCTTCCGCGACGCCGGCCCCGACCTGGTCGAAGCGTGGCTCCTGACCGAGACCGACCTGAGCACCTTGATGGACGCCGACGGCGGGTTGATCCAGGCCATCGCCGACGCCGGCGGTCTGCTGGCGATGCTCGACGCCAACGGTGGCTTGCTGGCGACCCTCGACGCCAACGGCGGTCTGCTGGCCATGCTCGACGCCAACGGCGGTCTGCTGGCCATGTTGGACGCCAACGGCGGACTGCTGGCGATGATCGATGCCAACGGCGGCTTCCTGGCCATGCTCGATGCCAACGGCGGACTGCTCGCGATGCTGGACGCCAACGGCGGCTTCCTGGCCATGCTGGACGCCAACGGCGGTTTGCTGGCGATGCTCGACGCCAACGGTGGGATGCTGGCGCGACTCGACGCCGAAGGCGCTATCATCGACTGCATGACCATCGAGGGTGAATCCCTCGACGGTTGCTCGTCGCTTCAGAACTGGGCCATGTCGTTCCTGGCGGACGGCGACCCGGCGGACTGACCCGACCCGTCCAGCAGTCCGGCGCGCTGCGATCCCGCATCCCCGCCCCCCGGCGCGGCCGCCCCTGGATGGCGAGGGCCGCCGGCCTTCGAGATGCCTCTCCGGGCATTCGCATCCCGGGTGTGGGCCATGGCGGGTCGTCTCCCGTTCTAGGGCTCGGTTCCTGCTGCGGGCTGGTTCCGAAACCGATCGCGGAGAGTGCATGGCCGTGGTGGCAAGAGGGTCGAAGAACGAGGGCGGAAAGGTCGGCCGCTACCGGCTGGTGGAGATGCTCGGGGCGGGCGCGGAGGGGGTCGTCTATCGCGCATCCGACGAGATCCTGGGCTCCGAGGTCGCGCTCAAGCGTGCCCACGAGGGAACGCCGGCGGCGATCGCCGACGCCAAGAGCGAGTTTCGCCGGCTGGCGGGGATCGATCATCCCGGAATCTGCGCGGTCCACGACTTCGGTTTCTCGGCCGACGGTCGCCCCTACTTCACCATGGAGCTCCTCGAGGGGCAGCGCCTCGACTCGGTCGACCTGAGCACCGACCTTCCGCGATTGCTCGAGGTCGCGATCCAGCTCGCCGGCGCCCTGCATGCCCTGCACCTGCGCGGTCTACGCCACGGCGATCTGAAGCCGCAGAACGCAGTCCTCCTCGATTCCCCGGCGCGGCGCGTGGTGCTCGCCGATCTCGGTTTCGCGCGCTCGATCGGCCCGCGCTCGGGCGACCCCGCCGGCGCCCATCCGGCCGGCGATCCGCTCTCCGCCGCCGCCGGCGCGCCGGCCTATGTCGCCCCCGAAGTGGTGCTGCTGCGCCCCGCCGACGCCCGCGCCGATCTCTACAGTCTCGGAGTCTGTCTCTTTCAGCTCGCCACCGGCCGTCTGCCCTTCCCGCAAGACAACGTGGCCGAGGTCGTCCGACACCACATCGAGACCCTGCCGCCGCGCGCTTCGGAGCTGCGCGAGGGTCTGCCGAAGGTGCTCGACGAACTGATCGCGACCCTGCTCGAGAAAGACCCCCAGGCCCGTCCCCGGCACGGACTGCAGGTGATCGACTCGCTGGTCGCCGCCGCCGAGGAGCTCGGGGTCGAACAGGAGCTGCGCGGCGCGGAGCCGATCGCGGGCGCCTTTCTCGGTCGCGACGCCGACCTGGCGCGCCTGCGGCGGGCTCTGGCGCGCGCCGCCGACACCGGATCCCTGCAAGCGGTGCTGCTGGCGGGCGGGCGAGGGATCGGGAAGACCCGGCTGCTCGAGGAGCTCGCGTGGCGCGCGCAGCTCGACGATGCCACCGTCTGCCGTGTCGCCTTCGACGCCGAGGACCCACGCCCCTGCGCTGCCCTCGCGAAGCTGATCGCGCCCCTGCTGCGCGCGCTCGGGGCCGCCGAGCTGGAAAGCTGGCGCGACACTCACCCCGCGGCCTCCCCCTTCCTCGACCCTCGCTCCGTCGCCGCCGGCCGGGGCTCGGAGCCGGCTCCGATACAGGTGGCCGAGGCCCTCGGCGAGCTGCTGGCCGGACGCCGCGGGGCGCGGCCCCTCGCGCTCCTGGTCGATCGCCTCGAAGAGGCTCCCGCCGCGGCGCGACACGCCCTGGAGATCCTGATCGACGCAGCCGCGGCCGCCCCGGTGCTGCTGGTGGCGGCCGGCCGCGCGGGCGCCGGCGAAGACCACCCGCTGCAGCCTCGAACCCCCGGCGATCGCGTCGAGCGCCTCGCCCTGGCGGCGCTGCCGGAGGCCGAAAGCGAGCAGCTCGCCCGATCGATGCTCGGCGTGGCGGAGCTCAGCGGTTCGTTCCGCGCCTTGCTGCGCGATGAGAGCGAAGGGGTGCCGGGTCGCGTCGCGGCACTGCTGGCGGCGCTGCGGGCGACCGGCCGGCTGACCCGCCGCGAAGGGGTCTGGAACGCCGAGATCGCGGGCGTCGCCTTCGACGAGCGGGGTCTCTTGCTCGACGAGTCGGTGATGGAGCGCCTCGAGGCCTTGATCGCCGGGTTGGAGATTGGCCAGCGTTCGGTCCTGGTGGCGGCCGCGCTGATCGGCAAAGGCGGCGCCGATCTGCTGGCCGAGGCGGCGGACCAGCCGACCGACGCGGTGCGGGTCGCATTGCGGCGGCTCGCCGCCCTCGACCTGGTGCGGCATCACGGCGCATTGTCGACGAGCACGGAGCTGGCCCCGGCGGGCGAGTGCTTCTCGATCGGCTCGGCGGAGGCTGCGCGCGCCGTGCTCGACGCGGCCGACCCGACCGAGCTGCGCGCGCGGGCGCTGGCCGCGGCCGCTGCCCTGGCCGCCCGGGCCCTGCGCTGCCCGGCTGCGCAGCGCGCCGAGCTGGAGCTGCGCGTGGCCCGCCTGACGATCAGCGCCGAAGCGCCCGCCGAGGCTCGCGAATGGGTCGGCCGCGCCGTGGCGACACTGCGGGCCGGCGCCGCGAGCGCCGCGGCCGGGTCGCTGCTCGGCGACCTGCTCGATCTCGAGCGCCGCACGGCGCGCCCACCCGGCGAGCTCGCGGCGACCCTCTGCGAGCTGATCGAGATCGCCGACGGCGCCGGTGCGCCCGACACCGTTCGGGAGCGCGCGCAGCAGCTCGGGGCGCTGGCCCCCGACCTGCCGGCCGGCGCCGAACGCCGCCTGATGGCGGCCCGGGCCTGGCGCTGGCAGGCCGACGCCCTGAACGCCAAGGGGGTCTCCGAACCTTGCCTCGATGCGCTGCGCAGCGGGCTCGAGGCGCTGGGGGGCGAGACACCGGCCAAGCACGACACCCCCCTCCACGCCAGGGAGCGGGCCCAGCTGCTGCATCTCCACGCCCTGCAGCTGATGAAGCGCCGCGCTCTGGACCAGGCGCGCGAGATCCTCACCGGCCCGGCGCTGGCGGCGGCGGCCGGCGCCCCCGACCCCGACGACGAGGCCGCGCGGCTGGCCGCCACCCTCGCCCAGGTGCTGCGCCTGGCCGGCGACGCGGAAGCTGCGCTGCGCCACAACGGAACCGCCCTGGAGCACTTTCGGCGCCGCGGCGACCACGCCCGGGCGGCGGCCTGCGAGACCCTCTGCGGCATCCTCGCCAACGTGCGCGGCGAGCACGGCCAGATGGCGCGCCATTTCCGAGAGGCGCTCACTCTGACCGAGGAAAGGGGCAATCTCGCGGCGATCATGCGCTGTCTGGGGAACCTGGCCTACGCGCTCTTCGAGGCCGGTCAGTGGGACCAGGCCCTGCACTCCAATCGCAAGGGGATGGCCCTCGCCGAGCACCTCGACGAGCCGACCCACGTCACCCATTTCCTGGTGAACTCGGCCCTGATCCACACCGGCCGAGGCGACCTGGCCGAGGCCGAGGCCGAGCTCGGTCGCGCGGTCGAGCTCTCCCGCCAGGCCGCTTCGCAGCAGGGCTTGGCGGTGGCGGTCGGCAACCTCGGCGACTGTGCGCTGGCGCGGGGCGCGGCGGCCGACGCGCTGCTGCGCTACCAGGAGGCGTGGGAGCTGGGTGTCCGTCACGAGCTCGTGGAAGAAGCCTGCGAAGCTCGGCGGCGGCTCGCCGAGGCCCAGCTCGAGCTCGGAGCGGTGGCCGATGCATGGGAGCAGGGACGCGAAGCGCTGCGCCTGGCCCGGCGCGCCGGCGATCGCGTGGAGCTCGCCCAGCTCTGCCGCCTGGTGGGGCGCCACCACGAGCGGCAGGAGCGCCCGGAGGCGGCGGTGCGGGCCTACCGGCGTGGTCTCAAGCTCCTGGGGTCGGCGGGAGGGAAGCTGCTCGGTGCGCGGATTCGCCATCGCCTCGGTGTCGCCCTGGCGCTGCAGGGGGACCAGGAGGCGGGCCTCGACGCGATCCGCGAGGCCGAAGAGGCCTATCGCAGCCTGGGGATGCGCGCGGCGATCGCGGCCCTCTGGGAGGATCGCCGGCGCCTGGGCAACGGCTCGGGGCTCTCGGCGGCCAGGCTCCGCAAGATGCAGGCTCTGATCGAGGCCGCCCGCGGCATCACCGCGCCGGTGGCGGCGCCCGATGTGCTGAACACGGTGATGGACGGCATCTTTGTCGTCACCGAGGCCGAGCGGGGCTTCCTGGTCACGGTCGATTCCGAGGCCGAGGCTCGCTTCGAGCTGGCCCGCGACCGCAGCGGCCGCACCCTGGAAGGCCCTCCCTTCGATCTTTCGCGCTCCGCGCTCGAGGAGGCGCTCGATCGAGGGCAGCCCTCGATCGTTCGCGACGTGGCCGCGTCGCATCCCGACCAGACCACGCCCAGCATGCGGCGCCTGGAGCTGAAGTCGATCATGTGCGTGCCGCTGCGGGTCGAAACCCGCGTCATCGGCGCCATCTACGTCGACAGCGGCTGCGCGCCTGCGCAGACCTTCGGCCCCGAAGATCTGGCGCTGCTCGAGTCCCTGGCCTCGATCGCCGCGACCTCCCTCGACAAGGCACGCCTCTACGACGAGCTGCTGGTGGGCAGCCGCGCGCTGGCGCGCTCCAAGCAGAAGCTCGAGGCGGCGTTCTGTCGCCTGAACGAGGCCCACGAGGAGCTCTTTCAGGCCGACAAGATGGCGGCCATGGGGCAGATGGCGGCCGGCATCGCTCACGAGCTGCGGCAACCGCTCACGGTCATGATCGGTCGCCTGGAGCTGCTCGATCCCGCCGAGGACGAGAAGCTCGGCGCGGCGCTGCAGGAGATCGAGCGCCAGGCGCGGCGCATGGAGAAGCTGGTTCGATCGATCAACCGCTACGCCCGTCGTTCCGCCGGACAGACGCGGTCGATCGACCCCGAGGGGCCGATTCACGAGGCCCTGGCCCTGGTTCGCAATCGTCTGCTCTACGTCGATCTGAGCGTCGAGATCGACGCCGCGCAGGTCACGATTTTGGCCGACGAATCGCAGCTCCAGCAGATCCTGGTCAATCTTCTGACCAACGCCCTCGACGCGATGGAGGATCGCGAGACGAAGCGTCTGGTCGTCCGCGCCGGCCTGGCCGAGGGCGAGGGTGGCTACCGGATCCAGGTCGTCGACAGCGGTTGTGGGATTTCCGCCGAGAACCGCGACCGGGTCTTCTCGGCCTTCTACACCACCAAGGAGGAGGATCGAGGCACCGGCCTGGGGCTCTCGATCGTGCGCACCCTGGTCGAATCACACGGCGGGCGGGTGCAGGTCGAGAGCGAGCCGGGCCAGGGCACCTCTTTCACCCTGGTCTTCCCCCTGGCCGACAACGGCGCGTAGGCATCGCGACGATCAGGTCCCGATCATCCACAGCGCCCGCAGGTCGAGGCCGAAGAGCATGCCGGTGGCGGTGGAGCTCGGGTCCTGGGGATCGGAGACGCCCTGGCCCACGACCCGTAGGTTGCCCTCGATCTCGATCCCGAGCCGTCTCCCGAGCGGGACCACCACGCCGGCGCCGGTGCGCAGGGCCAGGCGGTCGACTTCCGAGATCAGCGTCGGCATGAAGGGGAAGCTGGGCTCTCGCAGTCCGACCAGGATGCCGCTGATCGATCCGATCCCGATCTGCACGCTCCACTGCGGCGTCCGCTCCGAGCGCGGGGCGGATGTGAGACCGAGGACCAGGAACCACTCTTCGACTCTTTCTTGCGGGGCATCGCTCCGGGTCGTGAAGCGGTCGGCGATGCCGAGCCACTGGCGCCGATGGCGCAGGCCCAGAGTGGTGTGAGAATTGGCGGCCAGACGCACGCCCGCCTGCCAGCTTCGACCTTGGGTGTAGCTCTCGAACCACGATCCGGCCGTGGCGCTCGCGCCGATCCCAGCGTCGACCAGCACCCAATAACGACGCGGGCTCTCTGAAGCGCGCGCTTCGTCGGAGTCGCGGTGCCGGCCGCGCGGTGTGCCGTCGCTGGCGGCGGAGGCGGTGGGCATCGCCACGCAGAGCGCCAGCAACGCCGTCGCAACCGGCCCGATTCTACCGCGGTGCGCTCGCCGTGACGGTGAACGCGAAGCTCGAGATTGCATCGACCGCATCGGGAAGCGATCCGACCTTTCCGTTGAAGTGGTAGTCGCCCGGCGTCGAAGCCGGAGGCACATCCTGGCTGCGTGAGGTCAGGGTGCGGGTCTCGCCCGCTTGCAGAGTGTCGGTGTGGCTCTCGACGGGTCCGATGACCACCGGTCCCCCGGCCCGCGACACATCGAGCCACCAATCGAAGATCTGCTCGGCGGCGGTGTTGTTGACCAGCGCCAGATGGTAATCGAAGCTGCCGCCCGCCGGGCCGATCTCGATGCCGGTCTCGGCCGCCAGCATCATGATCGACACCGGCTGCGTTGCCCCCTCGGGTGCGGCGATCACATCGTCGATGTACCAGCCCTCCTCGGTCACGTAGCCGTCGGTGCCGAAGCGGAAGCGGATCCGCGCCTGACCCGCGAAGGCGCTCAGGTCGAACACCTCGAGCCGCCAGTCGTGGCTGCCCGAGAAACACGGCGTGCCGCCGTCGAAGGGGCTGTCCGGGTTGTCGACGATGGTGTAGGGGTAGCCGCCCTGCGGGCTGATCTGCTGGAAGGCGCCGCCGTCGATCGAGATCTCGACGATGCCTCCGTCCCACGCCTCGCTCGGCGAGTAGATCTCGGCGTCCATCCAGTGCCAGAACTGTAGCTTGGTGCCGGGGCGCAGCGGCGCCGCGGGGGTTTCCAGCGCGGCATCTACCAGGTCGGCGTAGTCGCCGCCGCTGGCGGAGCCACATTTCCACGACGTGGAGCCGCCGAGCGTGTGGTTGCGTTGCGTGCTCTGATGCCACTGGTCCAGGTAGTACTGTGTCACGACGTAGTGGCTCCAGCCCTTGGGACCCGCCTCCATGTCGTCGGAGAGGCCGCTCTTCAGCGGCAGCGCGAGCAGATTGAGCTCCCCGACGTCGATCGACTTCTGCGCGCTCTTGGTTCCGAAGCCGGAAGCCGTCGCCTGAACCGTGTAGGGACCTCCGCCCGGAACGTCGCCCACGATGTAGGCGCCTCGGGCGCTGCTCAGGACCGTCGCAAGCGGCGTATCAACCACCTCGACCTGGGCGCCGGGAATCGGCAGTCCGTCGTCGGCGTCGAACACCATTCCGGCCAGCACACCCGCCGGCGATGCCGTCATCTCGATGTCGTGCGTGGTCGAGTCGTCGGCGGCGACGTAGATCGCCTCCGCGCCGGTCTGGTAGCCGAAGTAGCTGGCCTGGAGGGTGTAGGTCGAGTCGCCCGGAAGGATGAAGAAGTACTCGCCGGTGAGGGGATCGGCGCTCTTCTTGCGCGGTGTGCCGACGATCTCCAGATCGGCCGGAATCGGATCACCGCTGGTCGCGTCGGTGACGTTGCCGACCAGGTAGCCGACTCCGCTCATGACCATCGTCACCGCCTGGTAGGCGTCGATGAACCCGGCCCCGAAAGTGTTGTCCTCTCCGGGCGATCCGAAATCGTGGGCGCTGGCCATCAGCACCTCTTTGATCTGGTCGACGTCGAGGTCGGGGTTGGCCTCGCGCATCAGCGCCACCACTCCCGCCACGTGGGGTCCGGCCATGGAGGTGCCGCTCCAGCTTCCCGAGTAGCCACCGCCGGGGACGCAGGAGTAGACGTCGACGCCGGGCGCCGATACCTCCGGCTTGATCGAAATATCGTCGCAACCGGAAGGACCGCGGCTGGAGAAGCTGGCGATCGGATAGGGGTAGCCGTAGTTGGTGGCGTCGACCGCACCGATCGAGTAGCAGTTGTAGGGTGTGGTCGCGCGATCGGCGGGGGAACGCAGCGAGGTCGACCCCGGGCCTTCGTTGCCGGCCGAGAAGGTCACCATGCAGCCGGCCGCCTCGCAGTTGTCGATCACCGCCCACCAGCGGCTGTCGCAATCGGTGTAGGGAGGATCGCTGGAGAAGAGCTCGTTGATCCCCCAGGAGTTCTGCACCACGTCGGGAACGTCGTCGACGGTGCCCGGATCTCCATCGGGGTCGGCCAGCCACTCGAAGGCGACCACCACGTCGTTGTCGAACTCCGAGCCGGCGCTCTGGTCGATGGCGTTGCAGGCGATCCAGTGGGCGCCGAAGGCGACGCCGACGGTGTCGCCGGAGGCCTCGCCCAGACCGGCCATGGTCCCCATCACGTGCGTGCCGTGGCCGTAGTAGTCGACCGGGAAGCTGGAGCCGCCGTAGACCACGTCGAGCCAGGCCTCCGACCAGTCGACGTCGGGCAGAGTGCCGCGCCAGCGGCTCGCCAGAGCCGGATGCGTGCCGTCGACGCCGGTGTCCAGATCGGCCACCAAGCGCCCGGCCCCGGTGATTCCGAGCTCGTGCCACACCCGGTCGGCGTTGATCGCCTTCAGTCCGGGCGTGACGCCGATGCCTTCGGTGTGGGGCGGGCCGCCGCCCTCGGCCCGCAGCGGCTCGATCAGACTGACCGTGAAGTTCGGCTCGATGAACCCGACATCGGTGCGCTCGGCGAGGCGCAGGATCTCGCTGCCGGTGGCCCGCACCACCACCAGGTTGCTGATCCAGTGGGGGCTGAATCCGCCGACCCGCCCGGAGGCGCGGGCCTCCGCCAGGTAGCGCAGCAGCGGACCCTGGGTCCTGGCCGAGACCTCGCGCAATGCCCGCACCACCGATTCGTGCTTCTCGCGCCGGGTCGCCGCCCGGAGCCTGAGGTCGGACTGCAAGGCCTCGATCCTCGCCTGTTCGGCCAGGTGTACGATCACCGAGAGGCTCTCCCCTGGGGGCAACGAGCGCAGCCGCTCGCGCAGCTCGATCTGGATCTCTCCCGCTTCGGCCCCGCCCCTCGGCGAGAGCGAGCAGAGAGATACCAAGAGGGCGGACGCAAGGAGGGAGGCGCGGACGGCGATGCGCATTGTCGTTTCCTCGGTTGGGAGAGAGGGGCCTGCGGCTACGGAGCGTAGAACACGTAGTTGTCGGCCGGAATGGTAATGGTGACGCTTCCGGAGCCGTTGACCCACACATCGTTCGGGTTGTGCCCCGAGTGATCGTGCAGCCAGGTATTGCGGAAGCTGGTGGTCACGGTGCGGGTGTTGTCGCCGTAGGCGCGGTTGATCCCCACCAGCAGGTTGCCGCGCCGCTCGTAGACCACCTGGTTGCGCGCCGACACCTTCCAGTCCTGGTCGCCCCAAGCCAGATTGTGGTGGACCCAGATCTGGTTCTGGAGCTGGTTGCGCAGCCAGGGGTCGAGCAGGTCCTCGACGAAGACGTGCACGTTGCCGCCGCGCGTGAGGACATAGGCGTAGGCCAGGTTCTTCTTCGCCGGTCCGCTGACATCATGGTTCTCGATGAACATCACCGTGATGTCGCTGCTCAGTCCCGCGCCCTGCAAATCGCTCATCCAGCGCGAGGCGTCGGCCGCGAACACGTCGCGCAGCACGTAGTAGAGCGGGAAGTCGGCCATGTCCATGCCGGTGTTGGCGTACCACGACACGTAGCCGACATCTCCGGAGAGCGCCTCGCCGAAGGTGTAGCCCTGATCGACGTCGCCCACGTCCTCCCAGAACCAGTACGGCACGTGCTTCACCGCGTCGTAGCGGAATCCGTCGATTCCCACCTCGGTCTGAATCCACTCGATCCACTCCAGCAGGTGGTCGCGCACGTAACCCTTCTCCTGCCTCAGATCCTCCAGGCCGAAGAGATCGCCGTTCTCCAACCACCACTGGTCGTTCCAGTCCTGGATGCCGCCGTAGTGGTGGAAATCGGTGTAGCTGAAGTCGGGGTAGGTGTAGTTCATGCCCGCGCCGTTGTGGTTCAGCACGGCGTCGGCGTAGACCTCGATTCCGACGTTGTGGGCGGCTTCGACCAGGCTCTCCAGCTCCGCGCGGCTGCCCCACAGGGTCTCGGTGGTGCCCTGCTGGAACTTGTCGCCCAGATCCCAGCGGTCGTAGGGGTCGTAGCCGACCGACCAGGCGCCGGTACAGGCCTTGGTCGGGGGCGGGATCCAGATGGCGTCGAGGCCGAGGTTGGCGGCCGCGGGCATCAACGCCTCCATGCGGGTCCAGGGCGCGGTGCGCTCGAAGCTGAAGGTCTGGGCGATCACCGCGGCCGCGGCCGAGGAGGCGCAGCCGAGGTTGAGCGCGGATGCGCAGAGGCCGGCGCGGAGCAGGCGGAAGCGGGGCATGAGCAATCTCCTGGTCGGGGCTCGATCAATGATAAGCCCTGGCCGCCTGGCTTCCCGGACCTTCTGCGAGCGGGGAGGACCTCCGCGTCCCGGCGGCCAACTCAGCGCCGCGCTGGCGTAGAATCGGCACTTCCGTCCCCCACTTCACCCACCACGGGATCCGCGAAGACGATGAAAAGCCAGCTCATCCGCTTCTCGGTCAACGGAGATCGGCGCTCCGTGGCCGTGCAGCCCCACTGGACCCTGGCCGAGACCTTGCGCGAGCAGCTCGGCCTCACCGGCACCAAGATCGGCTGCGGCACCGGCGATTGCGGCGCCTGCACCGTGCTGCTCGACGGCCGCTCGGTCAACTCCTGCCTGACCCTGGCGTGCGAAGTCGACGGCCGCCAGGTCACCACCATCGAGGGAATCGCGCCCTCCGGCGAGGCGCTGCATCCCCTGCAGGACGCCTTCATCGAGCACGGCGCCACCCAGTGCGGCTTCTGCACCCCGGGCATGATCGTCTCCTCGGTGCAGCTGCTGGCGACCGATCCCGCGCCGACCGAGCCCGAGATCCGTCACGCTCTGGCGGGCAACCTCTGTCGCTGCACCGGCTACACCAAGATCGTCGAGGCGGTCGAGGCGGCGGCCGGTGCGCAAGGGGGGACGCAGGAATGAGACTCCCGCGTTTCGCCTTCCACGCGCCCGAGAGCCTGGAGCAGCTCTTCGAGCTCCAGGCCTCGCTGGGCGAGCAGGCCCGGCTGATGGCCGGGGGAACCGATCTGCTGCCCGGGCTCAAGCTCGGCAAGCGCAGCTGCGCCGACGTGATCTGGCTGGGGCGAATTCCAGAGTTCGATCGGCTGGGCTTCGACTCGGAGCGGGGACTGGAGATCGGTGCCGGTGCCCTCCTTGCCGACCTGGCGGCGTTCGACGCCGTTCAGGAGCGCTACCCGATGCTGGCCGCCGCGATCGCCGATCTGGCCACCGTGCAGGTGCGCAACAAGGCGACCGCCGCCGGCAATCTGTGCAACGCCTCTCCCTGCGCCGACACCGCGCCGCCGCTGATGGCCTGCGGAGCGAGGGTCGAGCTCACGAGCCGCGCTGGAACACGCACCCTGCCGCTCCAGGAGCTCATGACCGGACCGGGCAGCACCGCGCTGCGGCCGGGAGAGGTGCTCGAGCGCATCCTCGTGCCGCCGCCCGCCGCCGGGGCGCGCTCGATCTACTTCAAGTTCTCGCCCCGCTCCCGGGTCGACATCGCGGCGGTCAACCTGGCCTGCACCCTCACCCTCGCCGACGGGTGCATCGACCAGGTGAGAATCGTGCTGGGAACCGTCGCGCCGACGCCGATTCGCGCCGAGAGGGCGGAAGCGCTACTGCGCAGCGCGCGACCCTCCGCGGATCTCCTCGACGCGGCGGCGGCCGCCGCCGCCGAAGAGTGTCGTCCGATCACCGATTTCCGCGCCCACGCGGACTACAAGCGACACCTGGTCCGGGTCTTGACCCGGCGGGCGCTGCGGCATTGCACGGAGGCCGGAGCATGAGCCGAGAAACGCTGATCGGAAAGCGCATCCCGCGTCCCGACGCCAGGGCCAAGGTCACCGGCGCCGCGCACTACACGGGCGATATTCAGCTGCCGGGGATGCTGCACGGTGCGCTGCTGCGCAGCCCACTGCCGCACGCCACGATCGAGCGCATCGACACCAGCCGGGCGCGGCGCCTGCCCGGGGTCAAGGCGGTCATCACCGGGCGCGACCTCCCGGCGGTGCGCTACGGCAACTGGCGCCTGGTGCCGCGGCTCCAGGACGAAACCGCGCTCGCCGCGGACAAGGTACGCTTCGTGGGCGACGAGGTGGCGGCGGTGGCCGCCATCGACCGCGACACCGCTCTCGAGGCCCTGGACTTGATCGACGTCGACTACGCCGAGCTGCCGGCCGCCTTCGACGTCGAGCAGGCGCTCGCCGAGGGCGCTCCGGTCTTGCACGACGAGCACTCCGACAACATCAGTCTGAAGCGCGACATCGACTACGGCGACCTGGACCGCGCCTTCGCCGAGGCCGACCATATCCAGCGAGATGTCTTCACCACCCACGCCGTCAACCACGCCTACATGGAGCCCTGCTCCGCCGTGGCCCGCGCCGAGTCCGACGGTCGCATCACTATTTGGACCTCGACCCAGACGCCCTACTATATCCAGTGCCTGCTGGCCCGCACCCTGGGACTGCGCGAGAACGACGTGCGGGTGATCAAGCCTTACGTGGGCGGCGGATTCGGCGGCAAGATGGAGCTGCGCCCCTGGGACGTCTGCGCCGCCTGGCTGGCGCGCCAGACCGGACGGCCGGTGAAGTTCACGCTCAGTCGCTCCGAGGAGCTGGCCACCGGGCGCCGCCGCCACGCCGTGAAGATCGAGTCGCGGATCGCCTTCAAGAAAGACGGCACGATCACCGGCAAGGAGGTGCACGCCTGGCTCGACGGCGGGGCCTACAACGGCATGGGGCCGACCGCCACCTTCCTGATCGGCAACTTCGGCGCCATGCTCTATCGCTTCCCGGCCTACCGCTATCGCGGCGTTTATGTCTATACCAACACCCCGCCGGCCGGCGCGATGCGCGGCTTCGGAGCGCCGCAGGCGCTGTTCGCGGGCGAGACGCAGATCAATCAGGCGGCCGCGGCGCTGGACATCGACCCGATCGAGCTGCGCCTCAAGAACGCCATGCAGGAGGGCGACGAGATTCCCGGGGTGGCGACAGTCGGGAGCTGCGGCTTCGAGAGGTGTCTGGAGGAGGTTCGCGATCTCAGCGGCTGGCGCGACAAACGTGCGGCGGGTGCGCCCGGCAAGGGGATCGGCATCGCTTGCTACAGCTTCATCTCCGGCGGGGTCTTCAACTGGTTCGATACCAAGTACCCCTTCTCCTCCGCCGAGGTGCGGGTATTCGACGACGGCAGCGCTCAGCTCACCACGCTGGCGGCCGACATCGGCCAGGGCTCGGATCTGATTCTGCCGCAGATTCTGGCCGAGGAGCTGGGGCTCTCGGTCGCCGACATCCGCCTGGTCACCGGCGACACCGCGGCCTGCCCGCAGTCCGACCTGGGCACCTGGGGCAGCCGCGTCACCCTGATGGCCGGCAACGCGGTGCGCAGCGCCGCCGCCCAAATCAAGCAGCGCCTCTTCGAAATCGTGTCGCTGAAGTTCGATCTCAACGTCATCCACGAGATGGAGTGCGGCGACGGCCATATCTACAGCAAGAGCAAGCCCTCGCGCCGCATCCCCTTCGGCGAGGTGGTGGCGATGGCGCAACGGGCCGGGCGCGGCGAGCCGCTCAAGGCGACCGGCTACTACACTCCGCGCGATTGCGGCCTGGTCTCGCCGGCCTTCTCCTTCGGCGCCCAGGTGGCCGAGGCAAGTGTCGACCGCGAGACCGGCAAGGTGTCGGTCGACCAGATGTACACCGTGCACGACTGCGGCGTGGAGCTCAACCCGATGGCGGTCGAGGGCCAGCTGGAAGGGTCGATCCAGATGAGCCTGGGCTATGCGCTGTCGGAGTCTCTGGTCATGGAGCAGGGCCGCACCCTCAACACCACATTCCTCGACTACAAGATCCCCGCCGCCGAAGACATGCCGCCGTCGATCTCGAAAACCGTCGAGACCTTCGAGAAGGCCGGACCCTTCGGCGCCAAAGAGGCCGGCGAGGGTCTGGCCTGTCCCACCGCCCCGGCGGTCGCGGACGCGGTCTTCGATGCAATCGGCTACTGCTGCCGTGACCTGCCGATCACTCCGGAGAAGATCCTGGCGCACGAATCAGAGAGCTGAGGCGATACACCAAAACGCCGGCAGCCCCTCATTTCAGCAGCCCGGCGAGCCGCTCTCCCCAGCGGTGCATGGCGCGCAGGACGAAACCGTCGCTCTCTTCGCTGCCGAGCTCGGTCAGATCCGGCACGCCGCCACCGGGGCGGTACATCCGCTCCATGACCTTGCCCACGCTCTGCCGGACCAGGCCCCGGGCGGGGATCTTGGCCATCATTCCGTACATCGCCGCGTTGCCCGAAGCACGCAGCTCGGGATGGGCCCGCGCGAATGCCACGCATTCCGCCAGGTCGGCCAGGTAGCGGTCGACGATCGATCGATGGTGGGCGGTGACGGTGCAGTGGATCGAGCTGGGGTGCTGTTGGCGGTCGACGAGCCAACCCCGTTTTTCGAGTCGATCCGCGACGCTGAAGATATCGATCCCCTTCTCACACGACTCGAAGGCGACCAGGGTGCTTTGCGGCTTGCCCACCACCGCCAGCCCCTCGATCGCGCCGATGCCGCGGATCAGAGTGTCGCTGCACTGCAGTGCCTGGGCCGCCAGGCGCTGGTAGCCGTCCTGCCCCAGGGTGCGCATCGCCGCCCAGGCCGCGGCGATGCTGCCGCCCGGGCGGGTGCCGGGAATCGTAGGTGACGCATAGATTCCCCCGCACCAGTCGGTCTCGACGAAGAACTGGTGCTTGAGGTGTTCCATGTCGCGGTAGAGGATCACCGAAGCACCTTTGGCGGCATAGCCGTACTTGTGGGCGTCCGCCGAGATGGAGGTCACCCCTCGAACGCGAAAATCCCAGGGCGGCAACGCCCGTCCCAGCCTCTCCAGCCAGGGCAGCATGAAGCCGCCGATGCAGGCGTCGACGTGGAAAGGGATGCCGCGCGCCGCCGCCAGCTCGCCGAGCTCTTCGATCGGATCGATCACGCCGTGCGGATACTGGGGCGCCGAGGCGGCCACCAGCACCGTCCGGCGCCCGATGGCCCTGCGCATCGCCGCGACATCGGCGCGGTAGTCGCGCGTCACCGCGACGCGCCGAATCTTCACGCCGAAGTAGTGCGCCGCCTTGTCGAAGGCCGCGTGGATCGTCGCCGGCACCACCATCTCGGGACGCCGCAGCCAGGGCCGTCGCCGCCGCGCCCGGTCGCGCGCCGCCTTGACCGCCAGCAGGATCGACTCGGTGCCGCCTGAGGTCATGGTGCCGACCACCGCGCCGTCGCCCTTCAGCATCTGCGCCGTCATCGCCACCACCTCGGCCTCCATCCGCTTCAGGCTTTTGAAGGCAAAAGGATTGAGACCGTTGGTGCTGGCGAAGAGCTGGTAGGCCTGCTTCAGGAGCTCCGCGTGGGCGTCGTCCACGTGGTAGACCAGGCTCCAGGTGCGCCCCTCTCGCCAGCGGGCGTCGTCATCGGCGAATCGGGCCATCTGCGCGAGCAGCGTGCTCGGGTCCTGGCCGTGCAGGGGGATCTCGGTCGGCTGCGGCATGAGACGACCCTTAGACGCTGAGAGCGATCAGGTCAATCCAGGGCGGCTTCGAGCACCACCTTGGAGCCGGGGAAGCCGACTTCGGGCAGATTCCGCTGCTCGGTGACGAACACCCGTGCCGCTCCCCTGGGCATGCCCTTGCTCTTGGAGACAAAGCCCCTGCCCCCCTTGCGAAGGGTCAGACGGCCGAGCGCCTCGATCTTCCCTTCCGCGCCTACGATCCAACCGAAGTAGGCCCGGCGCCGCGATACGGGAGGCAGATGCTTGGCGAAGAGCATGATCGAGCCGTCGCCATCACTGCACAGCACGGTGCCCGAGGTCTCGGCGTAGACCGGACTGATCATCGCGCGGGTGCGCATCGCCGGGCGGGTCGTGACCTGCGGGGCGCCGGACTGATCGCCGGTGACCGTGGGCGACGCCGCCAGCGCGATGCCGCCGATCCAGATGTGACACGCGGTCGTGCCCGCGATGATCCAGTTCTTCTCGAGGCGCATGCTCCTCCGGGGGGGAGTAGGAGACGGTGGACGCCCGTTTGCTATGCAAGGCGCGTGCCTTCGCTTCCATCACGACGCGAAACACCGGACGGGCGGGAATGGCGCGCGCCGCTCTGGCAGGGCAGGGTTGTATTATAAACTTGATCCTGGAGCGAGATGGCGGATGCGCGATCGATTGGGCGTTTCTTCCCAGTCGACTGGGAACGATCCGACAGGGCTCCCCGTACGCGACCGCCTCTCGGTCGGGGAGCCCGGGCTCCTTCGGGATCGCTGGCCGGTGATCAGTCGGCCAGTCGCAGCCCGGTCCAGGTGCCGGGTCTGCCGAGGTAGCTCAGCATTTCGCCGGCCATCGTCTGGCCGTCCTCCTCCATGGTCCCCCAGTAATGCGTGCCGCTGGTGTACCACCAGTCGACCTCGCAGCGGTCCTGGATCCAGGTGCCGTCGTAGCCTTCCGAGTCGTCCCAGGTGCCGTCGGCATAGAACCACTTGGTCACCACGCCCGACCAGATGTAGGTCACGTCCCAGGTTCCGGTCAGGTCGGGGCAGGAACCGGGCTCGGAGACCACGGTCTGGAACGAGGCGTCGTCGATGAAGGCGCCGTCGAGATAGAGCTCGACCGTGACCGTGTAGGTTCCGGTCGGAGCACCGAGGGGCACGTCCAACGCAACGGTGGTGCCGATCGAGCTGCCAGCCGCGACCGGGATGTCGGGTCCGGCGTAGAGCGTCTTGGTGAGGCTGGCCGGTCCGTCGATCACCATGAGAGCTTGGTCGAAGGCAAGAGTCTCGTCGCAGTCGTTGTCGGCGGCGGCGTCGAAGGTCAGGGAGGTGCCGGGCTCCGCCTCGCTGGGGTAGTTGCTCAAAGCGACCGTGAGATCACAGGGGCCTCCGATCCCGGCGGCCAGCACCGCTTCGTACAGGTTGATGCGTCCCCAGCCCATGTAGCGGTCCCAGCCCGGGGTGTCCTCGCCGGGGATGCCGACCTCGTCGTCGGCGGTCGACTCCAGGACCGCCTGCGCCTCGGTGGCGCTGAGCGAAGGACCGGCCGACCAGATCAGCGCCAGTGCGCCGGCGGCGTGTGGGCAGGCGGCCGAGGTTCCGTTGAAGCCGGTGGTATAGCCTCCACCCGGGTAGGTGGTGAGCACGTCGACGCCCGGGGCGGCGATGTCCATCTCGTTGCCGTAGTTCGATCCCCACCAGTACTCGCTGTCGCAGGAGCTGGGGTTCTTGCGCTCGTCGCACTGGCTGGTGGCGCCGACGCAGATGGTGGTGCTGTACTTCGCCGGGTAGTTGACGGCTCCGTTGTCGTTGCCGCTGGAGAAGCAGAGCAGGATGCCGTTGTCGCGGGCGTTCTGACAGGCCGCCTCGACCCCCGTGAAGTCGCCGCTCGACATGCGCCAGGAGCAGGAGATCACGATCTGGGTGAAGTCGTTCTTGCGCGTGACCACGTAGTTGATGGCGTCGGCGCGGTTCTGGTTGGCGCCGCTGGTGAGGTCGACCTTGAGCGGCATCAGGCCGCAGTTTGGCGCCACGCCGGCCATGCCGGTCGAGTTGCTGGTCGCCGCTCCGGCGATGCCGTTGGTGGCGGTGCCGTGGCTGCCCGAATCGTGCGGGATCTTGTTGGGACCGTTCGAGAAGTCCCAGTCCTCGGAGCCGATCGGCACCACCTTCGAGGCCAGATCGGGGTGATCCCAGTCGATCCCGGTGTCGATCACCGAGACGATCACGTCGCCGTCGCCCTGCTCCAGGTCCCAGGCCTCTTCGGCGTGGATGTCGGCCCCCGGGGTGCCGCCCGACTGCCCGACGTTGTGCAGCGGCCACTGCTCGTCGTAGCGGGTGTCGTTGGGCACGAAGAGCCGATCCTCGAAGCTGAATGCGCTCAGCTCGGCGAACCACACTTCCTCGTGGGCGTTGAAGTCGCGAATGGCCTGGAAGAGGCTGCGATCGGCCGGCGCCGAGAGGGTGTAGTAGCCGGGGGTGCGCTGCTCGCGCGCCACCGAGGCCCCGAGCTCCTCGATCACCGCGAGCTGCCGGGCCTTCGACACGCCCTTCTTGAACTGCGCGCTGAGCTGGCTCGGGGCGAAGGTCTTCAGGAACCCCTCCTGGTCGCGCAGCAGGGGCATCGCCTTCGCCACTCCGGGCAGAGCCGCGACGTGCTGCAGAGTGGTCGCGGGCCGGTCGCCGGCGTCTAGCAGCAGGTAAGGAGCGACCCAGCTCGCCTCCCGCTCGATACGGACTCCGAGCGCGTGCAAGGTCGATTTCAGCTCTTGGGCGTCCACCCCCGAGCGCAGCGAGACCTGGATCTTGCCGGGCACCTCGGCCATCGTGAACTGCTTGCCGTTGAATCCGGATGTGTAGTGGTAGTCCCCTTCGGCCCAGGCCGTGGCTGCGGCCAGGGGCAGCGTGAAGAGGAACAGAGCGAGAGATCTCATCGGGGCTCCAGTGCAGGCGGCCGGCTTTCGAAGGGGCGGCTCACGAACCCTTGTCACGGGACAGGAGAAGGGTAACTGCGTTTTGCGGACCGCGCCGGCAGGCGTAGCGCGCTACTGCGTGGGGAGCTCTGGGGAATGGGGAAAGTCCTTGGCCATCAACGCCTTCATGCCTTGATAGAGGATCGCGACCAGGCCCCAGCCGAGGGCCACGACCACGCCCAGGTCGACGATGCCGCGCCAGGGCTGCGCGAGGGAGCGCACCAGCACGATCAGCAGCACGACGCCGCAGGTCATGGCGATCGTCGTGCGCTGGCGCCGCGCGGTGGTGTGGAAGTAGCCCATGCAGTAGAGAGGCGCCAGGAAGGCGGCGAGCGGGCGTCGAATCTCGCCCAGGGCCCGTGCCCGCGCCGCGACCCGGGGCGCGAGCCGCTTCTGGAAGACCAGGTAGCCCTTCACATGCGCCATGAAGGCGGTGAGGGCGGCGCAGACCAGCCAGTGGCGCCCATCGAGATCGTAGGAGGCCGCATCGACGACGACGATCGACAGTCGATGGATCGCGTTGCCCAGCAGCAGCGCGATGCCGCCGAGCCCCCACAGGGCGGCGAGGCGATCGATCATCCTCGTGGGCAGCGCGGCGGTCGGGCTCACAAACCCGGCACCAGACCCAGGTGCTCGGCAACGGTGCGCGTGTAGCTCGTCAGGTCGAGGGCACTCAGCTCGCACGCCTCGAACCAGCGCGCCTCGGCGGCGTCGTCGCCGGCCACGATTCCGCCGTCCACCCGCCCGCGAAAGGCCTGGCAGCGATGCCGGTGCGGCGCCGGAGTGCGGCTGTCGGCCGGCCACTCGTGCTCGAACACGAGAATCGGCTCGGCGCCCGCGAGCGCCACGCCGCCCACCTCCTCGCGCGCCTCACGGGCAGCCGTCTGGGCGCCGCTCTCGTCCTCCTCTGCGTGCCCGCCGGGAAAGCACCACCAGCCGCGATAGGGCGGATTGCCGCGCCGCACCAGGAGCCAGCGCCCCTGCTCTTCGACCGCCACGCACGCCGTGTTTTCCAACTGATTTCCTGGTGGTTCGCGGGTCAGATCTCGAGCCGCGCGGGTCAGCCTCGCACCGGGAGCGGCGCCGGCAAGACGACCGGAGCTCCCCCGGCAGAGTAGTCGGGAATCGGTCCGGCCACCAGCGGGGGGGCGCGGGGATCTGGACGCTCGCCGGCGCCCGCCCCACAATTCGGACAGGGCGCCGAGCGTGCGGCATCGGCGTGCCTGCGCTAGTCTGAAGACTGGCACTCCTGGAGCGCACCCCATACCCCGGCACTTCGAATCACCAGGATCCCCTCCATGTCAACCTCCAAGACGCGACGGCGGCGCATCGTGGTCGGCCTGTGCGGCGCATCGGGCGTGCACTACGGCGTCGAGCTGCTGCGCGCGCTCGCGGCTTGCGATGTGGAGACCCACCTGATCGCCAGCCCTTGGGCCGGACGCGTGCTGCGCGCCGAAACCGATCTCGACCCCGAAGAGCTGGCGCGCCACGCCGACTTTCGCCATGACAACGGCGATCTGGGCGCGTGTGTATCGAGCTCCAGCTTTCTGGTCGATGGCATGGTGGTCATTCCCGCCTCGGTCAAGACCGTTGCCGAAATCGCCAACGGCGTGGCGGGAACCCTGATCGCGCGCGCCGCCGACAACATGCTCAAGACCCGGCGCAAGTTGGTGGTCTGCATTCGCGAAACCCCCTTGAGCCTGCCCTGCCTGGACAACCTGCGCGCCATCAGCAGCGCCGGCGGCATCGTCGCCCCTTTGAGCCCCGGCTTCTATCATCGTCCCGAGAGCATCGCCGATCTGAACGACTTCATGATCTGCAAGGTGCTCGATCTCCTGGGCATCGACAACTCGCAGATGCGCCGCTGGGGCGAGTAAGGACAAAACGTGTCGCTGAGGTCGTTTCTCGAAGAGCTCGAAGACGCCGGCGAGCTGCGCACCATCCGCCGGCCGGCCAGCCCGAAACTGGAGGTCGCGGGCCTTTTGAAGGCGTTCGAGGAGGACCCGGTCCGGCTCCTCGACCTGTCCGGCTACGACTACAGCATGGTCGGCAACCTGCTCCAGTCGAAGCGGCGGATCGCCGCCCACTTCGGCATCGACGTGGTCGACATCGTGCGCTGGATGGCCCGCGCCATCGACAACCCGAGCGCGCCGCTTCGGGTGAATAGAGCGCCGTGCCAGGAAGTCGTGCTCGACGGCGTCGACCTGGATCGGTTGCCGATTCTCTTGCACTGCGAAACCGACGGCGGCCGCTATATCACCTCGGGCGTCTGTGTCGCCAACCATCCCGAGCTCGGACAGAACCTCGACTTCCACCGCGCGATGCAGCTCGACAAGGAGCGGTTTGCGTTGCGTGTCGTGCGCGGGAGAGACTTCGACCGACTGCTGCGCGACCGACGAGAGATCGACGTCGCGATCTGCGTCGGCAACGCGCCGGGCGTGCTGCTGGCCGCCGCTACCAGCGTCGCGCCTGGCAGCGACGAAATCGAGATCGCGAACACTTTGGAGCCCCTGGAGGTGGTTCGTGCCACCACCTCGGAGCTGTGGATTCCCGCCGACTGCGAAGTGGTACTGGAGGGAAGGGTGGCGCTGGAGGACCGCTGTCCGGAAGGTCCCTTCGTCGATCTTACCGAGACTCCGGACCGGGTTCGCGACGAGCCGGTCATGACGGTGCAGCGCATCACCCAGCGCCGCGCTCCGATCTGGCAGGCGCTGCTGCCGGGCGGGATGGAGCACAAGCTCTTGATGGGAATGCCGCGCGAGCCGACCATCTATCGCCAGGTCATCGAGGCCGGGGTGGACTGTCTCGACGTCAGCATCAGTCCCGGCGGCTGCTCGTGGCTGCACGCCATCGTCAAGATCCGCAAGGCGCGTGGCGACGACGCGCGCCGGGCGATCGACGCGGCCTTCGCCGGTCACCGCAGCTTGAAACACTGTTTCGTGGTCGACCACGATATCGACATTCTCGACCCGGCGAGCGTCGAGTGGGCGTTCGCGACCCGCTTCCAGTTCAGCTCCGATGCGCACCTGGTGGCGACCGAGCCCGGATCGAGCCTCGATCCCTCCGCCGAACCCGGCAGCAAGCGCACCGCCAAGGTCGGCTTCGATTTCACGGCTCCGGCCAGCGGCGCGGCGCGCAACAGGTTCGAAAAGGTGTCATTCCCACGGGTCGATCTCGGCCGGTTCGTGGACTGAGGCGACGATGAGGCTGAGGGCGGAAGAACGGGAGATGCTGGAGGGCGCGCAGGGTGCCGCGCTGCGCAAGAGCATGGAGATCCTCTGCGCGCTGGGCCGAATCTACGGCGCCGAGCGCCTGATCCCGGTCGAGACGGTGCAGATCTCCGGCGTTTCCTACGACAATCTGGGCGAGGCCGGGCTGGAGTTCGTGCGCTCGCTGGCCGCCGACGCACGGGTGCGGGTGCCGACCACGCTGAATCCCGCCGGGATGGACATGCGGGACTGGCGGAAGCTCGGCATTCCCGAGAGCTTTGCCGAGAAGCAGACCGAGGTGGTCGCGCTCTTCGCGTCGATGGGGGTCGAAACGACCTGCTCCTGCACGCCCTATCTGATCGGCAACGTGCCAGAGCGCGGAGCCCACCTGGCGTGGGGAGAGAGCTCCGCGGTCACCTTCGCCAACTCGGTGCTGGGCGCGCGCACCAACAAAGAAGGGGGCCCCAGTAGCATCGCCGCGGCGCTGACCGGCCGAACGCCCGCCTACGGATTGCACCTCGATGCGCCGCGCGCGCCGGGTGTTCTGGTACAGGTGGAAAGCGAGCCGCGCAGGGCGACGGAGTTTGGCGCGCTGGGCAAGCTCATCGGCGAATCGATCGGCGACGCCGTGCCTCTGATCGAGGGGGTGACGACCGAGCGCTGGGATCTGCTGAAGGCGCTCTCGGCCGCGCTTCCGACCTACGGCGGGGCGCCGATCTTTCACCTGGCGGAGCGCGCCGAGCAACGATTCGCGCGCCCCGGGCGGCGACTGGCCATCGCTCCCGCCGCGCTGGAAGCCGCGGCCCGTTCCCTCGACGACGCGGATGCTCGGAGCATAGATTTCGTGTTCCTGGGCTGCCCGCATCTGTCGCTGGAGGAGCTGCGCAGGATCGCCGAGTTGCTGGAAGGCACATCGGTGACGAAGGAGCTCTGGCTCGGGGTCGCCCGAGGCGTGAAGGAGGAGGCCGATGCCGCGGGTATCAGCGCGATCCTGAGCGCTGCCGGGGCGCGGATCGCCTGCGACACTTGCCATGTGGTGGCACCGCTGGCCGGGCGCTTCGAGAGCTTCGCCACCAACTCCGCGAAGGGCGTCTACTACGGACGAGCGAAGAACCGCTTCAAGAGCGTGTTTCGATCGCTCGAGGAGTGCATCCGCCTGGCGACGGAGGAGTAGGCAGTGCGCGGGCGAACGATCTACGAAGGAGAGGCGCTGGGACGAGCGCTGGTCTCTCACGAGCCGATCGGTTTCTACGGTGGCGTCGATCCGGAGAGCGGCCAGGTGCTGGAGGCCGGCCATCCCCTGGAAGGTCAAAGTGTCGCCGGCAAGGTGCTGGTGTTTCCGCGCGGCAAGGGGTCGACGGTGGGCTCTTACACTCTCTATCGGCTGCGCGGCAACGGGGTCGCCCCGGCGGCGATCCTCAACCGGGAGTGCGAGACCGTGGTGGCGGTGGGGGCGATCATCTCCGAGATCCCTTGCGTCGACCAGATCGAGATCGAAGAGATCGAGAGCGGCGACCTGGTGCGAGTATGCGGCTCGCGGGTCGAGATCGAAGAGAGGGCGTAATGATGGCGCGGATCGAGACCGTGGTGCTGAAGATCGGTGGCAGCGTCATCACCGAAAAGGAGTCCAACCGCTTCGAGGTGCGGCGCGACGAAGTGCGGCGCATTGCGGGCGAGATCGCTGCCGCGCGTGAGCGCCATGCGCTGCGCCTGGTTCTGGTGCACGGCGCGGGGCCCTTCGGCCACACCATGGTGAGCGACTACTCGATCGCCGGCGGGCTCGGCGTGCCGCGCGGGATCGAGGGCTTCGTGCGCACGCACAACTCCATGGAGGATCTCAACTACGCCGTGATGTGCGAGCTCCGCGCAGAGGGCCTGCTGGGGTTCCCGATCCAACCCAGCGCCTGCATTCGACAGCGCGACCGCAAAATCGTCTCTTTCGAAACAGCGTTCGTGCGCGGGCTTCTGGAGCTCGACGCGGAGATCGTGCCGGTTCTGTACGGCGACATGGTGTTGGACGATGCGTTGCAGGCCAGCGTGGTATCGGGTGATGCCATCGTAGCCCACCTGGCGCCCGCGCTGGGCGCCGCGCGGGTGCTGATGGGCACCGACGTCGATGGCGTCTTCGCGGGCGACCCGAAGATCGATCCGCGGGCCCGTCGGATCGAACGCATCAGCGCCGAGAGCTTCGCCGCGGTGATGCAGTCGGTGCAGGGTGCCACCACGGTCGACGTGACGGGAGGGATGGCGCGCAAGCTGCAGGAGATCCGTGCCTGTCTGGGCGGAATCCGGGTGACGATTTTCGACGCCATGGGTGCGCGCAATGTGGAGCGTGCGCTGCTGGGCGAGACACTGGGCACCCAGATCGAAGTGTAGCCACCATCAGCGATCGCCGGTGGCGCGATCGAGCAGATCTCCCCAATCGACCTTGGCCCGCATCCGACAGAGATTGCCGAACATCCCGGCCGCCGCGCGGTGGATGAACACCGCATCGGGCGGAAAGCTGAGGTCGCGGCTCTCGCCGGCCATCAGGCGGCCCCTGCGCATCATCTCCTCGAGCAGCGGCTCGCCTTCGCCGGCCAGACGGTGCTGCCCCGAGAGCAGCGGCTCGAAGAGGCGGAAATACGGCTCCACCAGCTTGGGATCGACCGGCCGGCCGTCGGGGTGGGCGATGCCGAGCGCGGCGATCAGCTCCGGCAGATCGGACCAGCGTCGGTCCAGGACGGCGCGCACGATCGCTCGGTAGCCGTGTAGAAGCTCGTCGGGCACCCGCTTGACGCTGCCGAAATCGTACACCACCACGCGGCCTTCCGGCAGGAAGGCGAAGTTGGCGGCGTTGGGATCGCTATGAACGATGCGGTGCTCGAAGATCTGCGCCAGCAGCTCGCCGAAGAGCAGCTCGCCCCATTGATCCCGCTCCTCGGGGTCGACCCGCTCGGTGAGGATCTCGTCCATCGACATCCCCCGCTCCAGAGCGGTGGTCAGTACGCGCCCGCTGCACGCCTCGGGGATCGGCTCCGGCACGGCGATCCCGCGGTGGTCCTGGTAGATGCTCCGGAAGAGCTGCTGGTTGGCTAGCTCGGTCTCGTAATCCAGCTCTTCGAGCAAGCGGGTCTCGAGCTCGCGCCAGATCGGCTCGATGTCTATCCGGAAGTAGATCGTCCCCAAGACCTCGAAAAGTCCCTTCAGGTTCTTCAGGTCGGCGCGGATCATCCGGCGAATCCCGGGGTACTGGATCTTGATCGCCACCGCCCGCCCATCGACGGTCGCGCCGCGGTGCACCTGGCCGATCGACGCCGACGCCAAGGGCTCGGGCTCGATCTCGGCGAAGACTTCGCGGTAAGGGCGGAAATCGTCTCGTACCACCCGCTTGAGGCGTTCGAAGGGCACCGGGGGGGCGTCCTTCTGCAACAGGCGCAGGAAGTGCGAGAGCTCCGGCGGCAGAAGTTCGTCCTGCAAGGAGAGCATCTGACCGATCTTCATCGGCCCGCCCTTCAGCCGGCCCAGCGCAGCGGCCAGCTTCTCGCCATTGCGCGCCCAGATTTCCGCGCGCCGCCGGGCGCGGGTCTCGGGAGGGAGGAAGGCCGAGACGACGCGCTCCAGCGCACTGCTGGCGCCGACGCTCGACACCACTCCCCCCAGGCGCAACAAGCGGCCGAGGCTCGAGGTCGGGATCTCTTCGGGGTCCTTGGCCATGGATGGCTCCGGTGAACGACCGCGGGAGCATACAATCGGTGCGCCAACGTCCGTCAGGAACTCTGCCCCACTACCGATGCAACACCAGCGCAGCATCCTGCCGCTGATCGTCCTCGGCGTCCTGCTCTCGGGACTGCTCAGCGCGTGCGATGGAAACGCAGCGCCGGAGCCCGAGCGCAAGGTGCTGCGCGTCCCTTTGCGGGCGCGAATCGGCAACCTCGATCCGGTGCGCGGCGGCACCCAGTATTCCAGCCTGGCCTCGAGCCCGATCTTCGAGCGCCTGGTCGACTACCGCTACCCGCGACGCCCCTTCCAGCTCAGGCCGGCGTTGGCGATTGCGCTTCCCGAAGTGTCGGCCGACGGCCGGGTCTATTCCTTCGAGCTGCGCCCCGGCGTGCGTTTCCAGGACGATCCCGCCTTCCGGTCGACCGGCGGCCGCGGCCCCGAGCTCACCACCGATGATGTCTTCTACAGCATCCGGCGCATGTGCGATGCGCATTGGGGCCCCACCGGCTACTGGCTCTTCGAGGGGAGAATCGAGGGGCTCGACCGCTACAAGGCGGAGGAGGCCGAGCGGCGGGCGCGGCATGCCGCCGAGGGGCGCCTGGACCGATTCCGCTTCGACTACGACCGGCCGATCGAGGGCCTGCGGAAGATCGACGACCGGCGCTTCGAGATCGTCTTGACGCAGCCCTTTCCGCAGCTGCTCTACGTACTGGCGATGCCCTACGCCTCGATCGTGCCGCGCGAGGCGGTCGAGCACTACGATCTGGAGTTCGGCAACCGGCCGGTCGGAACCGGACCCTACCGCGTTCGGGAGTTCCGCCGCGGCAGCTGGCTGATCCTGGAGCGCAATCCGACCTGGCACGGGGAGAGCTTCCCGACCGACCTGGACTCCACCGAGCTGGCCCTGGGGATGGGCGACTACGCCGGCCGTGACCTGCCCTTCATCGACCGCATCGTGCTCGAGATCTTCGAGCAGGACCAGCCGATGTGGCTGAAGTTCCGGCGCGGCGATCTCGATCTCACCCAGGTGCCCTCGGAGTACTGGCCGACCGTCTTTCGCAAGGACGCGACCGCGCGCCCCGAGCTCGAGGAGAAGGGGATTCGGGCTCATCCGCTGCCGCTGCTCGACCTGATCTACTGGGGATTCAACATGGAAGACCCGGTTTGGGGGCAGCCGCCGGAAATGAAGCTGGTGCGCCGGGCGATCGGCTACGCGGTCGATCTCGAGGCCCGCAACCACGCCTTCTACAACGGTCGCAACACTCTTTACCAGGGCCCGATCCCGCCCGGGCTCGAGGGCTTCGTGCCGGGCCATCGCGCGCGCGATCTCGATGCCGCCCGCGCGCTGATGGCGCGCGCCGGGCACCCGGTGCCGATGCTGCCCGAGGGCAGCGCCGGTATGGTGGAGAGCCTGCCGCCCTTGCGCTACGAGACCTCGCGCGGCAGCAACAGCCAGGAGCAGGCGCAGATGCTCAAGCGCCAGCTGGCCGAGATCGGCATCCGCCTCGAAGCCAGCTTCAACTCCTTTCCCGAGCTCAACGACAAGCTGAAGAAGCGCAAGGCGCAGTTCTTCGGCCTGGCCTGGGGCGCCGATTACCCCGACGCGGAGAACTTCCTGCAGCTCTTCTACGGACCGAACGCATCTCCTGGAAGCAACAACTTCAACTTCGCCGATGCCGAGTACGATTCCCTCTTCGAGGCTGCCAAGACGATGCTGCCTTCGCCCGAAAGGACACAGATCTACACGCGCCTGCGCGAGATCGTGATCGATCAGGCGCCGATGATCGGATCGATGGCGAGAACCCGCAACTACCTCGTGCAACGCCGGCTGCGCAACTTCAGGCCGGAAGAGGTCTACTCCTCTTGGTGGCAATACCTCGACGTGGTGGACGGGGAGAGCTGAGATGGGTGCCTATGTCGTTCGACGCCTCATCCAGGGGGTTCCGATCTTGCTCGGCGTGACTCTGATCACCTTCCTCTTGCTCAATGTGTTCGGCGGCGACCCGGTGTTGGCGCGCCTGGGCAAGAGCGCCACCCACGACGACATCGCGGCGCTGCAGGCGGAGTTCGGACTGGACCAGAGCCTGCCGATACAGTACTTGCGCTACCTGCGAGAGATCGCCTCGCTCGACTTCGGCGCGTCGTTCGTCACCCGCGAACCGGTGATGCAGTTGATCGCGCTGCGGGTCGGCCCTTCGCTCTCGATCACGGCACCGGCGCTCTTCCTGACGACGCTCTTGAGCATCACGCTGGGCATGATCTCGGCCTTTCACCGCGGCCGCCTGCTCGATCGCGGCGTGGTGGTGGGCGCGGTGCTGGGCATGAGCGTGTCGTTCTTGGTCTACATCGTCGCCGGTCAGTACTTCGTGGCCTTTCGCGGCGGACTCTTCGAGATCTACGGCTACGACTCGAGCCTGCTGGGACGGTGGAAGTATCTCTACCTGCCGATTCTGATCCAGGTGGTGGTCGGCGTCGGATACGACGTGCGCTTCTATCGATCGGTGATGGTCAACGAAGTCTCGAAGCAATATGTCACGACCGCCTTCGCGAAGGGGCTCTCGAGCCGCCAGGTGATGTGGAAGCACATGCTGCGCAACGCCATGATCCCGATCATCACGCGCGTCATGATCGCCGTGCCCTTCCTGGTGACCGGATCGCTCTTGATCGAGGCTTTCTTCGGCATACCAGGGCTCGGCCAGCAGATGCTCAGCGCCCTGAACGAGCAGGACTACCCGGTGATCAAGGCGCTGACCTTCCTGATCTCGAGCCTGTTCATCCTGGCCAATATCTTGACCGACGTGCTCTATGCCTGGGCCGATCCGCGCGTGAGGTTGCACTGATGCCCGGCTCGTGGATCGACGGTCGAGCGCTGCGCAAGCTCCGGCGCGACCGGATGGCGATGTTTTCCTTCTTCGTCATCGCGCTCTACGCACTGATCGCGCTCTTGGTGCGGCTGCATTTCTTCGAAGCGATCGGCGCCTATCACGACCGTCCGATCGTCACCGAGGAGCAGCAGGTCGCCTACTACACCGATCCCGCCGCCGAAAGCTGGCAACACTGGCTGGGGACCGATCGCCAAGGGCGCAGCATCCTGGTGCGGGCGATCTACAGCATCAACGTGGCGATCAGCGTCGGTCTGGTGACTGGAATCATCGCCGTGACCGTGGGGACCATTGTCGGCAGCATGGCTGGCTACTTCGGCGGACGGGTGGACGACGCGGTAGTCTGGCTCTACTCGACGATCGAGTCGATTCCCTATCTGTTGCTGCTGCTGGTACTCTCGTACTCCGCCGCCTCGGTATTCGGCCCCGGCATCACCACCGTCTACCTGGCATTCGGCGCCACCTTCTGGGTCGGACCCTGCCGGGTGATCCGCGGTGAGGTGCTGAAGATCCGCGGCGAAGAGTACGTGCAGGCGGCCCGCGCACTGGGGCTGAGCCGCCGCAGGATCCTGCTGCGTCACATCATCCCGAACGTGGCGCACCTGGTTTTCGTCTACTTCTCGCTGACCTTCATCGGCGCGATCAAGAGCGAAGTGATTCTGAGCTTCCTCAACCTGGGAGTGCAGAACCAGCCTTCCTGGGGCGTGATGATCGACCAGTCGCGGGCCGAGCTGGCGATCGATTTCTACTGGCAAATCGGCGCCGCGACCGCGTTCATGTTCGTGCTGGTGCTGGCCTTCAACATCTTCACCGACGCCCTGCAGGACGCGGTCGATCCGACGGCGGTGCGCTGAGGGCCGGTCTCAGCCACCAATCAGATCCTGGTACCTCTTGGTCGACGCCTCCAGCACGCTTTCGTGCAGGCTTTCGCCGTGCGAATCCATGGTGACGATCACCGGGAAATCCTCGACCTCGATCACCCACATCGCCTCGGGCGTTCCGAACTCCTCGAGCCACAGCACCTCGTTCACGCGCTTCACCGAGCGGCCGAGCAACACCGCCAGGCCGCCGATGGCGTGCAGGTAGACCGCGCCGAGGCGCTCGCAGGCCGCCAGCGTGTTGGGGCCCATGCCCCCCTTGCCGATCGCGCCGCGCACGCCGTAGCGCTCGAAAACGGTCGCCTGGTAGGGCTCTTCGCGAATCGACGTGGTCGGCCCGGCGGCCACGAAGCGCCAGTTGCCCTCGCCATCCTGCTGCACCACCGGCCCGCAGTGGTAGATCAGCGTGCCCTGGAGCAGCTCGCGCGCTCGCGCGTCGTCGTTCTCCACCAAGTATTTGTGTACGTTGTCGCGCCCGGTGACCATGGTTCCGCTGATCTCGACCAGGTCGCCGCAGCGCAGCGCCCGGATCGCTTCTTCGCTGGCCGGCAGATTGAGCTTCTTCGTCATCGTTCCGTCCTCCTACTGCTCGAACTCGGCGACACCGTCGCGGTAGCTCATCATCGCCTTGCGGTTGGCCCAGCACATGTAGGTCACCGACACGAAGAAGCTGGCCGGCACGCGGTGTCGAAACGACACTTTGACGCCGAGCGCGGTGGTCGCTCCTCCGAATCCCATCGGCCCGATTCCCAGCGCGTTGCACTCCTCCAGCAGCCGGCTCTCGAAGGCAGCGATCTCGGGGTCGGAATGGCGATCGTCGACCTTGCGGAAAAGCGACACCTTGGACGCCAGAAACGATGACATTCGATCGCCGCCGACTCCGACACCGATCACGCCCGGCGCGCAGCCGAAGCCCTGGGCCTTGAACACCGCGTCGACCACGCAGCGCCGCACGCCCTCCATGTCTCTTCCAGCGCCCAGCTCGCCGTCGGGCAGGGTGTACTGGTGGCCGACGTTTTCGGAACCGCCCCCTTTCAGCATCAGCCGCACCGCGATGCCCGGCTGGTCGCGCTGCTCGAAGTGCACGTAGGGCGATCCGGTGCCGATGTTGTCGCCGCTGTTCTTGCCGGTCAGCGAATCGACCGCGTTGGGGCGCAGGTAGGTACGGCTGGTCGCCTCGCGAACAGCGGCCTCGATCTGCTCGGTGAGGGCGCGCTGGCGAACTTCGGGGCCGGCGTCGACGTAGAAGAGCAGCGTGCCGGTATCCTGGCAGGTGGGGATCGATGATTCCGACGCCGCGGCCGCGTTGCGCAACATCATCTCGAAGGTCTTGCGGGCCATGCTGCCTTCGGGCTCGCGCTGGGCGGCTTGCTCCAGAGCCGCGATCTGGTCGGGTGGCAGGTTGGTCGAGGCCAGGCGAATCAGCTCTACCAGCGCCTCCTCCATCTCGATTCGTTCAGTCATCTCGCATCTCCTTGGGATGCCGGTCTGCTCCGCACTCCGGGCACCGGGGGCACGAGTGCGTTGTCCATTGCGCCATCGTACGTCACGTTCCGTCACGGCGCCGGTCAGGGTAGCATCCGGCCGCTCGGGCGTCGCGGGAAGCGCGCGCATTATTGGACGATGGAGCCCGCTCCGAAACGGAGGAAACGATGCGCTGGATGATCTACGGCGCCAACGGCTACACCGGCCGGCTCACCGCCCGGCGCGCGGCCTCGCAGCGTCTGAATCCCATCCTGGCCGGCCGCCGCGCGCGGCCGCTGCGGCAGCTCGCTGAGGAGCTGGCCCTCGAGCACCGCGTCTTTCGGCTCGATGATCGGCGGGCGATCGCCGGCGCCCTCGAAGGCGTCGACGCGGTGGTGCACATGGCCGGCCCCTTCTCCGCCACCCATGCTCCGATGGTCGACGCCTGTCTGGCCGCCGGGGTCCACTATCTCGATGTGACCGGCGAGATCGAGGTCTTCGAGCAGATCTTCGCCCGCGACGGTGAGGCCCGCGAGGCGGGTGTGGCCCTGGTGCCCGGAGTGGGGCTCGATGTGGTGCCGACCGATTGCCTGGCGCTCTCGCTCTCCGCCGCGCTGCCCGCGGCCACCCACCTCGATCTCGCCCTCGTGGTCTTCGGATCGCCCAGCGCCGGCACCCTGAGGACGATCGCCGAAGGGCTGCCGCGCGGTGGCTGGGCCCGCATCGAGGGCCGACTGCGCGCCGTGCCGGCGGGTTGGCGAAACCGCCGGATCGACTTCCCCTCCGGCAAGCGCATGGCTTTTTCGGTGCCGCTCGGGGATCTGGCCTGCGCCCATCGCAGCACCGCCATCGCCAACATCACCACCTTCACCGTTCTGCCCCGGGGAGGGGTCGCGGCCGCCCGGATCGCGGACCGTTGGCCCGGGGTTGCGGCGTCCAGGCCGGTACAGGGCCTGCTCCGCGCCGCGCTCAAGCCCTTCGGCAGACGCTCCGACCGCCCGCCCGGCGGGCGGGTCGAGGTGTGGGGAGAGGCGATGGAGCCGGAGGGGGAGAGCCGCAGCGGTGCGATGCTGCTGCCCGACCCCTACCTGTTCACCGCCGACGCGGCGATCGCCGCGCTGCGCCGCGTGCGGGAGGGGATCGGGGCGGGCGCCCACACTCCGGCCCAGGCCTTCGGCGCGGATTTCGTGGCCTCGATCGAGGGGGTCGAGGTGCGGCCGATCGAGCGCGAGCCCCTTTTTCGAGACAGATTTCCGCAGTAGTCACTCGATCCAGGCCACCATCACCGGTCGATCGATGATCGGGAAGGCCGGCGGCGCCGACTCCATCAGCCGCTCGTCGTAGATGTACTTCTTCTGATAGCCGGAGACGATTCCGTAGCGGTTGAAGGTTCCGACCGGTCCGCGCTGCTGCTGAATGACGCCACCGAGAATCCCCAGGGTGCCGCGCGGCGAGCCCTGGCTGTAGTTCTCGACGTAGAAGCTGCCCTCCACGGCCATGATCGAGGCGTGAATGTTGCAGTTGTTGTGATTGGCCGCGTTGTCGGCGACGTACACATCCTCCCAGGCCACCAGTCCGGCGAAGTCGTCCGACTCGGGATTGTCGCGTGGATCCTCCTTGTAGGTGAGATCGCCGTCGATGCCGATGCTGCCTTCGGTCGCCACCGTCACCTCGCCGTCGACCATGCCTTCAACGTGCACGTCATGACTGCCGTCGACGTAGATCACGCCGTTGAAGCTCGAGAGCGACCAGGTGCCGGATCCGCCGCCCTCGGTGACCCACTCCACGTCACCCTCTTCGGTGAAGGTCAGCCAGGTCTCCTCGTAGAAAGTGTGTCCTCCTTGCTGGGCCGCGATTCGCGTCATCTCCAGGTCGACCGGCAGCTCGATCGGCGGCACGCCGAACTCCGCGCCCTCCTGGAACTCCGGAAAATGGTAGCCGTGCCAGGTGGCGTAGTCCTCGGCGACGCTGGTCACATGCCCCTGGAACACCGGTCCGCCCCAGATATGAAATCGGCCGTTGGTGTGCACCGGTCCCTGAATCGTGTCGCCGGTGATGAACCAGATCTGGGGCTCGTAGTCGGTGAAATAGGCGTAGTGGGAGAAGGCCCGCCGCTCGAGCATGGCGACGATGGTCTGATCGGTGCCCGCGTAGTCGCCTTGCGAGGTGATGCGGATCTCGTTGTAGGCCAGCGTGCCGTCGGTTCCCGCGTCGTCGATGGTGACGGAAAATGTGCCGCTGGCTAGCTGTGCCTGATCGAAGCCGTCGCGCCAATCGGCGTCTTCCATCACTGCCCGCAATGCCAGGTGGGCGCCGCTGCGGGCGCAGTCCCGGGCCACATGATGCTCATAGGCGGTCACGTGGGTATGGGTAACGTCGGATCGCACCCGATTCATGTTCAGCATGGTGACCCCGACCGAGGCCACGAAGCCCATGGCCAGAAAGAGGATGGCGGTGCCCATGAGAGGTCTCCTCGGTGGACCTACAGAACCAGGTTGCGCGGGAAGACGGTGCCGGATGTCACGGTGCGCACCGGATCGAATTGGTCGAGCGGCTCGGGCGCCTCAACGGCAATGGTGTAGCGAATGCTGCGCACCGTGCCCCAGTCCGTGGTTTCGGCCCCCGCGCCGTCGAAGAAGCGCAGATCGAACTCGACCACGCCCAGGGCCGGCTCATCGAGCTCGGCGCCGTCGATGCTGCGATAGAGCAGGCGATCGTCCGGGTTGCTGGTGTGGGCGGCCGAATCGGGTGCGCTGAGGGCGTAGCTGACCTGCTCCGGTAGCTCGTCCTGGTCGATGTCGGCCCAGAACTGCAGCGAAATGCTGTCGGCGGCGATGATCGAGGCGCGCGGATCCTCGAGTCCGAGACCCATGCGGCGAAGATCGGCCTCCAGCAGCTCGGAGAGACCGGCGGCGACTTCGATCGAGTTGCGCTCGGTGCCGGCGCGATAGAGGGCGTCGGTCACGGTGGCGTTCATGCGGGCGATCTGTAGGATGATCAGGGCGCCGATGATGAACGAGCTGGCCAAGGTGATGCTGTACACGTCACAACCCCGAGGATAAGACAGTCTGATAGATGACCGGATCGGGGAGGTAGTCCCCGGTGACCGTGACCGTGAGCAGCTTGTGGAAGGTGCGGGTCTGCACCGGCACCGTGAGCGCCTCTTCCTCCACGTAGTAAACCGTGCAGTGGGCGCTGACCGCCACGCCCTCGGTGACGAACTGCCGCAGCAGTCCGTGCAGATCATCGACATCGTCGAACTCATCCTGGGTCTCGCCGGCGTCGGGGCCGAGCGCATCCCAGTCGGTGAGCTGGGTGAGCGGCAGCCAGGAGCCCTCCTCGTCGAAGCGCAGCGACGCCCCCCAGCCGACCAGCGAGTGAGCGGAATTGATCGCGGGCAGCGCGATGCGCGACCCCTGCAGATCGTTGCGGGCGTCGACCAGGAGGTAGTTCACGCCCACGGTCCCGACCGAGAGGACGGCCAGACCGCCGAGAATGAGCAGAGGTTGCATGGGGGGGCTCCTGATAGATGAAGAGGAGCTGTACCAAAGCACGCCATATGCCAGCGCCGGCGAGAACACGCGTAATCCTCGTAACGAGATCGCGGGCACCGGGTTGCATCGATGGGGCCGATTCGATCAAGAGTGCCTCGGATCGTCCTTCTCTGCTCACTCCCTGAGCAGAGGCGGCGACGGTGGTAGTAGACTGGCCATCTGCGAAGGCCCCCCTGTTCACCCCCGACCCGAGGCGATCCCATGGCGATTCGAGTACAAGACGAAGACGGTGGAGTGCGGATCCTGACCATCGATCGCCCGCCCGCGAACGCGATCAGCGTGGAGCTCCTGCGCGACCTCAAGCAGGCCGTGGTCGACGCCGAAGAGGATCATGGCGTGCACGCGGTGGTGGTGCGCGGCAACGAGCGCTTCTTCTCGGCGGGGCTCGATCTGAAGGAACTGGCCATGGGAGCCGGCGGCGAGCTGGCGCGGCTCGGCCGGGACGACGGGATGTTCGCGCTCTGGACCCTGCTCAAGCCGACCATCGCCGAGGTGGCCGGACACGCCATCGCCGGCGGAGCGATTCTGGCGCTGGCCTGCGATATCCGCATCTCGTCGGACGGCGATCAGCGCATCGGCTTGAACGAGACCTCGTTCGGCATCGCTTTGCCGCGCGAAGCGCTGGAGATCGCCCGCCATGGCCTGCCGCAGCGCCAGTCGATGCGGCTGATTCTCGAGGCCGAGACCTACCGCCCCGCCGAGGCCCTCCGGCTCGGCTACGTCCACGAGGTGGTCCCGGCGGTCGAGCTGAGCGAACGCTGTCTGACCCTGGCGCGCAAGCTGGCCGCCTATCCACCGGCGGGCTACGCTCACAACAAGCGCTATCTGCTCGATCCGGCTCTGGCCCGCTGCCGGGCCGAGACCCAGGAGGCGCGCGACGAGCTGACCCAGCTCTGGCTCTCGGCCGAGACCATGCACGCCATCGTGGCGCGAGCCGCGGCGATCGGCAAACGGTAGGCGTCAGTTCACCGTCGCCGTGAACGAATCCTCGCCGTAGATCTCGCCCGTGGTCAGGTCGCCGATGCGCTGCCTGAAAGTGTAGCTACCGAGCGGCGCGTTGCCCGGCATCATGCCGCTCACGACCAAGGTGTCGTCGTAGCCGGCGGGGATCAGCATGTCGCGCACCAGGACCCGCCGCACTCCCTGCGGCGGCAGCACCGGTGAAGTCACATCGATCCACGAATCGACCTGCAGATCCTCACCCGCGACGCTGACGACATGGGCATCCCAAGATACCGGCCCGCCGCGATCGATGGTTGCCGGCGTGTTCAACAGCTCGAGCGGAATGTCGCCGTCGTGGAGCCCACCGGCCTGCTCGATGAAGTAGAAGGTCGGCTCCATGTTCTCCTCGACCAGCCCCGCGATCTGCCACTGAGAAGGCCAGAACCAGTCGCCGATCTCGACGGTATAGCCGAATATCTTGTCCTTATTGCTCTGCTCGCCATAGAGCCAATCGGTGCATTCTCCATTGACCAGGTAGAGAGTCGAGCTGGTGGGTCCATAGGTGTAGTGATTGTCTTGTGACATCACCTGGGCGATATCGCGGAAATGGCTGTTGTCGGGCGTGGTGCCGTAGTAGTAGCCCCAGGGGTAGAGATAGAGATCGCCGTAGGTATGGAAGCTGAGGGCGTAGCTGACCTGGTGGGCGTTGATGAAGTTGTGGATGGTCTGGGTCTCGGGCTCCGACCAGGCGTAGGCACCTCGGTAGGTCTCGTCGCCGGTATAGGGGCTCGATCCCCAGTTGTCGTAGCCCCACTGGAAGCCGTAGTTGCGATTGATATCGACACCGTAGCCGCCGCGCCGGTTCTTGCGCCACATCGGATCGTAGTCGTCCACGTAGACGTAGCCGTCGGGATTGACGACCGGGATGATCCAGATCTCGCGATGATCGACCAGGAAGGTCAGTTCGGGATCCGAGCCGTAGCCGCCCAGCAGGCGCCGCGCGAGCTCCAGAACCGTCTCGTTGGACACCGGCTCGCGGGCGTGGTGGATCGCCATCAGCAGCACTTCGGGCTCGGGCTCATCGGTGTCGACCGAGTCGGAGATCTTCAGGCCATAGATTCCGCGTCCCTCGAGCGACACGCCGACGACTTCGGTGCGGGCGATTGCTGGATGGGCGGCCTCCATCGCCAGCAGCTCGTCGACGTTCTGCTGATAGTCGGAGTAGTCGGAGAGGTTGTTGCCGAGAATCGCGCCGTGGCGGCGGTAGAAGTCGGCATAGACATCGCCGGTCACGATCTCGAGCTCGAAGCCGAGCCCGCGCACCCAGGCGATGTCGGCGGGGCGCAGCAGGCCTTCGAGGCGCCCCTCGGCGTTCCACGCGGTCAGGTCGAGACCGCCGGAGAGCAAGAGATCGAGCCGGGCGGCGCTGGCGGCGTCGATCGCGACCCGGGACAGGAGCGGGAAGCCGGGCTGGGCCGATTCCTGATGCCGGGGCGCGGTGTGCCCGGCGCCGATCGCCGGACGATGAACGGGTGGAGCGAGCGAAAGCGCGAGCAGAGCCGCGGCGATGAACGAGATCCTCATGGGTCGTCTCCGGGGTCGGGATGGGGGATGCCAGAAGGCTAACCGGAGATCGGACCGCCGTTATCGCCCGCGAATCAGGATTCCACCTTCTCCAGCTTCACGTAGAAGATCAGCGTCTCGTTGGGGCCGATCTTGGGCGGTGAGCCGCGCTCGCCGTAAGCCAGGTCGGCCGGAATCCTCAAATACGCCTCGCCGCCCTCTTTCAAGAGCTGCAGCCCCTCGTTCCAGCCCTTGATGACGCGGCCGAGCCGGAAGATCGCGGCCTCGCCGCGCCCGAATGACGAATCGAAGGAGGTTCCGTCGCTGAGCCAGCCGGCATAGTGCACGGTCACCGACTGGCCCATCTCGGGAGCGGTGCCGGTGCCGGCGGCCAGCATCTTCACTTCGAGACCGCTCTCGGTCTTTTCGATCTTGCCCTCGGTCATGGCATCGAAGGCCGGCAGAGGCAAGGGCTCCATCACGTCGTCGACGTCGATCTGCCAGACGGTGGTGCCGCCGCCGGCACCCCCGCGGGGTGGGATGCCCTGTCCTTCGGGTACCTCGAAGCGGTAGCTGCCCCCCTTGCGGTAGCGACTCGCCGCCGCCTTCATGAAGGGCAGCGGAAGCTGGCCCACCGGAGCCTTCAGAGCACGCCCGGCCACCGCGCTCGACTCGATCACCCGCCCATCGAGGCTCCAGACCGTGAACTCGAGCGCCACGGCGGTCTCGGAGGCGATCTCGTCGCCGGTTCCAGGCTTCAGGGTCTGGATCTTCACGCCCTCGCCCAGGTCGTCCCCGCCTTCGAGCAGCGCGAACTCGGGCAGCGCGGGTCCCGCCTCGATAACGAGCAGCTCGACGTCGAAGATCAGGGTCGACTTCGGGGGGATCTTGGGCGGCCGGCCGGCTTCGCCGTAGGCCAGGTCGTAGGGGATGGTGAGCTTGTAGCGGGCGCCGGTGGTCATCAGCGCCAGGCCCTCGGTCCAACCCGGGATGACCTGCATCAGCTTGAACTGAGCCGGTTCGCCGCGCTCCCGCGAGGAGTCGAAGACGGTGCCGTCGGTGAGCCAGCCGGTGTAGTGGACCGTCACCGTATCGGTCCCCTTGGGGCGGGTGGCGCCCGAGCCCGCCTGGAGGACGGAGTACTGCAGACCGGAGGCGGTGGTCTGGATCTCTTTATCGTCGGGGATGGTCTGGGCGCCGGCGGAGGCCGCCGCCAGGGCGGCGGTGAGCAGTGCGGACCGGGTCATCGCTGTCACGAAAGTGCTCCGGGGTAGTGTGAAAGCCCGCGCCGCCGCGGAAGGGCAATGGCGGCACGGGAATGACGCGGATGAATCCGCCACTCTACCCGATCACGGATCTCCAGCTACTGCGACTTGATGACCTCGACACCGTCCGCCGAGTCCAGCACGCCGCCCAGCTCGCCGACGCGCAGCTCGTAGCGGCCCCTTCCGCCGGGTGCTCCGCCGGGCACGGTGACCGAAAGCCGGTCGGTGGCCAGGGCATCGCCCGCGAGAGTGAGCGGCAAGGGGCCGTCGAGCGGCTCGATCTCGCCGCCGCCCGGCAGCTTGGCGGCGGTCCAGGCCTCGGTGGAGGCGCTCGCCGTGCCGCGGTTGAGCACCGTGAGCTGCACCTCGAACGATCCGCCAGAAGCCCCGATCCGCACCGGCGACTGCTGCGCCGCCAGCAGCGCCGCGAAGCCTTTGCCGGCGTTGCGCGTCTCGGGCGTCGGCGCTACCGCCTGCGCCCAGTCCCCCAGCCCGTCGGGCCCGCGGGCCTCGGAGAGATCGGTGCTCTGAGCGCCGAAGACCACATGATCGACGACCTCTTTGCCACTGATCTCCGGGGCGCTGAGCACGATCTCCTCGCCGCTCTTGCCCAGCTTGAAGGGAGCGTGCAGATCGCCCGGGTCGTCGTCGGCCCAGACGATCAGCCGCTCTCCGGCGCCGATCATGGTGCCCGCGGGGAGCGTCCACTGCCGGGGATCGTCGAGGTCGTCGGACAGGCCGTAGCCGCTCAGGTCGAGATCGACCCCGGCCAGGTTGACCAACTCGATCCAGTCGTCGAACTCGCCCGCGTCGTCGGAATAGGTGGTCTCGTTGTCGGCCATGAATTCGTTGATGCGAATGGGGCTGGTGCCGACGAAGACCGGCAGGTCGTGGCCACGCGTGGGTGCCGTCGCCGGGTCCAGGGTCACGTTGCCCTGCTGATCCTCGGCGCGCACGTAGAGCTCGATCAGGGTACCGAGCGGCTGCCCGGGAATCTGTGCGCTCCAGACTCCCCCGCTCTCGGTCATGGCGACCGTCTGGGGACCGCCGCCGGTGTCGTAGATCAGGTCGACGAAGGCCAGAGGCACCAGTCGCTCCTCGATCTGGGCCTCGATGCTCAGATCTCGATCCGGCCAGGGGAAGGGGCGACTCGCGATCAGCGACAGAATCGCCGGCGCATGGGCGTTGGCGGCGTCGGGGGTAGGGGGCAGGGCGCCGACCCACGAGCTGGCGTCGGAAAAGCGGGCATGCGCGATGTCGGTCTGTTGCGCGTCGAAGACCATGAAGTCGACCAGGGCGCCGCCGGCATCGAAGAGGAAGAGCTCCTCGCCCGCGGCCGAGAGCGAGAAGGGGGCGTGCAGCTCCCCCTGCTCGGGCTCGCCGTCCAGCCACAGCATCAATCGTTCCCCCGGCGCCACCGAGGCAGTCGCCGGCAGCGTCCAGCGGAAGGGATCGCGGTGATCGTCGCTGAGGCCGAAGCCTTCCAGCGACACGGTTTGGCCGGCTCCGTTGTAGAGCTCAACGTAATCGTCGTAGTCCCCCAGCTCATCGGCCACGGTGGTTTCGTTGTCGGCCAGGATCTCGTTGATGAACAGATATTGTGTCCCCAACTCGGCATCGAGGATCGGCTGGATCGCGCCGTGCCGGGCCGCCAGGAACGACTTGAGGCCGAACACCAGTCCGGGGCCGAAGCCGATGTCGTACTCCAGGTTGTCCTCGAAATCGTCGTTGGAGTACATCTTGTTGGGATCGGCGTAGACGTGAGGGCGCACCAGATCGGCCAGCTCGTCGATCCGATCCGCCACTCGGTCGCGCTCGAAATATGTCGCCAGAAGATCGCGCATGCGGCGCAAGTACATCTCTTGGTAGAGCTCGACATCGAGCAGCCGATCGACCAGTGGTCGCGCTTCATGGTTGCGCCACAAGGGCGACATCCATTTCAGCTCCCAGGGCGGCAGGTTGAGACTGAAGACGCCAAACGCTTCGTTGAGATCCCAGGGGATGTGCACGAAACGCCCGTCGGAGTCCTTCTGATAGACGTAGTAGTTGTGGCCGGTGCCTTCGTAGGCGTCGAGGTTGACGGTGGCGACATTGACCGCGTGGTGGCGCAGCCAACGGTCGACGTCGAGCCTTTCGGCCAGCGAGTCGGGAAGCTCTTCGGGCGGAGTGTTGTTCAGGGCATCGATGAAGTCGACCAGCCCCGACCAGTCGTTGAGCGACTCGTTGGTCTCCAGGGTGTAGTCGCTGTAGTAGGCCGCGGGATCGTCGCCTTTCCAGTTCAGATGGCCGTGTGGATCGCCCTTCCAGAGATTGCCGTCCTCGCCGGCGCCGACGTGGCTCTGGATGAAGGTCTTGTTGACGGTTTCGCCCACGGTGTAGAAGCCGAGCAGCTCGCCGTTGATGCGCAGGTTGGCGAATCCGGTACGCGCCGCGCGCTGGCCGCCGATATCCCGCATCAGCGAGTAGGCGATCGTCTCGCGCAGGTGGGTGGGGTCCTTGAAGTTGTTGTTGAGGACCAGGCTCGGCAGACCGTCGAGGGTCTGATCGGGGCGGAACTCGTCGTACTTGATGCGGAAGGGCTTCTTGATGCCCGGGTGGTAGTAGGACGAGTTGCCCTTGAAGCGGATGCCGACCGAGTCGATCTCGGCGCCGTCGATGCGCACGATGCCGGCGACGTAGCTCTCGTCGATGCGGTGGGACTCGAGCTCGCCGAACCAGTCGGGATAGGGGATCTCGATCTCGATCTCGTGTACCCTCTGGTCCGAGAAGAGTACCTGCTGGTTCAGATCGAGCGGGGGGGGTACATGGGTGAGCGCCGCCGCGAGGGGCGCGGCGCTGAGGGCGAAGATCGGTTGTAGCATTTGGGGCGCCAGAGGTTAGAGCGCCTGGCCGGTGGCCGGGCGCGGGTGGACGCCGCGCTGGTGCGGGCGTCGCCGGAGGACCGGCACATCTCTCTTATAACCAGAAGTGTGCCGGAGGCGGCTATGGAGAGAAGCCGCCCGAGCCGGGTTTTTCGCCACCATCCGGCGCGCCACCCCAGCGGATCAGGGCCGCACCCCAGGTGAGCCCGGCGCCGAAGGTAGCCAGCAGCACCAGGTCGCTGTCGCGGATTCGGCCCTCATCGGCGGCCATGCGCAGGGAGGTCGGCAGCGTGGCCGCGGTGGTGTTGGCGAAACGGTCGACATAGATCGCGACCTTCTCGCGCGGGGCGGCGAGCCGCCCGCAGACGGCATCGATGATGCGGATGTTGGCCTGGTGGGGTACCACCAGGGCAATGTCGTCGAGCTTCAGCTGGTTGCCTTCCAGGATGTCCCGAATTACCTGGGTCATGCGCTGCACCGCCAGGCGAAACACCACACGGCCGTTCTGAACGACCTTGTCGGCTTTCGGGAAGCGCGGCCGGTCGGCCTCGGGGAGGTGCAGCGATCCGCCGCCGGTGCGGTAGAGATGCTCGGCGCCGGAGCCGTCCGAGCCCATGCGGATGTCGAGCACCCTCCCGGTGTGGGATTCCGGCACCCGCTCGACCAGGGTGGCGCCCGCGCCATCGCCGAAGATGATGCTGGTGCCGCGATCGGCGTAGTCGAGGATCGCGCTCATCGCCTCGGCGCCGATCGCCAGCACCCTGCGGAAGCGCCCGCACTCCACCATCGAGACCGCCGTGGCCAGCGAGTAGAGGTAGCCGGTGCACGCTCCGGAGATGTCGAAGGCGAAGGCGTTCTTGGCGCCGATCTGGTCCTGCACCAGACACGCCGTGGCGGGGAATCCGAGATCGCCGGAGATGGTGCCGAGGATGACCGCGTCGACCTCGCCGGGACTCATGCCGCGCGACTCCAGGCAGCTCCGGGCCGCGTCGGCCGCGAGCGTGCCGCAGGTCTCGCCGCGCTCGGCCTGGACCACGCGGCGTTCGTGGATCCCGGTGCGGTTTCGAATCCACTCCTCGTTGGTGTCGAGTCCGAGCTCGTCGTAGAAGTACGAATTGGGCCGTACCTGGTCGGGAAAGGTGTTGGCGCACGCGGTGATGGCGGCGGGGTGGAGGCTTCGGTTCATCTTCGGCGCCTGTTCTGTGCCGCCTCCACGGCGGCGAGGAGGTGGAGCATCACGTCTCATCGGAGTTCCGTTCTATCGGTCCTCCGCCGGCGCGGCTCGAGTGCGAGCCCCGCGGCCCAGGGAAAACTTCGCCCGCAGTGCTGAGTTTGCCACTATTCTGCCCGCGATCCAAGGAGCCGCCGGCCATGAAGACCCACTACTGCTTGCGTTGCGCCCAGACGATTCTCCACGCCGAGCCCAGGATTTGTGCCCCCTGCGCCGCCGAGGTGAAGCCGAAGTTCGAAGATCCGGAACTGGTGCTCCGAGAGGTGAGCTTCGACCTGGCTTGCGTCAGCTGCGGGGAGCACCGGCGCGGCCGCATCCTGCACGGTCCCGGCGAGTTCACCTGGTGCGAGAGCTGCATCGATGCCGCGCTGGCGCTGGACTGAGGGGCGCTCTACTCGACCGTCCAAGTCGCCTTGCCGTTGAGCAGATCCTGAAGCGCCGCCGCGTCGGGCGGCCCCAGCTCATCCTGGACCTCGCGGATCTTCTGGTGGACGGCGCGGTCGTAGGGGAGCGAGTCGATCGCCCGCAGCACTCCGATCGGCGTCGGGAAATCGGGATAGCCCAGGCGCGAGAGCAGCAGCGCCAGGGTCGGCTCGGACAGCTTCTCGTCGTGCACCAGGAGGTCGGCCTCGGTCACGCCCGCGTCGTCCACCCGGACCACCTCGGGAGTCAGGCAGCTCATCCGAATCCCCTTGTCGCCAGCCGTGCCGAAGCGCATCGGCTGGCCGTGCTCGAGCATCAGTTCCTGGTCCTTCTTGACCGCCTTGTCGGTGATCGCTTCGAAGGCACCGTCGTTGAACACGCTGCAGTTCTGGAGCACCTCGACGAAGGCGATTCCGCGGTGCTCCGCCGCCCGCCGCAGCACTTCCTGCATGTGCTTCGGCTCGCGGTCGACGGTGCGGGCGACGAAGGTGGCGTTGCAGGCGAGCGCCAGGAAGACCGGGTTGAAGGGCTCTTCGATCGATCCAAAGGGGGTCGACTTGGTGATCTTCCCCACCTCGGAGGTCGGTGAGAACTGCCCCTTGGTCAGACCGTAGATGCGGTTGTTGAAGAGGATGATCTTGATGTCGATGTTGCGGCGGATGGCGTGGATCAGGTGGTTGCCGCCGATCGAGAGCCCGTCGCCGTCGCCGGTCACGACCCAAACCGAGAGATCGGGGCGGGCCGCCTTCAGTCCGGTGGCGATCGGCGCGGCGCGCCCGTGGATGGTGTGGAATCCATAGGTGTTCATGTAGTAGGGAAAGCGCGAGGAGCAGCCGATGCCGCTCACGAAGACGAAGCGCTCGCGGGGGATTCCGAGCTCGGGCAGGACCCGCTGGACCTGGGCGAGGATCGAGTAGTCGCCGCAGCCGGGGCACCAGCGCACCTCCTGGTCGGAGACGAACTCCTTCTTGGTCAGCGGTGCCTGCGCGGGGGCTTCGGGGCTCATCGCTCTGCTCCGGTGAGGTTGCGGATCGCGGCCACGATGTCGCTCTTTCTGAAGGGTTTGCCTTCGACGCGGTCGAGACGCTCGACCCGTACCGGGTAGTGGGCCTGGAGGATGAAGGCCAGCTGCCCCATGTTGATCTCGGGCACCAGGATCCGCTCGAAGCGGCCGAGGATCTTGCCGAGCTCGGCCGGCAGGGGACAGAGGTGTCGCAGGTGGAGGTGTGCGACCTCGATCGTGTCGCCTGAGAGCTCTTCCAGCGCGGCGCGAATCGATCCGTAGGTCGATCCCCAGCTCACGATCAGGAGCTCGCCGGAGCTCGGGCCTCGCGGCTCGAGCGCCGGGTAGGAGCGGGCGACGCGGGCCACACGCTCGTGCCGCAGATCGGTCATCGATTGGTGATTGCGGCCCTCGTAGGAGACGTTGCCGGTGGTGATGTCGCTCTCCAGCCCTCCGATCCGATGCTCCATGCCCGGTTCGCCGGGCAGCGCCCAGGCCCGGGCCAGGGTGTCGGCATCGCGGGCCGCGGGGCGGAAGGTCGCGGCGTCGGCCCAGACGCGGGTTTCGATCGCGGGCAGGGACTCGACGTCCGGGATCAACCAAGGTTCGGCGCCGTTGGCCAGGTAGCCGTCGGTCAAGAGAACCACCGGGGTCATGTGCTCGAGCGCGATTCTGCAGGCCTCGTACATGGCATCGAAGCAATCGGCCGGGCTGCTCGCCGCGATCACCGGCAAAGGGGTATCGCCGTTGCGCCCCAGCACGGCCTGAAAGAGATCCGACTGCTCGGTCTTGGTGGGCAGGCCGGTCGAAGGTCCGCCGCGCTGCACGTTGACCACCACCAAGGGGATCTCCGCCTTGACGGCGAGCCCCAGCGCCTCGGTCTTCAGAGCCATGCCGGGACCGCTGGTGGTGGTGAGGGCCAATGAGCCGCCGAAGGCCGCGCCGATGGCGGAGCAGATCCCGGCGATCTCGTCCTCGGCCTGGAAGGTGACCACGCCGAAGCGCTTGAAGGTCGCCAGCTCGTGCAGGATGTCGGAGGCGGGGGTGATCGGATAGGAGCCGAGGAAGAGCGGGCGGCCGGAGCGCTGCGCCGCGGCCACCGCTGCCAGCGCCACCGCCTGATTGCCGGTGATGCTGCGATACCTGCCCGGTTCGAGGGCCGCGCGGGCGACCCGGTAGCGAGACTGGAAGATCTCCGCCGACTCACCGTAGACGTGGCCGGCCCTCAGCACCCGCACGTTGGCCTCTATCAGCTCCTGCTTGTGCGCGAACTTGCTCAAGATCCACTCGATGGTCGGCTCCAGCGGGCGTTCGTAGAGCCAGGAGACCAGTCCCAGGGCGAACATATTCTTGGTGCGGGCGACGATCGTCGGGCTCAGTTCCATGTCGACGACGGCCGCGGCCGAGAGACGTTTCATCTCCACCTCGACCACCTGGAAGGGCTCGAGGCTGCCGTCGCGGCGCGGATCCTCCGAGTAGCCGGCCTTGGCGAGGCTGGCGGCCTTGAAGGCGTCGCTGTTGAGCACCAGTACGCCGCCCGGACGCAGGTCGGCGACGTTCGCCTTGAGCCCCGCCGGGTTCATCGCCACCAGCGCGTCGAGCTCGTCGCCCGGGGTGTGGATGTCGACGCTGGCGAAATGGAGCTGGAAGCCGGAGACGCCGGCGAGAGTGCCGGCCGGTGCGCGGATCTCCGCCGGGTAGTCGGGGAAGGTCGCGACGTCGTTGCCGGCGACGGCCGAGGCGTTGGTGAACTGGGTGCCGGTCAACTGCATGCCGTCGCCGGAATCTCCGGCGAAGCGGATGGTGACGGATTCGAGCGATTGGACGTTGGCGGTCATGGAGCTTCCTGTTGGGGGCCCTCGCCACCATGCGACGCTTTCGTCCTGGACGCAATGGGGCGAGCCGGGCACCATATCGGGAGGTGGCGGCGGGGGTCAACCGGGGGCGCGCGGCGCTGGAGCTACGACATAGCGCTTCTCGAGCGACGCACTTCGGGAAGAGCCGCTGGCCCAACGGGAGTTCGCGGGCCTTCGGGGCTCCATGCGCGGCTTGGGGGGGGCGGTCTCGACGGCGCTTCTTCGCGTGCCCATGCCCATGCTCTTGCCCCTGCCCGACTCCTTTGCCCGAATCTGGCATGGGCAGGTTCTGTCCCATACCGGCCGCTCCCTGCGTAGAGGCTCGCTATATCGGAACCTCAGCGCGGCGAGGCCGCCGCGATAGGGCCTCGGGCCTCTCGATAGCCGCGCCGAGGCTGGCCCGGCCCCTGGTGCGGGCGCGCCCGCAGCCGCCGCACCAACGCTTCCAGGGGCTCCTCCACCTCTAGTTCCACCACTTCTTCGTCCTCGCCGGCCGTGCAGGTCATCCAGTAGAGATCGGGCGCCAACGTGCGCGGCCGCTCGATCTCCACGTCGCGGGCGTCAGAGAGCGGGGCGTCACGAGGGCGCAAGAACCCTCTTCCACTCGCCGCGATTCGGGTTATACTCCCCCAAACGCGGGGGACTCACCAACCACCCGCGGGGGCGAACACGATCATCCGCGCCGCCGTGAGGCGCGACCAGCGGAATCAGCGCCGGTGCCGGGGGCCGATTCGCCTGATCAGAACGGTGAATGTTGAGCGCTCGGTTCCGGGGGGGACGAGCGCTGGGGCGGGGGTCCCAGCGGGCCCCCGCTCCTCTGTACAGGGAGTCAGCGGCGCCGGCAGCGCAAGAGCGCCGTCGACTGAGCCCAGGGCGGGTAGTGAGGATCGAGCGCCGGCTCGGTGCCGGCCGGCTCGCTCCGGTAGCCGCCCCAGCGCTTTTCGATCGCGAAGCCGGCGGATTCGAGCAGCCGGGTCAGTGCGGCCGGGTCGAGGTAGTGCTGCAGGAGATCGAGGGAGCGCACGCGCTCGCGCCCGTCGGGTCGAAGGATGCGCCAGCGGTGGCGGCTGGTGAAGGTGCGCGCGCATGCATCGTGCTCCAGGCGCTGGCTGCGCACCACCCGCTCGCCGCTACTCGGTCGCAGGCGCTCGTAGACCTTCCTCCAGCGGCCGTCGAAGCCGGCCAGGACGGCCGCGTGGGGGTGGAAGGCGTCGAGCAGCAGCTCCCCTCCGGGCTCGATGTGGTCGTGCAGCCGCTCCAGGGCCCGGCGATAGTCCTGGTCCGACTCCAGGTGAAGGCAGGACTTGAGCGGCGAGAGCGCGACCTCGAAGCGAGTCGAGAGCTCGAAATCGCCCATGTCGCTCGCCAGCAGATCGATGCGCGCGCGCACCTCCGGGCCTTCCCCCGCGACCTGCTCCCGGGTGGCCCCGAGCAGCGCCGGAGCGAGCTCGAGGCCGGTTACCTGGTGGCCGTCGCGGGCCAGGGGGACCACCACGCGTGCGGTGCCGTGGGCCAACACCAAGATCCGGCGCGCGCGCCCGCGAAAGAGCGAGCGATAGAGCAGCACGTCGTCCTCGAAGCCCTCGTGGTCGAGGCTGAGCAGTGTCCAGGGATCGTCTTGGTGTCGCGCCCTGCGCATGATCGGCTGGTTCGGTCTCGTGGCGCCCGTTCAGTCCCCGAACTGGATCCCCTGCGCCAAGGGCAGCTCGCGGCTCCAGTTGATGGTGCAGGTCTGGCGCCGCATGTAGAACTTCCACGAGTCGGAGCCGGCCTCGCGGCCGCCGCCGGTGTCTTTCTCGCCGCCGAAGGCGCCGCCAATCTCGGCGCCCGAGGTGCCGATGTTGGCGTTGGCGATGCCGCAGTCGGAGCCGCGGTGCGAGAGGAAGGTCTCGGCGCTCAGCAGGTTGGTGGTGAAGATCGAGGAGCTCAGTCCCTGGTCTACTCCGTTGTGGATCTCGAGCGCTTCGTCGAGTGTCTCGTACTCCATCAGGTAGAGGATCGGGGCGAAAGTCTCCTCGCGCACGATCGGGAGGTCGTGGCGCACTTTGCAAACGGTCGGCTCGACGAAATAGCCGGGGCGGTCGAGGGTCTTGCCGCCGAAGAGGATCTCGCCGCCGCCGGCGCGCACCTGCTCCAGGGCCTGCATCATGGTGTCGACCGCGTCCTGGTCGAGCAGCGGCCCCATCAGGGTGTCGGCATCGAGAGGATCGCCGATGCGCACCTGCTCGTAGGCGCGCAGGATGCGCCCGGTGAGCTCTTCGGCGATCGACTCGTGCATGATGATGCGACGGGTGCTGGTGCAGCGCTGGCCGGCGGTGCCGACGGCGCCAAAGACGATGCCGCGCGTCGCCATGTCGAGGTCGGCGTCCTCGGTGACGATGATGCCGTTGTTGCCGCCCAGCTCCAGGATGGCCCGCGCCAGGCGGTTGGCGATCGCCTCGCCGACTCGCCGCCCCATGGAGCAGGAGCCGGTGGCGCTGATCAGCGGCACGCGGCGGTCGTGGATGAAGGGCTGGCCGACGGCGTGGCGGTCGCCGACGATCAGGTTGAACACCCCCTCGGCCTCGGTGCCTCTGGTGAAGTTGTTGCAGATATGCTGTACCGCGATGGCCGTGAGCGGGGTCTTCGAAGAGGGTTTCCAGACCACCGTGTCGCCGCAGACGGCGGCGATGGCGGCGTTCCAGGCCCACACCGCGACCGGGAAGTTGAAGGCGCTGATCACCCCGACCACGCCCAGGGGATGCCACTGCTCGTACATCCGGTGGCCGGGGCGCTCGGAGTGCATGGTGTTGCCGTAGAGCTGGCGCGACAGGCCGACCGCGAAGTCGCAGATGTCGATCATCTCCTGCACCTCGCCCTCGCCCTCGGCGCGGATCTTGCCCATCTCGAGCGCCACCAGCGCGCCGAGATCTTCCTTGTGCTTGCGCAGCTCCTCACCGAGCAGGCGCACGAACTCGCCGCGTTGCGGCGCCGGCAGCATGCGCCAGCTCTTGAAGCGCTCGTGGGCCGCCGCGACCACTGCTTCGTACTCGTCGGCGGTGGCGGAGCGCACCGAGGCGATCGTCTCGCCGGTGGTGGGGTTGACCGAGGGGATCAGCTTCTCGCCGCCGCCCACCCACTCGGTGTGGCAGCCGGCCGGGTTGATCTCGGCGATGCCGAGGCGTTCCAGTAGATCGTTCACGGGTTCGTCCTGTTCGCGGATTGGGTTCGGAAGCTGATCGGGGTCTGGGTGCGGAGGCCGAATCCCCGTCATCGTGAGAGATCTATCCTTAGCGCATTTCGGGGGGCGGAGTCCAGGAAGGGTTTGGGCTAGACTCGGATCCCTGGGCCCAACAAACGCTTCCAGGAAGAACCCATGACGCCCAAGATTCGGCAGCACCGATGAGCTCGCCCCGACGAAGCGATCGATCGCGCGCGGCGGAGGTCGCGCGCATGGTCGCCGAGGCGCTGCGGCTGGAGCTGGGCTCCAAGACCGAAGTGATCTGGTTCGGCTCATGGATGCGCGGCGACGCGGTTCCCCGCAGCGACCTCGACGTGGCCTATCGCGCCGCTGCTGGATTGTCGGCCGACGATCGGCTGCGGGCGATCGAAGCGGTGGAGTCGTTGCCGACTCTTTTCAGCGTCGATCTCGTCGATCTCGATCGGGCTTCGGCGAAGCTGAGAGACGAGGTGTTGCGTTCAGGAGTTCGGTTGTGAGTCAGCGTTTTGATGCTTTCGTGGCGGCATTGACGAGGCTCGAAGAGGCGCTCGCCGCCCCGGAAAACCCGCTCAACCGGGACGCCTCGATTCAACGCTTCGAATTCACATTCGAGCTCGCCTGGAAAGCACTGCAGGAAGCGCTGCGCGCGGAGGGGATCGACGCCGCGTCGCCGAAGCGATGCTTGCGGGGAGCGTTTCGTCAAGGGTGGGTGGACGACGAGGAGGGTTGGTCCGCCATGCTCGATGATCGCAATCGAACGACCCACACCTACGACGAAGAGCTGGCTCGGCGGGTGTACGCGGAGCTGGCGAGGTACCTGGGGCTCTTCGAGGCTCTGCGGGAGCGGATGCCGCGGGCGGGTTCTTGACCTAGAGACTAGTACTGGTTAGTTTCTAGTCATGTTGGCCGTTTCGATCACCGATCTGAAGGCTCGGCTGAGCCACTATCTGCGTGCGGTGCGCGCCGGGGAAGAGGTCCGGGTGCTCGATCGGAGACGTCCCGTGGCCCGGATCGTTCCGGAGCCGGCCGAAGGTTCTCCCATTCGGGTCCGCGAGGCGCGCCGGTCCTTTCCGCCCCTCGCGATCGCGACCGAGTCGCTCGTGGCGCCCGATGACCTGGCCAGAGCGTTGGCGGAAGAGCGGCAAAGCGGGCGATGATCGCCTACCTCGATGCTTCGGTGTTGCTGCGCTTCGTTCTGGCACAGCCGGATCGGCTCGCGGAGTGGAGTCGGATCACGCGCGCGGTATCGAGCGACCTGGTTCGCGTGGAGTGTTTGAGAACGATCGATCGCCTGCAACAGATGGCGAAGCTCGATGCCGGCCAGGTCCCGGAGCTGCGCGCGGCGATCTACGAGCTGCTCGAGAGCGTCGAAACCGTCGCCATCGGCCAGGCGGTTCTGGAGCGGGCGGCTCAGCCCTTCTCCTCTCCTTTGGGCACTCTCGATGCGCTGCACCTGGCATCCGCGTTGCTGTGGCGCGAGGCGGTGTCGCGCGATCTGGTCTTGGCCACCCACGACCGTGCGCTTGCTCGAGCGGCTCGCGCCAGCGGACTGGCCACGATCGGAATCTGAAGCATCTAGCGCGACTTGGCGGCCAACACGGTCAACCGATCGTCCTCGCACAGCGCCGCTCCCGCGAAGCGCAGGCGCAGCTCTTTCAGCCGGTGGAGCCAGTAGTCCTCTCGTTCGCTTCGAGAGGCGAGCTCGGCATAGGAATCGAAGTACTGATCGAACGCGATCGCTTCGTCGCTTCTTTGGAGCTGCACATCGAGCAGCCTGGCCCGGTGGCGAATATCTGACAGAAGTGTCTCGACGTTCAGATGCAGGTAGTGCGAGTAACCCACTTCGGCCTGGAGCTCCAGGAAGAGCTCCTGGGCCACGTAAGTCCGTTGCTTCGCGGGAGAGCGGAGCTCATCCACGGGCTCCTCGATCAGGAGGTGCCCGGATGATACTCGGATCATCTCCGCCAACGCATCAGGCCAACGTGAAATGTGGTGCAACGCATCTCGTGCCAGAACCAGTCCAAAGGTGTCGCTGGGAAAGGCGAGGGCGGTGGCGTCCATGCGCGAGAAGTCGATTCCATGGGCGCTCGCAAGCTCGCGCCAAGCAGAGCGGCTCGATATCACATCGATCGCGACGACGCGCGCGCAGTGGCGCGGCAGTCGGCTGGTGAGGTGGCGGCCACACCCACAGCCGACATCCAGCAGCGTGGGAGGCTCGAGAGATTGGACGGTCTCTTCCAGTCGTGAGCGCGGCATGAGCGTGTGCTCCCCTTGATCGCATGGCGGGGGGTGAGCGCGGGGCCAAGTCTAAACGCCGGGCATTCTCTTCGCATCGCCGCCGTGCGCTGAGCCAGGCTTGGAGTCGTGCCTGGATCCACCGACCAGCGAGCGATCGACTACGCGGATCGGCCGGGCACCATAAGAGAGGCGGGAAGTGGCCGAGCCACGTTCCCGCGATGATGAGCAGGGCGCTCGCGATTCATTGCGGACGAAACAAAACGGGTTCAACCACGGGGAGGCCCACCGATGTGTCGATGGCTGAGTGATAGGATATATATCTCTCTCTAGAAATATAGCGTTTCCGCGCCCCGCGGTGCGAGCTCGGGGTGCGCGGGAGCTCATCCTTCCGCCGTCAGGTCGATGCGTTCCATGCCGTGTTTGGAACCGAGGATTGGGTTCCGGAGAAGCAGCCCTACATCACCCGCATCTCGAGATCCACTCCTATCCTGATGGCGAGAGCGGCACGCAAGTGGAGTCGTTCGAGGTGGCCGCCGACTACGCGACCGAGGTCGGCGCCGATCTGCACGTCCTCGAAGACTGGACCAGCGCGGACAGAAACGAAGCCTGGCTCGCGGTAACGAATCCGGCCAATATGTCGCAGTGCTTGCAGGTCTACTCCGGTCAGGTCGATACCACGTACCTGGTGCAGGGATACGATCTTTGGAGGGGGCAACCGCGGGCGCCGTATGCGGCTTCTTGGAAGCCCGCTAGAAACTGCTCGGAGTACAGCGCAGTGAGCTGCGAGTGCGTTCCCACGGCGGGGGATACCCTGTGGTGCGGCGAGGACCCTCATGAGTACATGTGTTGGTACTACTTCGGGACGAAGATCCTGCCCTGGGAAACCAGGCTCCTCAAGGTGTGCAAGTGATGAAGATGCGACGAGAACAGCGAAGACGACAGCGCCTGCGTCCCTTTCTGGTCCTTTCGATGCTGGCCTGCGCAACAGCGAGCACGGCGGAGCAGGATTGCAACATCTACCGCGGCGCCTACCCTTACAACGCCGACGGCTGCTTCCTGAGCGACGGCGGCTGGTGACTTCGCGGACGCGCTTGGCTCGCACGAGACGTCTCGAAGCGTGTCGGCCTCCGGGCGATCCAGCGCATGCCCACCACGGGCGGGGCGGCGGCGGCGGCTGGAGATGCCGTCTACATTGTGTCGATTCCGCAGTATCCGGAACGGCCGGTCGTAGGCGTACTGGACTGGTCGTGCAGGCCGGGTCTGCCTCGGGCGGTCGGAGAGCTTCCCGTGGAGTTCTCCGACGTCTCGGCGATGACCGTGACTGACCAGAGCCTCTGGGTGAACGCCGGGCTTTTCGAGGGGGCATTCTCCCTCCATCGATTCGACATCAGCACTCCCACGCAACCGACGTACATGGGTTCGATCGTGGGGTCGTCAAGCCGGGCCGTCGAAAGCGGCGGTCTCCTGTTCGCCCTCGGCCGCCCGGTCGCGATCATCGACCCCACCATCCGCGACTCGATCGCCGTCATCGGAACGATCGAGGTCGAGGAGTCGGTCCAGGATCTGGCCCACGTCCCGTCCTTCGCCTTGCCGAGCTGGGCTTTCTTCGATCTCCTGATCGACGGTTCTATTCTCCATGCGGCCGGGATGGGGATTCAATCGTTCGACATCAGCAATCCGGCCAGTCCAGCTCCCTTGACGTACTTGCCCTTCACAGGGTACGTCAGTGTGCCGTCCTACGCCCAGGTGGAGGCAGGAGGGCGTAACTTCGTGGTAACCATGACCGACGACTTCTCGAAGCCGGAGACGCCGCGCGTGGTCCACAAGATGATCCTCGAGGAGGGAGAGGGCCAGTATCAGCAGATGACTGTGGACGGCGACTGGCTCTATACGGCGCCCGTTGTGATGGAAGACCCGCTCCCCTCGCTCCACGTCTTGCGCATCGACGCCGGCGGCGCCCTGCGCGAGGTCGCGAGGCATCAGCTTTTCGCGGGAACCTGGGCGCTGGCGGCCAAGGAGCGCCACATCCTGATCGGCGGCGAATACGGTTTTGGCTGGCTGCTGGACGAGAGCTCCGCGACCTCGGTGGTGCCGGGAGCGCGGCCTGATCTTTGAAGTCGGATGTCTTGCGACTTCCTCACGAACGATTCGACGCTCCCGCGCTGTCCGGATGTGCGGGTGCTTCGGAAGTGATCGAGCCCTCCCATCCATGCGGCCGCTCCCGCACCATCGGAAAGGCCTCGCGGCTGGTCAGCAGCAAGCGGTCGATCTGCAGGTCGTTGGCGCGTGCGTCGATCTCGATCTGGTGCACGCCGGCCTCCAGCGGCGACACTCCGGCCCGATACCAGGTCCAGCCACCGGGAGAAGAGGCGCGCTCGCCGCCGCCGCCCAGCGTTTGACGATCGATGCGCACCATCGGCAGGGGGCCGGCGAGCGGAACGGAAGGGCGGCGCAGGCGCAGCCATAAAGTGTAGCGACCGAGCTCGGGGGTCTCGATGCGGTAGAGCAGGGGCGGCGTTCTTCCGTCGCCGGCGGCGGGCGTCAAGATCTGCCGCCCCCAGGCGCCGGTGTCGGGCAGCGCGCTCCAGCCCGAGCGCCGGTTCGCCGACTCGGCCTCGCGGTAGAGGTCCTTCTCATAGGTCCCGGTGTGGCGGCGGTCGTACTGGTAGGCGGGGCAGGTGATGCGGCTCGGGCGGTAGAGCCCCGGCGTGTCGAAGACGTGGATTTTGCCATCGTAGCCCTGGAAAACGATGTCGGTGTCGCCGTCGCGATCGAGGTCGGCGAGCTGACCTGTGCCGAAATCGTTGCTGCCGGTGTGCACCGGCCAGCCCGCTACCGGCGAGCCGTCCTGCTCCAGAGCCCAGAGGTGGGGGTTGGAGCCGCCGACGAAGGCCTCCTGCTCGGGATCGCCGTCCAGGTCGGCGACCAGGATCTGCGAGCGGATCAGCCAGCTCCCGCGCCACGGCCAGCCGGGGAGAGTTCGGCCCGCTGCGTCGAAGAGAGCGACCCGGTGATCGTCGCCGGCGCACCACAGGGCCGAGGCGCGCCCGCGGTGGAAGCCGAGCGCCACCGGCATCTCGGCGCGAAATCCGCCTCTCTCGGTGGGCCAGGGCGGCAGCGCCCTTCCCCGGTGATCGAGCAGATGGATGCGTCCCAGGTCATCGGAGAGAACCAGTTCCGGGCGCGGACCGCCGGCAAGATCGACCACCGAGAGCGGTGCGGTCGAGACCGGCGTGTCGATGCGCGCCAGCGGCTCCGAGTCGGCGCCGGCCGCGCCGTCCCAATCGAGCGCGTAGATCCACCCCGAGCCGAATCGCGGCCGATCGTAGGCTGCGAAGACGATGTCGAGATCACCGTCCAGGTCGAGATCGCCGATCGCCGGGCTCGACTCGATGGTGTGCGGGACCTCGAAGGGCGACCAGGCCAGCTCCCGGCCGGACGCGTCGTAGGCCTCGATGTTGCTCGGCCCTCCCCAACGTGGATGGGCGGCGACGACCGTCTCGAGCCGTCCGTCGCCGTCCAGGTCGGCCACGGTCGGCGCGCGCCCGCCGCTGCGGTGCAGCGAAACCGGCCATCCGGGAGGCTGGCTGCCGTCGTGGCGGAAGGCGCAGAGGTAGGCGCGCTCGGTGGTGGTGTGCCAGACGTGCGCCAGCACCTCGACCTCGCCGTCGTTGTCCAGGTCGGCGGCGCCCAGCACCTGCGCGGTGCCGAGCGGCAGGGGAATTGGCCACCCGGCGAGCGGACGGCCGCGGTGATCCCAGGCCTGCAGCTCCGGCTCCGACCAGTCGAAGGAGCCGGCGACGACCTCGCTCCAGCCGTCGCCGTCGAGATCGGCCACCAGCGCGCTGACGCCCCATTTCCAGCGCACCGGCCAGCCCTCGTTCTCCGTGACCGGCGGCGCCGCCGCGGCGGCCAGAGTGGCGGCCGAGAGCAGCGCCGGCCAGGCGTGGTTTCGCATCAGCGGACGCGGTCTCGTCAGCGAGTTTCGTGACAGCACGCCAGGTCGCTCGCGACCTTGTACTCGAGGCAACCCGAGTCGCCCCACGAGGCCTGCGGTCCGCCGTAGGCGCCGGCGTCGTTGCGCAACCCGCCCAGCCCGGGGGGCTGCACGTCGTTGTAGATCGGGTTGGTGGGACCCGCGTCGATCGCCAGCGACACCGAATCGGGGGTGGAGGCCGCGGCGTAGCAGCCGAAGGGCGGGTCGAAGGTCTTGAGCATGTAGCTCTGCATGTGCTCTCCGAGCGGGCCGCCGATGAAGTGCGGACAGGAGCCGTCGGGGCTGGCCTCGGTGACGTCGTTCACCCCTTGCAGGCCGCTGGGATAGATCCCGCCCGGTTCGTAATCGGCCACTCCGCTTCGGTTGCGGTTGTGCCAGAGCACGTTGTAGTCGGTGTAGATGGTGTCCGGGTCGAAGTCGCCGTGGATCACGGCGATCCCCACGGTCTGGGCCTCGGGGAAGTAGGGCTTCACATCGCGGGTGCGGGCCACGATGTTGCCGAGCAGGGTCACATCGTTGTCGTCGTCCATGGCGATGCCCCAGCCCTCGACGCGATCGATCGTGTTGTTGTGGATCGTGGCCTCGGTGGGCATGCGCGATCCGCCCCCCTGAGCCTCGATGTCGAGCGCACTGTCGTCGCCGAATCCTGCGGCGCCCGCCGAGCGGCCGGTGGAGATCCCCGAGGCGTCGGCGTTGGTCTGGTACCAGGTGCGCAGCACGATGTTGTTGCGCACCGTGCCGAACGAGCCGTGGGTGAAGTGGATGCCGCTCTGCTCGTTGCAGTAGACCAGGTTGTGCTGCACCACCGAGTCGGTGTACTGGTCGAAAGGAGGCTCTTGCAGGAAGGGCGGGGCCTCGCCGGTGACCCGCGCGAAGCTCATGTGGATCCCTTCGGCGGTGCTGGTGACCCGGTTGTTCTGCACCGCGCCGACGAAATGGAAGGTCGAGATGCCGTCCGAAAGGTAGTGGTTGGGTTCTCCGCCGTTGATGGCGACCACGTCGTTGTCTTCGATCACGCCCCACTTGAGGGACTGGTACTCGAAGCAGTTGCGCCAGTTGGGCAGACAGGTGAGGTCGGGACGGCGACCGATCCAGAGCGCTCCTCCGCCTCGCACCCGTGGCGGCATCAACGCACGCTGGGTCTGGAAGTAGTTGCGGCGGAAGAAGAGCCCGGTGTAGTAGCGCTGTTCCCAGTCGTCCATCGCGGTCCAGACCCCGAGGGCGCCGGTGTAGTCGTCGGTTCCGATCACCTCCAGCCCTTCCAGGGTGATCCGCATGTCGGTGCAGCGCTTGCCGGGGCCGTCGTTCATGTCGTTGTGGATCTCGATGACCGCGAAGTTTTCCCAGCGCTCCTTTGGAGCGCCGGCCGGCTCGCCGATCCCGAAGCGGATGCGCGGGCGGTTCTGCTCATCTTGCGCCCGGATGGTGACGTAGAACGAGTCCTCCGCGGCCGGGTAGATATGAACCTGCTCGACGTAGGTACCGGGCTCGATCACGACCTCGTCGCGGTGTCGGGCGGCGTTCACCGCCTGCTGGACCGTTTCGTACGCCTCGGGGCTGGTGCCGACATAAAGGGTGTCGGCGCGCGTCTGCTGCCATGGACCGGCGACGAAGCCGAGGCTCGCCACCAGCAACGAGGCTGGCCGGGAGGTGGGACGGCGGGGGGAATATCCCATCTGGACTCCTGTCGGGCGGGTGACCCTCTGCACGGGACTCGCTACCCCTGCCATCTTCACGTCGCCAAACAAAGAACGCAACTTTGATGGAAAAGATTCTCGTGAAATTCGCGAAATGTGGCCACAATTGGGAGTTAGCGGGTCTCTTTTGGCCATAGTGGAGCGCTGTACGACATGTCGGAGATGTCCCCATCCTCCCCGCACCGGTGCCGACCCCTGGCGAGGGCGTGCTAGGAGAGGGAATCGCGCAGCGCGACCAGGGCGCGACGGACGAAGAGCCAGGGCGCGGTGGCCAGGCTTCGACCGGGCTCGGTTCCGGCCTGCAGGCGCGCCTCGATCGTTGCTCCGGCGCCATCGAGCTCCACCGTGATCCGCTCGTCGGTGAGCAGGACATCGCCGCTCGGTCGCAGCTCCACGGCGCGCAGCTCCCTCCCCTCGGAGTAGAAGTGCACGATCCGCAGCGGGCCATCCTGCGCGCTCCACAGGCCCTCGCCCGTGGCGCGCAGGCGCGGCAGCGAGGGGTGGATTCGAAGCACGGGGAGCCGCCCCCGCCAAGGGCCCTCGGCCGGCGGTTGGGTGGCCGGCAGTCCGCGTGCGGAGTCGAAGGTGGTGCGCAGGGCGGGCAGCACCAAATGCGGGGCGGCGAGCCGCTCGAGGGAGTCGTCGGCGCGGGCGCGAAAGACTGTCACCGGCTGGTCGAGGGCCGGGAGCAGCAGAATCCGCCCGCCGCCGCTCTGCTCGGAGTCCCGCTCGGGCTTCATCTGCGCGCGTCCGGCGGCAGCAGGCGGTGCTGCTCGATGGCCCGCGCGACCAGCAGGGCGATTGCTTCGCAGCCGCTTGCCGAGGGGTGGATCGCCTCGGCCATCAGCGGCAGCCGGCCGAAGCGCATTCGCTGCTCGTTGGCGTCGCACGGCGACCAGCGGCGGCAGGCGAGCGGCGACTCGAGGCCGTTCCAGGATCCGGGCTCGGCGCCGCTCTGGAAGAGGTAGCGGCTGGGCCGGTCGCCGGGGAGCCGCAGGGTGATGGTGTGGATGCCGTCGCCGGCGTGTTGGTCGGGGCCGCGTCCGTCGTCGGGCAGGCTCACCGTGCCGGGGACGCCGCCGCCCAGCGCCGGCGCGGTGCCCACCAGGGTGATCGGGCGCGGCAGGTGACTGGGCGCGGCGACCATCAGGGTGACCGGGAGGGTGGCGATCGCGGGCGCCGCCGGGTTGGAGGCGAGCAGCTCGATCAGCTGCGGCAGGGGCTCGGCGCGCCAGTCTTCGGCGAAGGCGGCGCGCGCATCGACGAAGGGCAGCGCGAGCTCGGCCGCCACCGCGGCGACGCCCGCGACGCTGTCGCCGCGCGGGAAGTCGAGCGCGAGCAGCAGGACGGGGATGCCGGCGTCGCGCAAGCTGAGGATCATGTGCCGCAGGTTGTCGGCGCGGCGCGCGGCGGAGACCCGCTCGCCCACTTCCCGCGGCGCTGCTGCTGCGGCTCGGCGCCCTTCGCGCAGCGGCCGCAGCGTGCGATCGAGCGCGCGGATGATCGACGCCCCGCCGATCGACCGTCGCAGCCGGCCGGCGGCGCTCTGCTGGCGGGCGATCCGCGAGCGGTCCGATTCCGGCGCCGGCCAAGTGTCGTTGAAGCCGAAGGAGAGCACCACCAGGTCGGGGCGCAAGGGCAGCACCCGCTCGCTCACCAGCCACCGCCCCTGCTCCGACGTGAAGCCGGGGACGGCGTAGTTGAGGACCTCGACCGGCCCGACGCCGCTCCGCTCAAGGGTTTCGGCCAGGCGCTCGGGCCAGGTCTCCCCTTCGCTCACCAGAAGCCCGAAGGTGCAGGAGTTGCCGGCGCAGACCACGCGCGGCACGCCGGCCGCGGCGTCCGGTGGCGCTCCGCGGTAGCCGTGGGGGCCGATGCGCACGCGCCACGGCTCGCCTCCCTGGACGTAGCTGGGGATCTCCAAGTCGAGCTCGGCGACCAGCGACCAGAGGGTGTGGGGATCCTCGCGCAGCAGCCGGCGGTCGGCTGGGTTCGGCTCCCAGCCCAGGGCCCGCACCGCTTCGACCAGGGCCGGCGGGGCATCGCCCTCCGGGCCCTCGGGGGGCCACTGCGCGAGGCGGAGCCCGCCCTCGAGCAGGGCCAGGATCAAGAACGCGACGAGGAGTCCGAGGGTCGCGTTTCGGCGGTGGCTGAGCATGCGGGGGAGGATAGCGCGGGGATTTCGCCGGCGCCCCGCCGCTGCGCTGACACGTCCATAATCCGCCACCCGATTCGTGACCGAGCCGTGCGGATCTTGGCCTTGGTGGCCCACTCCGCAAATACGGTGGCATTCGGCCGCCGCTGCATCCACGCTGGCTGCGTTGCTCCTCCTCGCCGGCCCCGCGGCCGGCTGGATCCGGCGCCCGTTCCGTTGATGGCTACGAGTCTGCTTGCGGAGTTTCAGGCCCGATTTGCGGCAGGAATTGTGGGAGCATGACAACTACTCATTCCGCGATCTGTGCTCCGCTTCTCTGCCGGCGTCGCTGGTGCTCCACTCGCCGGCCCGGCGTTTCTACTTCGGCTGTCCACTTCGCCTCCGACGCCGCGCCCGAACCCGCGCCCGATTCGGTCCGCGAGTCGCGGGTCTGGAGGTGGAGTTCGGGGTGCGGCCGGATTCCGGTCGTGGGTCGCGGCGCTGGAGATGGAGATGGGGATTGTGGGGGCGGATTTCGGCCGGGTTTTCGGTTGGGGTCGGGCACGAGCATGGGCGTGGGCGTGGGCATGGGGAGTGGGTTGGGCAGGGTAGGAGCGAAGGCGCGGATGGGGAGGGAGCGGGCGGGCGCCACCAGGAGGGAGGGGCTCGGGGATCTTCCTCTCTCCGGGCTCGATGCCGCGCTCTACGTCGGAAGGGGCCGAGGTCTGTCATCCCAGGAATCGGCGGAATTCGGGCGGCCGCCCGGCGGAGAGGGTAGGATCCGGCCATGAGAGCACCATTCACCGAAGAGTTCATTCGCGCGGTCCCCAAGACCGATCTGCACGTGCATCTCGACGGGTCGATTCGGCCGGCGACGCTGATCGAGCTGGCGCGGCATAGCGGGGTCGAGCTGCCGGCCGACAGCGAGGAGGGGCTGCGCCGGGAGATTTTCAAGGACCAGTACGCCGACCTCGGCGAGTACCTGCGCGGCTTCGCTTATACCTGTGCGGTGCTGCAGGACGCCGACACGCTGGAGCGGGTCGCCTACGAGCTGGCGGTCGATTCGTTCAGCGAAGGGGTGCGCTATATCGAGGTGCGATTCGCGCCGCAGCTGCACATCCACGAGGGTTTCGACGGCCCCGATACGATCGCGGCGGTGGCGCGCGGGCTGCAGCGGGCCGAGCGCGAGTTCAACGCCTCCGAGGCGATCGAGCGCGGCGACGAGCCGGCCTACCGCTCGGGCATCATCGTCTGCGCGATGCGGATGTTCACGCAGGCTTTCTCCGACTATTACCGGCGTTTCGTGGCGATTCACCGCTTCCGCAAGATGGACGAGGTGATTTCGCAGGCTTCGATCGACCTGGTGCACGCGGCGGTGCACGCCCGCGACGACCTGGGCCTGCCGGTGGTGGCCTTCGATCTGGCGGGGCAGGAGGACGGCTATCCGGCGAACGCCCACTCCGACGCTTACAATCTGGCGCATCAGAACTTCATGCAGAAGACCGTGCACGCGGGAGAGGCGTTCGGGCCGGAGTCGATCTTCCAGGCGCTGACCGATCTGCATGCCGACCGCATCGGCCACGGCTACTATCTGTTCAGCCCCGACAAGGTCTCCGATCCGGAGATCGGCGATCCGGAGGCCTATGTCTCCGCGCTGGTGCAGTACATCGCCGACCGCCGCATCACCATCGAGGTCTGCCTGTCTTCGAACCTGCAGACCAACCCGGAGATCGGCGAGATCGCCCGGCACAACTTCAGGCACATGCTCGACGCCAACCTCTCGGCCACCCTGTGCACCGACAACCGCACCGTGTCGAACACCACGGTCTCGAAGGAGATCGGCTTGGCGATCGAAGCCTTCCCGATCGATCCGCGGATGTTGAAGCAGATCGTGGTCTACGGCTTCAAGCGCTCCTTCTACTCCGGATCCTACTCGAGCAAGCGCGCGTATGTGAGAAGGTGCTTCGACTTCTACGAGCGGCTGGAACGCGAGCACCGGATCCTGGAGTAGTCCCAGGGCCGAACCCGAAAGCCTCCCCACGATGAGCGACCACTGGCAAACCGAGCCGCCACCGGGCGAGCTCTCGGTCGCGGTGCTGGCCTTCGCCGCCCTTCCGCGGGGCTGGCCCTCGCAGTTCCCCGACCATCGCGCGGCCTACTCGCGGCAGGTGCCGGCGATGCTGGTCGACTGGCTCGACCTGGGCTCGGAGATGTTCGCCAATCTGGCGGTTTTCACGACACCCTTGCCGCACTCTCAAGGGGCGCATGCCTGGGTGCAGCCGGAGCGACTCCTCGACCCCGACGAGCTGCTGGGAGAGGTCGAAGAGCTGCCCGACGCAGACGTGATCGTCGACGGCGAGATCAGCCGCCAGGGGGAGCGGCTGCGGATCAGCGTGCGGGTCAGCCTGGCCGAGGGCGCGATGGTGCTGGACACCTTCGCCGAGACCTGCGACCTGCGGGCGGTGATTCCGGCGACGGCGCGGCTGGCGCGGCGCATCGCCGACCTGCTGGGGCGCGACCTGGAGCCGATCGACCTGCCGCAGTCGCACGTCGCGGCCGACAGCCACGCGGTGACGCTCTTCCTGCTGGCGCGCGACCTGGAGCTGGCGCGCGACTCGGGGGTCGAGCCGGGGACCGGGATGAGCGCGGCGGGGCTGCTCGGGGGCGCCGTGGCGCTGGCGCCGCGTTTCGCGCCGGCGGTCGAGCTGCTGCTGGCGTGGGTGGCGCGGGCGCTGGCCGACGACGAGGGAGAGCGGGCCGAGCGGGTGCTGCTGGGGCTGGAGCGGGCGACCGCCAACGTCGATGCCGATCCGCGGCTGTGGACGGCACGCGGGCTGCTGGCGGCGCGGCGGGCGACCGATGCCGAGCATGCGGTGGCGCTGATCAACGAGGCGCTGGATCACGGCGGCGACTCGGTGCCGCTGAGGATCGAGGTGAGCGAGCGTCTGATCGAGCTGGAGCGGCCGCGCGAGGCGCGCCGGCATCTGCTGCGGGCGGCGGAGGACTGTCCCGACGATCCGACGCTGATCGACCGGGTCGCGGTGCTGCTGGGCAACGTCGGGGCGCTGGAGCAGGCGGTCGACCTGTGGCGGCGCGGGGCGGAGCTGGCGCCCTGGGACGGGACTTTTTTCGCGCAGCTGGGGCGGGCGGCGCAGGAGCGCGGCGCGGTCGACCAGGCCTGGGCCTACTATGCCGGCGCCTTGCGGGCGGCCGACCTGCCGCATCATACTTTTCGCTACCTGGCCGGTCTGGCGAGCGAGCATCCGGCGCCGCCGGCGGTGGTGGAGCAGATCGAGGCGCTCAGCCTGACCGACGACGTGCCGGCGCTGGGGTGGGCGGAGCTGGGCGATCTCTGCCTGGTGGTGGGACTGCGGGCGCGGGCCATCGAGGTGCTGGAGAGGGGGCTGGCGCGGGCGTCGGGAGAGGCGCTGATGACGCGCATCCGGCGCAGTCTGCTGGAGGCGCGCTCGCCGGGCAGCGGCGCGAGCATCGAGGAGGCGGCGCGCACTCTGCTCGAGCGCGATCCGCGGCTGGCGATCCGCAGCATCGACGCGGCGCTCAGCGTGGAGTCGGGATTCTGGCCGGCCTGGCACCTGAAGGGGGTGGCGTTGCGCCGTCTGGGCGACTGGGAGGAGGCGGCCGAGGCTTTCGAGATGGCGGTCGAGCTGGCGCCGGCGCAGGCGGCGCCGGTGCGCGGGCTGGGGCAGGTGCAGCTGCGGCTCGGCCGGACGGTGGAGGCGGTGGAGACACTTCGCCGCGCGGTGGTGCTCGATCCGCGCGACGCGCGGATCCGCGTCATGCTGGCGAGTGCTCTGCTGGTCGCCGGTCGCGATGCCGAGGCACGTGACGAGCTGGAGGGGGCGCTGCGCCTCGATCCGGGGCTGCGCGGCGCCCGCTCGCTGCGGCGCCGGCTGCGGCTGGCGGGGTTGCTGCGCCGGCTGCGCGCATGGCCGAGAAAAGTGGACGGGCGTTCGAAAAAATAGGCGCCTATCGGGGCGCGCGGGCTTAGGGTAGGATGTAGGTCCAAGATGCGCGTCATCAGCCGGGGGGACCGGTGGACG
>CAZBBK010000014.1:0-98142 GCA_964490075.1 uncultured Gemmatimonadota bacterium | reverse complement strand
CCGCGTCGCGTCAGCGCGACCAAAGCCGCGAGCCGAGGTCGATGAGCGGTCGTTCTCCCGATCTCCGCCGCCGCGGTCACGCGTTGCGGCCAAATTCCGGTCGCAACTCCCATCTCCGCGGCCGCAATCCCCGGTTGCCACCGCCCGGGGGCCACTCGATCGCGCGCAGAGCTGGCAGACTCCTCGTCAATGAGACGGCAGGGCGCTTCGCTTGCCGCGCTATGTCGAAACGCCAGATCCTCGCCTCCCCCATTGACGCCGGGAAGAGGGTGGCGGATATTCGTCACCGGAGGAGGAGACGATTCCATGATCCACGCATCGCTCACGACCCTGGTGGCGCTCAGTGCCCTGAGCGGCAACCCCGCGCCCACCGAGGGCGCCTTCACGCTGGGCCTACCCGCGACTTCCGGCCTGCTGAGCCCGGAGCTCTTCACCCACAGCCACGGCTTCCAGTACTCGATCATCTCCGGAGGCGGTCAGACCGTGCAGCAGAGCATGGTGCTCAACTCCTTCGATCTCAAGCTGCACGACGCGCTCGACCTGCGCATCCACCTCGACCTGGCCCACAGCGCCTCGCTGGCCGGCCCCGCCATGCCGGGCGCTGCGCCTAGCGTGCTGCCTGGGCTCGAGCTGAGCTACCGGCCGACCGAGAATCTCTTCTTCCACGTCGATCTGGGGCGCGCCCGCGGCAGCTCTCCCTACGCGCCGTACTGGAGCTCCACCAGCTTCTTCGACGCGCCGTAGATCTCGGCCCGGAAGCGCTATAGTCCCCCTTCCTCCGCCGCACCCCGTCGGCGTCGATTCCCGTGGAACCCCTCGGAGCTGAAATGAACGCGCGCTCACTGGTCCTCGTCCTCTCCGCCGGCCTCGTGGTCTGGTCCGGCTGCACCCCGCCGCAAGCGACCGCTCCCGACCGGGACCCGGCGCTGGCTCCCGAAGCGCAGGCGCTGGCACAAGCCCCGACCGAGGCCGACAAGCGGCAGCTGATGATCGCCTACTCCACGGCCTACGAGTACGCCAAGGCGGTCAAGACCGCCACCACCAGCGAGGCCCGGCAGGTGGCCTTCGAGCGCGCCCAGACGAACTACCAGAAGGTGCTCGCCATCGACCCCGAGCACGTCGACGCGCGGCTGCGCCTGGGCGGTCTCTACTGGGAAATGGAACGCTTCGACGAAGCCGAGGCGCAGTACGACGCCGTGCTCACCCTCGATCCCAACAACAAGAGCGCCCTCGACGGCAAGGCGCAGCTCTTGACCCGCGGCGGCGGCTACGAAGAGGCGATCGCCCTTTACGAGAAGCAGATCGCCGAGGATCCAAGCAACCTCGAGGCGCGCCGCCGCCTGGCGCAGCTGCTGGAAAACGAGGAGGATCTGCTGGCCGCGGTGGAGCACTACGAGGTGATATTCGCCGCCAACCCCGAGGATGACGCCCTGGCCTTCAAGATCGGCATGCTCTACCAGCGCGAAGAGGAGTGGCAACGCTCGATCCCGGCGCTGGCGGCGGCGGTCGCACTGCGTCCCAACGACTTCGAGTTCAACGAGCGGCTGGCGATCGCCCATCGGCGCTCCGACGATCTGCCGAGCGCGCTGGCGGTCTACGAGAAGCTGGTCGCGCTCGATCCCGACAACTCCGAAGCGCACACCAAGAAGGGGCAGTGCCAGATGGCGCTGGGCGATCTGCGCGGCGCCGTGCGCTCCTTCGAATCCTGCTTCCGCATCGATTCCCAGAACCTGAGCGCCATGCACCGCTGCTCGATCGCCTACGTCAAGCTGGGCGACCTCGACGGCGCGGAGCGAGTGGTACGCAAGGGCTTGGCAATCGACAGCGGAGACGCCCAGCTGCACGCCTCCTACGGCGAGATCCACGAGAAGCGCGGCGACGCAGCGCGCGCGAAGTTCGAGGAGACCAAGTGCAAGCGCCAGGCCGACGCGGTGAACCGCCACTTCCGCAAGGCGCTCTCGGAGTACCGGCAGGCCCAGCAGGACGCCCAGGTCGGGGACTTCGCCGGCGGCAAGATCGAAGTGGTCAACTCCAAGATGCTGGCCAACGAGGAGCTGTTCTTTGCCAACCCGGACTGTTGATCCGGGAAGCAGACTGGAAGTTGCTCTTGCGATTGCGTTTACCGTGTTGACAGCCACGGAATCGGTCTGCTAGCGTGCGCTCCATGGTCTGGCGTATCCTGTGCTTTTACAACCAGATACGATGCGCTGGCCAATCTCTCGAATGAGAGGCTGTCGAGTCCGGCGGTCCACCAACGTGTGGCGTGGACGATCGGCGGAACGGCCCACCCGAAGGGCGGCAGCCTTCCACATCGCGGTCAAGAGGAGGACGCAGACATGACGAAGGCGGATCTCGTCGAGCAAGTCGCCGAAGACACCGGCCTGACCAAGAAGGACGCGGCAGCCAGTGTGGATGCGCTGATCGAGTGCGTCTCGCAGGCGCTGGCCGAAGGCCAGAACATCGAAATCCGCGGCTTCGGGAGTTTCAAAGTCAAGTCCCGAAAGGGCCGCATGGCGCGCAATCCTCGCACCGGAGCGTCGGTCGAGGTTCCCGCCCGCGATGTGCCCGTGTTCAAACCATCGAAGGACCTGAAGGCCCGCGTGGCCGGCTGAGCGCGGCCGACGGAGCGGAGAGGCCCCCCCAACCCCGGTGCCTCGACGAGTCGCGCCGCGAGGAGGAGCGTTCATTGCCCTGTGGAAAGAAGCGCAAGCGTCACAAGATCGCCACTCATAAGCGTAAGAAGCGGCGCCGCGCGAATCGACACAAGAAGAAGAAGGTCTGATTCGACTCCTCGCATCCGCCCCACCGGTGGTGGCGGATGCGCGGGGCGCGCCGGACCGTGAGGCGCCCTTCTCGCGAGCGAGCCCTGCTCACCGCGACCGCCACGGTGTCCGCCGTGGCGGCCGCTTTGCTGTACGCGGCCTCCAACCCCGGCGTGGTGGGGTTGATCGACTCGGGCGAGCTGATGGCCGTGGTGATGAGCGGCGGAGTCGCCCATCCGACCGGCTACCCCCTGTTCACGCTGCTCGGTTATGCGCTGGCGCCCTGGGCCGGCGAGTCCCCGCCCGCGCTGCTGGCCTGGCTCTCTCACGGTCCCGCGGCATTGACCGTGGGGCTGCTCTGCGGCGTGGTCGCACGGACCATGCTGCGAGCCGGCCACGGCGCGCTCCACGCGGCGCTTTCGGCCGCCCTGGTCGCCGCCGCCCTGGGCTCGAGCCGCTCCTTCTGGCTGGCGGCCGGCGAGATCGAGGTCTACACCCTGACCGCGCTCTTGAGCGCGGTGCTCCTGGCGCTGGCCTGGGAAGGATTGGGGACGAGCGCGAATAGGACGCGGCGGCGCCTCTTCCTGCTCTGGTGCCTGATCTTCGGTCTGGCGGCCGGCAACCACCTCTCGGTGCTGGCGACCGCGCCGGCCGGGCTCTGGCTGCTGAGCGCGCTGCCGCGCCGTACCCGATTCACCGACACGGCACGCGGCACGGCGTGGGCCTTGCTGGGCGCCACGGTGGTGCTGCAACTGCCGCTGCGCGCGGGCGCCGCGCCGCTCTTGAACTGGGGTGATCCCTCCACATCGGCGGCCTTTCTGCGCCACCTGCGGGGGGCGCAGTACCAGGTGTGGATGTTCACCCGCGGACCGGCCGAACTGGCCACCGCCGCCGCCGACCTGATCCGCATCGAGCTCGTCGAGGACATCCCCGCGCTGGTGGCGGTGGTTGCGCTGGGACTGATCCTCACCCGCCGCCTACCGCGGCGCGGCGCCATGCTGCTGGCGGTGGCGGCAGCCAACCTGCTCCTGACGCTGAACTACGAGATCCCCGACATCCGCTCCTACCTGATCCCGGGCGAGGTGGCGTTGGCCCTGCTAGCGGGCGCCGCTCTGGCGGGACTGGGGCGGCGCGGCTGGATCGCCGCCCAGAGCGCGGCGCTGGTGCTGGTGGTGGTCGCCGGGGTGGTGTCAGCGCCGGTGGCGGCGCGTGCCGACTACCGGGTGGTCGATGACTATGCCCGCACCTTGCTGGAAGGGCTCGAGCCGCGCGCCGTGCTGCTCACCGATCGCTGGGATGCCTACTCCTCGGCGATCTACCTGCAGCAGGTCGAGGGGCTCAGAGAAGATGTCGCGCTGGTCGACAAGGAGCTGCTGCGGCGCTCCTGGTACTACGGCTACCTGGAGCGTGTCGCGCCCGATCTGCACGCCGCGGTGCGCACCGACGTGCGGGAGTTCCTCGACGCGCTCCGGGCCTTCGAAGCCGGAGAGGCGTACGACGCGGCGCGCCTGCAGCGCCACTACGTGGCGATCTGCCGGGGCCTGCTCGCAGGCGGGACGCGGGCGCGGCCGGGCTACGCGCTGCTCGACAGCCCCGAGGAGATCCTGCGCGGCTGGCGCTCGATGCCCCGGGTGCTGGCCTGGCGGATGGTTCCGCCGGGCAGGGCGGCGCCGGATCTGCCGGCCCTGGCGCCCGCCGCCCTCGACCCGCCGCGCATTCCGCCGAGCGGCAGCGTGCTGCACGATCCGCGCGCACTGCGCCTGGCCGATGAGCACGGGCGCTTCGCTCATGCCCGCGCGCTGCTCCATCGCTCCCAAGGGCGGCTCGACCAGGCGCTCGCCGAGCTCATTCGCGCCGCCCGGATGCTGCCCGCCGATCCCGCCTGCCGGCGCGACCTGGCCACTCTCTACCAGGCGCTCGGCCGGCCAGACGACGCGCAACGCGCGCTGCGCCAAGCCCGCCGCCTCGCCGCTGCCGGCGCGGGGTAGCGGCCGCCGTACAGCAGACAGCCCGCGAGCACACCGGCTCCGCGGGCTGGTCTGAGGCGGCGATGCCGCCGCCGCTCAGTCGGCCAGCTTGTTGATCTTCTTCGCCAACCGCGACTTGCGGCGCGCGGCGGTGCGCGCGTGCATCACATTGCGCTTGGCCGCCGAGTCGATCATGCCGTGGACCTCGCTCAGCAGCGTGCGCGCTTCGGCCGGATCGGTGGTGGCGTCGAGCTTCTTGATGGCGGTCTTGATGCTGCTCTTGACGGTGCGATTGCGCTGCCGGGAGACGACCGACTGGCGCAGTCTCTTCGCGGCGGACCGATGGTGTGGCAAGGGGTTCCTCCAGGGCTGGTACAGACCGGGATTAATAGCGTGCGGGCGGGGGCCCTGTCAAGCGACATCCGCTGCCGGCCTGGGGTCCCGGCCGCCGGCTCCGCTCAGTGCCCCTCCGAGCCCGCGCTCTCGGGCTCTTCGCGCGCCACCGCGCCGTCATGGTAGTAGACCGCGTCGATCCCGAACACCGCTCCGTCCCCCACCGCGTAGCTCACCAAGTCTACCAGGTACTCCTTGGCGGGGTCGATCAGGTAGCCCTTCTCGGTCAAGAGCTCGACCAGGTCCACCTGGTGTGCCGGGACGTTGAGGCGCCTCTCCACCAGGTCGACTTGGGCCGGATCGAGGAGGGGCAGATGATAGCGGGGGTCCTGGGTGATCGTCGTGTCGGTGCAGCCGTAGAGGTAGACACCGGTGTTGATGCCGCCGCGCTCCGAGATCACCAGGTACTGCTCGACCTCTCCGATCAGCGCCGCCACCTGCTCGCTCAAAGAGCCGTAGTGGTTGAGCAGATCGGACCCGAGAAAGAGCGTCTCGCCGCTGTGCACCGAGGTGGAGACCCCGTCGATCTCGTCGGTGTAGCCCTGGAAGAGCTCCCCCTGGGGAACCATCTGCCGGTGCAGACCATCGGTGAAGCGCTGGATGAACTGGATGTAGCGGTCGTTCAAGTCCTCGGGATTGGGCTCCGAACCGAGCCAGAGATGCGAGGCGCACTCGAAATCCCACTGGTACTTCCCGGTCCAGGGGATGTGGTCGAAGGTCAGCGTCGGATCGTCGCTATCCTGGAGCGACAGCGGCGCCCGGGCTGCCGCGGCCTGCTCCTCGATCTGCGAGGCGACACCAAAGAGATCGAGATCGGGGCCGTGGATGAAGATCGGATCGGGGCTCAGCTCGGGGTTGATCACCTGCTTGCCCCACATGCTGACGTAGATCGCCGGCTCGCTGAGCTGGAAGGGCAGGTCGGGGAAGTGGGCGTCCAGCGAGTAGGCCACGATGATGTCGTCGCTGCCGCGCTCGAACTTCAGGAACACCCGCTTGATCGCGTCGGATTCGAAGCGCTCCACGAAGGTCGCGCCGGCCAGGTTCTGCGAGACGTTGTAGAACGCCCCCAGCGCGGTGCGGGGCGATCCATAGACATCGACCAGGGAGCGGAACACGCCGTTGTTCACGCCGACGAAGAGCGTGGCATCGAAGTTGAAGTAATAGGCGCGCTGCCAGCCGCTCGCCACGAAGTTCACGAACTCCTGCGCCATCAGCCGCGCCACCTCTCGGTGCGGATCGACGCGTCGCCCCGCCGTGCCGACATCGCTCGCTCCCGGAATGTCGAATTTCGGATAGACCGAGCCGGACAGGAAGCTGGTCTCTGTGACCCAGAAGGGGAAGCCCTCGTTGGTCGGATCGCCCACCTCGATCAGGCGATCGATCTCGGTCTTGAGCGCCCGCGCGCAGTAGGCCAGGCGCATCTCCAGGCCGTGGTTGTAGAGCGAGTCGGGGTAGATTTCGATCTCGGAGGTGACCGCGACGTGCATGGCGGCGACGTCCATCGCGTTCAATCCCCCGAGCTCGATGAACTCGCCGAAGAGAGCGTCGCGCCCCTGGGGAAAGTCGGGCGCGGCGTTGACCCCGCGCGGCCCCATCCCGGTGAGGCCGAAGCCGACCACTTGCACGTCGAGGCCGGCGTTGGCGATCACGTCGCTCGAGCCCTGGTCGAGCTGCGCCAGCTTGGCGGCCGTCATCGAGTTGCGGATGCTGGTCGGCTCGTTGAACACCTCGTAGGCCTCTACCCGGTTGCCGAGCGTCGCCGCCAACTCCTGGTAGGCGCGCAGGTGGCCGTCACAGAAGGCCTGCCAGCCCTGTAGGTCGGGGCTCATCCAGCCCGGATAGCCGTTGACCGTCTTGGCGGCCAGGTTCTCGACCTCGTGCAGATCGTCTCCGGTCATACCGAGAATGCCGATCTGGTACTGGTTGACGGTGTCGACGAAGCGCTCGACGTAGCTCAGGTCCCAGGTGCCATTCAACGAGTCGGTCGGGGCGTAGCCTTTCGGATGGAAGACGTGCTTGACCCTGAGATGCGGGATTCCCAGCCGTTCGATCATCCACAGCGGCAAGTTGGGATCGGGGCCGAGCGCGTAGAGCACGCGCACGGTGCACTCGGGATCGCCGGTCTCCGCGCCATCGCATTCCGGCCGATCGTTGTTCGGGTCGCCATCCTCGTTGACCAGGCGGTGCAGGTACTTGAAGTTGCCGAGCTGCACTCCGAACTGGTGATCGGCGGCCGGCACGGCGGCCGCGGGATGGGCGGGATGCAGCACGCCGAACACCAGCTCCTCCGACTCGTCCTCCAGGGGCGCGCCGAAAACGATGCGGTAGATGCCGCTGCCGGCCTCCAAATCGGCGTGGTCGAGGGTGAAGTTGCCGGCCACCCCCTGGCCCGGATCTGAGAGACGCAGCCGCTCCACCAGCACCAGGGGCGATCCGTCGGCGTTGCGCAGGGCGGCGTCCTCGACGCGCACCCCGACGCCCCGCGGGCGCTGCGATCCCGGACGCGCATAGACCCAGCAGCGGAACTCGAGCGCCTCGCTCTCTTCGAAGAGCTTGTAGTGGCGCAGGGCACGTTCGGCGACCGGTGCGTCGGCGGCGGCCGGGATCACGTCGAGCCCGACGTCGAGAGGCTTGGGCGGCAGAAAGGCGCTCGGAGCAGCGCTCTTCTCGAGCTGCACCGCATCGACGTAGACGGTGTACTCGCCGGTGTCGGTGGGTGAGCGCTGCGTAGTGTCGATGGTCAGGCGGAAGCCATACATGCTCCGCGGATGCAGGTTGCCGGCCTGGATGTCGGCGGTGTTGAAGTGGAAGTAGATCCGCTCGAAGCAGGTGGTCAGGTCGGAATCGTGATCGCGCATCGCCTGGTGCGTGAGGGCGGTTCCGAAGCCGTTGGTGACGGCAAAGCTGGCGCCGAAGCCGGCCTGCCCGCAACCGCCGCCGTAGTAATCGCTCTCGACCTTCAGGTAGGCGCTGAAGGTGTAATCGGTGTTCGCCTCGAGCAGCACCGGGGCCCAGCGGACGTCGTGGTACTGGAGCGTCGGGCCGCCTTCGAGCGCCAGACAGAAGTCGCCCTCCAGCGCCGTGTCGGCGACCGCAGTGGCCATACGCCAGCCGCGCGGATAGCTGGTCGTGGTGTCGGCCGGATCCTGGAAGGCGTAGTGGGGCATCACGTCCCAGCCGTCGGGACCGGTCTCGAACCCGAAGCCGTCCGGCAACTTGTTGGTGGCGCCGAGGGCGGCCGGGGAGCACAGCGCTGCGCCGAGAAGGGCCGCCAGCGTCAGCGTCGCCGCGTTGTTCACCGTCTTACTGATCATAAGCTTGGCATCACGAGGTTGGTCGGGGATCCCACCTGATCCGCCGGGGGGGGGTTGCGAGTACCGTTCATCCATGCCATCCGATTCAAACACGGCTTCGGCGAACGATCAATCGACGGTTCGTCGTATATCATCGACCCGACGCGCGCGCGCAATGAGATCGACGCGTCGCTGTATCTTCCGAGGACGTTTCCCGATAAGTAGTAGAGTCGCGCGTGCGTACGGCCGGTGGGCGACCTTGCCCCCGGCGTGGGAGCACGCCCTGGCGGACCGCGCTGAGCAAGGCCTGCGCAGGCGCGCGCCGCGTCCCAGTCGAAGAAGAAACCGCTTTCGAACCCCTCGATGCTCGCGCAGCTGACTGAACACAACACCGCGAAGACCCTGCTGCTGGTCGGCGTCGGCGCCGCATGCGTGCTCGCCGCGGCGGCCGGATCGGTGGTCAGCTCCAGCGCCGCCCCGGCGCTGGTCGGTCTGGCACTGGTGCCGGTGGTGGCGGCCGCGGTGGTGCGGGGGCCCTGGGTGGCCGTCGGCCTCTACGTGATCATCGCCCCCTGGATCATGCACGCCACCGAGATCGAGCTCGGCGCCGGAGTGCCCAACCTCAACTTCGAGCGGCTGGGGATCTACGGGGTGACGGCCCTGGTGATGTTCGGGATCCTGGCCGGCAAGGTCGACCGACTGCGGCTCACCCGCTTCGACCAGTCCTGGCTGATGCTGATCGCCGCGATGATCCTGTCCGGCGTTCTGATGGGCCTGACACCGCCGCAGACCGTGCGCCAGGTGGTCAACGAAAACGTCTACCCCTTTCTGATCTACTTCGGCATGAAGCACCTGGTCCGCACGCCGGAGCAGGTGCGCTCGATCACCATCTCGCTGGTAATTGCGGCCGTCTTGCTGGCCGGCCACGCCTGGGTCGACCAGGTGCTGGGCCTGCAGATCGGCAAGGTCGACCGGGCCGCGATCACCACCCACGCCCAGGCGGCTCAGATCGGCGGCCTGCACAGCCTGCAGCTCAACCGGGCGGCGGGACCGATGGGCAACTCGGTCACGCTCGGGGTGTCGATGATCCAGGGCGCGGTGCTCGGCTTCTTCCTGCTGCTCACCGAGGGCAAGCGCTGGATCCGCGTTCTCGGGGCGGCGGCGATCGCGCTCTGCGGAGTCGGCATGCTGGTGACCTACACCCGTTCGGTCTACTTCGCCTTTCTGCTCTGCGCGCCGCTGCTCTGGCTCTGGGTCCCGAGGCTGCGCAAGGCGATCCTGGCGCTCGGAGCGCTCGGCCTCTTCGGGCTGGCGCTCTACCTGCCCCTGGCGTTCAGCGATCCCGACAACCGCATTCTCAACCTGGGATCGATCTTCGAGCGCTTCGGCATGTGGGCCACCAGCTTCTACTTCATCAAGGCCAGCCCCCTGGTGGGCCATGGCTACGGCTTCGAGACCTATCCCCACCTGAAGACGCTCGACCTGGTCCCCCGCCTGGAGTTCATCGGGCGCCGCTACTACCTGTCCAACACCACGCCGCACAACGAGTTCCTGCGCATGCTGGTGACCATGGGCGTGGTCGGCCTGGTGCTCTACTGCCGCTACCTCTGGACCATGTTCTCGGGACTGAACCGCTTCCGCAAACGCTTGCCGGCGATGGGCCTGGAGGCGATGCGTCCGTACGTCGTCGGGGCGGCCTGCGGACTGGTCGGTTTCTACGGGCAGTGTCTGTTCACCGACATGACGGCGATGAACTACGCCGATACGGTGGTCTTCCTGTTCTTCGGGGCGGTGATGGGGGTGTACGAGAACGCGCGCCTGCGGAGCGCACCCACCGCCCCGGAGCCAGCGCCGGAGGTGCCGCGGGTCGCGCCGGATCCCTGGAATCAGCCGAGCGCCTCGCGCACCAGCTTCTCGTAGTGCCGCTCGTGGTGGGCCACCATGTGCGGGATGGTGAAACGTGCGAGCGCCCGCATCCGTCCGGCGGCGCCCAGCGCCCTGGCCCGCTCGGGATCAGCGAGCAGCTCCCCGATCCGCGCTCCCAGGGCCTCGTGATCGCGGATTCCGACCAGGTGCCCGGTCTCTCCTTCGACCACCAGCTCCGGCAGGCCGCTGACCGCGGTCGCGACCACCGGCTTGCCCATGCACATCGCCTCCAGCACCGAGAGGGGACAGGTCTCGGCCACCGGATCTGAGCACAGCGTCATCACGTCGAAGAGCGGCAGAATGCGCTCCACGTCGCCCCGGAAGCCGGTGATCACGACCCGTTCGGCGACCCCCAGCTGGCGCGCCAGGGCTTCGATCGCGGGTCGCTCGGGGCCGTCGCCGACGATCAGCGCATGGGTGCCCGGCGCCTGCTGCTCGATGACCGGCAAGGCGCGCAGCAGCACCTCGTGGGCCTTTTCCTCGCGCAGCACGGCGGTGATGCCGACCACCGGGGCGCGCTCCGGAATGCCGAGCTCGGCGCGCGTCAGCGGCTGCACCGCCCCGGGGTCGAAGCGCCGGTGATTGATACCGTTGTAGATCACCTCGGTGCGCCCGCCGAGGCGGAAGCCGCGCTGGTCGCGGTAGAAGCGCCGCTGAGCATCGGCCACGTAGATGAAGGAATCGCAGAGCGGACTGAGCTTGCGCAGGAGCCAGGTCTTGCGCTGCGTGTCCTTGGGCTCCCCGGTGCCGTGCTCGGCGCAGGTGATCACCGGACTGCGGGCCGCGGTGCCGGCGATCCAGCCGAGCACCTTGGTCGGGAACTCGTAGGTCTGGAAGATCTGCACCCGCTCGCGGCGCAGCAGGCGCACCATGCGTGCCGTCATGCGCAACGCGCCGAGGTCGTAGCAAGGCTCCTCGTCCCAGCAATCGAAGGGGATTCCGGCCTCTTCCAGCTCCGCGGCGAAGGGGCCCGAGGGGCCGAAGCAGGCGACCAGAGGCCGGAAGCGGTCTCGATCGATGTGGGTGACCAGGTCGGCGAGCTGGCGCTGCATGCCGCCGATCACGAAGTTGCAGGGGAAGAAGAGCACGGTGATCCGCGTCGGATCGGGCTCTCCCCAGCGATCTCTCGTTGGCATCTGTGGTGCGAGTCCTCTTGTTCCTATGAGCTCCGAGCGTGCCAGGCTAGGAATCGGGGCCAGCGCAGTCAAGTCGCGGCGTTCGAAAGCCCGATCGGGTAGTACTCTGCCACTCCTTCCATCGGCCCCTTGGTGGCCCACTCCGCAATTGCGGTGGCATTCGGCCGCCGTAATTGCGGAGTGGGCCACACAGCGAGCTGCCCATGCCATCGCACAGCGCCGCGCACGCCGGCAAGAAGCTCCGCCACTGGGCGCTGCTGCTGCCCCGCGAGGGGCGCGCCGGATTGCCCGCGGCGATCGCCGCGGCCCTCGAGCTGCAGCGCGCCGGCAGGATGGTGTTTCACGCCGCGTGCAACGGCGCCGAGCTGCGTTCGCTGCGCCGCGAGCTGCGCCTGCACGGCATCATCGGCGTGGGGCCCGATGCCACCCCCGAGGCGCTGGCCTTCGGGCTTCGCCATCGCATCCGGCGCCGCGTGGTGGTCGACCCGGCGGGCGCCGGGCACGGCACCCAGACGCCCCGTCGCTACCCTCTGCGCTTCTACGCCCACAGCGTGCTGCTCAGCTCCTCCGCGGCGCACTTCGCGGCGCTGCGCAGCAACTTCCCGCCGGCACGCTGTGTGCGGCTGCCCGGCGGAATCACCGTGGCGCGCAGCCCCTGGGCCGCCGGGGCCGGCACCGGCGCGCCGATCCTGGTCGCGCTGCCGGTACCGCTGCGCCGCTGGGCCGACGTGGAGCGCGTGCTCGACGCGGCGCACCGGCTGCGAGACGCAGGAATGTCCCACGTGCGGCTGGGGCTGCAGACAGTGCGCGAGCTGGAGACGCAGACCGCTCTCGAGGTGCGGCGGCGGCTGCTCGATCCCTGGCTGGCGCCCCCCTCGGCGCTCGATCACCTACACGAGGGACGCACTCCGACCATCGCCATCGCCCTGGGCCCGCCGCAGAACCGCGGCGCGGTGCTCGAGGCGATGAGCGCCGGGCAGGTGGTGGCGGCGGTGCACGGGATCGCCGGATGCGAGCTGATCGAGCACGACCGAACCGGCCTGGTCAGCACGGCCGACACGCTCGGCGACACCCTGGTGCGCCTGGTCGCCGATCCGGAGCTCTGTGCGCGACTCGCGGAGGCGGCGCTCGACGAGGCGCGCCGATTGGTGCCTCAGCGGCCGGCCGAGGCCTTCGCGGAGCAGCTCGCCGAGCTGACGCGCAGTGCCCGGGTGGGCCATATCTCGGCGCTCGAGGCCGCGGCCGCGGCGCGTCTGGGCGATCCGATCAAGAGGCAGATTCTCGGCGTGCCGATCCACGACGTGACGCTGGACGAATGCGTCGACCTGGTCGCCCGCTTCCTCGCCGAGGGCCGCCCCAGCCAGATCGCCACCCCCAACGTCAACTTCCTGATGCGCGCCGCCCGCGAACCTTCATTCTCCAGGCTCCTGGCGCGCACCCGGCTCAACATCCCCGACGGCGCCTGGGTGGTGCGCGCGGCGTGGCTGCTGAGAGAGCCCCTGCGCGAGAAGGTCCAGGGCCGGATCCTGGCCGAACGCATCCTGGAGCGCGGGGCACGCGAGGGCTGGCGGGTCTTCTTCCTGGGGGCCGGCCCCGGTGTGGCGGAGCGGGCCGCGGAACGATCGCGTGAGCGCTTCCCTGGTCTCCAGGTCGCCGGCACCGCCTCGCCGCGCTTCGATCCCGATCGGCCCTCGCCCGAGGACGCGGAGGTGGTGCGGGCGATCCGCGAGAGCGGCGCCCAGGTGGTGCTGATCGCCTTCGGAATGCCCAAGCAGGACATCTGGGGAGAACGCTTCCTGGCCGATTCCGGCGCCGCGGTCTGCATCGGGATCGGCGGCACGCTCGACATGCTGGCCGGCGACGTGAGCGTGGCTCCCGCGTGGATCGTGCGCATTGGCATGGAGTTCGTTTGGCGGATCCTGCAGGAGCCGCGGCGCCTGCTGATGCGCTACCTGCGCGATGCAACGATCGCCCGCGAGGTCGCCCGCCACCGGGTCGCCCCGCGCCGCGAGAGCCGACGCCTGGCCGAGCGCCACAGAGCGCCGGAGCTCGACCGGCGGGATCGAGGCTGACGCCCGCTACCCTTCAGGCCACCCCGCGCAGCGAGCGAACCCCGCTCCAGAGCAGCTTCAGATCGGCACGGCGCGGCACCAGCAGATCGGCCGCCCGCACCTGCGGCTCGAAGCGCAGGAAGGCGAAGGCCAGCACGCAGCCGAAGGCCAGGTAGCCGACGCTCGACGCCAGCGCCGCGCCCATGATGCCCCAGTGCGGGATCAACAGAAGCCCCAGGATGCCGTTCGCCGTGAAGCCGACCACCGCCCCCACCGAGTTCCAGATCGGTCGCCCGCGCGCCTGCAGCGCCGAGCTCAGCACCGCCATGCCGCAAAGCACCGTCACCGAGGGCAGCAGCACCAGCAGAGCGCCCACCGCCGGCAGATACTCCTGACCGTAGAGGACCCACACCAGGGGCCAGGCGCCGATCGCCATCGCAAAAGCGCAGGCCGCCGAGATGATCAGCGAGAGGCGCGAGATCAGGGGCGTCATCCTTTCCTGACCGCCACCGGCCGCGTAGCGCGCCGTGACCTTGGGCAGGAAAGCCTGGTCGATCGCCTGCGGCAGGATCGCCATCATCATCAGGAGCGCGGCCGCCACCGAATAGTGTCCGACCGCGTCGCTGTCGAGGAAATGCGAGACCAGGTAGAGGTTGAGCCGGTAGAGCAGGAAGAAGGCAACGGTGGCGATGAAGCCGCGGATGCCGAACGCGAAGTCCCGCTTCAGACGCCTCGGGTCGGGACGGAAGCGCGCCCGGGCGGCGTCCGGCAGCAGATAGAAGCCCCCCAGCACGGTGGTCGCCAGAATTCCCCCGGCCCAGGCCTTCATCGCCCCCACCACCCCTTGATCGAGAAGCACCACGAAGAGCACCACGCCGGCGAAGTAGACCGCCAGCTCGACGATCCTCAAGAGGTTGCGCTTCACGAGGTCGTCCAGGCCGAGCACGAAGCCTTGCGCATAGGCGTTGAAGAGCATGGGCGGCACGCAGCAGACCACCAAGGTGGTGACCAGCTCCGACGCATGGCGCAGCTCATCCAGCGCTCCGGTGGCAAAGATCCAGCGGGCCACCAGGGCATAAGGGATGCCGACCAGGGCCGCCGCCAGCACCATGTTCATCGCCCGCCGCCCGCGCCCCTCGGGGTCCTTGTGCATGTAGTGCACCACCCCTTGCGGCAGCCCGAACACACCGAACTGCTGGAGCGTCATCGGCACCAGGATGAAGATCGCGTAGATCCCGCGACCGCTCGGCCCGAGAATGCGGGCGATCAGGATGCTGGTGCCGAGGTTCAGCAGCGCGCTCGAGAACTCGGTCGCGTAGGTGAGCAACCCGTCCGAGATCAGCTTCGAGCCGGTTTTGGAATCGGTCATCGTGGAGGGCGGGCTCAAGCGGCGCGCGCCTCCTCGTCCGCCGCCTCATCCGCCGCCTCGACCGCCGCCAGCACCGGCACACCGAGGGCGCGCTCCACGTCGTGCTCGCTGCGCACCGTGCCGTTGAGCAGCTCGATCATCGTGACCAGCCCGAAGGCCAGGGCCAGGCCGGCGATGCCGGCGAGAATGATCGGAATCAGGCGGTGCATGGCCGGCTTGTCCGGACGCAGCGGCGGCTTGATCATCTTGACGTTGATCTCGCCCTTGTCGGCCATTTCCGCCAACCGCGCCCCTTCGCGCTTGTTGAGGTAGATCTGGTAGGTATTGGACACCGCCAGCATCTCGGCGTCGGCGCGCGCCGCGGCGTTGGCCCAGCGGCTCATGCCGCGCAGACCGTCGCGCGACCCCTCGATCGCCTCGGTCAGGGCTTCGATGCGGCGCCCGACCGTCGCCAGCTCGATCATCGACTGATCGCGCTCGCCGCGCAGCGCGTCGAGCTGCTCGTTCGGCCCCACCACCTCGACCGTCTGGATCATCTCGGGCGTCTGCGACAAGAGCTCGCGCATCAGCTCGAGCTCGCGCGCCACCTGCCTGATCGGATCGGAGTCCTCTCGATAGACCGCCCCCATCAGGGTCTTGCGCCGCTCCAGGTTGGTGACGGTCTCGGTCAGCGCCTCCCAGGCCGGATTGCGTCCGGTCTCACGTCGGATCACGGTCGAACGCTCCAGGCCGCGCTGCTGCGCATCGATCTGCTCCAGACGGCCGCGCAGCGCCTTTTCGTCGACCCGCAGGTCGACCAGGTCGTTGCGCATCTCGGCCAGATGCGACACCGCGTGCTCCAGCTCGACGTCCGGGCGGATCAGACCGGACTGCTCCTCGATGTCGAGCAGCTGCCCCTCGACCTCGGCGATGCGGTCGGTGGTCGAGCCCATGCGCTCTTCGAAATGCTCCTGCAGCTCGGGCCGGCGCAAGGTCTCGATGCGAAAGCGCAGGTAGGTGTCGATCAAGGCCTGCAGCGCCTTCTGGGCGATGTCGGGCGAGTCGTGCTCGAACTCGACGGTGAGCGTATTGGCATCGACGTGCTCGGTGACCGTGAGCCGCTTCGCCAGGCTCCGCACCCGGTCCGCCAGAGGATCGTCGCCTTCGTACATCAGGCCCAGCGTCTTGAGCGGCATGAAGGCGTACTTCAAGAAGAGCTTCACGTAGTCGACCTCGGTCGGCGCCGCGTTCAGCTTGGCATGGTCGGAGAGGGTGCGCAGCACCAGTCCCTCGGAGGTCAGGATCTCTGCCTCGGTGGCCAAAAGCTCGCCGCGATCGAGCGCGGTCACCGGTCGCTGGTACTCCCCTTCCGACACGTCGGGCTCGTTGCGCGCGATCAAGAGCTCGGCCGATGAGACGTAGGTCGGCGGGATCAGATAGACCAGCGTCGTCGCCAGCGCCATCACGCCGAGGAAGATCGCCACGATCAGCTTCGTGTGGCGGAAGTAGAGACGCAATAGATCACCGGGATCGATGCCGATGCCCTCGATCTCTGGTCTCGACCTGTCGGGAGGGGAGCTCTCCATCGCGTTCACCTGTAAATCGGGTGTCGTTACATCGCCCGAATGCCGAAGAGCACGATCGGGACGGTTCTGAGGAAGATCTTGGCGTCGTTCCAGAGGCTCCACTCTTCGATGTAGCGACAGTCGAGTCGCATCCATTCGGTGAAGCCGACGCCCAGCGGTCCGTGCTCGATCTGCCACAGGCAGGTCAGCCCCGGAGTGACCGAGAGACGCCGCATGTACCAGCTCTCGTAGCGCTCGACCTCGGCGGGGAGCGGCGGACGCGGGCCGACGATCGCCATGTCGCCGCTCAGGATGTTGAAGAGCTGCGGCAGCTCGTCCATGCGCAGGCGGCGCAGCAGGTGGCCGACGCGGGTGATGCGCGGATCGCCCTCGATCTTGAAGGCGGGCCCGTCCACCTGGTTCTGCGCCATCAGTCGCGCCTTCAGCTCTTCGGCGTTGTCGACCATGGTGCGGAACTTGAACAGGTGGAAGTGGCGGCCGTTGTTGCGCACCCGCACCTGGCGGAAGATGATGGGGCCCTTGCTGTCGAGACGGATCGCGATGGCCAGCAAGGGAAAGACCGGCAGGCCGACGACGATCATCAACAGCGCCAGCAGCCGATCGACGAAGCGCCGCACGACCAGAGCGGAATCGCTGGGCGTCATGGTGGAGCCGAGCGGCACCATCTTGGCGCCGGCGCTCAGGCGTCCGCAGCGCAGGAACTGCTCGTACGCCTCCTCGGCGCAGACCGGCACACCCATCAGGGCGCAGAGATGCAGGGCGCGGGTGACGATCTGGCGGGCGCTGTCGTGGTGCACCGCGACCACCACCCGATCCACCACCTCGTCGCGGAGGATCTGCTCGAGCTCGGAGTAAGTCCCCACCACCTCGTTCCGAGACTGATCGTCGTCGCGCCCCAGATGTCCGATCACGCGCATCTTGCTCGCCTGGAGACGATCGCCGATGGCGAGCGCGCGGGCGTCGGCGCCCAGGATCAGGACGTGCGGCTCGTCGCCGGCCGAGAGTGGATCGGTGAGACGAACCCCTCGCCGCCCCGCTTCAGCCGCGGCGGCCGGCACGTCTTCGAGGCTATTAGAGGTTATCATCACGCCACTTTCGGGCTTCGTCCGCGGCCAGGACGCCAAGGGCGTAGCTGAATCCGCGCTCCACCAGGTCGGGGAGGATCCCATCGATGTACTGGTCGACGAAGAGGTCCGCGGAGGCCGCGCCGCTGCGCGGCACGATCACGATGTCTTGCGCCTGGAGATAGGGATCGAAGGCGCCGTCCGCCGCCTCCACCGCGCGCTCCAGATCGACTTCGAAGGACTCGGGCGTGCGCTCGCCGGTGTTTCGGATCACCACCACCCGGCTGCGCGCCGCTTGGTCGGTGAAGCCCCCCGCGCCAAGCGCGGCGCGCAGTGCGGTCATCTCCCGCGTGTGCTCGTAGATTCCGGGACGACCCACCTGACCGCCCACGTAGACCGTCGGCGGCTCGAACTCCAGCACCGCCACGGTCAGCTCGGGGTCTTTCAGCACCGTCGTGTAGCGAGCCACGATCATGTCGTGCAGGGCGTCGGGCGACAGCCCCTCGGCCACCACGTCGCCGATATGCGGCAGAGTGATCCGTCCGTCGGGGCGCACCCGGTGCTCGGCGCTGAGATCGGGGGCGCGGAAAAAACGCACCCCGAGCAGGTCGCCGGTCTGGATCAGGTAGGGCGGCGCCGGGCTCGGCGGAGGCCCCGCGCTCCCCAGGTGGCCGGTGACCACCGGGCCGGGCCGCCCGCCGCAGCCGGCGAGCAGCGTGAGCGCCAAGAAGATCCCTCGGATTCGCATCTGCCGCCTTTCAGATCCGCGCCGCGAGCCACGCGGGCAGTGGTTCTTCGATCCCGTTGATGGCGACGCCGCGCAGGCTGCCGCCGCTGCCGCGCACCAGGGTGCCGGCCTGCACCAGGCGCTTGCGACTGGAGGCCAGGTGGCGCGCCACCAGCACCGTGCCGTGGGCCTCGGCGGTGAGCAGGGCGGTCTCGGGATAGTCCAGCACCGGCGCGGTATCGAGCAGCACCGCGCGGTAGCTGCGCTCGAGCGAACGCAACAGATGGCCCAGGTCGGCGCCCGCGAAACCGGCTCCGCCGTGGCCGGCCGGCAGCACGTCGAAGCCCGAGAACTCGGTGCGCTGCAGGGCGGATTCGAGCGACGCCGCGCCGCTCAGAACCTGGCGCACCCCGGCCTTCGCGGCGCCGCCCTCGCTGCCTACTGCGGGACGCAGATCGGCGCCGACGATCACGGTCGGCAGCGCGTGCCGGGTGGCCAGAATCCAGCCCACCCCGACCGCGATGGTGGTGGTGCCGATCGCCGAGTCGACGCCCGAGAAAACGATGCTCCGCGACTCCCCGGCCAGGCGGTGCAGACCGAGCCGTTGCAGCAGGGACTCGAGCTGACCCTGGAACTGCTCCGAAGCGCGCACCGGTCCGAGAAAGGGCGCCAGCGAGACGCCCGCTCGCCCGGGATCGCCCAAGACGCGCAGGTCTGCCGCGCGACGGGGGACCGAAGAGTCAGTCATGGTTTGGAAGCCTCGTGGGCCGCGTGCGCGGCTGGATGGCGGAGACCGGAAGTGAGCAAAACCAGGAGTTTAGCACGACAGAACGGCTTTTCCGCCGAATTCAATGCGTCGCATGGGCGGTCGCGCCGACCTGCGGAACCTCTCGTTCCTGATCGTCTGTCCGAGCGCGAGACTTCAGCGGGAGCCGTCCCCCGACTCACTTATAACGCCGTCCGACAAACCACGGAGGGGTCAATTGGGAGGCCGGCGCCTCTCGCAGGCATCGACCAGGGCCATGGCGCGATTGGCGGCCACGGTCATGAGCTTGCCCGAGCGCAGGCCGTGGGCCGAGCGCAGGGTGCCGCGGAAGCGGAGATTCAGCAGGGCATCGGTGCGAATCCGCAGGTAGCGCTCGTCCTGACCGAAGTAGAGGCGATGGAGCAGCGCGGGATCCTGCCCGGGGTGGTTGCTGTACTGCTCGCAGGTCAAGGTGGCGGCATAGCCCGCCTCGGCCGCCAGGGCGCGCGTGGTGTCGTCGTAGAGGCCGCAGGGCCAGCACAGGTAGCGCACCTCGTGTCCGAGCTCGCGGGCCAGCTCCGCGCGGCAGTCGCCCAGATCGGCCAGCACCCGGGCGCGGTAGTCCGCTTCGCTCTCGCGCCGCGAAGGGTCGTCGCGCTCGGCGGGTGCGGCCGCGAGGGCGATCTCGCGCAGTCGCCTGCGCCAGTCGGAACGCTCGAAAAACGCGCCACCGCCGCTCTCGCGCACCGCCTGGCGGCAGGCCTCGATCTCCTGCTCTGGCGGGCTCCAGCAACGCCCCACCATGGCGTAGGTATGGCGATAGACCGGTGTGCCGAGGGGGATCTGGCGCCGGTAGTCGCAGGTCAGCCAGTCCGGCTTGCGCTCCGGTTGGAGCTGCCAGTGGATCCAGTAGGCGTCGCCTTCGGGATGGTGGAAGTCGAGGATCTCGGGGCCGATTGCGATCTCGCCGTGGGTGGTGGAGTGGGACTCCACCCGCACCAGGCCGGTCGCCTCCATGGCCCGCAGCTCGTCGTAGCAGAGGTAGCCGTAGGATGCCTCGGAGCCCGGCGCCACCCCCTCCCCTGACCGCACTCCGGCGCGGCGATCGACGAATTCGGTCGCCGCGAAGAGGGTCGCCGGGATCTCGTAACGCTCCAGGATCGGCAACGCGAAAAGGTGGTTGTCGAGGTAGCCGTCGTCGAAGCTGACCACCACCGGCCGGGGCGGCAGAGCCCCCGGCTCGCTGAGCCCGGCGTGGGCCTCGCGCAAGCCGATCGGGTTCAAACCGGCGTGGCGAATGTGGGCCATCTGCGCCTCGAAAACCGCGGGCGGCAGCGACAGGCGGGCCCAGACATGACCCGGGCGCGGCTCGTTGATGGAGTGGTAGATCAGGATCGGGATCATCGAGCCGGGAGCTTCCGGATCCAGTGCTCCATCAGGCCGAGCGAGAGGTGGAAGCGGTACTCGCGCTCGCGGATCTCGGCCTGGTCGCGAACGATGTATTCGAAGGCCAGGTCGGCCCAGCCCTTGCCGTGCGCGAACGACGATCCGGTGCCGAGCGTGAAGCGGCTGGCGCCGATCGGCCGCCACTCGGCCCCGGGACCGGCGACGCGCCAGGGCAGAGGCGCCCGGGCCACGCCGAGACGCAGCGGCAGATTGGCGCCCAGGAAGGTGTCGTCGCGGCCCAGGTACCACTCCAGCCCGGCAGCCAGCCGCCGGCTGTCGGCCAGCGCCGGCTGCGTCCTACCGTCCACCTCGAAGGCGGACCAGGTGCTGAGCTCGGCGTCAGCGGCCAGAGTCAGGCCCCGCAGCGGTCGCCAGCTCAAGCCGACCCCGGCCTCCAGCGGAAGCGTGTAGCTGTGCTCGGTGCGCGCTTCGTTGCCCGAGGCGATCCCCTCGAAGTGCTCGGCCCCCTCGGCCCAGGGCGAGTAGGAGCCGAAGAGGCCGAAGTCGACGCGCGTGCTGCGGACCAGGACGCCGGCCGCCAACCGTGCCCCGAGGATCGAGGTGCGCCACATGTCGAGCTGGTCGCGGATCGGCACCGGGCGGCCCGAGGAATCGTGGAAGAGGGTGTCACCCTCGAAGCTCACCCGCCACTCCTCGACGGCCGAGCCGAAGAGATAGTCGCCGCGGACGCCGAGGGTCAACGCGCCGAGATCGAAGGCGCAGCCGCCACCGAGCGCGGCGATGCTGCCCGTCGACTGAGTCGAGCGCCGGTAGATCAGGCTATCGCCGCCGTCCAGCACGGTCTCGATGCGCGGGGTGTCGAAGGAGGCGACGGTGTGCAGGCCGAAGGCCAGAGTGCCTCCGCCTCCGATCGGGAAGAGCACTCGGGCCTTTTCGAGGCCGAAGCCCTCGGTGCTCAGAACCGCCTCGGGTCCTTCGCTGCGCAGCAGACCCGGGCTCAGCTCCACACCCAAGAGCGCATCCTCCCCGGCCCGCGCGGTGGCGGGGTTGAGGGCCGACAGGCTGCGGCCCTCGCCCAACGCGATGGTCGCCCCGCCCATTCCCAGCGCGCGCACATCGGCCGGCGACACCGGCTCCCCCAGACCGTTCAGCGCAAAGATCGACGCGCCGCGCGCCGGCGGCATCAGCGCCACAGCGCCAGCGAGCAAGAGCAGAGATAGGACTCTCACGACCCACCCCCGCCGAAGCGGCTCTCGGGCGCCGTCACGTATTGGATGTCGAGGCGCGGCAGCGAGTCGGTCGCCGCTTCGCCGGCGAAGAAGGAGACGTAGGAGACGTCGCCGACCTCGGCGGTGGTGCGGAAGAGCAGACCCTGGTTGCTCGCCGGGTCGTTGACCCAGCCCTGCACCGGCACCTGGACGTTCATCACCAGGCTGTCGAGCAGGAGCTCGCTCAGATCGAAGACGTCGACGGTGGTGCCCGGGAACACCTCGCCCTCCAGGTTGGCGAAGTCGCCGCCCCAGTTCTCGGCGCTCGCCTCGTGCACCTCGAGCCCGAAGCCGGGGTTGAAGCGCCAGGTGCGCGCCGCGTCGGGGATCAGCGCCAGCCGTGCCGAGAGCACCGTGGCCCGCTCCGGCACCACGCCCAGGTCGAACTCGATCAGCCCGCGTCGCGCCAACCCGTTCTGCACCGTGAAGCGGTCGTCCTGGTCGGCGAAGAGATCGGGATCGGCGATCGCCACGGCGTAGCTGTCCTGCGAAGGCGTGATCGAGAAGATGCGGCTGCGGCCGGCCGCGCTCACCACCAGGCTGAGCCGAGCCGGCGCCGCGGCCGAGATCGACGACACCGCGCTCATCGCGGCCTCGCCCACCGGCAGCAGCGCCACCCCCAGGTTCCCCTCGGGGTCGTCCATCCAGCTCCGCACCTGCTCGAGCGCCACCGGCAGCGTGGCGGTGGCGGTGTCCCCGCCGGCGAAGCTCATCTCCCCCAGAGGCTCGCCGGTGCAGATCAGCTCGTCGATGAGGGTCGGCGCCAGCTCCTCGGCGGTCAGCAGGCTGTCTTCGTCCCAGGGCTCGCAGACCGCCCAGAGCTCGACCCGTTGGTCGGAATCGAGCGGCCGCCGGCGCAGCGTGGTGAAGGAGAGACTGGCTTCGAGCAGAGTGTCGCCCTCGGCCAGGTAGGGCAGGCCCGCGCTGTCAGCCAGCGGGAAGTGGAAGATCGCCGCCGCGCGCACCCCGTCGCGCTCGCCGACGTGGGCCGCGAAGGCGTTGCCGTTGGCCCGTTCCCCAACCAGCGAGGCGTGGCGGATCGGCCGCAGCGAGATCGATGCGACCTGGCGCTCGAGCCCGCCGCGATCGGTGAAGCCGGTGGGCAGATCGCCCGCGGTGTCGGCGCAGCCGGCCGCCAGCGCCGCCGCCAGCACGGTGATGATCGCGCACTGCCTCATTCGTACCATCTCAGGAGGTAGGCCGCCAGCGCCACGCCCACGACGCTGATCACATTGAGCTTCAAGGTCAGCCCGAAGGTCAGCCGCAGCACCACCAGGTCGAGGGTGCTCGGCGAAAAGCCCGGCGCGATCGAGCGGGTGAAGAAGTCCTTCACCACGCCGTCGACCATGAACTCGCTGATCAGCTCTCCCATCAGGCTGCCCATCAGCATGCCCAGCACGAGCACCAGGACCACCAGTCCGAGCGGCTTCTTCTGGCTGCGCAGCGCCATGGTGCGTTCTCTTCCCGATTGCCCGCGCTAACGATCTCGCGAGATGACGAAGTCGAGCATCGGCTCCAGCCTGGCGGCCAGCTCCTCGCTCTCCAGCTCGTGCAGATCGAGTCGTGCCTGCTCGGCGATCGACGCCACTCGAGCGCGGGCCAGACCGACGCCATCGTGACGCGCCACGATCTCTTCCACCTCGTGCCAGGGGACCTCCGGCAGACGCTCCCGCGCCGCCTTCACCTGTCCATCGCCGCCCTCGCGGCGCGCCAGACCGTCGCGGAAGAGGGTGTCGACGTGTGCTCGCTCCGCCTCGGAGGCGCTCTGGTAGGCCCAGATCAGGGGCAATGTCACCTTTCCCTGGGCCAGATCGCAGTGCACCGGCTTGCCCAGTCGCTCCTCCTCGCCGGCGAAGTCGAGGATGTCGTCGACGATCTGATAGACCAGGCCAAGGCGCCGGCCGAAGCGCCGCAGCCGCACCTGCTCGGTGGGCGGCGCACCGGTCACCGCGGCGCCGATCTCGCAGGCCGCGCCGATCAGCGCCGAGGTCTTGAGGTCGATCAGGCCGAAGTACTCCTGCTCGCCGAGGCCGGGCTGGAAGATCACTTGCTCCTGGATCAGCTCCCCCTGAGACAGCTCGTAGGTCACGTCGGCCATGATGGTCACCACCGTGGGCGTCGTCTCGTGCACCATGGTGGAGAAGGCACGGGCAAAGAGATAGTCGCCCATCAGCACCGCGGTCTTGCGGTTCCAGCGCGCGTTGATGGTCGGCAAACCGCGGCGCAGCAGCGAATGGTCGATGATGTCGTCGTGGATCAGCGTGGCGGTGTGGATCATCTCCACCACCAGGGCCACGGTCAGCACTCGCTCCGCCGCCGCTTCGTCGAGATCCGCTCCCGCGCTGAGGATCGTGAGCGCGGGGCGAAAGCGCTTGCCGCGCATCTGGCGCAGATGGCCCGAGATCTCACGGATCAGACGCATATCGGATGTCAGCGCATCCAGCCAGGCCTCTTCGAAGCGGGCAAGCTGGGCGTCGATCACTCCGAAGGGAGAATCGGTCTTCAACATGTCTCACGTTTCCTGAGCGCGGCGGCGCGCCAGCGCGGCCACTCCGATCGATATCTCGTAGAGCAAGAGCAGCGGCAACCCCATGAAGATCATGGAGAGCGGGTCGGGCGGCGTGAAGGTCGCCGCGGCGACCAGGATGATCACCACCGCCAGTCGTCGATGGCGGCGGAGTGTCGATGGTCCGATGATCCCCAGGCTGGCAAGGCCGAAGGAGACGACCGGAAGCTGGAACGATACCCCACCGACCAACATCAACTTGAGCACAAAGCCCAGATAGTCGTCGGCGATCCAGCGCTGCTCGACCCCCAACTCCGCGCTCACGGAGCTGAGGAAGGCAGTGATGAGGGGGAGTATGCGATAGGAGAAGTAAACCCCCAAGGCGAAACAGAGGGTGGTCGGAACGACCAGGAAGGTGGCGATGCGGCGCTCCTTGGCGACCAGACCGGGCACCACGAACATCCACGCCTGGTAGACGATCACCGGGACCGAGAGCACGATGCCGACGAACACCGCAACCTTGAGCTTGGTGAGGATCGCTCCCGCCGGAGTCGTCACGATCAGCTCCGCGGGCGGGTCGGCCGCGGGCGATGCGTCGAGGCGCGCCCGCCTCAGAGCGGCGTCGGCTTCGGCCCGTGCCAAAGCCGCGATCGCCCCAGGAAGCTCGCGACGCGCGCCAGTGTCGCCCTGCAACGCGGCCTCGAGCAGCGCATCGAGCCGCGCAGCCGCGTCATCGCGCGCCTGCGCATCTTCGCGGTCCGCCTGCGCATCTTCGCGGTCCGCCTGCGCATCTTCGCGGTCCGCCACCGCCCGGTCCGCGGCGCTCGGCTCCTCTTCCTCCTCGGACTCGATCAGGTCGCCGGTCAGCTTCGCCACCCAGGCCCGCAACCCACCGCCGAGCGGCCCCTGCTCGAGCGTCTGGGGCAGCCGGCCGATCGCCACTTCGAACACCTGCGGGGCGATCACGTAGCCGAGCCCGGTCCCCAGCGCCACCGCGAGCACCACCACGAAGAGCCGCCGCCGCAGCTCCTCCAGGTGGTCCAGGAACGACATCTCCCCGGGCTCGGGCGCCTCCCCCCCGTCCTCGAACGGCGCCGGCGGAGCCGCCTCGCGCCGCTTCGTGCTCGGCAAGGGCGCGCTGCGCGGTCGCGACCCGCTCGACTCGACCGGCAGCGCCGCCGGATCGGCCGCCGGGTCGGCCGCCGCGTCGCCCGCTGCCCCGGCCTCCGGCCCTTCGCCGGCCCCCGCGGCCGTTCCCTCCGGCTCGGCGTCGTGCTCGTCGGGTGGAATCACGAACTCTTCAGGCAGGCGTCCACCTCGTCCATGAACTCCCGCAGGTCGCGGTAGCGCCGATAGACCGAGGCGAAGCGGATGTAGGCGACCGGATCGAGCGCCGCCAGCTCGCGCAGCGCGGCCGCGCCGATCTCGTCGGAGGCCACCTCGCCCCCGAGCGCGTTGTGCAGCCGCCCCTCCACGCGCGCCACCAGGGCATCGATCTCGGCGCTCGGAATCGGCAGCTTGACGCAGGCGGTGCGCACTCCGCGGCGCAGCTTCTCGCGGTCGTAGCCCTCACGCCCGCCGTCGCGCTTGATCACCCGCAGAGGGGTCAGATCGACCGATTCGTAGGTGGTGAAGCGGCGCTGGCAGGCGGTGCACTCGCGGCGCCGGCGTATCGCGTTCTGGTTGCGCGCACCCCGCGTTTCGACCACCTTGTCGGCGTCGCTGGAGCAGAACGGGCAGCGCATCTCAGTCGAGCTCTCCGTACATTGGGAAGGCGTCGCAGAGCTCCCGCACCCGCGTCCGCGTGCGGCCTTCGACCTCTGCGTCTCCGCGGCTGTCGATCACCTCGGCGATCAGGTCGGCGATGACGCGCATCTCCGCCTCGCCCATGCCGCGCGTGGTGAGCGCCGGGGTGCCGATCCGGAGGCCGCTGGTGACGAAGGGCGAGCGCTTCTCGCCGGGCACCGTGTTCTTGTTGGTGGTGATTCCCGCCTGGTGCAGGAGGCGTTCGGCCTTCTTGCCGGAGATGTTGCCGAGCGGCGTCAAATCTACCAGGAAGAGGTGGGTATCGGTGCCGCCGGAGACGACCGTGAAGCCGCGCTCGATCAACCCCGCCGCGAGCGCCTGCGCGTTCGCCACCACCTGCGTCATGTAGTGCCGGAAATCGTCTTGCAAGGCCATCTTGAAGGCCACCGCCTTGGCCGCGATCACGTGCATCAGCGGCCCTCCCTGGATTCCTGGAAAGACCGTTTTGTCGATCTCTGACGCATGCTTCTCGCGCGTCAGGATCAGCCCTCCGCGCGGCCCCCGCAAGGTCTTGTGGGTGGTCGAGGTGACCACCTCGGCGAAGGGGATCGGCGAGGGATGGATGCCGGCCGCGACCAGCCCGGCGATGTGGGCGATGTCGACCATGAGCAGCGCCTCGACCTGGTCGGCGATGGCGCGAAAACGCTCGAAGTCGATGACCCGCGCGTAGGCCGAGGCCCCCGCCACGATCATCTTCGGCCGGTGCTCGGTGGCGAGCGCCTCGACTGCGTCATAGTCGATTCGCCCGTCCTCCCCCACTCCGTAGCTCTTCACGTCGAAGAGACGCCCGGAGAAGTTGACGTGGTGGCCGTGCGTCAAGTGGCCGCCGTCGGAGAGCGACATGCCGAGGATCGGGTCGCCGACCTCGAGCAGCGCCAGGTAGGCCGCCATGTTGGCCTGCGATCCGGAATGTGGCTGCACGTTGGCGTGCTCGGCGCCGAAGAGCAGACAGGCCCGGTCCCGCGCCAAGTCCTCGGCGGCGTCGACGTGGTCGCAGCCGCCGTAGTAGCGCTTGTGGGGATAGCCCTCGGCGTACTTGTTGGTCATGATCGATCCGGCCGCCTCCAGCACCGCCGGATGCACCATGTTCTCCGAAGCGATCAGCTCCAGCGTGTGGCGTTGGCGCCCGAGCTCGGCCTGGAAGGCGGCGTGCAGCTCAGGATCGAGATCGGGAAGGTAGTGCACTACTGGCTCCTTTCCGCCGGCGCGGGCGCCGGATCAGTCTGCGGCGGCGGGCTCGATCTTGGCCACGCGGCCGACGTGGCGATCGCCGTCGAAGGGGGTCTCGAGCCACGCCTGGGTGATCTCCCGGGCCAGCCCGAAGGCAATCACGCGCGCGCCCAGGGCCAGGGCGTTGGCATCGTTGTGGGCGCGGGACATCCGCGCGCTGTAGCTCTCGCTGCAGACGCAGCAACGCACCCCGGCGACCCGGTTGGCGGTCATCGCCATCCCCTGGCCGGTGCCGCAGAACAGAATCGCGCGCTCCACCTCGCCACGCCCCAGGAGCTCTGCCCCCGCCCGCGCCAGGTCCGGGTAGTCGCAGGAGGCGCTCGAATGGGTGCCGAGATCGACCACCTCGTGGCCCTGGGCGCGCACCCAGGCGCCGAGCTCCTTGCGCAGCTCGATCGCCGTGTGGTCGCTGGCCAGCGCGATTCGCATCAGCTCACCTCCGCGCTCCGCGTGCCGGACGGGGGTCCGAGCACACGCGCACACCCGGACCCTCGAAGCTCAGGAGCGATGAATCCTACGCAGCTTGCCGACCTGCTCGACGCGCTGCTCGGCCAGCCGGGTGGCGGCATCCTCGGGCGTGAGGCTGTGCTCTTCGGCCAGCTCCAGCACCTGCAGCGTCGTGTCGTAGAGCTTGTCGACCAGGTCCATCACCACGTCGCGGTTGTAGTTCGGTCCCTCGTGGTAAACGTTGATCAGGCCGCCGGCGTTGACGATGTAGTCGGGCGCGTAGAGGATGCCGCGCTCGACCATCGCCGCGCCGTCCTCCTCGCGGGCGATCTGGTTGTTGGCGGCACCGGCCACCACCTTGCACCGGAGCCGCGGGATCGTGTCGGAGTTGAGGATCGCGCCCAGCGCGCAGGGCGAGAAGACGTCGCAGGGCTCGTCGTAGATCTCGTCCGTCCCCACCACCTTGGCGCCGCACTCCTCCTCCAGACGCGCGGTGCGTCGGGGGTCGATGTCGGCGACCACCAGCGCGCAGCCGGCCGCGGCCAGTCTCTTGGCCAGGTAGTAGCCGACGTGCCCGGCGCCCTGGATAGAGATCCGCAGCCCCTCCAGCTCGTCCCTTCCCAGCCCCTTCTTCACCGCCGCCTGCAGACCGCGCATGGCGCCGAAGGCGGTCACCGGCGAGGGATCGCCGCTGCCGCCGGCGCCCTGCGAGCAGCCCCGCACGTGAGCGGTCTCACGGGCGATGTTGGCCATGTCGGCGGTGTTGGTGCCGACATCCTCGGCGGTGATGTAGCGCCCGTTCAGTCCTTCGATGAAGCGACCCAGGGCCCGGAACAGAGCCTCCGACTTGTGCTTCTTCTGGTCGCCGATGATCACCGTCTTGCCGCCGCCCAGGTCGAGCCCGGCCACCGCGGCCTTGTAGGTCATCCCACGGGAAAGGCGGAGCACGTCTTCGAGAGCCTCTTCGTCGGTCTCATAGGGCCACATGCGGCAGCCGCCCAGGGCCGGTCCCAGCGTGGTGTTATGGATCGCGATGATCGCGTTGAGCCCCGAAGGCTCGTCGTGGCAGAACACGATCTCTTCGTGATCGTGGGCGGCCATCTTCTCGAAGATGCTCATGGTCGGTTCCGTTTCTTTTGGGGTTGTGGATCGTTCGCCGAGTGTTCGTGGGCCGGGTGCGCCGGACGCCGCCCGGCGGCCCGGATCAAGCGCGGTAGTCGTAGAAGCCCTTGCCCGTCTTGCGCCCCAGATCGCCGCAGTCGACCATCTTCACCAGCAAGGGGCAGGGGCGATACTTCGGGTCCTTGAAGCCATGGTAGAGCACGTCGAGGATGTGCAGGCAGACGTCGAGGCCGATGAAGTCGGCCAGCGTGAGCGGCCCCATCGGCTGGTTGGTGCCGAGCTTCATCACGGTGTCGATCGCGTCGCGGCTGGCCACCCCCTCCATCAGCGCGAACACCGCCTCGTTGATCATCGGCATCAGCACGCGGTTGGCGACGAAGCCGGGATAGTCGTTGGCCTCGCAGGGCACCTTGTCGAGCTGCTCCGCCAGCGCCATGATCGTGGCGCAGGTCTCGTCGCTGGTCGCCATGCCGCGGATCACCTCGATCAGGCGCATGATCGGCACCGGGTTCATGAAGTGCATGCCGACGAACTTCTCGGGCCGGCTGGTGGCGGCCGCCAGGCGGGTGATGGAGATGCTCGAAGTGTTGGTGGCCAGGATCGTCTCCGGCGGACAGGTGCGGTCGATCTCGCCCAGCACGTACAGTTTGAGCTCGTAGTCCTCCGGCACCGCCTCGACGATCAGCTGGCAGTCGGCGACGTTCTTCAGGCTGAGCGTGCCGGCGATGCGCCCCAGCGCGGCGTCGCGCTCTTCGGCCGTGAGGCGTTCCTTCTTGACCAGGCGGTTCAGGCTCTTCTCGACGCCGGCGGTCGCGGCGTCCAGGCGCTTCTGCTCGGTGTCGACCATCGTCACTTCGAATCCCGACTGAGCGAAGACCTGGGCGATGCCGTTGCCCATGGTACCCGCGCCGATCACGCCAACTCTGTTGATCTCCATTTCGTCCTCCGCAGAAGTGGGGAGCCCGCCGCGGGCTCGCTTCGGTTTGGTTTGGTTTGGTTCGGAATGTCGTGGGGTCGGTTTCGGGGACCGGGCCGTCGCGTGGCTCAGGGCAGAGGGTCGCCCTCGAGCCAGCACCGCAGCCGGGTCATCAGTCGTTCGATCTCTTGCTCGATCTCGGCGAAGCAGGTGCGGTAGCCCTCCAGGTCGCCGCCGAAGGGGTCACGAATCGAGATGTTCTCGCCCGCTCCGCTCGAGGCCGCCTCGCGCAGGCAGAAGATTCGGGCCGAATGCTGGGGGCTCTGCGCCAGCACCCAGGCCCGATTGCCGGCGTCGAGCGCCAGCACCAGGTCGGCCTGCGCGGCCATCTCGGGGCTGTAGCGGCGCGCCCGATGGGGACTCAGGTCGATCCCGGCCGCCGCCGCCACCTCCAGCGCGTGGGGCGCCGCCGGCGCTCCCTCGACCGCCGCGCTGCCGGCCGACGCCGCGGCCGTCCGCCCTCGCAGATCCTCGGGCAAACGCGTCCGGAACAGCGCTTCGGCCATCGGGCTCCGGCAGGTGTTGCCGGTGCACACGAAGAGAATCTGGAAGCCGCTCTCTGGCAATCTGGGTTCCTGATTCGGGACCGGATCCGGTGGTCGGAATGCGCGCTCTCGGCTCGAAAGAGGCGCTTCGGATGGCGTCTCACGCGCCGTCGAAAGCGCGTGAGGCTACCATTTCCGGCCCCTTCCGGTCAATCGCGCGGCCGCCCGCGAACCGCTGCGCCATGACCTTGGGGCATCGCTGCGGCTCCCTTTCCCGACCCCCTTCCCCTCTCCTTCCTGCGAGTATCATGGCGCCAGCCGAAGCGCGGCGGCCCCGGCGCTGACGGCTGCGCCGGCATTCGCCATGCCCGGCTACTTCCAGGACCGCTGCGCCTCGTACCACGGCGACGCCACCGCTACACTTGCGTGCGTGATGAAGACAAACTTGCTTCGACTCCGTCCGACCACCTTCTCGGTGCGCATCCTGGCCTGGATGGGGCTGATCTCGCTGCTGCCGCTCGCCATCATGGCGGGGCAGGGTTACCACTGCGCCCGGCAGGCGGTGCTCGACTCGGCGACCAACCATCTCTTGACCATCGCCGCGGGGCGCGCGAGTCATCTCGCCGACTGGGTGGCGGAGCGCCGCTCGGATATCTCGATGCTGGCGGCCGACCCGCGTCTGATGACCCCTGATCCCGGCGGCGATCCCGAGCTCCAGGCGACGCTCGACCGTTTCCAGCGCCGCATCCCGGCCTTCGAGGCGGTCGTCCTGCTGGACCGGGAGGGGCGCCGCCTCGCCGCCAGCAGCGTAGCGCCGGATCGCGACGAGGAAGAGGAGTTCGAGGAGGCGCGCGCCCTGCTGGAGGAGGACGAGGAGCGGGCGGTCGGCGCCTTCCACCTCCACCAAGATCGATCGGTGGGGCTGCATTTCGTGCAGCGGATCGGGTCGCCCGGCCGGCCGCCGCGCTATCTGACCCTGGCCCTGATCCTCTCGCCGGCCCTGGATCCGATCCTGCGGTCCCCCGGCGGACTGGGGCGCTCCGAGCGGGTGCTGCTGCTCTCCAGAGACGCGATTCTGGTGGCCGCCACGCCCGGCACGGTGCCGGCGGAGCGGATCGGCCGTTGGGTCGCGCCCTTGCGGCCCGGGGCCTCCGAGGCGCGGAATCGCGGTGCGCCGGCGACGCTGCTCGAGGAGCCCTACCGGAGCTGCGAGGGGAGCGCCGTGCTGGCCGCGGTCGCGCCGGTCGAGGGGAGCGAGTGGAGCGTGATCGTGGAGGTGGATCGGACGGAGGCGCTCGGCTGGCTCGGTGTGCTGCGAACGCGCGCCCTGGCGACCGCGCTCGGGACCGCGATCGTGGTGCTCTGGTTGGCCGCGCACATCGCGGGCCAGCTCGCTGAACCGCTGGCCGAGTTGGCGCGCTCGGCCCGGCAGGTCAGCGAGGGTCGGCGCGGAACGCGGATGCGGGACGGCGATACGCCCGAGGCGCGCGAAGTCGGGCGCGCCTTCAACCAGATGATGGACGACCTGCAGGCGGCGGAGGCGAGGCTGGTGCGGACCGCCTCTCTGGCGGCGATGGGCGAGATGATCACCTCGATCGTCCACGAGATGCGCAATCCCCTCTCGTCGATCCGGCTGAACCTGCAGGCACTCGAGCCGCTGGCGCGAGACGACCCGACCTACCGCGCCATGGCCGAGATCGCGGCGACTCAGGTTCGGCGCCTGGAGCTGATGCTCGAGGGGCTCTTGAGCTACGGCAAGCCGATCGAGCTGGAGGCGGCGCCGGTCAGCGCCCGCGACGTGGTTCAGGAAGTCGAGGCGGCGCTCGCCGCGCGGATGGCCCGTCCCGACGCCGCGATCAGCTTCCGCGACAACACCGGGGGCGAGCGGGTGAGCGCCGATCGGGAACGACTGGTGCAGGCCCTGTCCAATCTGGTTCAGAACGCGATCGAGGCGTGCGAGTCTGAGGACGAAGGAGAGGCGGGCGCCGATCGGATCCGGATCACCGCATCGCGGGCCGGCACTGGCGGGCTGCGACTGGTGGTGGCCGACCGTGGGCCGGGGCTGCCGGCGGCGGCTCGCGATCAGCTCTTCCAGCCCTTCTTCACCACCCGCGCCCAGGGAACGGGACTCGGCCTGGCGAACGTGCGCAAGATCGTGGAGCTGCACGGCGGCAGCGTCGGCGCCTCGAATCGAGAAGGGGGCGGAGCCTTCTTCTGGATGGTGATCCCCAGGCAAGAAGCGGGTACCCCGTGAGCCGAATCCTGGTGATCGACGACGACCGCTCGATCCTGCGCTCGTTGGAGCTGGCGCTGGAGCTGCGCGGGCACGAGGTGCGCTGCGCCGCCACCGGTCGGGAAGGGCTGGCGCTCGAAGAGGAGTTCCAGCCGCAGGTGGTGTTTCTCGATCAGGGACTGCCGGACATATCGGGACTGACTGTACTGAAGCGGATTCGGTCGCGCGGCTCGGCCTGCGCCGTCGCGATGATCACCGGCCGCCAAGACATGGAGGCCACCATCGAGGCGATCCGCCTGGGGGCCTTCGACGCGATCCGCAAGCCTTTGGACCTGGACGACGTGCTGCTGGCGGTCGAGAAGGGCAAGCGCGAAGCGCGGCCGGATCCCGTGGCCGCCGCCGGGTCGGGGGACGAGTCGCGCGAGGCGCCGCCGGGCACTCTGGCCCTGCCGCGGGTCGCAATTCGACCGCACGAGATCGTGGGCCGGGACCGCAGAATCGTCGCCCTCTTGAAGTCGATCGCACTGCTCTCGAGGGGCCGAGCCACGGTGTTGATCCAGGGGGAGAGCGGAACCGGCAAGGAGCTGGTCGCGCGCGCGATCCACGAAGCGACCACGCCGGGCAAGCCCTTCGTCGCCATCAACGCCGCCGCGGTGGTGCCGACGCTGCTGGAGTCGGAGCTCTTCGGGCACCAGAAAGGGGCCTTCACCGGAGCCACCGAGGCGCGGCCCGGCAAGCTCGAGCTGGCGGCGGACGGCACGCTGCTGCTCGACGAAGTCGGCGACATCTCCCTCGATCTGCAGGCCAAGCTGCTGCGGGTCTTGCAGGAGCGGGTATTCGAGCGAGTCGGCGGCAATCAGACCCTTCCCCTGCGGGCCCGGGTGCTGGCCGCCACCAGTCGCGATCTTCTCTCGATGGTGGCGGCCAAGGAGTTCCGCCGCGATCTCTACTACCGGATCTCGGTGGCGACTCTCGATGTGCCGCCCTTGCGGGAGCGGCCGAACGACATCGGTCTGCTCACGGCGCATCTCCTGGCCCAGATCAACCGCGAGACCGGTGCCAGCATTCGCTGGGTCCACCGCGCGGTGCTGGAGCGGCTGCGCTCCTACCCTTGGCCCGGGAACGTGCGGGAGCTGGAGAACGTGCTCACCCGCGCGGTGACCTTCTGTCGCGGCGAGACCTTGTTGGAAGTCGAGCTTCCCGCTTCGCCCGCCGCGCCCGCGGTCCAGGCCGCCCCCGGTCGCGACCGGGCGGCTCCGGGCGAATCGACCTTTCTCCCCGAATCAGCCGCCGACCTTCGCCCCTGGAGAGACGTTGAGCGCGACTACGTGCGGCGCGCCGTCGAGCTCCTGGACGGCAACGTGAGCCGCGCGGCGCGCGTTCTCGAACTCTCGCCGACCACGGTCCGCAAGAAGCTCTTCGACACCGAAGCGACCTCTTCCAAGGACGACCCGGCGCCAGATTCTGATCGCGACTGACGCCAGATTCTGGCGACCATTCGCCAGATTCTGTTCGACGCGGCGCAGCCGGCGGCCTGGGTCGACGGATCTATGTCGCTCAGCACCATGGTGTTGCTTGATTCCGCCCGGATTGGTACGGGCGTTGCACTCGGACAGCGGGCGCGCTCGAGGAGTCGTGGCGACTCTTCTACACACGCGCCAAACCAACACCCTGAGGAAAGCACCATGCACGCCATGCTCCCGATCTCCCTCTCCATCACCCTGTGTCTCGCGCTCACCAGCTGCGAGCGCGACACCGCCACCGATCCTCCTCCTCCGGCCCCCAGCGCCGATGAGCTGCTCGCGGCCAAGGTCACGACCGGGCCGACGATCGACGGCGTGGTCGATGCCGCCTGGGCCGCGGCGACCCCGATCGAGATCGAGACCTCGGTCTGGGACATCGGCGAGTTCGAAGGCTACGGCGGCGACAGCTACAGCGCGACGGTGCGCGCGCTCTACGACGACACCCAGCTCTACATCCTGGCGCAGTGGGACGATCCCACCCTGAGCGACAACCGACAATGCTGGTACTTCGACGCCGACGACAGCCTCTGGGTCCAGGAGTCCGGTCGTCCCACCATCGACAATGGCACACTGATCGAGCCGGCGCACTACGAAGACAAGCTCAGCTTCATCTGGAATATCGACGAGAGTGTCCCCAACTTCGCCAGCCAGGGCTGCATGACCGTCTGCCACACCGGCGTCAGCGGCCATCCCTTCGGAAAAACCGCCCTCAAGTACACCAACGCGCCGGGTGAAGCGGTCGACATGTGGCACTGGAAGCTGGTGCGCACCAACGCCATGAACCAGGCCGACGATCAATACACCGACGATACCTCGCAAGAGAAGAACGCCGGCCGCCACGGCGACACCAAGACCGCGGGCGGCTACTCCAACAATGTGCAGACCGTCCAACATCCCATCACCGCACAAGATGTGGAGATCCCCCTCTACTACATCCCCGGGCGCACCGAGTATCACTACATCCTGCAATCCGAGATCGATGCCGGAACCGCCCGCATGATCACCGCGCTGAACGCCGACGGATCGCTGGTGGACGAAGACGGCACGGTGCTCGCCGCGGCGGACTTCCCCCGGCACGATCCCCAGCGCATCCCCAGCGTCACCATCGACGCCTTCACCGGTAGCCGCGGCGATCTCGTCGGTCACGGTGTACACGATGGCGGCGGCTGGACGGTGGAGATCGCCCGGGCCTTCGAAACCGGCGATCTGGATCATGACGTGCAGTGGTCGGATCGGGGCGCGAACGCCAACTACGACTTCGGATTCGCGATCTTCGACAACGCGCAGATCGCTCATGCGACTTCCGGCGACGTCTACCACCTGCGCTTCGAACAGTAGCAACACCTGGTCCGCCGCGCTCCGAGTCGGCGGCCCCGGTCACCGCCTGGCGAAGTAGCTCTGAGCAAGGAGGGGGCAATGTGGTCCAGATCCCCGCGGACAGTCACCGCAATCGTCCTGATGCTCGCTGCCTGGACGATCGCCCCGGCCGAGCCGGTCGAAGAGGAGATCTCCTTCGACGACCTGACCGACGAGGAGGCGCCACCTCCGGCCGCCGGCGTCGCGCCGGCGGTGCGGCTGATGGGGCGCTTCGACCTCGCCCTGGAGCGCCGCGGCGACGCATTCGAAATGACCAGCTACCACCAATTCGTCTTCCTGCGAGCGGCTTCCCCCGACGGCCGGCTGTCGTTCATGGGCGAAGTGTTGGGCGGCTGGTTCCACGAGATCGGCATCGTGCCCCTGGAAGGGCACCGGCTCAAGGTCGGAAAGGTGTTGGTTCCTTTCGGTGCCGATCCTTATCACCACCGCTACGGCGGTGTCTGGAATCTGGAGTACGAGACTCTTCTGCTGCCGCTGGTCTGGGGTGAGTACGGCGCGGTCTATTCGCCGCCCGAGATCTCCCGCGGGCGCTGGCGGATCGCTCTCGATCTGTTCGGCGGCAAGGGGGTCTCGGGCGATCCGGGCTCGACCATCAAGATCCGGGTTCCGGATTCCGGCGACGCATTCGCCGCCGCGACCCGGATCGGCCTCCAGGGCGGCGGGCTCGGCTCCCTCCACGCCTCGGGCTACGTTTCGCAGTACGACGATTCCAGAATGCTCCTTCTCTACGGCCTGGAGGGCTCGCTCGACTACGGAGCCCTGGCGCTGCCGCTCTTGCGTCACTGCCGCTGGGAGGCCGGATTCGCCCGCATGGATGTAGAGGATCCGCTCGACGACGACCGCTTCTACTACCAGCACGGCGACTACGCCCAGCTCACCTGGGGCAAGTGGCGGCAAAAAGTGCGTCTGATCGGTCGCTACGGCACCTACATCGACAACTCGCGGATCGTCTCCAACGCCGATCGACACGTCTGGACCGCCGCCGCGGAGTTCCCCTGGGATGTCGGCTCGTACCGTTTGACTTACATCGTTCAGTACCAATGGCGCATGGAAGAGGTGAACGAGGTCGATGACGATCTCGCTCGCCTGCATATCGCCCTCGACTTCTAACCCGGGACCAGAACCATCATGTTTCAGCTTCGTCTCGCCGGAGCGCCCCTGCCTTGGCGACTGGTCGCGACCTTCTTCATGCTGACGGCCGGCACCGGTTATCTGTTCGCGATCAGCAATGTGGCGCTCTCGGTCGGCACCTCGTACAGCGAAGTGGTGCGACACTACTACGGCAACCCGGCGACCCGGGCGGCGCTGGAGCCGGCGCCCCCCGCCGAAGCGCCCGGCATGATCGAGGAGGAGGCGCTCGATCTCGACGCCTTTCTCGCCGAGGAGCCGGCACCGGAAGAGGAGATCCTGGCGATTCCCTCTCTGAAGAGCCTGGTCGCCGAGGGCCATTTCCATCTCTTCGGGCACGCGACACTATTCTTCGGCACCGGCGTGCTGGTGCTGATGACCGGCATCTCGGATCGGCTCAAGAGCGCGATCGTGATCGCCCCCTTCGCCGGCTCGGTGCTGGATGTGTGGGGGCTGTTGCTGACTCGGCTCTATCATCCGGGCTTCGCCTGGCTGACGATTCTGTCCGGCGCCGCCATGGCGATCTCGTTCTCCGCCGCCTTCTTCGCGGTGATGCGAGAGGTCTGGTTCACTCCCGCGGAGGAAGATCGATGAGACAAAGCACCTTGCGCCGGCTTGCCTTGTGCGCGGGCTTGTTCGCGGCGGCGGCCCCGGCGCGGGCCGAGACCTTGCTGAGCTTGCGTGACGCGGTCAAGTCGATGCTGCCCGATGCCAAGAAGCTCTCCAAGGCAAGCTACACCGCCACCGCGGAACAGACGGCGACGCTGCGGCGACACACCGGCTGGGCTCCGTCCCGGGCCTGGACCTACTACACGGGACGGAGCGCCGAGGGCGCGAGTGTGGGCCGCCTGGTGATGGTGGATCAGGAGGGCAAGGAAGGGCCGATGCGCCTCGCCTTCGTGATGGACGAGGCCGGCAACATCAAAGACGTCGCCGTCGCCTCGTACGTCGAGGAACGGGGCAAGCCGGTGAAGGAACGGTTCTTCCTGGACCAGTTCCGCGACATCGCAGCGGGCGACAAGATCGAGGTCGGCGTCGACATTCAGGCCGTGACCGGCGCCACCAGCTCTTCCATGGCGGTGTGCGAGGCGGCGCGCCGCACCATCGCCTTCACCAAAGTGGTGGTGCTGGGAAGCGGAAATGAGCGTGCACAGAGCGCACCCTCGAAGTGAGGAGGAGACGATGAGAGTCAACGGATTGGGCGCCGTCGCGACAATCTGCGCGACGACGCTGGTGATCGGCGGCTGCGGCACGCAACAGCCTTTCGAGCGCGGTCTGCCCTCGGGCCCGGGCGGGGGTCAGTCTCGAGCGCTCAGCTTCGACGGCGAGATCCACGATCTGTTGCTCGTCGAGTGCGCATCCTGCCACGGCGGCGGCGCCGGCGGCTTCACCCTGAGCGGCGACGAGAACGCCGACTACGCGGCGACCTTGGAGCGCATCGACCCAGTCGATCCCGAGGCCAGTCTGCTGCTCCTCAAGGCCACCGGTCAGGGCCACGGCGGCGGCACCATCTGGTCCGGTGCCGGAGACGAGAGCTACGCGCTGGTGCTGGAGTGGATCCAGGAAGGAGCGATCCGATGAGCGAAAAGACCCCGACCACCTGGGCGATCGATCGCCGCTCTTTCGTCCGCCGCGCCGGTCTCGGCGTCGCGCTCCTGGCCGCGACGCCGCTGGCCCTCGCCGATCTGCTGCCGGGAGGCAGCGCCCGCGTCCTGCGCCGCCGGCGCCGCCCCGCCATGGGAAGCGCCGCGCGAATCGTCGCTCTGCACGACGACGGCGCGGCGGCCGACGCCGCCATCGATGCCGCCTTCGCCGAGCTGGAGCGGGTCGAGCGCGCGATGTCGATCTTCCGGGCCGATTCGGAGCTGGTCCGGGTCAATCGCAGTACCGTACGCGGCGCCGCCGCGCCCTGCTCGGCAGAGCTCTTCGGGCTCCTGGAACGGGCCCAGGAGCTGATGCGGCTCACCGAGGGTGCGGTCGATCCCACGCTGCTGGGACTGGTGAACGCATGGGGCTTCGGCGCGGCGGGCTCCGGCTCGTCCGCGGCCCGGCAGCAGCTCGCCCGCGCACGGGCGGCCGTCGGTCGCGACGCCCTCGAGCTCGACCGGCGCGGCGGACGGGTGCGCCTGGCCGGTCCCGAAGCCGGGCTCGATCTGGGCGGGATCGCCAAGGGCTACGGCGTCGACCGGGCGCTGGAGACTCTGCGCGCCCGAGGTGCCGTCGCGGGACTGGTCGAGGCCGGCGGGGACGTCCGCGTCTATGGCGGCGAGCATCTTCCGGAGAAGGGCTGGCGGATCGGTGTCGCCGACCCGACCGGCGCCGCCCGCATCGTCGACATCCTGTCGCTGCGCCGCGGTGCGGTGGCCACTTCGGGCAGCTTCGACAAGGTGCGCGAGATCGGCGGCAAGCGGGTCAGCCACCTCATCGATCCGCGCTCCGGCGAGCCGCTGCCCGCCGCGCCGCACTCGACCCTGGTGCGCGCGGGAGACGCCACCACCGCCGACGCCCTGGCCACCGCGATGCACATCGAGCCGAAGCTGATCGAGCGGGCGCGAGAGCTGGGAGCATCGGCGGTGGTGGTGGGTGGAGCCGAGACCGTGGGGTAGCTCCGTGGAGCCTCATGTCCGCGGCCGGCGGCTCGCGATGCTCACAGAGAAACAGCCACCACCCCCAGCCCGAACAGAAGCTGCGCCCCGTAGTAAAGCGGCAATCCGAGCACCCGATTGAGCGGCCCCGGGGCGACGAAACGGTCGCGAGCGACGCACAGGTCGGAGAGGTAGAAAGCGGCGGCCGCGACGGCCAGAACCGCGCGGCCGGCGCCCGCATCTCCCGCCAATGCCCCGAGAGAGCATGCCAACATCACACTGATCACGGCGACATAGGCCAGCACCGGCCGCCTCATCTCGGCGTCGACCCGCCGCCCCAGCCAGCGCCAGACCCCCGCGGCCACCAACGCCAACACGGCCAGCGCGATCAAGACCCGGGGCAGTGCGACGCCCAGCGTCAGAAACGCCCCGATATAGGCCAGATGCGCCAACAAAAAGGCCGCCAGTCCCGCGAGAAAGAGCCGCTGCCGCCGCGAAAGGAGCGCCAGATCGCCGACCACGGAGAGCGCCAGACCGACCACCACCCAGCGCCCGGCCGGCCCGGCCTCCCACGCCCCGAGAGCGTAGGCATAGATCACGAAGGCCAGAGAAGCGCCGGTCTTGGCCACGGCCCGCCGCCGGGTCCTCGTGCGGACTTCGGCGTCGATCAGCATCCCAACCAAGAGGAGACAGATCAACGCCGGGAGATGGACCACGCTCCCTCTACTCTCCCAGCATCAGCTCGGTGGCGATCGCCGCGAAAGCGCTGATCATCGAGAACAGGAACACCCGCCAGACCCCGTTCGCCAGCAGCTCGGCGGCGTCCGGCTCGATCGCCAGCGCATTCGCGATCCCCGCCGCGACCAGCGTGGAGAGCAGTGCCAGCCCCGCGCCGGCGAGCGCGGCCGCGACGATGCGCCGTGGCGGCGACGCGCCCCCGGCACCCAAGGTGGTGCCGATGCCGCAGAGCGCCGGCAGCAACATCACCAGCAGCACAATTTCTCCCAGGCCGGGCAGCGCCTGGGTCGCGCCGCCGAAGCGCCAATCGGCCGCGCCGAAGGCCGTCGCCGCCAGCGACACCAATACCGCCACATGCCAGTAGCGCGGCGCAAGCGCGGCGCGCCGCTCGCTGCGCCGAACCGCGCGCCGCCGGATGGTCAAGGGCCAGTTGTAGAAGAGCCGGAAGATCCAGTGCTCGAGCAACGCCCCACCCTCCCCGAAGACCGGCACGATGTGCACCGCTTCGGTGGCCCAATGCCCGGCCATGAAACGCGCCAGGGTCGGGTAGTGATGGGCCATCTGGATCGGGAAGGCCAGGTAGCCGATGTACTTGAAGAAGCCCAGAAAGACCGCGATGTTGTAGTCCTTGAAGTTGCGCTCGCGGACCACCAAGTAGACGACATAAAGTCCGCGGGTGAGCGATCCCGGAGAGATCGGCACCACCTGGAAGAGCGCGATGATTCCGGCCCCCACCGCCCAGGCCTGGGCGCGCGGCATCTCGGGATGGGTCCAGACGTAGATCAGCGCCACCATTACCGACACCACCTGGGTGATCGGCACGGTGCAAACGTGCACCGCCAGGCTCTTCAGGTACTTCTGGATGAAGGGGTCCTTGATCCGCGAGCGGATGATCGCCGCCTCTTCGTGATCGAGAATGTGCTTGGCTTGCCCCTCCGCCACCATGCTCAACATCCACTCCTCGCGCAGATCGGCGTCGAAATAGAGTCGAATCGGTCGCACGAAGACGTAGTGCAGGCGCTCTTTCAGGTAGCTCCAGCTGGTCGCGGCCCGGTGCAACCCGATCGGCAGCACGGAGAGAGGAAGGTGGAGCAGAAAGCGCGGCGCCGAGTCGGCGATGCGGCGCGCTGCGTCTTCTTCGACCCGGCCGCTGCGCACCCAGGGCAAAAGTGTCTCCGCCAGCTTGGCGCGAATCGCGCGGCGCAAATAGGCGCCGTCGGTGAGCAATGCGCGGTAGTGACGCCGGTAATCGGCGCGCCCCCACAACCGCAGCACGAAGGCGCCGAGCAGCGGAATCAGACCGATCAGCCGGAACAGCACGGTCAAGGGCGCGCTGCGCTCCAGGGAGGCCAGGCGAGCGTCGTCGATGCGGTTGCGGATGCGCCATCCGCGGCGCGCGGAATCGAGCAGCGTCGACCACAGCTTCGTGTCGTAAAGCAGCCGCAGATGGTTGTGGCTGATGTCGGGCACCGAGCTCCGATAGATCTCGTCCGCCTCGCGTAGCTCGCCGAGCAGCGGCCGCAGATCGGCGAACTCCTCGGCGTGCGCCTCGACGAAGGCTTCCAGGCGCCGCAAATCGCCGCGATCGAACTGCACCAGGCTGCCGCGTCGAAGTCCCTGAACGATCAGGCCCAGGTCGCCCGGGCTCATCGGCAGGAAGGGCAAGAGCGCCAGGCCGGCGCGGAAGTCGACCGCCATCAGGCCGGCCTCGGGATCGTCCTCGGTGTCCTTGCGCTTCAGACAGTTCGGCTGGCTCTTGCAGGTCGACCATTGGTACTGGCGCGCGAACTCGTGCGCCCCCATCTCGTGCAGGAGCGCCACGAAGTCGGCCATGAAACGCTTCTTGGCCCGGTACTCGGGAGACCCGAGGCGCTCCCGATCGACCCGCTGCCCCTTGCGCCAGCGCCGCAACGAGTCGAGATGCTCGTCGACCTCCAGGCGCCAGGTGCGCCCGTCCACCCAGTCGCTCAGCTCGCCACAGCTGCCGAGGCTGCTGTCGACGAACATGGCATGGATGTCGTTGACGGCACGCTCGTCCCCCATCCGAATGCGCGCCCCGCGGCGGATGAACTTCTGCCACAGCGCGCCCGCGCGAGTCGCCGCGGGGTTGCTCTGCAGCTGGAAGGGTCCCTGGAATCCCACCGCGTAGAGCAGGTTGCGAAAGAAGAGGGCGCCGCGCGAGGGTGGGATCAGGATTTTGATGGCGTAGCTCTTCCCAGGCTCTACGCCCTCGATCGATCCACCGGCGACGTCGATCACCCGCACCTTGTAGACCTGGCCGGCGAAGCCACCGCCCACGAAGCGCTCGACGACCAGGCGCAGCGAGCCACTGCCCCCGCGCTCGGCGCCGGTCACCGCCTCGGCCTGGTAGACCAGCTCGTCGCCCTCGTCGTAGCGCTCCACCCGCGCGGGCCGGTGCAGACGCGCATCCGCGAAGCGGTCCCGGAGCTCTTCAATGATGGTCATCTGGCGCTTGGTCTTCATGGCAACCCCGGTCATCGGGAAGGTCGAATCTGGATCGCAGCGGCCCCGCGACGTTCGGTCGGCGCGAGCGCTCAACCGTCGATCTCGTAGCCGAGCAGCTCCGCGATCCGGTCGCGGGCGCAGGCTCCCGGCCGTACGATGCGCGGCGGATCGGCGACGAAGTCGATCACCGTGGTGGGCAGCGATCGGGGGGGCAGCGCGCCGCCGTCGAGGATCAGGTCGATGCGTTCGCCGAGCTCGGCGGCCACGCGGTCGGCGTCGAGCGCCGGAAGCTGCCCGGAGAGGTTGGCGCTGCTCGAGATCACCGCGCCCTCCAGCTCGGCCGCCAGGGCGCGGGTCAGGGCGTCGGCGGCGCGCCGGATCCCGACTCGGTGCTGGGCATCGCGCAGCCGCTCCGCGACCGCGGGACCGGCCGGCAAAACCAGCGAGACCTTCTGCGGCCATAGCACCGAGATCGCGCCCCGCACCCGCGGCGGCACCGGCTCGATCCAGTTGCCCGCGCGCGGCACGTCGAGCAGAGCGATCAGAAAGCGTTTGTCGCTGGAACGCCCCTTGGCATGGGTCAGGCGCCGCGCGCCGTCGTCGTTGGCGGGGGCGGCCAGGCCGTAGGTGGTATCGGTGGGAAAGGCCACGATCCCGCCGCCGCGCAGGATCTCGACGGCGCGTACGATCAGCTCCCGCTGCGGACGGATTCGGTCGATCGTCAGCCGCTCGGCTTTCTGCGCCATCAGTGTCTCACCTGGAGTGCTTTGTGCCGCCGCAGGATTCGCGGTCCGCCGGCGGCGCATGGAGGCTTGCGCGGATCGCCCCGGAATCATGCACCAACGGGCCAGTGAAGGGAACCGCCGGAAGCAGCTCTGATCCTGCTATCGGCTCGTAGATCGGACTTCTCGAATCGGCCTACCCCCCGACTCGCAACCACTCCCACGGGCGGCCAATGCGCAGGCCGCGGTGCGCACACGCAATCAGTCCCACCGCGTTGACCGCGAGGTACTGCAAGCCGTGTGCGGCGATGGTATAGGTGTCGGCGCGCACCGCGTCGATCTCGACGCCCGCCTCTATCACCAGCTCCAGTCCCTGCTTGGCGAAAAAATGGAAGGTCCCGACCTGCCCCGGCAGCGATGGAATCAAGGATCCCAGGCCGGTGATCGCCGAGATTGCCAGGGCCGAGGGCAGCCCCCACACCGGCCCGGCCAGCGGCAGGTCGTAGGCCAGGGCGATGGCGTGAAAGGTGGCGCCCACCAGGCACCAGACTCCCAGAGTCTGCGCCACCGCCAACGCCACCACTCCCGGTGTCGCGCCGATCCGAAAACCCTCGGCGAGCCCCTGCAAGAGCCGCCCGGGAAACCCGCCCATCGTCTCCACCCGGCGCCGCACCCGGGCCGACGCCAGCAGGCGCCGCCCCCCGGCCAGCGCCAGCGCCAGCAGCAGCACCGCCCCCAGGCTGAGCAGCAGCCCGCCGCCACGGCTCAGCCCCCCGATCGCCTGCGGCGCCAGCCAGGGCACCACCGCCAGCATCAGAATCAACCCCACCAGGTCGCAGATCCGCTCCAGCAGCACCGTCGCCAGCACCTGCGCGCGGTTGATCCCCGCCATCCGCCCCAGCAGATCGGCGCGCACCACTTCGCCGGCCCGCGCCGGCAGGATGTTGTTGGCCAGAAAGCCGATCGCGCAGACGTCGTGGGGCAGCCCGAAGCCGATGCGCCGGATCGGCGCCAGCAGCACCTGCCAGCGCCAACCGCGCAGCAATGAGGTCAACACCACCAGGCCGACGGCGGCGGCGATCGGCAAGGGCCGGGCGGGCGCCAGAGAGCGCACGATGCCGCGCGCCGACGCATCGCCGAAGGTCAGGTAGAGAAACGCGACACTCGCCGCCGCGGCCAGGGCCAGGCGCAGCCGGCCGCCGCTCAGCGCGCCGGCCCCGCGCTTCGGCCGCCCCTCGGTGGTCGTTCTCGAGTCCCCCCTCTTCTCGCTCATCGAATCCGCTCCTCGAGGTGGATTCGGGCCAGCGCCACCGCCCGGTCGACCGCGCCTGCGTCGACCACCGGCAGCGCGCCCGGATGGGCCAGGCAGACCGGGCAGACCTGGCTCTCGGGCGGCGCGCCGAAACCGGTCGGGCAGGCGCAGAAGGGCCTCGACTCGGTCGTGAGGCGACAGTGGATCTCGACACCGATGCGCGCCTCGTGTGTGGCGACTCTCACCGAGCCGCTAGCGCCGCGGGGCGATCGGCAGGACCGTATCGATCAGGCCGTACTCCCGGGCCTGGGCGGCGCTCAGGAAATGATCGTCGCGCATATCCTCGGTGATCAGCGCGGCGTCGCGGCCGGTGAAGCGGGACAGCAGCTCCACCTCGATGTCGTTGTCGCGACGGCCCTGCTTGGCGGTCGCCTCGAGCTCGGTGATCGGCCCCGAGTCCTCCCAGGAGAGCTCGTGGATCATCACCGAGGCGTGCTCGAAGGCCTGCCGCGCCCCGGTCCCGCCGGCCAGAATGGTCGCCGCGCTCGACCAGGCATAGCCGATACAGACGGTGTTCACCGGCGACTCGATCAGGTGGAAGGCGCTCAGGATCGAGCGCGCGTCGCCGATCGACCCGCCGGTCGAGTTGATCAAGAGGTCGATCTCCGCCTGGCCCGACTGATCGAGCACCAGGAGCTGCTCGACCACATCGCGCGCCAGATCGGAGTCGATGTGGCCGAAGAGCAACACCTGGCGGCCGTTCTGCCCGCTACCCAGGACCAGGTCGGCGGCGGCTAGATGGGGCGCGAGCATGAGGGCGGCGAGCAGGAGCGGGGCGGCCCAACGACGCGCGGGGCGCGCGATTCGGGCCGAAGGAAGGAGGGATGTGCGCATCGTGAGCCCAGGTGGAGGGTGAGAAACGCAAAACCAGTGTGGAACATAGCGCCGTGATGCGGGGCCCGCAACCGAGGCTGGGGGCTCGCCGGGGTTTCGATATGGCCGGCCTCTACGCAGGAAGCGGCCGGCACGCGACGAACCTGCCCTGTACCGTTTCTCCCAACCTGGCTGGAGCCCCTGATCAGGGATCATCCAGTCAGGCCAGGCCAATCCGCCGGGAGCCACCTTTTCTGCCCAGCGCTTCGAGCGCCTGGCAGGGACCTGTGCCCCGGCGGGTTGGCCGCGATGAAGGTCCAGTGAGGAGTCCGCGCTTCGAGCGCCGGTACAGGGGTGACCCGACCATCGCGGCGGCCTTGTCTGTCCTTTGCAGCAAGGAGTTGGCTATGGAAGAGGCGAATGTGTCGCGGAGCCGATGGTGATCGAGCTTCGGGAGTGGTCGCGGATGACCGAGCAGCCGCGGCGCTACTACCCGACGGAGAGGGGCGGGCCGGGACGACCAGGGCATGGCGTTTCGACGATGTCAGTCCGAGTCGCCCGCCTCCAACCCCGCGATCTCCGCGCAGAGCTCCGCGACCTCGCTCGCGCTGCCGGGTGCGGACACTCGCTCCAGCAAACGCCAGATCCGCCGGCCGCGGCGCAGGCTGCGGCGCACCCGCGGCGGGATCGCTTCGCCGCGATAGGGACTCGCTGCGTCGCGCTCGGCGGCCGCCAGCGCCGTCTCCAGCCGCTCCGGCAGCGCGCCGAGGCTGCCGACCGCTGCGAAGTCGCCGCTCAATCCGATCAGCAGGGGATTGTCGCGGCCGCCCAGCAGCGAGCGATGGTCGTGCTTGTAGATCACGACCGGCTTGCCGGAGGCGAAGGCGAGGGCGCTTTCCGCCACGCCGCCCTCGTCGGGCACCCGACCGTTCATGTTGAAGACCAGGGCGTCGCAGCGCTCCACGATCTGGTAGAGGTCGAGCGCGAAGATGGCGCGCTCCAGGGTCCGCCCGGCGGCGGCGATCCCCGGCAAGTCGGTCCCCGGCAAACGGCTCAGCGGCAGCACAAAACGCTCGAGACCGTCGCGGTGGGGCAGAAAGGTCTGGTAGCCGGCCGCTTCGAGCACGCCGGCGATGCGGCTCATCGCCGCGACCTCCTCCGGGCAGAAGAGCGGTCCGGAGCAGTAGATTCGGGCGGATCGGCTCATCGAAGGCAGTCTCTCATTGCGGCGCGCGAACGACGTAGACGGTGCGCTCCTCCTCACCGGCGGCCGCGACCCGCATCCGCGTCGTGGTGTCGGGCGGCCCGCGCAGCAGGTCGTAGAGATCGGCCAGGGCGAGGTTGGCGGTGGAAACTCCTTCGACCGCGACGATCCAGGTTCCCACCTCGAGCATCTCCTCGGCCGGCAGCCCCGGCGCCAGCGCCTCGACGCGCGGATAGAAGCGCCAGCCGTCGGCGGTGGCGACCCGCAGGCGCATGCCGAGGCGGCCCTCGCCCGCGCGCAGCCGATGGGCCGGGCGCGTGGCGCGCGGCAGGTGGACCGCGGTCTCGTCCAGCACCCGCGGCAGGGCCACTTGGGGTGCCGGCTCCTCGGTCGATCCGTGGCCTTCGGCCTGCCACAGCAAGGTGCCTTCGGCACTGTCGAAGATGGCGATCTGCACCGCGGGAGTCCACCAGGGAGCGGCCTCGAGCGGCCGGCGCGGCGCGCGAACGGCCGACCAGGTTCCCCAGGCCGGATCGATGCGCAGCGCCTCGATATCGCCCGGCAGCGCCGTGACCCGACTCGGCCAGCGGGTCCGGAAGGGAGCGACGCTGGCGCCACCCGGCTCCGGGGCGCGCCAGTCGAGCGCCACGATCAGCTCGGGGTTGGCGGCGCCGACCCAGCGGTAGCCACGCGCCTCGAGGGCGTTGCGGGCACTGAAGAGCAGCCGGCGATCCATCTCGCCGACCGCCGCCCGCGCACGCACCACCCGCGCCGCCGGCACCACCGCGAAGCTCAGGGCCTGGGAGAGCAAGGGATCTGCGGCGCGGGCGTCGACCCGGGTCGGCTGCCAGTCGAAGACTGGATCGGGCGGGGTCGTCTCCGCCGGCGGTGCGGCCGGGGGCTCGACCCGCACCGGTCGCGGGGCGCAGCCGGCGAGGATCGCGCACGCAAACACGAGCAGCGGCACGGCGCGCGGGGCGCTCACGGACGCCGCCGCTCGATCAGCTCGTGGTAGAGCTCGCAATGCTGGTTCACGAAGGTCTCCATCGAGAACTCGCGGCGCACCTCTTCCTGAGCCCGGGCGGCCCACCCCGCGGCCTGCTCCGGGTCGGCCAGGATCGCGGCGATCACGCGCGCGCAGTCGGCCGCGTCGCGCAAGCAGAAGATCCGGCCGTTGACGCCATCGCACACAAGATCGCGCAGCCCCGGTGCGTCGGCAACCGCGCAGGGCAGCCCGCGCGCCATCGCCTCGATCAGGGCGATCGAGGTGCCCTCGCTGTGGGATCCGGAGAGGTAGAGATCGGCCACACCCAGCAGGTCGTCGACGTCGTCGCGCAGGCCGAGAAAGCGCACCCGCCGCGGCCCGATGGCGGCCGCCATGCGCTCCAGGCGGGCGCGCTCGGGCCCGTCGCCCACCACCAGCAGGGTCGCCGGCGGAGCATCGAGGCGCCCCAGCGCCTCGACCAGGGTGTCGACGCCCTTGGCGGGGATCAGGCGACCGACGACCACCAGGAGGGCACCCTCGAGCGGCAGGTCGAGGCGCCGCCGCAGCTCGGCGCGGGCCGCGGCGCCGGGGCGCTCGGAGCGGGCCACGGCGTTGCGCATCAGGTGGATCCGCTCGGGCGGCGCCTTCGCCACCCGGAGCAGGTTGTCGCGAACGTCGGGTCCGACCGCGATGATCGCGTCGAGGCCGCGGGCGATGCGTCGCAGCACCCAGATTCGGGCCAGCTTGCGCAGCGAGGGCCCGACCCGGTTGTCGGGGAAGAGCCGGGCACCGGCGTGGGTGGCGACCGCGGGGATGCCGAGCCGCCTGCCGAGCAAGAGAGCCACCAGGTCGTTGTCGTGGGTGCGGCCGTGCACCAGGCGCACCTTCTCGGCGCGCGCCAGCTCGCTCAGGGTGGAGCCGATGCGCCGCACGTCGCGCCGGAAGGCGATCGGCCGGGTGACAGGGGCGCGCTCGCAGTTGATGTCGATCACCTGCTCGGCCACCTTCTCGAGACGCGGCACGAAGTCGCGAGGCCCCGCGAACACCCCGGCGACGATGTGGCGGTAGGGACGCCCGGCCATCTGCTCGAGCAGCCGATAGAGCACCTGCTGCTCGCCACCGACCTCGAAGTTCGGCAGCAGATGGAGGATGGTGTGGGACTGTGGCGAGTTCGGCATGGCGCGGCAGGGTATCATGACGAGTTTGCTACGCTCATGATCGACTTCGATCCTGCAAGCTGAACCTACCAAAGAAGAAACACCATCCCCATGGCTCTCGATCTCGCCGCCGTCCGCGCCTGGCGCGACCACGATCCCGACCCCACCGCGCGGGCCGAGCTGGACGCTCTCCTCGACGCCCTCCCCGACTCGCGCGATGAGCTCGAAGAGCGCTTCGCCGGCCGTCTGGCCTTCGGCACCGCCGGGCTGCGCGGCACCATCGGCGCCGGTCCCGCGTGCATGAACCGGGCGGTGGTGCGTCAGACCACCGCCGGCCTGGCCGACTATCTGCTCGCGACGCTCCCCGACGCCCGGAAACGCGGGGTGCTGATCGGCTTCGACGGCCGCCACCTGAGCCGCGAGATGGCGCACGACAGCGCCGGTGTGTGTGCGGCGCGCGGAATCCGCGCGATCCTCATCGACCGCACCGCCCCCACCCCCCTGGTCGCCTTCGGCACCACCCACCTCGGCGCGTGCGCGGCGATCATGGTGACCGCCAGCCACAACCCGCCCCAGGACAACGGCTACAAGGTCTACTGGGGCAACGGGGCGCAGATCATTCCGCCGCACGACCAGGGGATCGCCGCGGCGATCGACGCCGACCTGGAGCGACTGGGGAAAAGCGGAGTCGGCAACGCGGCCGAGGTGCCGATGCTCGATCTGGCCGACGCGCGTGCCGCCGGGTATCTCCAGGAGCCGGGTCCCGAGCTCGAGGCGGCCTACCTCGAGGCGCTGAGCGCCGCGTTGCCGGGCGCCGATCGCCGCCACGATCCCCTGAAGATCGTCTACACCCCGCTCCACGGAGTCGGCCGCGAGCTGGCGGAGCGGGCGCTGCGGCGGGCCGGATTCGCCGGGCTGTACACGGTCCCGGAGCAGGCCGAGCCGGACGGCGACTTCCCCACGGTCGAGTTCCCGAACCCGGAGGAGCCGGGGGCGATGGATCTCTCCCTGGCGCTGGCCGAGCGGATCGGCGCCGACCTGGTGCTGGCCAACGATCCCGACGCCGACCGCCTGGCGGTGATCACCCGCGCCGCCGACGGCGCCTGCGTGCAGCTCGACGGCAACCAGGTCGGCGTGCTGCTGGCCGACTTCCTGCTCGCCGAAGCGAAGGTTCGCCCCGGCCCCAAGATCGTCATGAACAGCATCGTGTCGTCGGGCATGCTGGCTCCGATAGCCGACGACCACGGCGCCGAGTTCGAAACCGTGCTCACCGGCTTCAAGTGGATCGGCAACCGGGCGCTGGAGCGCGAGGCCGAGCAGGAGGGGCTCGACTTCGTGTTCGGCTACGAGGAGGCCCTGGGCTACACCGTCGGCACGGTCTGCCGCGACAAGGACGGCATCGGTGCCGCGGTGGCGATGGCCGAGCTGACGGCCCGTGCGCGCGACGCCGGCGAGACCCTTCTCGATCGACTGGCGACACTCTATCGGCGCCACGGTCTCTACCTGACCCGCCAGCGTTCGGTGGTGCTGCCGGGATCGGAAGGAGCGGCGCGAATCTCCGCGATGATGGACTCGTTGCGCTCCGATCCGGCGGCGAACCTGACCGGGCGGAGAGTGGAAGAGATTTGGGACATCCTCCAGGGCACGCGCCAGGTGTGCGCCACCGGCGACAGCTCCGCGCTCGCTCTGCCTGCGTCGAACGTGCTGCGCTGGGAGCTGGAAGGCGCGGCAACCGTCACCGCGCGTCCTTCGGGGACCGAGCCGAAGATCAAGTTCTACTTCGAGGTACGAGAGCAGCTCGACGAGAGCGGACTGGGCGCGGCGCGCGGGCGCGCTGCGGAGGCGCTGGATCGACTGGAGCGGGAGTTGATGGAGCGGCTGGGGCTGGAGTGAGGGTTCGCCTGGGGGTGCAAGGGCGCTGATAGAGGGACTGCTCCCCGGTCATGTGCCTGTCCATGCGCACAATAGGGGTGTGGGTGATCGACGAAGTAACGACCGTCGACGGCTGGGTTCCGCTGATCAAGGAGCTGCGCGACAACACCGAGTTGGCGTACGACACCGTGGTGCTGACGGGTTCGTCCGCCAAAGATCTCGCCGAGGCTCGCCGCTCCCTCGGGGCCGGACGCACGAGGGTTGCGGATCCGTTTCGGGTGGTGCTGCCGATGACCTTCCGGGAGTTTCTGGCGATCACGTCCACCGCGATCCCCAGCCCCGAGAGGGTCCCACCCGACGCGCTGATGAGCGACCGCGCAAGAGGCGCGATCCTCTCTCTGGAGCCCTTCGTCGACGATCTCGACCTCTCTTGGCAGCGCTTTCTCGAGTGCGGCGGTTTTCCTCGCGCGGTCGGCGAGATGATGCACCGGGGTGCCGTCTCGGCCGAGTTCGTTTTCGACCTGAGAGCGTGGCTGACCGCGGACGTGGATCCTGATGCTCCCCCCGACTCGGTCACGCGTCTGCTTCGCGAGCTACTCAGCCGAAGCGGCTCGCCCTTGAATGTCCGCGACACCGCCGCGTCTCTCTCCACGACGCGCGGGCGCCTCGAGGTCCGACTCAATCGCCTGGTCGAGACATTCGGCGCCTTTTGGTGCCGACAGCTCGGTAGAGACGGGGTTGCCGCACCGAACAGTCAGTCAAAGCTCTATCTGATCGATCCCCTCGTTTCCAGGCTTCCGGAACACCGTGATGCGTCCTTCGGTGATGCCGACACGACCCTCTTGACCGAGAGCCAACTCGCCCTGGAGTACGCACGAGCTGTCGATCGCCTCATTCCGGACCGCTTCGTCGAGCAGCGGGCCGTGCACTACGCACGTACCGCCAAAGGCAACGAAGTCGACTTCGCGCCTATTCCAATCACCGGCGGGCCGAAAGCCTGCGCGACCGTGCCACTGGAGAGCAAATGGGTGTCCCGGGCGTGGCGACGCGAGGCACTCGTGATGCGCGGCAAGTACGGTCGCGGCATCTTGGCAACGAAAGAGATCGTCGATCTGGCCGGCGATGTCTGGGCCGTGCCGGCGCCGGTCGTCGCGTTGTTGCTCAACTGATTGCTGCGCCGCCCCCTCACCCCCGCCCCACCAACACTCCGCTGCGACACTCCCAGCCGCGCCGCACCAGCTCCGTCATCTGCTCCGGCGCCAGACCGGCCGTTCGTCGCACCCAGTCGAGCTCAGCGCGCAGCGTGGTATCGAAGATCCCCGGATCGTCGGAGCCAATGACGACAGGCAGGTCGGCTTCCAGGAAGCGGTGGATGGGATGGTGCGCGTCGTCGACGAGCCCGGCGATGCGCCGATTGGAGGTGGGGCAGACCTCGATCACCGCACCCGATCGTCGCACGCACTCCATCGCGTAATTCTGTCGCTTGCGCAGCTCGTGCAGACGCGGCGGATCGTAGACGGTCTCGAGAGCGCGGTCGGCGGAATATGTCTCGAGGCGCGCCAGCTCGGCCACGGCCGCTTCGCGGTCGACCCGCACCCCGTGACGCGCCAGGCCCTGGTTGTGCCGCAGGTCGTAGCGCAGCTGATCGGCGCGCTCGCCGGCCGGCTCGGAGCGGGTGTGCGGGCCGAGGTGATCGGGATCGATGCCCAGTGCCAGGGCGTGGCCGAGGCGATGGGCGCCGAGCTCGGCCGCCTCCTGTACCCAGCGCAGGGCGCTCTCCAGCGACTTGTCCTCGAAGCTCTCGCTGACGTGGTAGAGGATCGCCAGGGCACGCTCCGGATCGGCCTCGTTGTGGGCGCGCAGCGCCTCGAAGAAGGCCGCCTTGCGCTTCGGCGGATGCCCCTCCTCCACCGCGCAGAAGTCGACCGCGCTGAGCCGCTCCCCTCCCGCTCCCCGGCACAGCTCCCCGACCAGCTCCCACATCGGCCAGGGATCCTCGCGCGGCAGGCTGAGAGCGATGGTGGCATCGATCCCGAGCCGGTCCGCCCCCTGCTCCGCGTGGTCGAGCATTCGCTCCAGCAGGCGCCGCGTCAGCTCGAGGCCGGCGCCCGCCGGCGGCATCATCCTGAGCTCCAGGTGGCCGACCCCGCCTTCGGCCTGGTCGCGCAGCACCGCGCCCATGTAGGTGTCGACCTCCTTCTCGAGCGCGGATTCCGAGCCGCGCCCGCGCGCCAGCCGACTCAGCTCGCTGGCGGCGATCAGCAGGTCGAACTTGGCCTGGAAGCGCTCGAAGCTGCCGCCATCGGCGTCGCCGAACACCAGGAGCTCGCGCAGCTCGCCGGCCGCCCGTGGATCCCCGGCGCGCAGCCGCTCCACCAGGGCCCCGGGATCGGGGCGCCACCCGAAGGCCGCCTGGTAGACCTCCCGGTAGGGCTCCCAGTCGATCTCGGCGCCGCGCGTCAGGTGGCGCTGAAACGCCTCCGGCCGGATGCACCCGTAGAGATGCACGTGCAGCTCCGCCAGGGCGCCGCCCACCGCTGCGCTCATCGCCCGGCCAGCTCCGCCTCGCGCGCCTCCTCTTCGAGCTGCTCCACCACCCCGCAGAACTGCAAGAGCGGCGGCAGCGCCAGCATGGTCGCGGCGAAGCAGGCCGCCACCCCGATGAAGAGCCCGATCCCCAGCGAGGCCATGCCCCGGTGCGAGTAGAGCCCGATGCTCCCAAAGCCTGCCATGGTCGTCAGGCTGGTCAGGAGCATTGCCCGACCCACACCGGCCCCGGCTACCCGCAGCCCGCCGCCATGACGCAGCCGGTGTAGCAAATGCACCCCGTCGTCGACCCCGATCCCGATCAAGATCGGAATCCCGATCACATTCACGAAGTTGTAGTCGATCCCGAAGAGCTTCATCGCCCCCAGCGACCAGGCGGTCGCCACGATCAGGGGCACCATCGCCAGCAGCGCCGGCAGCGGGCGGCGGAAATCGCAGAGCAGCAAGAGCGCGATCGCCACGAAGGCGGCCGGGATGGCGATCATGCCCTCGCGCAGCATCTCCTCGTTCATCGACAGAATCAGCTGCGGCGTGCCGACCACGCCGGCGTGCACCCGCGCCACGTCGTCGGAAAAGCGCACCAGCGGCTCGCGCTCGTAGATGTCGCCCTCGGGCATGATGGTGAGCAGAAACTCGCCGTTGAAGGGTGACTGGTAGCGGCTCAACACGTCGGGAGGCAGGTCTGCCAGGGTCGCCGCGCGGTCGATCCGCGTCATGCGCTCCACCCGCGCCGCCAGCGAGCTGCCGAAGCGCTGCGCGAAGTGCTCCACGGCCCCCCAGTCGACCGTCCCCTCCCCGCTCAACCGCGCCGCCAGCCGCGCCAGCGGACCATCGAGCTGCTCCGTCCCGGTCAGCCGCGCCGCCGACTCGGCGATCCGGTCGAGGCCGCTGACGAAGGCCAGGTCGCCGATCTCGATCACGTTGTCGCGCAGGCGCCGGACCTGCTCGGCCAGCGCCACCCGCGCCGAGTCGGTGTCCGCCCCGGCCGCCGCGTCTGCCGCCACATGGCGCGTCGCCGCCTCCCGAATCCGCCGGATCGTCGCCCCCGAGCGCTCGGCCGCACCGGGCGAGGGCAGCCAGCGCGAGATATCGTCCACCTCCCCCACCGAGTCGAGCTCCAAGAAGCGCTCCGCCAGCGCCCGCGAGCTCTCCACGTCGCCCACGGTCACGTAGCCGACCTCCATCGACAGTCCGAAACGCTCGACGATCTCCGGCTGCAGGTCGACCGAGCGCAGCCCCGCCGGCTCCAGCTCGAGCATGTTGTACTCGTAGCGATTGGTCGCCCCCAGCCAGACCCCGAGCGCCGTCGTGGCGATCACCAGCGCCGAGAAAAGGAGAGGCCGCCGCCCGACCCCCGCCGCCACGCGCCCCAGCAGCGGCAAGGGACGGCTGGCGTAGCCGCGCCCCAGCGAGCGCAGTCGCGCGTCACGCCACAGGAGCAGCGCCGGCAAGAGCACCAGCACCGAGCCCAGCGTCAGCAGCACGCCGATCCCGGCGCAGAAGCCGAACTCACGAATCCCCTTGGTCTCGGCCACCATCAGCACGAAGAAGGCGATCGCCGTGGTCAGCCCCCCGGTCACCACCCCGCCGCCGGTCTCGCGCATGGTCCGCCGCAGCGCCTCGGCCGGCTCCGCGCCGCGCGCACGCTCCTCCTGGTAGCGCCCCACGATGTGGATAGAGAAGTCGATGCCGAGCCCGGTCAGCACCATCATGATCACCGCCGTCATGATGTTCAGCTCGCCGACTGTGAAGGTATAGACCGCCAGCGACCAGACGATGCCGGCCGCCAGCGGCGCCCCGGCCAGGATCGGCGTGCTCAGGTCGCGGAAGGCGATCGCCAGCAGCACGTAGGCCAACGCCACCGCCAGCGCGCTGAGCAGGTAGGTCAGCCCGCCCAGCGAGTCGAGCTCGTCGCGCGAGATGGGGATCACCCCGGTGCGCTCGAAGACCACGCCCGGATGGCGCGCCCGCAGCTCTTCGAAGACCTCCTCGACCGCGTAGTCGACCGGGATCACGGTGGTCATGTCGCCGACCTCGCCGTAGGGCGAGACCAGCACCAGCGCCATCTCGCCGTCGAGCGAGCGCAGGTAGGGATCGCCGCTGCTGAAGTCGCGCACCGCCCGCTCCAGCTCGGCCTGCGCCTCGCCCCCGGCCGCTGCGCCGGCCAGCCCCGCGCCGAGCCCCGCCACCGCCTGCAGCGTCGCCACCACGCTGCGCTCGTCGTCCGACAGACGCTCGGAATCGTCGGCGTAGTCCTCCTCGAAGAGGTCGTTCAGGTGGGTCAGGAAGGGCAGCAGCGAGGGCTCGGAGAGCAGCCCCTCGGTGCGCCGCAGGTCGGCCGCGTCGAGCGTCCCGAGCCCGTGGTCGAGGGCGAAATCCTCGGAGATGCCGCGCACCACCTGGCGCAAGGGCTCGTCGATCTTGGCGATCTCGCGCGCCGCATCGTCGACCGCCGCCTCCAGCGCGCCGCGCTCGGACGCGGTGATCGCCACGATATAGGAGTTGCCGGTGGCGAACTCCGAGTGGACCCGCTCGACCCCGATCACCAGGGGAGAATCGGCCGGCATCATCTCGGTCCACTGGAAGTTCATGCCGAGCCCGGAGGCGATCGCCAGCGAGATCAGCGTCAGGACCAACCCGGCCGCCAACACTCGCGCGCGCGCCTCGAGAGCGAGGCGGATGCAGAGCTCCAGGAACTTGCGGCGTAGCACGAAAGACGCTCCGGTCGGACGGGGCGGGAGAGCGGATGAGAAAGCGAACGGTAACATGGAGGTCGCGGCCAGATTCTGGTCACAACTCACCACTCTCGATCGAGAGTCGCGAGGTACGGCGCGAATACGGTCGTGGCTCCGGGTTCATCGCGATGAGCGGCGAGTGATGGCGGACATACGGTCGTAGCTCCGCGCTCTCGATCGAGAGTGGTGAATTCTGTCGCGAAAAGGCGTCATGACTCGCGGTTCCGGGCGCGGAGCTGGGCTTTGTGTCGGGGTCGGTCGAGAATGCCGGGGTTGTTGTGGCGACGGGGATTGCAGAGCCGCGGCTTGTGCCGCGATTCCCCGCGGAAGCAGCGATGCTCTCGAGTCCTACATCTTTCGAGCCGCCGATGGCATCCCCCCCCAGTCCACGATCGTCGATCGGTCGAAGACGATGATCCCCAAGCGCTCTCGATGCCGCCACCGGCCGCGGCGGCGCCGGCGCGGCCGAGAGATCGACACCGTTGCCCCGCTGATCGCCGCGCAGCTCGACCAGGTCCTCCGTCGAGAGCGCCGCGGCGGATCCGCTTCCGTCGAGAACAGCGGCCACCAGCTTGCGCTTTTCCGCGTGCAGGGCGAGGATCGACTCCTCGACCGTGTCGCGGGCCACCAGGCGATAGACCGTGACCGGGCTCTCTTGGCCGATCCGGTGGGCGCGGTCGGTGGCCTGGTCCTCGACCGCCGGATTCCACCAGGGTCAAGCCCTCCGCGTCGCGCAGCGCCAGGATCCCCGCCGCGGGCTCACCCCGCGCCGCCTTCAAGAGCGCGCGCGGCTCCAGGTCACGGGCCGCCACCCGGGGCATCAGCTCGATCTCCCCGTCCTCCGTCTGGTGCCAGCGCAGGGCGAGAGAGGCACGGCGCAGGACGATCGGAATGCCCTCGCGCCCGCGCCCGCTCGCGAACACCCGGGGGCTGCCGGCCAGGGCGGCGAGCGCCCGCAGATACAATCCCTCGCTCAGCTCCTCGCCAACCTCCCAGTGCCAGTGCGGGCTCGGGCAGCCATCGGAGGAGAGTAGATCGTAGGCGGCCTGAAAAGAGACCGAGTGGTGACGGCCCAGCGCGGCGAGAAACTGGTCCCAACGACACTTCTCCACCCGCAATCCGGACCGTCGTTTGTACGGCCGGCACAGGGCCGGCACCAGGCGCGGCGTGGACGTGTCCTCGGGGTGGTCGTCGATGCGCACCAGCCAGGCGGGGCGCTCGCCCAGGGCGGCTGATCGAGGAGCTCGCGGACATCTCCGGACGCAGCGTGTGTCGGTCGGTGGAGCTCATGGTGTCGAAAACCCCCACCTGATCGAGGTCGCCGCGAACCGGGCCCTCGGGCAAGCGTGGATTCCGACCTTCGTTGGAGTGTCGGAGTGTAGTGGGCGAAGCGAGGAGGTCATGGCGCTCTGACGCGACCCAGAATAGCGCCGCACGGATCCGTCCTTCCGGCGAAGGCCGGATGCCTGGTCGCTCGAGCTCCAGGCCAACGAGGTGGAACCGATTCTACTTTGGTGGTTTCGTAGACCGACGGGGGATGAACCGAAAGGAACGCAGAGATCGCTGAGAGGCCGAAATCTCCGCGTGAAGCGGCTCAGCGCATCGAAATGACCGCCGGACCTCTGCGCGGGGATTGCCCGGGCATCGGGCGCGGGGCCGGGCGCGGGATCGGACCCGGGAACGCGAACCCCTATGGCGAAACCCCAGAGCGCCCCCCTCCGCACTTGCATTCCCCGAGACCGCAGGCTAATATATCGACGTATCGAGATAAGTCGATGATTTCACCACCCCCGCCCCTCCCGATCCTGAAGGCTCTCGCCGACCCGACCCGCCTGGCGCTGGTCGAGACGCTGGCCCGTGGCTCGCTCAATGTGAGCGAGCTCTGCTTCGTGCTCGACCAGGGGCAGAGCACGGTGTCGCGCCACCTGCGCATTCTGCTCGACGCCGGAGTGCTGGCGCTGCGCAAGGAGGGGCGCGAGGCCTTTTACCGGCTGGCGAACGATCCGCCCGCGCCGCTGGTGGCCGAGACTCTGGCCTGCCTGGGGGAGCAGCGCTCGGCGGAGCGTGAGGCGCGCCTGGCCGAGATCTGGGAGCGCCGCCGCCATCGCTCGCGGGCTTTTTTCGACGCCGTCGCGCCGGCGGCGGGCGGTCCCGGGCGGGCCGACTACCTCGGCAGTCCCGATTGCGTGCCGCTCTTGCTGGAGCGTCTCGGCTCGGGCGGCGTGGTGGCCGATGTCGGCACCGGGACGGGGCGCCTCTTGCCCGAGCTGGGGGCGCGGGCGACGCGCATCATCGCGGTCGACGGCAGCCAGGCGATGCTCGACCGGGCGCGCGACGCCGCCGCCGTCGCCGGAGCCGCGGTCGATCTGCGGCTGGGCGACATCGAGCATCTGCCGCTGGCCGACAGCGAGGCCGACCAGGCGCTGGCGCATATGGTGCTGCACCACGCACCCGATCCGGCACGGACGCTGGCCGAGCTGGCGCGGGTGGTCGCGCCGGGCGGCAAGATCCTGGTGGGGGACTTTTTGCCCCACGGCAACCAGTGGATGAGAGACGAGCTCGCCGACCAGTGGCTCGGTCTCTCCGAGCACGACATGAGAGCGTGGCTGGCCGCGGCCGGCCTCGCCGAAATCACTTTCGAAGGGGTCGAGAGCGAAGCGTCGTCGATGGGCGTCTTCGTGGCGACCGCCACCAAGCCCGGCTCGCCGGGTACGAGGAACACACCATGACCCACGCAACCGAAACCGCCCAGGACTTCAAGGTCGCCGACCTGTCGCTCGCCGACTGGGGGCGCAAAGAGATCGAGCTCGCCGAGCAGGAGATGCCGGGGCTCATGGCGCTGCGCGATCGCCACGCCGATTTCACGCCGCTGGCCGGCGCCCGCATCGCCGGCTGCATCCACCTGACGATCCAGACAGCGGTGCTGATCGAGACTCTGCAGGCGCTGGGCGCCGAGGTGCGCTGGTCGAGCTGCAACATCTACTCGACCCAAGACCACGCGGCGGCGGCCCTGGCGGTGCGCGGCACGCCGGTGTTCGCCTGGAAAGGTGAGACACTCGAGGAGTACGATTGGTGCATCGAGCAGACCCTGCGCTGGCCCGACGGCAGCGGGACGAATCTGCTCCTGGACGACGGCGGCGACCTGACGGCGATGGTGCTGGAGAAGTACCCCGAGCTGCTGGCCGAGATCCGCGGCGTGTCGGAAGAGACCACCACCGGGGTACACCGTCTCTACCAGATGGCCGCCGAGGGGCGCTTGCCCTTCCCGGCGATCAACGTCAACGATTCGGTCACCAAGAGCAAGTTCGACAACCTCTACGGCTGCCGCGAGTCGCTGCTCGACGGCATCAAGCGCGCCACCGACATCATGGTGGCCGGCAAGGTGGCGGTGGTGGCCGGCTACGGCGACGTCGGCAAGGGTTGCGCCCAGTCGCTGCGCGGCCAGGGGGCGCGGGTGCTGATCACCGAGATCGATCCGATCTGCGCCCTGCAGGCCTCGATGGAGGGTTACGAGGTGGTGACGATGGAAGAGGCCGCTCCGCTGGGCGACATCTTCGTGACCGCCACCGGCTGCTGCGACGTGATCATGCGCCGCCACATGGACGTGATGAAGGACAAGGCGATCCTGTGCAACATCGGTCACTTCGACACCGAGCTGGAGATGGCCTCGCTGGAATCGGACGCGTCGGTGATCGAAGAGAGCATCAAGCCGCAGGTCGATGCCTTCACGCTGCCGACCGGCAACACTTTGATCATCCTGGCGCGCGGCCGGCTGGTGAATCTCGGCTGCGCCACCGGGCATCCCTCCTTCGTCATGAGCAACTCCTTCACCAACCAGGTGCTGGCCCAGATGGCACTCTGGGAGCGCACGGTGGAACCGGGCGTGCAGGTGCTGCCGAAGAAGCTCGACGAAGAGGTGGCGCGGCTGCACCTGGAGAAGCTGGGCGTGCGGCTCACCGAGCTGACTCGAGCGCAGGCCGAATACCTCGGCATCCCGACCGAGGGGCCCTTCAAGCCGGAGCATTATCGGTACTAGGTGTCATGCTCCCACAAAACCGGCCGGTGGCGCGGAGATGAGCCCCGCCAGCCCAGAGAGCACACCCAGGCTGCCCGAACTTGACACTCTCCGCACCGAGAGGGGTTCAGTTTGACATTTCCGGCTCTTCGGAGCCCGATTCAGCTTCCAAAGCCCCCCCAGAGACCCAAATCGAAGGCAAATCTGGGTCAAGTGTCAAACTGAACCCCGCTCGGTGCGAAGAATGTCAAACTCACGCGCGCTCGGTGCGCCGGGTCGAACCGACACTCTCCTCCCCCTCGAACCAGGCGTCGCGGATGCCCCACGAAGACAGTCCCGCAACGAGGGGAAAGGAGTGAGCCCTGCGGCAGACGATGCCGCGCGAGATCAGGGCTTTCCCGGCACCATGGGCCCCGCCGCCAGCACCACATCCAGGCTCTCGAGCCACACTTGCGCCCCCGGCTTGGCGCTCAGCGCCACCGCCTCGACCTTGCCGGCCATCAGCCAGATCGGCACGTCGTCGAGGCGGAAGGTGGCGACACTCCCCGCGCCCGCTGGCAGCTCGCGCTCCAGGAGGTGGTCCTCCCAGCGGCCGTCGATCGCCCAGTGAAAACGCAGCGTCGCCGTCTCCGATGCGCGCGCCCGAACCCTCACCGCGGCAACGTCGGCGGCGGCGACCGGCGTCATCCGCACCTGGACGCGACAGGCCAGCTCGCCCCCCAAACGCCATTCGCCACCCTCCAGGCGCGCCGCGCCCGCGCTGCACTCAGCCGCCTCCCAGTGCTCCAGCGCCGGCCAGCGCCGCGCACCGGCGGGGCTGATACGGGGCCGGGCCTGGTGCGCCAGGGCGGCGCGCAGCGCGCCGGTGCAATCCTCGACGCCCGAGCGATCGATCCGCCAGCGCACCAGGCGCGCGGCGCCGCCCCAGTCGACCCCGCCGAGCTCGTCCAGGGGCGGAGCCGGATCGCCCTCGCGCGAGGAGAACCAGGCGCTGCGGTTCCCCGGATGGAGCGCCACCGCGCTGAGCGGCCGGGGCGCGACCCAGCGGAAGTACTGTGCCGCTGCCTCCGCCGCTTCGGAGGTGGAGTCGCGGGTGAAGTAGAGGGTGCGCAGCTCCGGGTGTGATTCGACCAACGCCACCAGATCCTGCTCGAGACGCCTCCGCGCATCGCCGATGCGCACCCATTCCTCCACGTAGCCCTCGCCGAAGATCCCATACGGCAGCAACACCGCGCCCGCTCCCACCCATGCCGCGCGCCGCGAACGTCCGGCCACCAGGAGCGCGGCCAGCAGCAGCATCAGAGGCGCGGCCGGCAGGTAGTAGCGCCGGTGTTCCGAAAGCGCCAGCCCCTCCTGGGCGATATGCGGCAGCACCGGCAGCGCCATCACCCCAACCAACACCGCCAGCGCCACGATGGCGCGCCGGTGCCCGTGGGGCAACGCTCCGGGCCGCAGCAGCGCCGCGACCAGGGCGGCGACGATCGCCGCCTCGGTCCACAGCGCGCGATCGGCGATCATCCCCCCGAGACCGCGCTCGAAGGGGATCAAGAGCATCTGCAGGAAAGGACCGAAGAAGTAGGCCACGATCGCGGGCAGAGAGGCGAAGTAGCCGCCCAGCGACCCGTAGGACTCCCCCTCCGCGCTCGACAACCCGGCCACCACCCCGCCGTGCACCACGGTGCGCGCCCAGCCGAAGAGCACCACCGCCGCCACGTGCGGCGCCAGGTGCACCAGGCGCCGGCGCCGCGACTCGCCGAGCGCCCCCCCGAGCAGCCACAGCGCCGCCGGCAGAGTCACCGCCAGCTCCTTGCTGAAGAGCGCCGCACACGTGGCCGCGACCGCCGCCGCGCGCATCGCCCGCGCCCCCTCCTCCCCCGCCGGCACTCCGCGCAGATAGAGCACGCAGCTCAAGCTGTAGAAGAAGAGGCACATTCCCTCTTCGCGCAGAGTGATCCACAAGGCACAGTCGGTCGCCAGCGGGTAGATCAGGAGCGCCGCGGCCGCGAAGAGCGCCGCCCTCCGATCGGAGAGCAGTCGACACCCCAGCAGGTAGATCCAGAAGGCGGCACCGACGTGAAAGAACAGCGTGGTGGCGTGCCAGCCACGCGAATCGGCCCCCCAGAGCGCATAGTCGACCCCGGCCATCAGGCTGGGCAGGGCCCGGTACATGCTGCCCTGGTTCTCGCTCAAGTACTTCCAGAGCGTCGCCCACGACCGGTTCTCGACCAGGTCGACTCCCCACGAGAGATGGCGCAGGTCGTCCCAGATGAAGGCCCCGTCGAGCCCACGGCCGAAGCGCACCAGGGCCAGGCCGCAGAGCCCCACCGCCACCGCGCCGATCCAGACCCCGCGGAACGCGGGCGGCTTCGCGATCGGCGCCTCGCGCGGCGGCTCCGCCAGCCAGGCCCCGGCGGCCAGCAGCAGCAGCGGTCCCAACGCGTAACCGGCCGCGGCCAAGGCGTCGCGCCGCCCGCTCAGCGTGACCGCCACCAGCAGCGCCAACCAGATACACGCGCCCACCCGCAGCGCGCGGCTCGACCGCCGCCGCATCGATCAGTACTGCCGCCGGTGCGATTCGAGGTCGCGCGGCAGCTCGGGTCGCTCGGTCCATCCCGTGCCCGACTCGCCCAGCGGATCGGGCACGAAACGGCGCCAGATCAGCGCGATCGGCCCCAGCACCAGGAAGTAGCCGATGACGATCAACACCGTGGTCTGCGCCGAGGCGATGCGCAGCCGCAGCGCCTCGGCCCGCGCCTTGAAGCGCAGCCATGCGGAGCGGAGTCTCCCGGAAGCCATGGCCGGAGCATAGCAGGGGTGGGCACAAAGGCCAGACTTGGGGCGGGAGTGCCGCCCCGCATCCGGATCCCGTCCTCCTTGACGCCCACCCCCCCCCTCCATATTCTTCGCAAAGTCTTGTACTCCAATCAGCTTCCATCCGGAGTCCGGCTCTGCGGATCGCCCGATCGACATATGCCGCAATCGCAATCGCGGCGCTCGCCCTGGTCTTGCGCGCCAGCGGCATCGGCTTCAACATCGCGCTCGATCAGGGGTGGGTGGGGGCCTGGCATGCCGACGAGTACGGCGTCTGGAACAAGTCGGGACAGATCTGGCCCGATCTCGATCCGCACTACTGGGGCTACCCCGCGCTCCATCTCTATCTGCTGGCGGCCCTCAACGGAATCACCTTCTGGGGCGCCCGACTGGTCGGGATAGCGAGCGATCTCGACTACCACTCCTTCCTCGACCTGATCCCCGGCACCCGCTACCTGCTGGCGCGGATGGTGTCGGTCGTGGCGGCCGGCGCCACGGCCTGGCTGGTCATGCGGCGCGGCCGCGAGCTGGCGGGAGGAGCGGGTGCCGCACTCATCGCCGGTGTCCTGCTCACACTCAACCCGCTGCACGTGCAGCACTCCCACTACGGCACCCTCGACGCCCTCTTCGTGCTGCTCTGCAGCGCCGCGGTGATCGCTCTGGTGGCTGTCGCCGAGCGCGGCGGCGCCCGCGATCATCTCCGGGCCGGGCTCTTGATGGGGCTGGCGATGTCGCAGAAGTACAACGCGGTGGCGCTGCTCCTGCCCTACGCCGGCGCGCTGGGCTGGGCCTGGTCCCGGCGTGGGTCGCCGCCCTGGAGAGCGCCGGTGCTGGCGGGCGCCGCCCTCGCCGCCTTCACCGTGCTGCTGATCAACCTCGCCTTCCTGGTCCACTTCCAGGACTCCTGGGCCGAGCTACAACGCAACCTCGGGCGCGTGGTGTCGCTCGACACCGGAACCGGCGACGCACGGCCCCTCGGCGAGTACTTCTTCCTCCTGGGGCGCCACATGGGATTCGGTTTGATGGCCCTCGCCGCCCTGGGCTTTGGGTTCATGGTGAGATCCAGGCCCGGCGCCGCGCTGGTCGTCGCCCTGTGGCTGGGTGGCTTCTACTGCCTGATGTCGTCCTTCGGATTGCGCGTTCCGCGCTACATCCTGCCGATCGTGCCGATCCTGCTGGTGCTGGCCGCGGGCGCGGTGGTGGTTCCCTTTCGGCGCCTCCCGGTGCGGACACGGGCGGGATTGACGGCGCTGCTCCTGGCCGCCGCGCTGGCCGAGGTTCTGCCGGCGCTGGCGACGGTGCAGACGATCTTCCACACTCCCGATTCGCGGCTGGTGGCATCGCGCTGGATCAGCGACAATATTCCGGTCGAATCGTCCATCGCCGTGGAGTCGAACGGGGAGTACGGACCGTCGGTTTCTGGCCAACGCTACCAAATCACCAACTTCAGCTTTCTCGAGGGGCAACCGATGTACGGGCCTTTCGTGAAGCGGGTTCCCTTCTTGTTGGTGGGTGAATCAGACAGCGCCGCGACCGAGATCTTGTCCGACCTGGAGGGCATGTGCGAGCCGCGCCATATCATGGCCCTGGAGCTCGACGCGACGAGCCTCGACGCTGCCGAACAGATGGCGGCACGGGTCGCCCGCGACATGGTTCTCCAGACTTACGCGCTGCACGCGAATCGCGACACAGGAGACTTCCCCGCCTTGCTGCGCCTGGCGCCCGACTACGTGGTGCTCTCTCAGTGGATGTACGGCAATCCCGAGACTCGGCCCTATCGGAATTTTTATGTCGAGCTCCAATCCCATCCGGGAACCGCGCTGATCGCCCGCTTCCCGGCACTGCCCTACGACTACTCGGTGCACCATCCAGAGATCCGTGTCTATAGAATCGGCTCCCAGCCCTTGCGCCGCGGCAGCGACGTCGACGGCTACTTTCCGCACGACGGCGGTGCTTCCTACGTGATGGACGTCCCCGCCAACGTCCCGAGCGACGAGCCAAATCGGGTGGGCCGGTCGCGGCTGGCGCTGCTGGAGGACGACGTGCCGCTGGGGCCCGCCCACCAGGGCCACCAGGCGATCCGGCGCTCCGGGGGGGGGCGCTACAGCCACTGGCAGGGCAAGGTGTTCTTCTCTACCAGCGACGGCAGCGACCCCAACGGAAACGGCCGTAGCTACACATGGATCGAGCTGCAATGAGACACCGCCCGCTCTACATCCTGGGCGTCAACTGCCACATGCACGACAGTGCGGTCTGCCTCTTGCGCGACGGCGAGATCGCCGGCTTCGTGGAAGAGGAACGCTTCACCCGCCAGAAACACACGTCCGCGTTTCCTCGCCTGGCGCTCGAGGCACTCCTGGCCGATGCCGGCATCACACTCGCCGAGGTCGACCACGCGGTCTACTTCTGGCGACCCTGGCGCGGGCTGAGCAAACGGGCCTGGATCGCCGCCCTCGCCAAGGCGGCGGCCTGGTGGCCAAGGCTGACGCCGGGAGCCGGGCAATCGTCGTCGAGCGCCGGGCGCCCGGTAGTCAGCGAGGGCCGAACCGACATCTTGCGACGCATGCTCGGAGTCAAGCGCGAGTTTCGAACACTCGGATTCCGGGGCAAGTTCCACTACGCCGATCACCACGCCGCCCACATCGCATCGGCATTCTGCCCTTCGGGCTTCGACGAGGCGGCGGTGCTGATCATCGACGCCAACGGCGAGGCCCACACCACCCTCGCCGCGCGAGCCCGCGGCCACCGCTACGAGGTGCTGGAGCGAATCGCCTATCCCCACAGCCTCGGGTTGCTCTACCTCTGCGTGACCGAGTATCTCGGCTTCAAAGAGAACTCCGGCGAGGGCAAAGTGATGGGGCTGGCGCCCTACGGCAGCCCGAAGTACGCCGACGACTTCGCCGAGATCCTGCGCCTCGGTCCCGGCTTCCGGCTGCGTCTCGACATGCGCTATTTCGACGTCCACCTGGGCAAGCAGGACTACGTGACGCAGCGCTTCATCGAGCGCTTCGGACCGCGCCGGGTACCCGAGGGGCCCTTCGACGATCACCACCACGACGTGGCGGCCTCGCTGCAGGCCCATACCGAGACGATCTTCCTGCACCTCGCCGCGGAGCTCGCGCGGCGCACCGGACTGAAACGCCTCTGCCTGGCCGGCGGAGTGGCCCTGAACGGCGCCGCCAACGGACGCCTGGTGCGCGAGGGGCCCTTCGACGAGATCTACGTGCAGCCGGCCGCCAACGACGCCGGAACCGCGCTCGGTGGCGCGCTGCTGCTGCACCATTTCCGACTCCAGCGTCCCGGCGCCCAGCGCCACCTGGGTCATGCCGCCTGGGGACCGGCCTGGACCGCGGCCGATGTCGCCGCCGCGATCGATCGGCAGCGCTCCAGGCTCGATTCCGTGACTATCGAAGCGCTCGACACGCCGGCCGAACATGCGGCCCGCGACATCGCCGCCGGACGCATCGTCGGCTGGTTCCAGGGCCGCATGGAGGTTGGTCCGCGGGCCCTCGGCCATCGTTCGATCCTGGCCGACCCGCGGCAGGCGACGATGAAGGACCACCTCAACGCTCGGGTCAAACATCGCGAGGGCTTCCGGCCCTTTGCCCCGGCGGCGCTGGAAGAGCGCGCCGCCGAGTACTTCGAGATCGAGGGACCGACCCCCTTCATGCTCAAAATCTGTCCGGTTCGGGCGGAGAAACGCACCGAGATCCCGGCCGTCACCCATGTCGACGGCTCGGCGCGGCTGCAGACCGTGAACCGCGACGACTCGCCGCTCTTCCATCGCCTGATCTCGGCCTTCGCCGAGCTCAGCGGAACGCCCGTGGTGCTCAATACCAGCTTCAACGTGCGTGGAGAGCCGATCGTCTGCTCGCCGGACGACGCCCTGCTCTGCTTCGCCGGAACCGGAATCGACGTGCTCTACCTGGAAGGCACGCGCTTGGCGAAGCCTTGATGTCGCCCCTCTTGTCCCGAGCGGGCCGCATCGCGGTGCCGCTGCTGATCGGCCTGGCGGCGCTGGCGATCCGCCTGGTGGTCTTCAACGCCGAGCTCAGCGAGGGGTCGAACTGGTACTGGTTCATCGGTGCGCGGATCGCGACCGGCGACATCATGACCATTTTCACCTACGACGAGGGAGTGTTCTACGTAGCGCTTCTGGCGCTCCTGGAGCTGCTCTTCGGTCCGGAAAATCTATTGCTCGCCAAGAGCGTCACCCTGGTGTCGAGCGTCGGAGCGGTGGTCTTGCTCTACCTGCTCGGGCGCGAAGTGACCTCGACCTTCGCGGCGCTCAGCGCGGCTCTGTTGATGTGTCTCAGCCTGCTCGACATCTGCTTCGCCTCCACAATTCAGTACAACATCCTCTACATCTTCCTGACCCTCGCGGCGCTCTACGCAATGGCGCTCGGCTGGCGGCGCGGCGAGCGGCGCCTGATGGTCGTGGCCGGCGTGCTCTCGTCGCTGGTCATCCTGACCCGAATCAGTGGGATCATCATTCCCTGCGCGACGCTCTGGCTGGGATTTCGCACCTGGCGCCGCGACGGGTGGGGCTCGGATGCGATGCGTCTCTGGCGGCGCTACTGGCTGGTCTGCGGCACCGGATTCGTCCTCTTCTTGCTGCTCAGCATCCCAGTGTTCCGCTCCGCCGGCGAGTATCTCGCCTATCGCCAGATCAACCAGCAGAGCATGTGGGCGGCGCTCGCCGCCGGAGACTCCGGCCCCCTGCTCGCGGTGTTTCGCGACACGGTGCGCAACGCCATGCTGGCGATCCTCAATCTCGACGCCCCCTACAGCATCCAGACCAGCTGGCTCTACCGCAGCTTCGACCTGAATCGGATCGCCGATACACCCTTCTGGCAAGGGGCGGCGATCGCGCTGGCACTCGGGGCCGCCTGCTTCGTGCGCTTCTCTCCGGTCTATCTCTACTTCGTGGCGCATACGGCGGCCTTCACCTTCTACGAGGCCGACCTGCGCTACACCCTTTTCGGCCTCGGGCTGCTGTTGCTCTTCATGGTGTTCACGGCCGAGCAGGTGCTGCTCAAGGTGTTGCGCCTGCGAGTGCTGGCCTGGATCGGGCCGGGCATCGCCGTGGGATTGCTCATGGTCGGCCGCTGGGGTGCCTTCGGAGACTATCGGCGTTACGTCGGCGACGAGTCGTTTCTGCGCGACAAGTACGATCAGATTTCGATGGCCGGCTACATCGCGTGCGATGCCTGGCTGACCGAGAACGAGACCGGCGCAGCGCCGATGCGGGTCCTCTGCCCGGTGGTCATGGTCGATTTCTGCTCCGTCGCCACCTGCGGCGCGACCTTCTTCGATGTCGACTACACCCAACCCTACAGCCGCGACCGGCTCCTCGACCGTCTGCTCGACACCGCGGCCACGCACCTGATCCTGCAACGCATCGACGACATCGAGGAGCTCGATTCGGTGGTGATGAAGTATCTCGACCGGGCGCCCTTCGAAGAGAAGCTGATCAACGGCGCCAACATCAACAGCCTGTTGACCTCGCTGATCCTGCGCCAGGGCGAGTTGGGACCCGCCACGCTGATGCACCGCGGCCAGACGATCTCCCTGGAGCCCCTGGCCGAGCTGGTCCATCGCAACATATTCTTCGATCTCCATGAGCGCATGGTGGTGGTCGCCGTCACCCAGGCGAAGAGTGAGCCCTCCGACGCCATCGAGTGCATCTACGACTGCTGCTTCGAGTTCCAGCTGCCATGACGATTCCCGAGATCACCGCCCCCCGAGCCCGCGCGCTGCTCTTCGCGGCCGCCCTCTCGGCCGCCTTCTGGGCCATGGGCCTGCTGCTCATCCAGGCCGCCGACGATCCCTCGATCATGGACACCGGGGTCTATCTTTCCTGCGCCCTGGGGATCTCCGAGTCGGGCGGCATCGGCTCCTTCCTCTGGCAGTCGTACACCGGCCAGTGGCCCGATGCCGAGCAGAATCCGCTCTATCATCTGATCCTCTCCCTCTTCGCCCGGCGCGATATCCAGTACTTCCCCGAGGCCAAGCTGGCAACGCTCGCCAGCGGCTGGCTGACCTTGCTGACCCTGTTCTTCCTGGTCAGGAAACGCGCCGGCGAGACCGTCGCGGTGGTGGCGACGCTGCTCTTGCTCTTCAATGCCAACTTCCTGCGCCTGAGCACCGTGGTCACGGTCGAACCCTTCCTGCTCCTGTGGATTCTGCTCACCTGGTACTGCGTGGTGGAGGGCTTCGAGCGCCCCCGGCTCTGGGGTCTGGCCGGCATCTTCGCCGGCCTGGCCTTCCTCAGCAAGGGTCCCGGTCTGTTCCTGATCCCATCGTCGGCCGGCGCGATCTGTCTCGGCACACGGTTTCGAGCGCTGCGGAGCAAGCACTTCTGGCTCTTCTTCCTCTGCCTCTTCCTGGCCGGCTCACCGCTCTTCGTACGCAACCTGATCGTCTACGGCAGCCCCACCTACAACTTCAACAACAACTCGCTCTGGGCCGACGAATGGGACCCCGACGCGATTCGCGAGTCGCCGGTGTCGTTCTCGCAGTACATCGACACCCACAGCTGGGCCGACGTGGCGGCGCGCATCGAGCTCGGCACCTATGAGCAGGCGGTCAACTTGCACCGCATGCTCAACAACAATATTCTTCCCTTCGATCCCTCCGCGGTGCTGAACGACATGCAGCCGCGCACCGCGTTGAGCCTGCTTCTCGCCCTGCTGGCGCTCACCGGTGCGATTCTCCACTGGCGCGACCACAAATCGTTGCTCTGGGTCGCGCTGCACATGGGGATCTTCTACTCGCTCTTCTCCTGGACCCATCAGATCCTGGGCGATCCACGTTTTCTGTTGCCGATCGTCCCCTTCGTCTACCTCTACGCCGCCGTTCCACTGGCCGGAATGACCCAACCGGTCGAGCAGCGCCTGCCGGGCACCACGACGCTGCTGCTCGCGACTGCCTTGATCTGCTTCACCGGCTACCTCGGTTTCGCCCGCTCCTACGCCAATCCTCTGCACGCCTATCGCGAGGACGACAACCAGGCGGAGTTGCTGGCCTTCCTGGAGAGCTCGGTCCAGCCTGGCGACACCTATCTATTCGACACGCTGGTCTACGACGCCGAGGGCTACAGCGGCAGTGCGCGCTACGAGTTCCAGTGGTACGCACAGATCCAGGGAGAGACACTCTCCGAGCTTCCCGAGCTTCCCACAGCCGGCGACTTTCTGCACTACCTGGACCGCGAGCAGGTCGATTGGCTGGTGCTGGCCAGGCACAACCTGGAGCAGCGCCCTTCCCTGCTCGGCACCTGGCTCGACTGGCGGGGAGCACAGGGACTGGTGCTGCGGGCGCCACTCCCGGGCTGGCGTCTGGCCGCCTCCGATCCGCGGCCACCGGTGTCGTGGCTGTGCTTCGAGAGAACGACACGAGTGGAGCGGAGGAGGCGCCCAGATGGAGTGTAGCTTCCGGTCCCTGTTACGACGCTGGTTGCCCGTGGCGACACTCGCCGCGCTGCTCCCGACCTGCCAGCAGGAACGCGAACCCGGCGCCGCCGCACCGCGAAGCGAAAGCGGCCTCGACGAAATCGCGATCGCCCGGGTCGTGCGCGGGATCGAGCGCCGCTACCCGCCACCGGCCGCCGGGCGCGGGATCGTCCTCTGGGACACACCCGACGAGGTAGTCGACGCGCTGCGCGCGCTCTATGCCGACGCGCCCGGTCCGCCTCCGGCCTTCCACCGCCCCGACCACGCCCTACGCCTCGAAGACGGCTCGCGCCTCGATCTCGCCGGGCTGCTCCCGGCCGCCGAGCCGGGGGCCGCCCCGCTCGCTCGCCCGCGGCGTCGCCGGGTGCAGCTGCGCCCATCGGCGCCATCGCCCAGCGCGCCGCCGGCACCGCGCGACGAGCCCCTGATCCTGCTCTGGGAGCAGGATATCAGCGACTTCATCGACCTCAGCTCCGCCCTCCCGGAGCTCTTGCGCGCCACCCAAGAGGCAGCGCACGAGCGCGCACCAGTGCGCTGGGGCGAATCCGCCGGCGACTGGGAATGGCATCCCGGGGCCCCGGGCGGCAGCGTGAACTCGATGCCGACCGAGCCCTTCGATCGCGACGATTTCTCCTGGACCGGCGGCACCTTCTGCCTGCTCAGGCGCTCGCTCGAGCTATCGCCGGTGCAGGTCGGCGCGATCCAGGTTGGGCTCGATCTGCCGACCGGCGCGGCGCCCTTGCGCGGCCGTCTCTACTGGACCACCCGCAGTCATGCCCAGCGCCGCGATACTCAGAAGCTCGTCGCCTTCGCCGGCCCCGGCCGGATCCGCTTTCCGGTCGGTGATTCGCCGCGCTGGCTCGCGGGCGGCGAGGTGACGACACTCACGGTGGTGTTCGAGAACCCGCCGCCGGAGCTGTCGGTAGGCGCGGTGCGGCTGCTGCCTCCCGACCGGCGCGCGCGCGCGCTGCCGCCGCCGGTGGAGCCGATCTTCATTCCGGCCGGGCTGCTGGTATGGGGCAGCGACCCGCACAGCCCTTTGCGCTATCCGACCGAAGCCGAGAACGACACCATCATGGTCCCCGCCTTCGGCATCGATCCCTACCCCTGGCCCGGACGCGGGGGGGTATTCCCCACCGTGAACGTGACCCTGTTCGAGGCGCGTTATCTGTGCGCCATGCAAGGCAAGCGCCTGTGCCGCGAAGGGGAATGGGAGCGCGCCTGCAAAGGTCCGAAGAGCTCCGCGCTGCCCTACGGCGCTCGCTTCGATCCCGAGCGCTGCTTCACCCCCGGCGATTTCGACTCCTACGCCATGCGCCGCAACGGCGTCTTCCCAGGTTGCGTGTCGGGTTTCGGTGTCGCCGACATGGTCGGAAACGTCAATGAATGGACGGCGTCGACCCTGACCCGCACCGAGCTGGAGACCTCGCCTCGCGAGCCCAACTACGGCATTTTCGCCGCCGAATCGAAGTTTCCCCCCGATGCGCCACCGCTCGCCGAGCTGCCGATGCTGCGCGGCGGCGGAGACTGGGGCGAGAGCCAGCGGGAGTGGCGCTGCGCCCACCGCGAGCACTTCCACTTCCCCGGCGAACGCTACCCCGACGACGGATTTCGCTGCTGCGCCTCGCGCTGAGCATCGATCCACCAGCGGCCCAGCACCAGCGCATCCATATCGGTCTTCTGGAAGCAGATCCAGGCGTCTTCTGGGGAGCAGACGATCGGCTCGCCACGCACGTTGAACGACGTATTCAGCAGCACCGGCACGCCGGAGTGCCGCTCGAAGGCCTCCAGCAGTCGATAGAAGAGCCGATTCGATTCGGGCGTCACCGTCTGGACGCGAGCCGTACCGTCGACGTGGGTAATCGCCGGCAAGCGCTCGACCCATTGGTCGCGAACCGCCGCCACCAGCAGCATGTAGGGGCTGGGGCCCTCCAGATCGAAGAACTCCGCGACCCGCTCGAGCGGCACCGCGGGCGCGAAAGGACGAAACGACTCGCGGTGCTTTACCCGCGCGTTGAGCACGTCCTTCATGTCGGCCCCGCGCGGATCGGCCAGGATGCTGCGGTTTCCCAGAGCGCGCGGCCCGTACTCCATGCGCCCCTGGAACCAGCCGACGATGTGTCCCTGGGCCAACGCTCCCGCGCAGCGCTCGAGCAGATCCGCCTCTTCCAGAGCCTGGGCCGCGATGCCCTGCCGGGCGAGAAAGGCGGCGATCTCGGCATCGCCGAACTCCGGGCCCCAGCAGGCGTGTTCCATGGGCACCCGCACCCCATCCCCGAAAAGATGATGCTGCAAGTAGAGCGCGGCACCGAGTGCGCCGCCATCGTCTCCCGAAGCGGGCTGAACGAAGATCCGCTCGAATGGTGTCTCGCGCAGGATGCGTCCGTTGGCGACACTGTTCAGGCCGACGCCACCGGCAATGCACAGGTCGGTCGCCCCGGTGCTCTCGTATGCGTGGCGGGAGATCTCCAGGAGCAGCTCCTCCGATCTGAGCTGCAGCGCCGCCGCCACGTCGCGATGGTGCTCCTCGATCGGCCCTTCGGGCTCGCGCGGCGTGCCGAAGAGCTGCTCGAACTTGGGGCTGACCATGCGTGTCTTGTAGTGGAAGTCGAAGTAGGAGAGGTCGAGTCGAAAGCTGCCGTCGCCGGCCGAAGGGGAGAGCCGGCGCAGCGGCTCGATGAAGCGTTCGGGGTCGCCGTAGGGCGCCAGTCCCATCACCTTGCCTTCGCCGCCGTTGACCCGAAAGCCGAGATAGGCGGTCAGGGCGCTGTAGAGCAGTCCGATCGAATGCGGCCAACGCAGCTCGCGCAACAGGCGTATCGTGTCGCCTTCCCCCAGTCCCACGCAGGTGGTGGCCCACTCGCCGGTGCCGTCGACCGTCAGGATCGCGGCCCGGTCGAAGGGCGAGGGGTAGAAAGCACTGGCGGCGTGCACCGGGTGGTGCTCGGCGAAGAAGATGTCGCCGCGGTAGTCCAGGCTCTCGCGAATGGTGCCCGGAATGTGCAGCTTGCGGGTCAGAAAGAGCGGGATGAAGCGGCGAAAGGCGGTGTAGGAGCGCGGAAAATAGGCCATGTGGGCGGTCAGAAAGCGCTCGAACTTGAGCAGGGGTTTTTCGTAGAACCCGATGCAGTCGAGCTCGGAGACGTCGAGGCCGCCCTGGCGCAGGCAGTAGCGCGCCGCCTGCTCCGGAAACTCGATCGAGTGCTTCAGTCGGTTGAAGCGCTCCTCCGCGGCGGCGGCGACCAGTCGACCGTCCACCAACAATACCGCCGCGGAGTCGTGGTACATGTAGGAGATCCCGAGAATCTTCAAGCGTTTCGACTCCTGTCAGGGTCGGGGGGCGATGGAGGTTCTGGTGCGGAGGCGGCACAGGATAGCGGATGCGCCGCACGCCGCGCACTGCCAACGACCGAGAGGTAGTAGGATTCGCAGCACCATGGGACTGCGCAAGTACCTCTTCGCCCTGCTCTCGGTCGCCCTGACTCTGGCCGCACTGGAAGCGCTGGCGCGCGCCGGCGACGCCGCCCTGGGCCGCCCGCTGGAGATGGAGGACCCCTTCGTCGGCTTCTACGGCCTCCATCCCCTCTTCGTCCCCGATCCCGACGATCCCACCTTCCTGCGCACCAATCCGCGCAAGCTCGACCAGGGGATCTTCCGGAACGAGCGTTTCCCGGCGAGCAAGGCCCCAGACACCTACCGGGTGTTCTGCTTCGGCGGCTCTGTGACCTGGGGCTACGGCATCGGTGGGCAGGACTCGATCGTCTTCTCCTACCCCAAACGGCTCGAGAAGGTCCTGGCCGAACAGGCACAGGCGCTGCGCGGATCGCGGCGCTTCGAGGTGATCAACTGCGGCGCCAACGGCTACGCCTCCTACCGCATTCTGCAGCTGGTCAAGGAGGTGGTGCGGCTCGAGCCCGACCTGATCCTGATCTCGTGCGGGCAGAACGAGACCGACGAGCCGCTCTTCTACCGGCGCCTGATCGAGCGCGATCCGCGCCTCATCGAGCTGCAACGCCTGCTCTATCGCAGCCGCGCCTTCCTGGCGCTCAAGCGGGCGGTGTTCGAGGTACAGCTGCGCTTCGCCGGTCCCTCGGAGGGAGGCGAGGACCGCACCGATCCCCGCACCCTCGACATGTTCGGCAAGCCGATGCTGCCCGAAGAGAACGTCAAGTGGGAGCCGACCGAAGGGGCGGCCGAGCAGATCGGGACGCTCGTTCACTACGAGCATTCGCTGGCCGAGATGGTGCGCATCGTGCGCGACGCCGGCGCCGAGATCGCCATCTTCCGGCTGCCGCGCCAGGAGGACGGCTTCGAGCTGCGCGGATGCGAGGTGCTGCCGCGCATCTGGGCCGGGGAGGCGGCGCGGGCCAAGATCGGTGCCCAGCGGCTGCTGGAGCTCGAGATCGGGCCGCGAGGCCCGGCCGCAAGGGGCAATCAGCAGCTGATCGATCTCTATCATGCCCTGGCGGTCGCCCGCGGCCAGCTCGGAGAGATCGAGGGCGCGGCCTGCGCCTGGGACCAGGCGAAGCGCCTGGGGCATCCCGGTCTGGGAATGCTCGAGGAGCTCAACACCATCCTCTCCTGGGTGTCGCTGTCGATGGACGTACCGCTGATCGACCCGATCCGCGCCTTCGAGCAGGACGCCATCGCGCGCGGGGACTACCTGATGCGTGATCTCTTCGTCGACTCCGTCCATCCCTCGCGGCGCGGCTACCGGCTGATGGCGGAAGCGGCGTTGGAGACGCTGGAACGAGAGGTTCTCCCAGGAGGAAGCGAATGAGAGCGGGTCGCTGGGCCGCCGTGCTGAGCGTTTCGTTGCTGGCGAGCGCCGGGGGCGACGAGACGGAAGAGAGCCGCTTCCTGGGCGCGCTGCGTGCCGGCGAAGGGCCCTGGTTTCCACGCTTCGCCGGGATCCTGAAGGACCAGGCCGCGGGCGACGCGGTGCTCGAGGCGTTGGGGGGCTCGGCCTCCTTCGAGGCACTCTTCGCGGCGGTCCACCTGGGCAGCCCCGGCGCCTCCCCCGCGATCGAGCAGGCTCTGGCCGCGGACGATCCGAAGCGGCGTCTCCTGGCGGCACGGGGGTTGGCCCGGACCGGAGGAGAAGAGGCCGGCAAGCGGCTGGCGGAGCTGCTCGAGGATTCGGACCCGCGGGTCCGCGCGGCGGCGCTCGACGGACTGGCGGCGCAGGCTCCGGCCCCGCTGAAGGAGCCGGGGCTGGGCGCGTCGATCGAAGCCCGGCTCGGCGACCCGGATCCGATGGTGCGCGGCGCCGCGCTGAGACTGGTTGGAGACTGCGGCTACCCCCGCGGCGCGGTGGCCGGGCCTTTGCTCAGCATGCTCCGCGACGATCCGAGCGGTCCCGCGCGGGCCGCCGCGGCCCGCGCCGTGGCCCGGCTTCCCGCCTCCGAGGAGATCGCCGCCGCCCTGCGCGCGGCGCTGGACGATGGGCACCCACAGGTACGCCGCGCCGCGGCCCTCGCCCTGGGCTCCCATGCCGGCCCCGGCGATCTCGAGCGCCTCGCCGAGCTCGGTGCCCGCGACACCAATCCCCTGGTGCGCGCGGCGGCCGCGCACGGGCTGGCCCGAGTTGGTGGCACCGGCGCGTCGACCCACCTCGTCGCCCTGCTGCGCTCGGGCGAGCGCGAGGTGCGAATCGCCGCCTGTCGAGGGCTGGCTCTGTTGCGCTTCGGCACGGCATCCGCCGAGCTGCGCCGCGCCCTGGAGGATGCCGATCCCTCGGTGCGCGCCGCCGCCGCCGACGCGCTGGGCGCACTGCGCGCCCGCGGCGCGGTGCCCGGACTGATCCGGGCGCTGGAGGACCGCTGCTGGCAGGTGCGCGAGGCTGCCGCCCGCGCCCTGGGAGCGACGCCCTCGCCCGAGGCGCTGCCCCACCTGAGCGCGGCACTTCTTTCCCCCGAGAACCTGGCCCACGAGCACGTGCGAGCGCGCAGCGCCTGGGCGCTCGGCCGGGTCTTGCCGGTGACGGTCGGCTATGAGCGCGCCTGCCGCGAAGCGCGCCAGGCTCTGGCAACGATCGCCGAGCAGGATCCCGAGGAAGGGGTGCGTCGCAGCGCCGCGCTGGCGTTGGCGCTGGCTCCCCGGGCAGGTCGGTGACCAGGCCGCTGCCGCGCACCCGGCGCCCTGCCCGACCTCGCCGCCGGACCCTGCTGCCCGCGCTGCTCCTGGCCCTTCTCACCGGCGCGGCGCCGCCGGCCGATGCCGCCCCGGAGAGCCCTGAGGCGATCGCGGACTCGTTGCGCGCGCTTCACCAGAGCGGCACCGCCCTCGGGGAATCGCAGCTGGGCAACCGCCTGATCGAGCGCGGAGCCATCACCGAGCTGGTGGAATTGCTGCGCGCGCCGGAAGAGCCGTACCAGTTCCGCCTCGGCTGTGCCGCGTTGCTGGCGAGGATCCCGCGCGGCAGCGAGGCGGCGGCGGCGCTGCTCGAAGTCCCCGATCCTCTGACCCGCCGTGTCGCCCTGGCCGCGATCGAGGCCTCCCCGACGGATGCCGCCGTCTTTCCCTTGCTCGGGCTGTGGATCTTCCGAGGAGAGGCAGCCGCCGGTGAACAGACCCATCTCGACATGGAGACCCAGTCCACCGTCGAGCAGATCCTGATCCAGAGGCCCACGCTGCCGGAGCTGGTGCGGCGTCGGCTGGCGCCCCGCTACCTGGTGGAGGATATCAAGCGCGTGCTGGTCCATCTGCGCGCCGCCTTCGAGCTCGACTCTCCGGGCCTGGGGCTCGACGACTCGGACCGCGGTCTGCTCTCACGGCTGCGTCTGCCGCTGGGAGTGAACGCCCGCCTGCTGGCCAACCGCCTGCACGCCCAGGAGCTGCAGTCGATCGACCAGGAGGACCCGGCCAGCGAAGCCATGCGAGTGCTCTCCGATCTGGCGCCGCGCATCCAGATCGCCCTCTGCCTGCCCTGGCTGGAGGATTCGTCCCCGGCCCTGAGGCGCTGGGCCGCCGAGACCATCGGCCAACCCGATCCCCCCTACGCGATCTCCTACCCCCATCTCGTGACGATGCTCGGCGACGGCGATTCCTCGGTGCGCATCGCCGCTATCCGCGGACTCGGCGAGCTGGGCAGGACAGAGGCGATCGAGGTCCTCGAAGGGCATCGCGACGCCGCCGAGCCGCAAGAGCTCGAGCAGCTCGATGAGGTGCTCGATCGCTTGCGCGGCGTCAGCACCAGCGCCGCGGACCAGCCGCCCTCCAGCCCCTGGGCGGCGTGGCTGCTCGCCCTCGGCGCGCTGCTGATCGGCGCCCATGCCGGCTACCGAAGGGTGCGCTCCGGCCGCCCCTTGCTTCCCTCGCGCAGGGCCCTGCTCCACACCTTGGCGCCGCTCGCGCTCGGCTGCGGATTGCTGGCTCTGACCGAGCTCGGCTTGCGTCTCTTCGGCTACGGCGAAGCCGGCGCGCGCGAGGATCCCTTCCGCCACCATCTCGATCTCGACGAGTATCGGCTCTTCGGCGTCAAGACCCTGGACAGAGGACGCGCCTATCATGTCACCAACCGCTCCAAGACCGGCTGGTACTCCTACGGCGAGTTCAACCACCAGGAGTTCCCGGTCGACAAAGAGCCGGGCGCCACGCGGCTCTTCTGTCTGGGCGGGTCGATCGTCTACGGCTGGCCCACCGGCGGTCGCGACGCTTTTCCGCGCGTTCTCCAGGAGCGGCTCGACCAGCACCATCCCGGCGCCAAGACACGCGTGATCAACTGTGGCGGCGTCGGCTACGACTCCAACCAGTTGGTGCTCATCGCCAAAGAGGTACTGGAATACCAGCCCGACGCGCTGATCGTGTTTTCGGCGCACAACGATTTCGTGAACTACGATCTCAACCGTGCGTTCGTCAGCCGCTCTCCCTGGGCTCTGCGTCTGCAGATCACGTTGAATCGCATTCGACTCTACGTGCTGATGCGACGCTGGGCGCTCGACACGCTGCACGGAGCCGGTTGGAATCCCGGCCAGGAGGTGCAGCCCAGTGAGCAGCCACGCGATCATCGTGAGGCGGCGCAGCAACATATCAACCGTCGCTTCTTGACGCTGCTCGATTTCGAAACCAACATCGGCCGTCTGGCACAGATGTGTCGCGACCACGGCACGCCGCTCTTGCTGCTGACCGTCCCCTCGAATCTGAAGCACCCGCCCTTTCAGTCCTTTCACTTCGAGCACCTGTCGGCGAAGGAGGCGGGGCGTTGGCAGCAACATTTCGACGAAGGGCGACGGCTGGCGGATGAGTCGCAGTGGCAGGCCGCTCTCGAAGAGCTGCGCGAGGCGGCACGCATCGACGACAGTCGATCCGATCTTCGCCATCAGCTGGGTGTGGTCTACAGCGAGCTTTGGCGCACCGAGGAGGCCCGCGAGGAGTGGCTGGCGGCCATCGATCTGGACGTCGCTCCGCAGCGTGCCCACAGCCAGGCCAACGAGATTCTCCGCGCGTCCGGCGGGGGCGGCGTGCACTGCGTCGACGTTGCGCAGGCCTTCACCGCGGCTGCCCTCGATCGGGCGCCGGACGAGGCGCTCTTCTTCGACGCGGTGCACCCGAACCCGGCCGGATTCGAGATCATCGCGGCCGAGATCGAAGCCGCCCTCCTCGAGCAGGGCATCCTATCCGGTGGCTGAGCCCCACGCCCCCAGCCGGTGGTAGGCTCCGCGTATGCTTCACCATGATCGGCGCTGCGCCGCCCTGGTCTGCCTCGTTGCGCTCGCCGCCACCGGCGCCGGCGCTCAGGCCGACGCCCCAAGCCGCACCCCAGGAACCGAGGGCATGGTCCCGGTCCCCGCGGGGACCTTCATCATGGGCGACCGTTTCGAGAGCGACATGGTGATCGGCGACGCGCCGGGCGGGGCCCCTCCCCACACCCACTTCCTGCCGCACGAAGTGCGCCTCGAGGCCTTTTGGATCGACCGCTACCCCTGGCCCAACATCGAGGGTGAGCCACCGATGACCGACCTGAGCTGGTACGAGGCGCAAGCGCGCTGCAAAGCGCTCGGCAAGCGGCTGTGCACCGAAGCAGAGTGGGAGAAGGCCTGCAAGGGTCCGCGGGGCCTGCGCTACGGTTACGGGGACCGCTTCGAGCCCGACTGGTGCCACACCGACATCGTCGGCAGCGAAGAGCTCGCCGCGGCCGGCGAGCACCCGCGTTGCGCCAGCGGCTACGGGGTGGTCGATATGCTCGGAAACGTCAACGAGTGGGTTTCCGACCTGCGTCGATCGAACGACAATCACGGCCTGCCCTGGCCCACCGGATCACACCGCGGCTATCCGATTCTGCGCGGCGGAGACCTCGGAATGGCCGGGCGGATGCTGACCTGCAGCTTCCGCAATCACTCTCACAACATGGAGTACACCGGCGGAGACGACGGCTTTCGCTGCTGCCGCTCCGCCGCGCGTGACTCGACTCCCGAGCAACCAGAGGCGACCCGATGAGCCCTTCGATCAAGAGCTACTTCAGCATCTTCCGCGAGGCGGGACTCTATCTGCGCGCCACCCGCCGCTGGTGGATGGCGCCGATCCTCTTCGTGCTGCTCTTCTTCGGCCTGTTCATCCTGGTAGTCGAAACCTCGACCCTGCTGCCCTTCTTCTATGCGCTGTTCTGACAGCAGTGCCGATCAGCTCATGACCACCACGACGACGCGACGATTCATGGCGCGTCCGTCGGTGCTCTCGTTGTCGGCCACGGGCATGCTCTCGCCGTAGGAGAAGGCCGAGAGACGGTGCAGCGGGATCTGGTGCTCGCGATGCAGGTAGTCGACCACCGCCTCGGCGCGCTCCTCGCCGAGCTCCATGTTGTATGCCTCGGATCCGGTGGCATCGGCGTGGCCCTGCACCTCGATATAGACGCTCTTGTTGGACTGCTTCAGGTTGCCGATCAGGCTCGCCAGGACCGCGCGTGAGTCCTCGCTCAACACATAGCTGTCGACCTCGAAGCGAACATCCTCGTTGGTCATGATCGCCTGGCCCAGGAGCTGCCCCTCGGCCAGCTTGCCGGCCTCGGTCGCCCTGCGCAGGGCCTCTCCGGCGGTCTTCTTGTTGGCGGCGATCAGCGCGTTCTGTGCGGCCAGGCTCTCGCCCATCGAGCCGTTCAATCGGGCCTCGAGCGCCGCGATCTGGTCGTTCACATAGCCCTTGGTGGCGCAACCGGCGCTGAAAAGCGCCAACGCCGCGAGCAAGGAAAGATGGCCTGGGCGTCTCATTTCGGGTCCTTTCGATGTCTTAACCGATGCTCCACGACTGCGCTTTTCACGAAGTCGCGGGAACTTAGCACACTCTGCGGGCGGCGACGGAGCGCAAGGGTCAGGGGCGCGCGGGCCGAGCGCGGCGCGTGCTAGGCTCTGCGGTGCAATCCGCATCTCGCTCGGGGCCGACCATGTCGATCTACTTCTACTACACGCTCGTCGGACTGCTCGGGATCCTCTTCGTGCTGGTGATCGTCGAGGCTTTCCGCTCGCTGGGCGATGTGGAAAACGGGGAGGCTCAGGACAGCGAGTGAAGGCCGTCGCGCTGCTGCTCGCGGGCGCCATGGCGCTGCCGCCGCCCGAATCCCCGCCTGCTGCCGCCGCCGCGCGGTCGGCGCCGCAGATGAACGATCCCCCCGCATCGGTGTTCCACCCGCGGGGCCTGATCGAGCTGGCCGGCGATGCGCTGGCCGGCGGCGATGCAGCGCGCGCCGCGGAGCTGGCGCGACTGGCCGCCGAGCTCCCCGTCGAGGACCACGAGGATCTGCTGGACCTGGCCGAGCTGGCGATCGAATGCGGCCGGATCGAGCAGGGCCAGCGAATGCTCCGCAAGGCCGCCCTCCAGGAGCCCGGTGATCCCAGGGGCCACGCGCTCTCGGCGGCCGCGTTGCGAGCCAAAGGCAACTTCAAGGGCGCATTGGCGGCCGCCCAGCGGGCGCTGGACCTTGCCCCGGACTCCGCCGTGGGCCACGCCGCTCGAGCCGCGACCCTGGCTGCCCGCGGGCAGCGCGACGTGGCGGCGGAGTCGTTTCGTCGTGCGCTCGCGTCGGATCCGGAGCATCGGCCCGCGCTGCGCGGCCTGATCGCGCTGCTGCGGGATCGCCGTGCGCCTCCGCCGGGCAACGACTTCGAGCTGCTCGAAGAGGGGCGCGAGGCGATTCTGCGCGACGTGGCGCTGGCCGAGGACGCCAGTCGGCTGATGATCGCCACCGGGCGCGGCACCCAGGCCCGCGCGCTGCTCGAAGAGCTTCTGCTTCGCCATCCCACGCGTCACCATGCCCGCCTGTTGCTGGCCCGCACGACCGACGATCCCCTCGAGGCGCTCGCCGAGATCGACATCATCCGCCGGCAGGCCCAGGCATCGGCGCAGGCTCTGGCGGTGCTGGCGCTCGAAGAGGACGATCCCGAGCTCCTGCTCGCCCGCGCCCACCGGCTGGCTCCCGAGCAGGGGGCGATCTCCCGCCAGCTGGTGCGCGCGCGGCTGCAAAAGGGCAACCTGGAGGGTGCGCGCCGGGTTCTGGCCCGCAGCGACACCCTGTCGCTGGAGCAGGCGGAGCTCCTGATCAGCGCCGGGGCCTTCGACGCCGCCTCCGATCTGCTGCGGGCCATCGACGCCACGCTCGACGAGGTGGCACGGCGCCGGGTGGCCCGCGCGTTCGCAAACGCGGGAGGAGAGGGAGCGCGGATCCTCGACTCGCTGGTGGTCGCGTGGCCGAGCTCGGCCGCGGCTCTGGCGGCGCGGGCGGCGCTCCGCGGTCGCGCCGACCAATGGCCCGGCGCCTGCGCCGACCTGCGGGCCGCGCTGGAGCGCTTCCGCGGCGACTGCGAGCTGAACGCACGGCTGATGGCCGCGCTGCGCCACGACGACGATCCTCAAGCGGCTTGGCGCGTGGCGCGCGCCTCCTCGCCTTTCGCCTGCGCCCAACCCGGTTATCGCCACCAGAGCGCACTCACCGCGCTCGCGGTCGGCGACAGCAGCGCGGCCGACACTCTCTGGTGGGGTCTGGGCACCGATCCACGCTTGGCGCTGGCCGATCGCAGCAACGCCCTGCTCGACCTGGCGCGCTTGCGGCGCCGGCGCGGAGAGCTCGACGCGGCGCTCGCGGCAGCACGCCGCGCCTTCGCCCTGGCGCCGGCGCGGGCGCGCACCGCGCTGGAGCTGGCACGGGTCCACCTGGCGCTGGGGATGGCGGATCCGGCGCGCCGCCGAGCCGCCCCCTGGGTCGACGACCCGCTCCACGGAGACGCCGCCAAGAAGCTCCTCGAGTCGGCCGACGCGGTGGCCGGCAACCGGGTGGCCGAAGAGGCCCAGCTGCGCGCCGCCTTCGACCAGGGCGATCGATCGATCGAGGTGCGCTGCGGTCTCGCCGAGCTGCTTCTGCACCGCGGAGACCCCGCCGCCGCCCTCGAGGTCCTGGGCACCCAGAGACCCGGCGCCGACCGTCCGGATCGGCTGCTGCGGGCGTTCGCCCACGCTCGCGACCAGGCCTTTGCGAGCTCGCCACGGGGCTCCCTCGAACGCAGCGAGGTGATCTCCTCGTGGCGGGCCTACCTGGCCGAGGGGCGACCCAACGATCACCAGGCCTACCGCCGCCTGGCGGCCCATCTGGCCGCGACCGGCTCGCCGCAGAGCGCCGCTCTGCTGCTGGAGCGCGCCCCCGGAGCCGTGGAGGCCGCCGACCTGGTGGCGATGGCGGAGCACCGGGCGCGAGCCGCCCAACCGGAACGTGCCAACGCCCTGCTCGACAGCGCGGCCACCAGCTTCCCCGCCGACCATCGGATCGCCCTGGCGCGGGCACGGATTCGCGCCAGCTCCGGCCGCTGGGAGGAAGCCTCGCCCCTCTACCAACTCGCGGCGGAGAGCAACCCCGGCGACATCGCTTTGCGCTTTCGCTGCGTCGAGGGGCTGCTGGCGATCGAGGCGGAGATCGAAGCGGTCCAGGTCCTCGCTCCCGCACTGACCTCCGACGCACCGCTGCGCGCCCACCTCCTGCTGGCGCGCGCGGTCGGCGACCCGGCCACGGCGCAGCGCATCCTGACTCGCGAGCTGAGCCACGCCACCCGCGACGAGCTGCGCAGCATCGCCACGACGGCGCTCTCGATCGGCGCTCCCGTGATCGCGGCTGAAGCCTACGATCGGGCGAAGCTCGCCGACCCCGATGATCCGCTGCCGCAAGTCGGTTTGGCGATCGCCCGAAGCCGCGTCGGCGCCGACGACGCGCCGCTGATGCTGCGCGCCTGCGCCGAGCTGCCCGGGCTCCCGGCGTCGTTGACGCTGAAGCTGGCATCGGAGTGGCTGCGCCGCGGAGCGCCGGAGCAAGCTCTGCCGCTGGCGACCCGGGCCGCCCAGGCGGAGCCCTCGGCACTGGCGCTGCGCGAGCTGGGCCAGGCCCTGTTGCGGCTGCAACGCTACGAGGTGGCGATCCGGCATCTGCGTGAGTCGCTGCGCTACGACGCCCGCGACGCCCGCGGCCATCTGGCCCTGGCCGAAGCGCTGCTGGGTCTCGGCGACCAGGCCGCGGCCCGCCCGCACCTGGTGCGCGCCACCCGTCTCGATCCACGATCCGGCACTCAGGCGCGCGCGATCGCCCTGGCATCCGGTAACCTCCGTCCATGATCCACGGGGCAAAAACCGTCGTCGTGGTCCCCACCTTCAACGAGCGGGAGAACCTGAGACCGCTGCTGCAGCGGCTGCGCGCGCTCCCCTTCACCGCCGAGGTGCTGGTGGTCGACGACGACTCGCCGGACAACACCTGGTCGCTGGTCCGTTCGCTGGCGCGTGACGATCCCCATCTGCACCTCATGCATCGGCGCGGACCGCGCGGCCGCGGCCTGGCGGGGCGCGCCGGATTTCTCGAAGCACTGAGGATGGGGGCCGAACGGATCGTCGAGATGGATGCCGATTTGTCTCACGATCCGGTGCACATCCCCGACCTGGTGGCGGCGCTGGATGAGCACGACCTGGTGCTCGGATCGCGGGCCGTAGACGGTGGCAGCGACACCGACCGCGGCCCCGGCCGCCGGATCCTGACCCGCGCCGCCAACCGATTCACGCGCGAAACGCTCGGGCTCCAGGTCCAAGACTGTAACTCCGGCTTCCGTGCCTATCGCCGCACCGCGCTGGAGGCAATCGACCCCGCGTCGCTGCGCAGCCACGGTCCGGCGATCGTACAGGAGGTGCTCTTCCGCGCCCATCGAGCCAAGCTCTCCATCGGCGAGATCCCGATCCGCTTCGTCGACCGCCGCGCCGGCAACTCGAACCTGAACTTCGCGAAACTCCTGACCGGCTACTTCGCGGTGCTGCGGCTGCGCCTCGAAGAGCTGAGCCCGCGGCGTGGAAGACGCCGATGAGCCGCGTCTACGTCTTCGCCTGGGACGGCGTCTCGCTCGATATGCTCGAGCCGTGGATGGAGCAGGGACGGCTGCCCAACCTGCGCGCCCTGATCGAGGAGGGCAGCTCGGGCCATCTGCCGACCGTGTTCCCACCGGTCACCGCCACCAGCTGGACGTCGTTCGCGACCGGCACTGGACCGGGCAGCCACGGCATCTTCGACATGACCCTGCTGCGCCGCGATTCCGCTCTACACGAAGAGCCGGCGTCGGCGCGAGCCGTACAGGGCCGAACGATCTGGGACCTGGCCGGCCAGCGTGGGCTGCGCTCGATCGTGGTCAACCTGCCGCCGACCTGGCCGCCACGGCCGATCGAGGGGGCCCTGGTCTCCGACTTCCTGGCTCCCCAGGGCGACCGCCGTCTGACCTGGCCGCCCGAGCTGCTCGACGAGCTGGAGGGGAAGTTCGGTCCCTACCGCCTGCATTTCAAGAAGATCTACCGCAAGGGCGGCATCGGCGAGGTCCTGGAAGAGGCGCGCGAGGTGTTCCGCTACAAGCTCGGCGTGATCGAATACCTGACCCGCACCCGCGACTGGGACCTGGCCATCCACCATGTGTTCGGCTCCGACCGCCTGCAGCACGAGCTGTGGCACGTCATCGATCCCGATCATCCGGCCCACGATCCGGCCGAGGGGTCGCGCTGGGCGCCGGCGGTCGCCGACTACTTCGACGAGCTGGACGCCGCCATCCCCAAGGTACGGGAGTGGCTGGGCCCCGAGGGGGTGCTTTGCCTGCTCTCCGACCACGGCTTCGGGCCGATCCACCACTACCTGGTGCTCAACTGCTGGCTGCTCGAGCGCGGCTTCCTGGTGCTTCGCAAGCATGCGTTGTCGCGACTGCGCGCGGCTGCCTTCCGGCTCGGACTCACGCCTGAGCGCGCCTACCGGGTCGCCGACGTGTTGGGGCTCGGCCACCTGCGCCACTCCGGCGGCATCGGCTCCCGTCACGACCTGCTCGCGTGGGTGTCGAAGTTCTTCCTCTCCTTCGCCGACGTCGACTGGAGCCGCAGCGTCGCCTTCAGCAAGGGCAATTTCGGGCAGATCTACATGAACGTGCGCGGCCGCGAGCCGCACGGAATCCTCGATCCCGGAGCGCAGTACGAGGAGGCCCGCGAGCGGCTGATCGCAGAGCTCAGCGCACTTCGCCAACCGGGCGGCGATCAGCCTCTCTTCGAATCGGTGTGGCGCCGCGAAGAGCTCTACGGCGGTCCTTTCGTCGACCAGGCCCCCGACGTGCTGGTGCTGCCCAAGGACATGCGCTTCAAGGCGCTCGGAGTTCTCGATTTCATCGCCAAGGGCTTCGTGAGACCCAACTTCGGCCAGAGCGGCGACCACCGAATGAACGGCATGATGGTGCTGGCCGGTCCTGCGATCCGCCGCGGCCAGCGCATCGACACTGCCTCCATGATCGACGTCGCCCCGACCCTTCTGCACCTCCTGGGTGCGCCGGTCGCCACCTCGATGGAGGGGCGCGTGATCTCCCAGGCGCTGACCGATGAGCACCGCCGCTCCCATCCCGAGACACGCGAAGACTACGGCCCGGGCGACGCGCGGGGGGAGTCGCCCACCGACGAGGAGCAGCGGCGCATCGCCGATCAACTCAAGGGACTGGGCTACATTGGGTAGGGAGCGGCGGCACCTTTCGACCGCGGGGGCGCTGCTGGTGCTGGCGGGCTTCGCACTCTACTTGCTGCGGGGCCCCCTGGTCGGCGACAAGACCTTCGCGATCAACGACATGCACGCGTTCCTGCCGTGGAGCGCGGCGGCCGAGTGCGCAGAGCAGAACAACGCCGGAACCGACGGCACGCTGACCTTCTACCCGCGCCGCCACTTCGCCCGCTCGGAGCTCGGCCAGGGTCGGGTGCCGCTCTGGAATCCCTGGAACTTCGCCGGTCTGCCCTTCCAGGCCGATCCGCACACCGCCCTCTTCTATCCGCCCAATCTGCTCTACCTGCATCTCGACCCTGAGCAGGCCATGGCGTGTCTGGCCTGGCTGCAGCTCTTCCTGGCCGGCGCCTTCACCTTCGCATTCTGTCGCGAGCTCAGGCTGCGACCCGGCGCGGCCCTGGTCGGGGGACTGATCTTCCAGGGCAACCCCTTCATCCTCACCCACCTGGTCAATCCCACCAATCCCGACTCAGGCATCTGGCTGCCCGCCAGCCTGCTCTTCATCGAGCGCATCCACCGCGGCCACCGCCCTCATGCGGCGGCGGCCTGCCTGGCGGCGACCGTGGCGCTGGCGATCCTGGGGGGATTCCCGCCGATCGCCGTCTATGCCTTCTACGCGGTGGTCGGCTATGCGCTGGCGAAGAGTCTCGCCGGCTGGCGCGAGTCGCGCGACCTCGGCTCCGCCGCGTTGATCGGCGGCGCCCTGGCGCTTGGCCTGGTTCTGGCCGCGATCCAGCTCCTGCCGGTGGCCGAAATGGGCCGTTTCAGCGGTCGCAAGGCGGTCGCCTACGAGGACTTTCGCGCCATCTTCCTGCCCTTCGAGGCGCTGGTGAGCTACGTGGTTCCCGACTTCTTCGGGGATCCGGCGCGCTCTTGGCTCGGGGTGTTCTGCTCGGCCACGCGCGAGAAGGTCTACGAGGACTACTTCTGGCGCAACAGCTATCTCGAGAACTCGGCCTATGTCGGGATCCTGCCCCTGGTGCTGAGCGCCGCGGCGCTGATCCGGCGCGATCGCCCCAGGCTCACCCTCTACTTCCTGGCGATGGCCGTGCTGAGTGTGACCTTGACGCTCGGCTGGCCGACCTTCCGCATCGCCCACGCGCTGCTGCCGGGCTTCAAGTTCTCGCGCATCTGTCGCGTCACCTACCTCTACGGGGCGGCGATCGCCATGCTGGGCGCGCTGGGTGTCGATGCCCTACTGCGCCGGAGGCCGAGCCGCACCGGGCGCTGGGTGGTGCTCCAGGCCGCCCTCGCCGCGGTGATCCTGACGATCGTGGTTCCGCCCCGGCACGACGTCGACGCACGCTTGAAGGCGCTCCAGGATCGCGGTCGGGCAGTCGTGCATTCCTCCGACTGGCTGCAAAACCGGCAAGCCGCCTGGGACCTGGCTCGGCGTCGCATCTACTGGAATTACGACACCTGGCTGAAGCGGGTGCTGGTCTTTCTTGCCCTCTCGAGCGCGGCGGTGGCGCTGCTGGTGCTCTACGGCGTGCGGCTGATCGACCGGCGGGCCTTCGTTGGAATCGCGGCCTACCTGATCGCGCTCGACATCGCCTCCGAGGCCCACCGCTACTTCATCTTTCAAGACCAGTTCTACCCGCGGGAGGTGCCGGAGTCGATCCGCTTCCTGGCGCAGAATGCGCGGGGATCGAGGATTGCCCGCTACGGCGGCTTCCGCGAGGTGCTGCCGCCCAACTCGGCGCAGGTGTTCGAGATAGCCGACATCCATGGCTCGAACGCCCTGCTGCCCCGGCCCTATGGCGAGCTGGTGGCCCGCATCCACCCCGAGATGTTCGTCGGCTTCAAGAAGGTGATCGCCCTCCCCGACGCCCAGAGCCTGGCCAGCCCGATCCTCGACCTGCTCGGCGTGCGCTTCGCCATCTCGTCCCGATTCGTCCCCTCGGGGGACCTGGCGGCGGCCAATTCGCCTCTGCTGCACTGGAAGCTGGCCTACAACGAAGAGATCAAGATCTACGAAAACCGACGCGCGCTGCCGCGGGCCTTCCTGGTGCCCGAAGCCCGGCGGGCGACGCCGGGCGAGGCCACCCTGGAGCTCCTCGCGGACCCGGAGTTCGATCCCCGCGAGGTGGTGGTCGTGACACCCGACGCCCCTCGGCTGCCGGCCGCCGCCGAAGAGACGCCGGCCGCTCCCGGATGGGTCGAGATCGACCACGCGCCGGGTCGCATTCGACTCGATGCGCGGGTCAAGGAGCCGAGCTGGCTGGTGGTCACCGAAGCCGATGCGCCGGGATGGCGCGCCTGGCTGAACGGTGAGGAGACCCGCGCCTGGCGCGCCAACCACATCTTTCAGGCGCTGCCGCTAGCACGCGGCCGCCACCAGGTCGAGCTGGAGTACCGTCCGCGGGCGGCCCAGGTCGGTGCCTGGACCACCCTGATCGCCGGGCTCACGGCCCTCGCGCTCTACATCGGACTCGTGCCGCCGCGTCCTGTGAGGAGAAGACCGGAATGAGGATTCTGGGCCTCAACTGCTACCACAACTTCGCCTCCGCCAGCCTGGTCGACGAATCGGGGGTGGTCGCGAGCGTCGAAGAGGAGCGGCTGAGCGGAATCCGCTACGACGGGTCGTTTCCGATGCGGGCGATCGCTGCCTGCCTGGAGATCGGCGGAACCGGGATCGAAGAGATCGACCACGTGGCGTTCTACTACAACCCCTGGCTGGGACTCGGCAAGCGCGCCGTGGAGCTGGTCAAGGGACTGCCGGGATCGTTGCAGGGCGTGGCCGGCGACTACGGCTCGGAATGGTGGAAGATCCTGCGCGTGGAGCGGGAGATCCGGCGCCGCTTCGCCGCCTCTGGCCGCCTGCGCTTTCGATTTCACTGGGTCGACCACTACCTCGCTCACGCTGCATCGGCCTTTCTGCTCTCCCCCTTCGAGCGCGCCGCGATCCTGTGCATCGACGGCAACGGCGAGCGCTCGACGACCTGGCTGGGAATCGGTGAGGGAACGCGCATGACGCGGCTGACGGAGGTTCCCTTCCCCCATTCCCTCGGTCTGCTCTACGCCACCGCGACCGAGTACCTGGGCTACCTCAACAACGCCCACGAAGGCAAGGTGATGGGGCTCGCCCCCTATGGAAAGGCCCGACATATCGAGGCCTTTCGGGAGATCGTGCCGTGGATCGGCTCCGGGCAGTTCCGCCTCGATCTCTCTTACTTCCTCTTCCACCGCGACACCATGCTCTGGTTCTCGCCGCGCTTCGAGGAACGCTTCGGCCCCGCACGGCAACGGGAGGGAGAGATCGAGGACCACCACGCCGACCTGGCCGCCAGCGTGCAGATGCGCACCGAGGAGATCGGCCTGGAGCTGGCCGACTACCTGCACCGAGAGACCGGCACCCCCAGCCTCTGCCTGGCGGGCGGGGTGGTGCTCAACAGTGTGATGAACGGCAGAATCCAGCGCGAATCGCCCTTCGAAAACCTGTTCATCCAGCCGGCTGCCAACGACGCCGGCTGCTCGCTGGGCGCGGCCTTGCACGTGCGCGGCCAGCTGACCGGCGAACGCTGCGCGCTCGACACGGTCTACCTGGGACCGAATGTCGCGGGGGGATCGGTCGATGCCGCCGCCCGGGAGTGGAAGCTGCCGGAGCACAAGGGCGTCGACACGATCCAGGAGGCGGCACGGCTGTTGGCCGAGGGCGCGGTCCTGGGGTGGTTTCACGGGCGCATGGAGATCGGCCCGCGGGCGCTCGGCAACCGGTCGATCCTGGCCGATCCGCGGCGCGCCGACATGAAGGACCGCCTGAACCACAAGATCAAGAAGCGCGAAAGCTACCGCCCCTTCGCGCCGGTGGCGCTCGCGGAGCGGGCCGGCGATTGGTTCGCGACCGACGTGCCCTCGCCGCACATGCTGCAGGTGGTGCCGGTGCGCGAGGAGCGCCGCGAGCAGATCCCGGCCGTCACCCATGTCGACGGCACCGCGCGGCTGCAGACGGTTCGTCGCGAGGACAACCCGGCCTACCATGCGATCATCGAGGCCTTCGCCGACCTCACCGGTGTTCCGGTGCTGCTCAATACCTCGTTCAACCGGGCCGGGCAGCCGATGGTCCCGAGCGCCGCGCAGGCGGCCCGCACCTTCGTCGAATCGGGCATGGACTACCTGATGATGGAGGGCCGGCTCTTTGGGCGCCCCGAGGCCGGGCCCGCCTCGGACTGAGACCCACAAGGGAGTGACGCGATTTGCCTCAGACGCACCGCTTCGTCGTCGCCGGAACGGCCGGCCACATCGACCACGGCAAGACCCAGCTGGTCCGCGCCCTGACCGGAGTCGACACCGATCGGCTGAAAGAGGAGCGCCTGCGCGGGATCTCGATCGACCTGGGCTTTGCCGAGCTGCCGATCGGCGACGCGACGACCGTGGGACTGGTCGACGTGCCGGGCCACGAGCGCTTCGTGCGCAACATGCTGGCGGGCGTGGGCGGAATCGACCTGGTGATTCTGGTGATCGCGGCCGACGAGGGGGTGATGCCGCAGACCCGGGAGCATCTCGACATCATCGATCTGCTCGACGTGCGGCGCGGGATCGTGGTGCTGAGCAAGTCCGACCTGGTCGACGACCCGGAATGGCTCGAGCTGGTCGAGCTCGATGTCGAGGAGCTCCTGGTCGGAACCGCTCTGGAGGGCGCGCCGGTGCTGCCGGTGAGCGCGATCACCGGCGCGGGCATCGACGCGCTGCGGAATAGCCTGCGGGAGCTCATCGCGCGGCTGCCGGAGAGGGACTCGGCCGGGAGGTTTCGGATGCCGATCGACCGCGTCTTCACGGTGCGCGGCTTCGGCACCGTGGTCACCGGAACGGTCTGGTCCGGTCGCACCGCGGTGGGCGATACCGTGACGCTGGAGCCGGGCGGCACGCGCGCGCGGATTCGCAACGTGCAGGTGCACGGACGCGACGCCAAAGAGGCCCGGGCCGGGCAAAGGGCCGCACTGGCGCTGGTCGGAGTGGAGCGCGATCAGCTCTCGCGCGGCACCACGATCTGCGCGCCCGAGCTGCTCACTCCGGCCTTCATGGCCGACGTGCGGCTGCGGGTTCTGGCGCGCGAGGATCGGGCCCTGGAGCACCGGCAGCGGGTCCATTTCCACCACGGCACCGCGGAATGCCTGGCGCGCGTGGTGCCGCTCGAGAGCGCGACGATCCCCCCCGGGGAGAGCGCGCTGGCACAGCTGCGCATGGAGCAGCCGGTGGCGCTGCTGCCGGGAGATCGATTCGTGCTGCGCCGCTACTCGCCGGTCACGACGATCGCCGGGGGCGTGGTGCTCGATCCCTGGGCGACCAAGCACCGCAGCCGGCGCGGCGACGTGCTGCGTGGGCTCGCGCTTCGTGAGGTGGGAGCCGGCGAAGATGTGGCCGCCGAGATCGTGCGACGGGGCGGCCCCTCCGGTCTCAGGCGCGACGATCCGCGCCTGCGCGCGGCCCTCGGGGAGCGATCGGCCGCGGCGTTGACGGAGGCCGAAGAGCGCGACCTGGTGCGGGCGCTTCCCGGCGGCCTCGTCGTGGCCACCGAGCACGTCGATCGCGCCCTCGCCTTCCTGGGCGAGCTGGTCGCCGAACATCACCGCAAGCAGCCGCTGCAAACAGGCATCCCGCGCTCCGAGGCGGCCAGCAGGCTGGAGAGCGCGCAGCCGGGCATCCCCGGCGATGCCGTGGTCGAGCTGGCGGTCGAGCGTGGGCGCCTCGCCCGGATGCGGGATCGCCTCGCCGATCCCGAGTTCCGCGTCGAGCTGAAAGCCGCCGATCGGCGCCTGCGGATTGGCTGGTTGGAGCGGCTCGGCGGCGATCAGCGCTTCTCGCCGCCCTCACCCGCCGTGGTGATCGAATCGAGCGACGATCCCGAAGGCGCGCGGGCGGTGCTGCACGCCATGACGGAGCAGGGTGAGCTGGTGCGCCTGACCCGCGACCTGGTGCTGATCCGCGAGGCTCTCGACGAGATCGAGCGCGGCGTCTCCGTGATGGTCGCGGGAGAAGGGTCGATCACCGTGGGCGATTTGCGGGAGCGCTTCGGATGCACCCGCAAGTACCTGATCCCTCTGCTGGAGCACCTCGATCGCAAGGGGATCACCCGACGGAAGGGCGACCGCCGCGTCGCCGGGCATGCCGCCCAATCCTGAGTCAGCGATCGGCGACCCGCCGAATGCGCGCCCCGACCGCCGCCAGCTTGCGCTCGATCGCCTCATAGCCGCGATCGATGTGATAGACACGGCGCACCGTGGTCTCTCCCTCGGCGATCAATCCCGCCAGCACCATCGCCGCGCTGGCTCTCAAATCGGTCGCCATGACCGGGGCTCCCGCGAGGCTCGTCGCCCCTTCCACCACCGCCACGTTGCCACGCAGGGTGATCCTGGCCCCCATGCGCCGCAGCTCCGGCACGTGGGTGAAGCGGTCGGGGTAGATCGCTTCGGTGATCACGCTGGTGCCCTCCGCGACGCTCGAGAGCGCCATCAGCTGAGCCTGCATATCGGTCGGAAATCCCGGATGGGGGGCGGTGGTGACCGAGAGCGCGCGCAGCTTGCCGGCGCGCCGAACCCGCACCGTACCCCTTTCGGCGCCCTCGTCGATCCGGTCGATCCGGGCTCCGGCGGCCTCCAGCAGGCCGACCGAGGGGTGGCAGTCGGCCAGCGGGAAGTCGCGGATCGTGAGGTCGCCGTCGGTGATCGCCGCCGCCACCGCCAGCGTTCCCGCCTCGATGTAGTCCGGGCGAATCGAAAACTCGGCCCCGCGCAACCGATCCACCCCCTCGATCCGCAATGTGTCGCTTCCCAGACCCTCGATCCGCGCTCCCATGCGCGCCAGAAAACCGCCGAGCGCGACGATATGCGGCTCGCGCGCCGCGTTCTCGATCACCGTCACACCCCGCGCGCGGCTTGCCGCCAGCAGCAGATTCGCGCTTGCGCCGACGCTGACCACGTCGAGCACGATGTGCGCGCCGCGCAGCTCCTCGGCGCGGGCGTCGATATAGCCGTGATCCAGCTCGATCGCCGCCCCGAGCGAGCGCATCCCTTCGATGTGCAGGTTGACCGGGCGCGGGCCCCAGGCACAGCCGCCCGGCAGGGAGACCCGAGCATGGCCGTGCCGCGCCAGGAGCGGCCCGAGCACGTAGATCGAGGCGCGCATCTTGCGCACCAGCTCGTAAGGCGCCTCGGCACTCTTCAGCCCCGAGGGATCGACCTCGACGGTGGTGCCGGAGCGCGACACCTCTACGCCCATCGACTCCAGGAGCTCGATCATCGACTGCAGGTCGCGCAGCCCGGGGACGTTGTGGATCACGCTCACCCCGTCGGCCAGCAGCGTGGCGGCCAGGATCGGCAACGCGGCGTTCTTGGATCCGCTGACCCGCAGCTCGCCTTCCAGTCGCCTCCCCCCCTCGATCACGAATGCGTCCATCGCTCAGCCTTTCGCGCGGCGCGCCAGCACTACGCGCTCGATTCCCGCCAAATCCGGCCGCACCCGAAGCTCGCCGAAGGGCCCGCCGGCGCACAGCCGCGCCACTTCGGGCGCCTGGCCCGCCGCCACCTCGAGACCCAGCCAGGCACCGGGCCGCAACGCTCGGGCCGCTTCCGGGAGCAGCGCGCGGAGCGCGTCGAATCCGTCGCGCCCGCCGTCCAACGCGACGCGCGGCTCGTGCAAGCGAACCTCGGGCGCGAGCGAGGCCAGCTCGGCGGTGGTCACGTAGGGCGGGTTGCTCACCAACAGATCGACCGACGCGCGGGCGATCGGCAGCCGCGCGAGATCGGCGGCGAGGCACGAGATCTTGGACAAGCTCAGCGCCCGGGCGTTGTCGGCCGTACAGCGCAACGCCTGGGGCGAGCGATCGAGCGCCAGGACGCGCGCGCCGGGCCAACGATCGGCGAAGAAGAGGGCCAGTGCCCCGGAGCCACAGCCGAGATCGACCACGCGCGTCGGCCCGCCCGGGTCGAGCAAGGACGCCGCTTCGGACGCCAGGGTCTCGGTCTCCGGCCGGGGAATCAGCACGCCGGGGCCGACCCGCACCCGCAGCCCGAGAAACTCCGCGTGGCCCACCAGGTATTGCAGAGGCTCCCCGTCGACTCGTCTCTTGACCAAGGCCTTGTAGCGGTCGCGCTCCTCAGGATTGAGCGGACGATCGTGCTCCAGGTAGAGATCGAGGCGCGAGCAGCCGAGCTGGTGTGCCAGGAGCTGCTCGGCGTTGCCGCGCGCGTTCTCCACCCCACGCCGCTCCAGAAAGCCAGAGGTGGCGCGCAGTACGTCGACCACCGTCCAGACTCGCTCCGGCTCGCCCCTCACTCGGTTTCCAGCGCCTCCAGGCGCTCGATCCGATCGGCCTCGCGCAGCGCCTCGATTACCTCGTCGATCTCTCCGGCCATGATCTCGGGCAGCTTGTAGAGGGTGAGGCTGATGCGGTGATCGGTCAGGCGCCCTTGCGGGAAGTTATAGGTGCGAATCCGTTGGCTGCGGTCGCCCGAGCCGACCATCGCCTTGCGCGCGGCCGCGATCTCCTGCTGCTGCTCTTGCTCCAGCTTGCTCTTCAGGCGGGCGCGCAGCACCTTCAGCGCCTTGTCGCGGTTTTTGTGCTGCGACTTCTCGTCCTGGCAGGTCACCACCAGGCCGCTCGGCAGATGGGTCACCCGCACCGCGGAGTCGGTGGTGTTCACGCTCTGGCCGCCGGGACCGCTCGACCGGTAGACGTCGATGCGCAGGTCGGCGGCAGAGATCTCGACCTCGACGTCCTCGGCCTCGGGCAGCACCGCCACGGTCGCCGCCGAGGTATGGATGCGGCCGGACGCCTCGGTCACCGGCACGCGCTGCACACGATGCGTGCCGCCTTCATACTTCAGGCGGCTGAAGACCTCGACCCCGTCGATCCCGAACACCACCTCACGGAACCCACCCTTGTCGGTCGGCGTCGAGCTCAAGAGATCGATCTTCCAACCCCGCCTTTCGGCGTAGCGGGTGTACATCCGGTAGAGGTCGGCCGCGAAGAGCGAGGCCTCCTCGCCCCCGGTCCCGGCGCGGATCTCCAGAATGGTGTTCTTGTCGTCGTTAGGATCGGGGGGAATCAGCAGCAGCTGCAGATCCGCCTCCGCCGCCTCGATCGCCGCGCGCGCCGAATCGCGCTCCGCGGTCGCCAGCTCGAGGATTTCCGCGTCCGACTCTTCGGCCAAGAGCTGCTCCGCCTCGTCCAGATCTCGGCACAGCCTCTGGTAGCGCCTAAACTGCTCGACGATTTCGCGGACCCGGGCGAACTCCCGGCCGAGCGAGCGATAGAGCTTCGGGTCCTTGAGCGCCTCCGGATCGGCCAGGCGCTCGCCCAGCTCGTCGTAGCGGGCCTCGAAGGCACTGAGCTTGTCGATGAAGCCAGTTCCCATGATCGGCCCCTGTCCGCGGCGCGGGGACTATTTGGCGGACTTCGAGTACTTGCGCTGGAAGCGCTCGATCCGTCCGGCCGTGTCGATCAGCTTCTGCTTCCCCGTGAAGAAGGGGTGGCACTGGGCGCAGATCTCGACGTGGATCTTGTCGAGCACCGAACCGGTCACGAAGGTGTTGCCGCACGCGCAGGTCACTTGCACCGGCTTGTACTTGGGATGAATGCCTTGCTTCACGTCGACGCTCCGTAGCAGGTGGAAACCCGGAGGGTAGTGTCTGGATGGGTGGTTCGTCAAGGATCGGGGGCCTTCGGGTGCTCCGCTACACGCTCATCGACTTCAAGAAGGTCAAGTTATCGGGCGTCTTGGACAGGCGATCGATCAGGAAGTCCATCGCCTCGATGGTCTTCAGGTCGGCGAGGTACTTGCGCAAGATCCAGACTCGATTGAGCTCGATCTCGCTCAGCAGCAGCTCCTCCTTGCGGGTGCCCGTGCCGTGTACGTTGATCGCCGGGAAGATGCGCCGGTCGGAGAGACTGCGATCGAGCACCATCTCGAGGTTGCCGGTGCCCTTGAACTCCTCGAAGATCACGTCGTCCATGCGGCTTCCGGTCTCGATCAGGCAGGTTGCGATGATCGTCAGACTGCCGCCGTGCTCCACGTTGCGGGCGGCGCCGAAAAAGCGCCGCGGCTGCTGCATCGCCGACGCGTCGACTCCGCCGCTGAGGATGCGCCCGCTCTTGGGCGCGAGCGTGTTGTGAGCGCGCGCCAGGCGGGTCAGCGAATCGAGCAGAATGACCACGTCGTGGCCCTGCTCCACCATCCGCCGGGCCTTTTCCATCACCATGTCGGTGACCTGGACGTGGCGCTGTGCCTTTTCGTCGAAGGTCGAGCTCACCACCTCGCCGTCGACGTGGCGCTTCATGTCGGTCACCTCTTCGGGGCGCTCGTCGACCAGCAGCACGATCAGCACCACCTCCGGGTGATTGGCGGCCAGCGACGCGGCGATCGACTTCAGAATGATCGTCTTCCCCGCCTTGGGCGGCGCCACGATCAGCCCCCTCTGCCCCTTCCCTACCGGGGCCAGCAGGTCGATGATGCGGGTGGTGAGATCGGCCGGATTGCTCTCCATCCGCAGCTGCTCGTTGGGGTAGAGCGGCGTAAGCTTGTCGAACTCCTTGCGGGTCGCGGCTGCTTCCGGCTCTTCGAAGTTGATCCCGTCGACCTTGAGCAAGGCGAAGAAGCGCTCGCCATTGCGTGGTGCGCGCACCTGCCCGGAGACCTCGTCGCCCTTCTGCAGATGGAAGCGCTTGATCTGCGACGGAGACACGTATATGTCGTCGGGACCCGCCAGGTAGTTGTAGGTCGTCGATCTCAGGAAGCCGTGCCCATCGGCGGCCACGTCGAGCACACCCTCGGCGAGCATCTCCTCCTCGTCCCGCGCCGCGTTCTGCAAGATTCGGTAGATCAGAGACTGCTTGTTCATCCCGTTGAACGAGGGCAGCTCCAGCTCCTGCGCCAGGCCGTAGAGGTCGACGATCGACTTCGATTGCAGTTCGGCGATGTCCATTGCTGGGATCTACTCCGCTCCATCCCGATCGCCGGCGTCTGACTGCCACGGCGTACGGTCTTGCGACTGCCGGTCCTAGCCTGCTCTGCGATCGGCGCTCACCGATCAGAGGCTCCGAACCTATCGAGGCAACTGCGATCGCTGCGAGTCCGTTCTTCGCCGCGAACGCGATCGCCCTGGATCTTGCGCCGAACCGCCGGCTGAGGTGATCTCTGGGTCGGTCACGGCGCGGAGTGCTTGGATCAAGCCTTGATATCGTGGGGCCTGGATCAAGCGCAGCTCGTGTAGCGGGCCGTTTGCGGCTTGCGCTCCTGAGGACGACGGCACGACTTCCGCCGCGCCATTAGTACCCTAACATAGAAAGCTCTTGTGGATCCTGTCAACCCCACAAAAGCAAGGCCCGCCCCGAGAAGCTCTCTCGAGGCGGGCCTGCGAGCAAATCCGGCGGCGACCTACTCTCCCACACGGTCGCCCGAGCAGTACCATCGGCGCAGGAGGGCTTAACTACCGTGTTCGAGATGGGAACGGGTGGAACCCCTCCGCCATTGCCACCGGAAAATCCGGTCCCCTTCGCGCCGCACCGGGGCGACGCGAAGGGTGAATGTCGAATATGGGTCCAGAGGCGTCTCTGGAAGCGATGAATAGGGGTTCAAGCCTCACGGGTGATTAGTACCGGTCAGCTTAACACATTACTGCGCTTACACTTCCGGCCTATCGACGTTGTGGTCTCCAACGGCCCTTCAGGCGATTTCTCGCGGGAAACCTCATCTTGAGGCTAGTTTCACGCTTAGATGCTTTCAGCGTTTATCTAAACCCGACGTAGCTACCCAGCGATGCTCCTGGCGGAACAACTGGTACACTAGAGGTCGGTCCATCCCGGTCCTCTCGTACTAGGGACAGGCCCTCTCAAGTTTCCTACGCCCACAGTGGATAGGGACCGAACTGTCTCACGACGTTCTGAACCCAGCTCGCGTGCCGCTTTAATGGGCGAACAGCCCAACCCTTGGGACCTTCTCCAGCCCCAGGATGCGACGAGCCGACATCGAGGTGCCAAACCGCCACGTCGATGTGAACTCTCGGTGGCGATAAGCCTGTTATCCCCGGAGTACCTTTTATCCGTTGAGCGACGGCAATTCCACTCTCAACCGCCGGATCACTAAGCCCTGCTTTCGCACCTGCTCCACCCGTCGGTGTCGCAGTCAAGCTCCCTTATGCCTTTACACTCTTCGCGCGATTACCAACCGCGCTGAGGGAACCTTTGGGCGCCTCCGTTACT
>CAZBBK010000013.1:0-98391 GCA_964490075.1 uncultured Gemmatimonadota bacterium | reverse complement strand
GTTGCTGGCGCGCTGGGAGGTGGGGGCCGCGGAGGGGGCGGGGGAGCCGGGGGCGGAGGCGCGAGCGGAAGAGGGGGCGGGGGGCGACGCGGAGGCCGCGGCTGCGGAGGGGCTGGGGATCGGGCCGGGCGGCGGGGCGGCGGAGGGGGACGCCGGCGCCGAGGCGGAGCCCTGGAGTGAGCTGGAGCGGTTGGCGGTCGAGCAGCAGGTGCTGCCGGCGCTGCACCCGGCGCTGGGGCGGGCGGCGCCGGCAGCGGTGGCGGGGCGGATGCTGGCGGCCTACATCGCCAACGTGCGGCGCAACGAGCAGGCGCGCGGCGCCGCGGCCGAGGTCGTGAAACTCTGTCGCGACCGGGACATTCCGGTGATGGCGCTGAAGGGGCTGGCGCTGCTCGAGAGCGGCGTCTACGGCGACGACGCGCTGCGCTCGCTGGCCGACGTCGACCTGCTGGTGCCGTCCGAGGCCTGCGAGGGGCTCTATCGCGAGCTGTTGCGGGCGGGCTGGCGGCGCCTGGACGACGGGGTGGCGGAATCGCACTATCTGAGTCACAGCCACCAGGCGCCGCCGCTGCTGCATCCCGCCACCGGGATGGCGGTGGAGATCCACCGCGAGCCGCTGCCGCGGGTGCTCTCGCTGCGCGGCGACGCGCACGGGCTGTGGAGCCGGGCGCTGGAGTCGCCGGCGGGCGGCGGGCTCAGGATTCCGGCGCCCGCCGACCTGGTGGTGCAGGCGGCGCTCCACACCCTGCTGCACGGCACGGCGCGGCTGATGGGGCTGGCCGACATCGCGGCCTGCGTGCGCCGGGGCGGGGTGCGGCCCGAGGCGATCCGCCGGGCGGCGGCCGAGGTCGGCGCGGTGCGCCAGGTCGCCGCGATGGTGTCGCTGGCGCTGCGAACCTGCGGCCCACGGCGCGAGGCGCGGCACTTCGCCGACCAGATCGACCCGGGGGCCGACCGGGCGATGACGCGCACCGGCGCGGCGGGTCGGCTGCTGCGCCGGCGCCCGCACTGGATCGCCGACGCGCCGCTGGGCGCGCTCCACGCCGACCCGGTCGCGGCGCTCGGTCTGTGGCTGGCGCCGCCGGCGGTGCGGCCGGCGCGGGCGGCGCGCTGGTTGCTGCGGGTGGCCTTCCCGGCGCCCTTCCACCTGCGGATGCGCGCCGGGCGTTTCGGGCGGCTGCCGCTGCCCTTGCTCTACGCCGGGCGCTTGGTGGGCTTGCCGCTGCGCTTCTTGGTGGTGCGGCCGCTGGGGCGGGTGGTGGGGCGGATGTGAAGCGGGGGGGTTCTGGCCGCCGGGCGGCGGAATCGCGCCTTGACCTTGACCCCGCTCAGCGGGCGATGTTGGCCGAGAAGCGGCCACAATCGCCCGCTGACGTCGCTCACTAGCGCGATATCGCTCTTCGGCGGTCAGAATCGCCGCGTGAACCGCTCAGGGGGCGATGTTGGCCGGAAAGCGGTCAGAATCGCCCGCTGACGTCGCTCAGCAGCACGAGTTGTCCGCTGAGCGGTCTAGATCGCCTCCTGACTCCGCTCAGCGGCGGGAGACGACCGCGGGGGCGGCCCCTACCAGCCGAACCACCAGTCTCCATACGCTCCGCCGTAGGCGCCCATGTCGCTGGTCGGGCCGTTGGCCCCTCCGTACCAGGGAGCGACGCTGTCCCAGTCCGCGGTGTCGTCGATCGCCGGATCGCCGGCGTCGATGCAGAGCGACGACTTGTGCAGGAAATGGGGCGTGCTCTTGTCGAAGGTGAAGAGCCGAGGATTGTTGCTGGTGTTGCCCTCTCCGGGCCATCCTCCGTCTACGTTGGAGAAAGCGACGGTGATCTTGTCGGGAGCCGAGAGGATCGGAATCGAAGTGTTGCGATGAAGGATGGAGTTGAGGATCCGCGTCGAGCCGCCCGCCGTGTTGCTCAGGGCGCCACCGCTGAACGCGGTGTTGGCGACGAAGGTGCAGTTGGTGACGCCAACGTCGCCGGCATTCGAGTAGATGGCACCTCCCTCGGCGACGGCTTGATTGGCGTTGAAGACACAGTTGTCGATGACCGGCGCGCTGCCTCTCGCGCTCAGAGCGCCACCGACGCTGGCCTCGTTGCCGTCGAAGAGACAGGCGGTGAGATCGGTGTGGCTGGCGGGATCCGCGCAGAGAGCGCCGCCTTCTTTCTCCGTGCGATTGAATGCGAATTCCGTGTGCACCGCGCTCAGCGAGCCGCCGCGGAAGACGTGCGCGCCGGCGCCGTAGGAATCGGCGTAGTTGAAGGTCACCCGGCAGTTGGTCAGCTCGACGCTGCCGCCGGGGTAGTCGAACATCCTTGGCCCGCAGGCGATTCCACCGCCATACTCAGCTCGATTGCCGTAGATGAAACAGTCCACGAAGCTCGCGCTCGACTCCGAGTACACGAACACTCCTCCCCCGGCGCCGCCGAGGTCTTGATTGTGGGTGATCGCGCAATCGGTGAAGACCGGCCGTGAATCTCGGCCCCGAATGTAGACGCCGCTACCGTCGTTGTTGTCGATCTGAGTGTTGAGAAAGCGCGGCCGGCTGAAGGGGCCGATGTACACGCCCCCGGCTTCGGGACCGTGGTTGTATCTGATCTGGCAGTTCTCGATGACCGGTTCGCCCAAAATGATCTCCAGACCTCCGATGGCCGTGACGAGGTAGTTGTCCGAAATCACGCAGTTCCGGATGCGTGGGGAGGCTCTGAATATGGAAACGGCGGAATAGGCCCAGGAGGGCTTTTCCTTCGACCCGTAATGGGCGATCGTCAGCCCGTCCAGAAGAGCCCCGGACCCGACCTCTTCGAACCTGAATGCGTAGACATCGTACTTGGCGATGTCGCTCGGCGGCATCACGATGGTCTGCGCGACGATCTCCCGGTCGGTCGGATCGAAGCTGCGGATCGTGATCTCCTTGCCGATTTCGACCGCCGCGGCCAGGTGCTTCATCGGCGCGAGCACGATCTCGTCACCATCGACCGCCGCTTTGACGGCATCCGCCAACGTGGAGCAGGCGTCGGGAACGTGGATGACCTTGGCCGACGCCGAGGCGACCAGACTCAGAGTGGCGAGTGCGGGTACGATCGATCTCAAAGGACTCTCCTGAAGGAACCCAACCAATGCGACACACGGGGGACGATCATCGGTTCGCAGCTCCCGTGCCGGAACCGGCGGCCAGCCATCGAAAAAGGCGTATAGTCCGCCCTCAAAGCGACTTGGACGCGCCGATGGCGGCGCGGATCCGCCCGCGAGGCGACCAGCAAGGGCGATAAAGGTGCGCGCCAGGGCGCCGAGGTGGCGACTCTCGTAGACAGCAACGCCTTGGCGCGCTCCCCTTCAGTCCTCGCCCGACTCGCGACCATCACGCTTCAAGATTACCTGCGCGTAGCCCAATAGATCGTCCAGGTGCTTGGTGATGATGGCGACCGTGATGGGCAGCTGCAGGGACTGGTAGTCGTGCACGGCGATGTTGCGGAACCCCACCATGGGCTTGAGCTTCGCGGCGGAGTCCGGAGTGATCCAGCCGCCCCGCGCCAGCAGATCGAAGACCTCCCTCGCCCCCTGGGGAACACCGAGGCGCTGGCGACGGATGAGATGCTGTCCCATGTCCAGGGCAGCCTCGCAGGCCCGCTGGATGTTCAGAACGGCGGCATCCTGGCGCGTGAAGTCGGTGGCGAAGGTGCTTCGATCCTTGTCGTACTCCTCCTTGGCGCGGGCCACACAGCGCTCGATGATCGCCGCCTTGTTGATGAGCACGTCATCGATCATGGATGGTTCCCTCTCGTTGGATGCGGGAGAGGAGCGGCGCGCGGACCTCGTCCAGGGCGGTCTTCTCGCTCAGGATGAAGCTCTCGTAGAGCGCCGCCCGGTGGTCCCGGGTCCAGAGCCGTTCGCCGGTGGTGATGACCTGGTACTGCATGACGGTCGTGGCAGCCCTCAGGTCCAGCAGATCCACCGTGCACGCAACGCGCTCCGCCAGTCCTTCGGCGAGCTCCCAGAGCACGATCGGATCGACCTTGCCCTCCACCAGAACCGCCATGTCCAGATCGCTCTCCGGTCCGGCATCGGAGCCGACGCGGCTGCCGAAGCCGTAGATCGCCAACAGCGTCGGCAGCGCGTCGCGCAGCTGCTGGATGAGTGGGGTCCAGTTCATGGCCCTGGCTCCCGGTTCGAAGGTTGAGGTGGGTCTCAGGATAGTCGTTGTGCGACCGCTCCTCTCCCCTCAATTCGACCCTTCCGGGCTCATTCCCCTCTCCAATCTTCGTCGTTCCGGCGCATCCCGAAGTCCAGATCGTCCCGGAAGGCAGGACCCGCGCGCCGATCACCCACTGCGCCCGACACTTGCTCCGACGGGTCGAGTTCGGAGCTGGATCCTCAGCCCTTGTGGCTGCTGATGCCGAAGGGCACGTAGGCCGGGCACCAGCCGAGCGTGGCGGTGACGATCGGAATCAGGCCGATCGCGCCCCACCACGACTGGAAGTAGACCCCCAAAGCGACGATGGCGGCGCCCGCCACGATGCGGATCATTCGATCCGTCTTTCCGACGTTGCACTCCATTCGATGGCCCTTTCCGCGACCGGTGGGTCGCATGTCGAACAAAGATCCAGAGTCCCTGGGGCGAGCAGCATCTCGCGTCCGGGAATGTCTCGTCCGAAATAGACGGACCTCGGAGGCGACCTGTCAAAAGCGGCGTCCCATAATCAGCGACCGGGCCGATGCGGGGATGAGAGACTTGGACCCGTGCAATCGACCGAAACCACCTGGACGATCGTGATCCACGGCGGCGCGGGCGCCATGCAGCTGATGAGCTCCGCGCGCGAGCGGAGCTACCGGCGGGCGCTGGCGGCGGCGCTGCGCGCCGGGGCCGCACCCCTGGCCGGCGGCGGCGAGGCGCTGGCCGCGGTCATCGCCGCGGTGCGATCGATGGAAGACAGCGCGGTGTTCAACGCCGGCCCCGGGAGCTGCCTCGACCGCCGAGGCGAGATCGAGGCCGACGCGGCGGTGATGCTCGGGAGCGACCTGAGCATCGGAGCGGTGGGCGCGGTCCCCGGAGTCGGCAACGCGGTGGAGCTGGCGGAGGCGGTGCGCCGCCATTCGCCGCACTGCATGCTCTCGGGCTCCGGCGCGCTGGCCTTCGCGCGCGAGCTGGGGCTGGAGCTGGCTCCCGCCCCCCCTTCGCCGGAACGCCTGAAGCAGTACCGCCGGCGCCTGGCGGCGGAGGGCGGCGATGCCCAGCCGCCGGGAGCCGACTCGTTGACCCGCCTCGGCGGCACCCACGAGACGGGCGATACGGTGGGTGCCGTGGCACGCGACCGCGCGGGCCGGCTGGCGGTGGCCACCAGCACCGGCGGACTGTGGTTGAAGCAGCCGGGCCGCGTGGGGGATTCGCCGATTCCGGGGGCCGGGTTCTGGGCCGAGGACGGGCTCGTGGCCTGCACCGCCACCGGAACCGGGGAGTTCATCATGCGCGCCGCGCTCTGCCATGCGCTGCGCGAACGCGTGGCCGCCGGAGAGCCGCTGCGGAAGGCGGCGGCTGGCGCGCTGCGGCGCCTCAGCGAGCGCTTCGGCCCCGGCAAGGCCGGTTTGATCGCGGTCGATGCCGCTGGCAATCTGGCCTGGCCCTTCGACACCGAAGGCATGGGACGGGCGGCGCTCTGGAGCGGAGCGGAGGGGCCGGTGGTGGAGGTGTGGCCGGTAGATCGGGAGCGTTTGCTGGGGGGGGGTCGCGAGTAGATTGGTCGGCTAGCCTGGGGCGAGGTTTCCAACAGAGGAGCAGCGATGAGAAGCATCGATCTCGGCGACGACCGCAACTGGCTCGCGACTCCGACCGGAGAGCGATTCCTGGCTCTCGGCCCAATCACCGCGCAGCGCCTGCATCAGGACGCGCTCGACCGTGTGTTTCGCCGCGCGACGACCCCCCGAGAGGACGTGTGGGGCACCCTGGGGCCCTGGCAACCGAGCTCCGGAACGCCGATGGTCGGACGGCTGCGCTGCTCGCGCCGCGGAGAGTGGAGCTCGGTGCCCGAGGAGAGCGGTGACGAGACGCTCCATCTCGTCGGCGAAGTGAACACCATGCGGGGTCAAGGCCTCGCGGCCACCGACGCCGGTCGAATCGTGGAGCGATTCGTCAGCCTCAGCGGTGTGCGCCTGGGCGCGTATCCGCGGGAGTTCTCGCTCGAAACTCAGCTCTCGTTGCGCCTGACGGTCTTCGTCCAGAGCGACGAAGGCGCCCTGGTCTACCTGGAACGTGGCCGACACGCTTCGACGCATCCGCAAATCGTGCAGCCGCATCCGACCGGCGACGATTTCAGCTGCAGCGGTCGCGACCGCCTGACCTACCGCATTCCCATCTGGCCCAAAGGGGGATTCAAGGTGCGGGAATCTGGCAACGATGGCGACGATTTTGCGTTGCGACCGGTCGATGCCAAAGGGGGCATGGAGCAGACTTTGGTGATCAAGGTGTTGGTGTTCAAGCGCAAGAACTCCACCTCTCACGAAGTGTTGAAACGGGCGCTGCAGGCGCTCGGTAGAGACAAGTACGCCCTGCAGCTCTGGGACCGACAGTGTGAGCGTTTTCGCGTCGCCGAACCCGGCGAGATGAAGCGCGACAAGAAGACCTTGCTGTTGCTGCACGGCACTTTCTCTTCGACCAAGGGCTCGTTCGCCCCGTTGATCCACTCGAAGCACGGGCGCTCCTGGTTGAATGATCTGCTGGGTCCGAGTGCCCGATACCAGCAGCTCGCCGCGTTCGATCACGATACAGTTTTCGATGGATTGCCGCGCAACGGGCAACGCCTGAGAGACCTGGTCGGAGACCGCCTCGAGCATCCAGTCGACCTGATCACCCATAGCCGAGGAGGATTGTTGGGCAAACATCTGGCGCTGTACGGCGACGGCATCGAAGTCGATCGCGCGGCGCTCAATGCCTGTGCGAACGGGGTCGGCTACTTCGCTCTGTTGAACCGTGTCTCGTGGCTGCTCACGATCCTCTCCAGGATCGGCAAGTTCTCGTCGATGGGCAGGGTGGCGATCGCGCTGGGACAGCACTCGGCGAAGTTCGTGCTGGGGCTCGAAGGCCTCCAGCCGATGGTGCCGGGGAGCCCGGAGTTGAATGCCGTCATGCGCCAGGCGATCCCGGCCGATCGCCAAAAAACGGTGTTCCTACCGGTGGTGGGGGACTGGAAAGGCCACAAGAAGTGGTACCGGCAGCTGGGCACCAAGGGGATCGATCTGATGCTCAAGGCGATCCTGGGCGGCAAGCACGACTGGGTGGTGGGCTCGAGGGAGCAGGGAATCGTCGCGCCCGGCCACGCCGCGCCTGGCTTCGGCGACGCCCCCCTGATCAGCTCGAGACATATCACCTACTTCGAGAAGAAGAGGGTGCTGGCGCGGGTCGGCGGGTTTCTGAAGAGCCCGTGATCCACTACGCCCGTGCCCGATACCAGTAGCGATAGACCTCCTCGAACCCCAGCTTCGCATAGAGATTGAGAGCCGGAACGTTGTCTGTCTCGACCTGCAGATAGACTTGGCGCGCCCCCCGCGCCGCCCCCCAGGCGGCCAGGCCGCGCACCAGGCGCCGCCCCAGTCCGCGCCGCCGCAGGCGCGCGTCGGTGGCCAGATCGAAGAGTCCCAGCAGCTCGCCGTCCGCGACCGCCATGCCGCCCGCCACCGCGATCCCCTTTTCGTGGATCGTAGCCAGGGCGCGCGGCGGAGCGATGCGTTCGACGATCGCGGTGAAGCTCTCCTGCCAGCCTTGCAGGCGCGGGTAGAGGCGGGTCATGGTGGCGATCCACGCGGGGGCGACAGCGGCGTCGATGCGCAGATCGTCCGCCTCTGCGCCGCCCGCCAGATCGCTCAGTGCCCGGGCCTGCACGCTCACCTCGCCCTCGCTGTGGTAGCCGCGCGCCGCGAGCCGCGCGTCGCAATCCGCCGGCACGGTCCACGGCACGATCTTGAAGACCGGCCGCAGCGCGCGCGCACGGTAGCGCTGCTCGCAACGTCGCAAGGCATCGTCGAGCTCCACGCCGGGTCCCGAGCCGGCGCCGGTCTGGACCGAGTTCGCTCGCCGGGAAAGCCCGCGCGAGAAGCGCAGCGTCCAGCCGCCGAGCGCGCTCGAATCGAGGGCCGGCCAGGCGCGCAACGAGGCGGCTTCGATCTCGCGGGCTGGCGGGTTTCCGGTCGTCATCGTCTTCGTCCTCCGCGGTCTCGTATAGTATCCGCCTCCATGGTGATCCCACGATTCGAGACTGCGTCCATCCCCACTCTGGTGCTCTTGCTGGCCCTCGGCGCGGCGCCGATCGGGTGCGCCCAACCCGAAGAGGATGGGGCCCGCGAGGAGGAAGTCAGCGAGGCGGATCTGGCGCGGCTAAAAAGCCTGGGCTACGTGAACTGGGTTCCGGTCGAATCGTCGCGACGAGCCCGGTCCGGCGTGGTCGACTCCGACCCGCAGCGCTACCAAGACGGCTACACGCTCTACAACTCGCGCCCGCGAACCGAGGCCCACCTGCTGGACATGGGCGGAGAAGTGCTGCACTCGTGGTCGTCGGAGGAGTCGGGAGCAGCCAAAGCCGCGGTCGACGAGCGCCTGGGGGAGCTCGCGCCGGAGATGTACGGCGGCTGGAACCACGTCGTCATGTACCCCTCGGGTGAGCTGCTGGTGGTCGGCGCCAACCACATGCTGCTGAAGCTGAGCTGGCAGTCCGAAACGCTGTGGAAGCTCGACATCGCCGCCCACCACGACGTGACCGTCGGCGGCGACGGAGAGATCTATGCCCTCGTCAACCGCATGACCCGAGTGCGCTACCAAGGTGGCGAGGTTCCCTTGCTCGACAACGAGGTGCTGCGAATTTCTCCGGCCGGCGCGGTGCAGGAGCGAATCTCACTGGTCCATGCCTTGCGCGCGCTTCCGGAGCTGCGCTCGGCGATCGACGCCCAGATCGAGCAGTACACCTGGCCCTTCCACGCCAGAGATATCGAGAGCCGGCTGAAGAGCGAAGGGGCGAGCCGCCGGCAGATCAGGTCCTATGTCGGCACCTACAAAAAGATGTTCGCCGACCGCTCCGACGAGCCCGAGGAGATCAAGATCGCGATGCTGGTCGGCAGTCCCGCCGATCCCCTGCACGGCAACACGGTCGGCTGCCTGGACGCTCATCCCGCCGGGCTCTGGCAAGAGAAAGACCTGATCGTCTGCTTCCGCAAGATCGACGTGGTCGCGGTGCTGAGCGCCGAGAGCGGGGCGGTGGTCTGGCATTGGGGACCGGGCGAGCTCGAGGGACCGCATCATCCCACCATGCTGCCGAACGGCAATCTGCTGATCTTCGACAACGGCACCCGCCGTCACTACTCGCGCGTGATCGAGGTCGATCCGAGCACAGGGGAGATCGTCTGGAGCTACCAGGCCGATCCGCCCGAGTCGTTCCTGACCATGACCCGCGGCGGCAGCCAGAAGCTGCCCAACGGCAACGTGCTGATCACCGAGACCAACCGCGGGCGCGGATTCGAGGTCGATCTGGGCGGCGCCATCGTCTGGGACTTCTACAATCCGGAGTTCGTGGAACAAGCCGCGCAGGGCGATCGTCCCGCCGAACAGATGCGCGCGGCGATCTACCGCATGACCCGGATCGACAGGGCGATCGGCGACGCTCTGCTGGCGGAGCGGGCGGGCTAGCAGCGAAGGCGGAAGGGCGCGTTTGGAGTCGGCGCGCACCGTGTTAGGTTGTTCTTGTGTGCTTCCCTTCCCAGCTCCACGTGGCGCGGCGATACAGACGCCGCCGGAGAGTCGTCCGATGATCGAGAAGAGAGAGCGGGTCTCTGCCCTGGCCTTGCTGACCACCCTCGCCCTGGCCGCACCGGCCAATGCCGAGCAGCCCATGATGCAGCGCGTTCCCGCCGAAGGCGAAAGAGCCGCGCCCTCGGCCGCGGTGGCACCCCTTCCGGGGCTCCAGGTCCTCTCCCAAGAGCAGTGGGAGGCGCTCGGCGCCGGAATCGTTCGGACCCAGGAGATGCAGCGCTACAACGTGCTGCAGATCGTCTGGGACACGACTCGGGCGGATCATCTGAGCCTCTACGGCTACCCGCGCGCGACCACCCCCTTCGTCGATTCGATCGCCGACCAGGCCATCGTCTTCGGCCATTGCTCGGCCAGCGGCGATTGGACGGTTCCCGGCGTCGCATCGATCGTGACCTCGCTCACCGTGCACACCCACAAGATGTTCACCCAGGCGATTCGGCTCGATGATCATTGGCAGACCACCGCGGAGCTGTTGAAGGCACAGAGCTACCGCACCTGCATGCTGTCCAGCAATCCGGTGGTGCTGGGGCTGGATCGCAACCTGGACAAGGGGTTGATTGGTCGCGAGTCTTCAGCCGCCCGGATTCGCTGGTGACCAACAGCTTCTTCGAGTTCCTCGATGCCGACACCACGCGCCAGCCCTTCTTCGCGCACGTGCAGTACTACGCCGCCCACAGCCCCTACACCGCGATCGCCGCGTTCGACTCGCTCTTCGTCGATGACGAGTTCTACCAGGGGCTCGGCGACGCTCCCGGGTTCACCACTCAGAGCTGCGTGGGCGGCATCACCGCGGGCGTGGCGCGCGACGGCATTCTCGACATGGACTACTACGTGGCCCAGTACGACGCCATGATCGCGCAGTCCGACTTCGAGCTCTCGCGCATCTTCCAGGGGCTCGAGAGCCGCGGCATCCTCGACTCCACGCTGGTGATCCTCACCGCCGACCACGGCGAGCTGCTGGCGGGCGAGCACGGACGCTACTTCTGTCACAACACCTTTTACGAAGGAAACAACCATGTACCGATGGTGATCTGGCTGCCGGAAGCCTGGCTGAGCCAACACCCCGGCTTTCATGGCATCTGGGTCGACTTCACCATCTCCCACGTCGACCTCATGCCCTCGACTCTGGATTTCCTCAGCCTTCCGGTGCCGGCGCAGGCCCAGGGGCTAAGCCTGTTCAGCGGCGGCTACGGCCAACCCGCGGCTCTCGGAGCTACCGCCAACTTCCGTGCCGCCGTGCGTCATGGAGAGAAGCTGATCCACGCCGGGAGAGGTTTGCGTCTCAGCTCCAAGCTGGAGCTCTACGACCTGGTCCAGGACCCGGAGGAGCTCTTCAATCTCGCCGCGGACGACAGCTCGAGGACTCTCCAGCAGTCGACCGCCATGCTCAACGAAGCGCGTCGCCTGCGCGACATCGACATCCCCTGGGAGCCGGACACCACCTACTACCAAGACGACTTCGAGGACCGCGAGGTTTCCGGAAGCCGGCTCTTCATCGCCTACACCGACCCGGCGATCTGGAACTGGAAGCGCGGTACCGATCCTCTCGATCCGCTCAACCACATGCTCTACGGCTACGCCGTCGACACCACCCAGGTGATGGACGACAACTGGATCACCGGCACCTGTGCGGTGATCGGCAGTCCGCGGGGCAAGCAGGCGGTCGAGCTCGATCTGAATCTCTGGGCCGGTTCGGTCGACGTTCGGGCGGCCTGGATGCCCTGGGCCAAGACCGGATTCGTGATGCACTTCACGCCCGACGGAGTGTCGCTCAAAGTGCACGTGCCCGACATGGAGGATCGCCTGGTGGGTGAGCACGCGCAGCCCTTCACCCTCGGCGAATGGCACCACGTGAGGTTTCAGCTGCGCGAAAACGAGGTCCAGGTCGACCTGGACGGCGCGCCGATCATCCAGGGGCGGGTGCCGGCCTGGGAGGAGCTCTACGGCATCGTGGAGTTCGCCTTCGCGGACCGCCCGGTGCACGTCGGGTTCGACAACCTGGTGATTTCCAGCGACTGAGCACCAGGCCTCATCCGATTTGACTCCCCGAGCACCGCGTGCTAGGAACGGGGGTTGTCGGCCCACCGGAGAGACTCCCTGTTGACTCTGTTCGCTCCACCGCTCCTGTACCTCGCGGGCACGGCTGCCTACGCCGCGCATTTCGCCCGCGGCGCCCGCGCCACGGGCTGGCTGGCGACCGCCGCCCTGGCGAGCGGGGCGGGGCTGCACCTGGTGGCGCTGCTCGGCGGCGGGCAAGGAGTGCTGCGCTGTCCGGTCACCACCGAAGCCGGGTTCCTGTCGCTCTTCGCGCTCTCGGTGGTGCTGGTCTACGTGCCGCTCGAAGGCCTGTTCCGCAACCGCGCTTTCGGCCTCTTCATGGCGCCGCTGGCGGCGGCCTTCTACGCGACGGCGGTGCTGCTCGATACCCGCGCCGGCGCCGCCGCGGAGCCGCCGCTGGAGCTCTTCGCCAGCGCCTGGTTCAGCGCCCACGTCTTGTCGACGCTGGTGGCCTACGCCGCGTTCACCTTCAGCGCCACCACGGCGCTGATGCTGGTGCTGCTGCAGCGGACCCTGGCCCGGGCCGACATGGGCCTGGTATTCCAGCGCTTTCCCGATCTCGGCACGCTCGACCGCATGACCCATCGCGGCGTGCAGATCGGCTGGCCGGCCCTCAGCATCGGTCTGCTCTCCGGGGCGCTGTGGGCGGCGGGTGAGGCGCGCGGCGTCTGGCTGACCGACCCGAAGACGATCGTCGCTGCCTGTGCATGGGTGACCTATGCCGCATACCTCCTGAGCCGCCCGCTGCTGGGCTGGCAGGGCCCGCGCTCGGCGTGGACTTCGCTGGTCGGCTTCGCGGTGGTGCTGGCGACCCATATCGGCGCGGGGCCGCTCGCATCCGGCTTCCACAGCTTCCGGTGACGCCGATGCGCCTGCACCTCTTCGGCCTGAACCACCGCACCACGCCGGTCGACCTGCGCGAACGCTTCAGCTTCGACGGCGACGCCCTGCGGCGTGCCGGCGAGGAGCTCGCCGGGCGCGGCGCCGACGAGCGGGTGATCCTGTCGACCTGCAACCGTGCCGAGCTCTACGCCATGCTGCCGGGGGAGGACGACGAAGGTCGGCAGGTTCTGGAGCGCTTCTTCGCCGACTTCCACGGGGTCGCGATCGAGACCGTGCGCGCCCACTCCTACCACGCCACCGGTCCGGCGACGACGCGTCATCTGCTGCGCGTGGCGGCCAGCCTCGACTCGATGGTCCTGGGCGAGTCGGAGATCCTGCGCCAGGTGCGCGAGGCGCACGAGTTCGCGCGCGACCGCGGCTGGACCGGCCCCAGCTTCAACCGCCTCTTCGCGGTCGCGGTCGAGACCGGCAAGAGGGTGCGCACCGAGACCGCCATCGGCCAGTCGACCACTTCGGTGGCGTCGGCGGCGGTCGACCTGGCGCGCAAGCTCTTCGGCTCGCTGGAGCGCCGCCGGGCACTGGTGATCGGGGCCGGCGAGATGGCCAAGCAGATCGCCCGCTACCTGGTCGACGCCGAGGTAGGAGGGGTGATCGTCGCCAACCGCAGCCGCGAGCGGGCAGAGCGCTTGCTCGCTGCGATGCCGCGCGCCCTCGGCGAGATCATCGATCTCGAGGGCGTGGCCGGAGCCCTGACGCGGGCCGACCTGGTGACCACGTCGACCGCCGCCAGCAAGGCGATCCTCGACGTCGCCATGGTACGCAGCGCGATGAAGCAGCGCCGCAATCGGCCGCTCTTCATCGTCGACATCGCCGTGCCGCGCGACGTCGATCCCGCGGTGGGCGGCCTCTACAACGTCTTCCTCTATCACATCGACCATCTGCGCAACGTGGTGCGCGACGGCGAGGCCTCGCGCCAGGCCGAAGCGGCCCAGGCGGAGCGGATCGTGGAGGACGAGGCGGGGCTCTTCCACCGCTGGCTCGACGAGCGCCGCGTCGTTCCGGCCATCGCCATGCTGCGCCAGCACGGCCACGACGTCGCCGAGACCGAGGTCGAGAAAGTGCTGCGGCGCATCGAGGGCCTGTCGGCGGCCGACCAGAAGGCGGTGCGTCATCTGGGCCACTCGATCGTCACCAAGCTGCTGCACGACCCCACCGTGCGACTCAAAGAAGCGGCGGCCGGCGAGCGCGGGGCACGACGCTTCGTCGAGGCGCTGCGTTATCTCTTCGCGCTCGGCGAGAGCGGCCCGGGCGGCGCCAACGGCCGCAGCGGCCTTTCCGACGGCGCCGGCGAGCGGACCAGGAGCGGCATAGACCGCGTTTGACGCACCCGCGGAGCACTGAAACGCGCGTCAAACGATGCGTCAGACGACGCGCTCGACGTGGCGCGAATGGAACCGAGATGGATCGAAAGGCACTGCGCGTCGGCACCCGCGGATCGGACCTGGCACTCTGGCAGGCGCGCTGGGTAGCGGGGGAATTGACGCGCCTCGGCGGGCGTGAGGTGGAGCTGGTGACCATCCGCACCCGCGGCGACCGCGTCACCGATCGTCCGATCGCCGCGGTCGGCACCCAGGGCGTGTTCGTGCGCGAGGTGCAGGAACGGCTGCTGGCCGGCGAGGTCGACCTGGTGGTGCACAGCATGAAGGACCTGGAGACGGTGCGCGCCGAAGGGATCGCGCTGGCCGCGGTGCCGCCGCGCGGGCCGGTGCGCGACGTGCTCGTCGCGCCGGGGGCGCGGGCGCTCGAGGATCTGCCGCGGGGGGCGGCGCTGGGGACCGGATCGCCGCGGCGACGCGCGCAGCTCCTGGCCTGGCGCGGCGATCTGCGCATGGTGCCGATCCGCGGCAACGTGCCGACCCGCCTGCGCAGGGTGGAGCAACCCGGCCCGGACGGCGTGGTGCTCGACGGCGTGGTGCTGGCCGAGGCGGGGTTGCTGCGCCTGGGTCTCGGCGCGCGGATCGCCTGCGCGCTCGACCTGCGGCGCATGCTGCCGGCGCCGGGCCAGGGGGCGCTGGCGATCGAGTGCCGGGCCGGAGACCGAGCGGTGGCGGCGGAGCTGGCGGCGTTGCACGACGTGCCCACGGCGGCGGCGGTGGCCGCGGAGCGCGCCTTCCTCCAGGAGCTGCGCGGCGGCTGTCACGCCCCGGTGGGGGCCCTGGCCCGCGTCGAGGGGGGGCGGCTGCGGCTCGAGGGCTGCGTGGCGGAGCTGGAGGGGCGCGGCGTGGCGCGCGACGGCATCGAGGGCCGGGCGGCGGCGGCCGAGGAGTTGGGGCGGCAGCTGGCGGGCGTGCTGCTGGAGCGCGGCGCCGGGGAGTGGATCGAGGCGGCGCGATGCTGAGCGGGCGCCGGATCGTGGTGACCCGGCCGGCCGACGGCCAGCCGGCGGCGGCACGCGCCATCGCCCGCCTGGGGGGCGAGGCGCTGGCACTGCCGGCGGTCGAGATCGGGCCGCCGGATGACCCGCGGCCGCTGCGGCGGGCGTTGGCCGACTGGCGGAGCTACGACTGGGTGCTCTTCACCAGCGCCCGCGCGGTCGACGCTCTGGTCGCCGCCGGGATCGAGCTGGGCGGGCCGACGGGCCCTCGGCTGGGAGCGGTGGGGCCCGCGACGGCGCGGCGCCTGGCCAAGGCCGGCGGGGCGGTCGATCTGGTGCCCGAGCGGCACGGCGGCGCGGCGCTGGGTCGGGCGCTCCTGGCCACCCTCGCGACGCCGGAGCACACGCGGGTACTGCTGCCGCGCTCCGACCGAGCGCTGGCCGATCTGCCGGCGCTGCTCGCCGAAGCGTCCGTGCCGGTCAGCGAAGTCGTTGCCTATCAATCGCGTGCGCGCAGCATTGAAAGGCACGAGCTGGAACGTCTGGGCATGGTCGACGCCTTCCTGGTGGCCTCTCCCACGGCCGCGGAGGGACTCTTGGGCACAGTCGGAGCCGAGCGCTTCCGGGCGCTGTACGGCGCAGCGCTGGTCGCCGCGATCGGTCCCAGCACGGCGCAGGCGCTACAATCCCGCGGTCTGCCGGCCGGCGTGGTCGCGGCGCGCAGCACCTTCGATGCTCTGCTGCGGGCGGCGGCCGAACGCTTGGGCGGCGAGTAGCACCACAATCCGCCACCCAATTCGCGATTCGCCATGCCCTTCCCCATCGACCGTCCCCGCCGCCTGCGCCGCAGCGCCGGCCTGCGCCGCCTGGTCCGCGAAACCCGAGTCACCACCGCCGACCTGATCGACCCGCTCTTCATCGTGGAGGCGACCGGGGTGCGCGAGGAGGTTGCGTCGATGCCCGGAGTGTTCCGGTCCTCGGTCGACCGCCTCGAGCAGGAAATCGAAGCGGTGGTCGAAGCCGGCATCGGCGCGGTGATCCTGTTCGGCATCCCGGCGCACAAGGACGCGCGCGGATCGGGCGCCTACGCCGCCGAGGGCGTGGTGCAGCAGGCCGTGAAGCGCGTCAAGGAGCTGGCGCCGGATCTGACGGTGATCACCGACGTCTGCCTCTGCGAGTACACCGACCACGGCCACTGCGGAGTCGTGGAAGGCGAGACGGTGCTCAACGATCCGACCCTGGAGCTGCTGGCCCGCACCGCCGTCTCGCAGGCGGCGGCCGGCGCCGACATCATCGCCCCCTCCGACATGATGGACGGCCGGGTGGCGCGGATCCGCGCGGCACTCGACGAGGCCGGCTTCGACCAGGTGGCGATCTTGAGCTATGCAGCCAAGTTCGCGTCGGCCTTCTACGGCCCCTTCCGCGACGCCGCCGATTCGGCCCCGGCCTTCGGCGACCGGCGCGCCTATCAGCTCGACCCGGCCAACGCCCGCGAGGCGCTGCGCGAGGTCGACCTAGACGTGGAGGAAGGCGCCGACATGCTCATGGTGAAGCCGGCCCTGCCCTATCTCGACGTGCTGCACCGGGTCCGGATGCGCTACGAAGAGCTGCCGCTCGCCGCCTACCAGGTGAGCGGGGAGTACGCCATGGTGAAGGCGGCGGCGCGCGCCGGCTGGGTCGACGGAACGCGGGTGATGGTGGAGTCGCTGACGGCGATCAAGCGGGCCGGGGCCGACCTGATCCTGACCTATTTCGCCAAGGAGTTCGGGGAGTTGGACGAGGAAGCCAGGGCGGTCTGAGCGCCCCGGCAAGGAGCACCTAGACGATGATCGGCGTGGGAGGCTGGTGGATGGGACGCAGCGCCCGGACGCTCCTCGTTCTGGCGACCTGCGCGGCACCGGAAGCGCTTGCGTTGACCCTCGCCGACGCGATCGCCGAAGCGCGACGCTCCGATCCGGCGCTGGCCGCCGCCCGCGCCGAAGAGCAGGCCGCCCGCGCGGCCGAGCAGGGCGCCTGGTCGCTCTGGCTGCCCTCGCTCGACGCGCGTCATCGGATCACTCGCCTCGACGCCGAGACGGTCGAGCGAGCCAACTCCTGGATCGACTTCTTCCCGGCGCCCCAGGTGCCGGGCGACTCGCTCGGTCCGCCCCCCGAATCGCGGTCGGCCGGCGGCGACTTCGACGACCTGCGGGTGTTCGCCGAGAGCCACCGCAGCGAGCTGGAGCTGAGCTGGGCGCTCTTCACCGGCGGCAGCCGCCTGGGGGCGCTGGGGATGGCGCGGGGCGCGCGCGACCTGGCGAACCAGATGGAGCGGATCGAAGACCGCCGCGCGGAGCTCGAGACTCGAAGCGCCTTCCTCTCGCTGCGGCGGGCGCTCGAGACGATCGCCGTGCTGCGCGCCAACGTCGACCGCGTCGACGACTACCGGCGCAGCGCGGCAACCCGTCTCGAGGTGGGCAGCGGGACCGAGCTCGACCTGCTGCGCTGGGAGGTCGCCGCCGCGGCCGCGCGTGCCGACCTGGCCGAGGCTCGGGCGGCCGAGGTCGAGGCCCGCGCCGCACTGGAGCGTCTGCTGGGAAGGGCGCTGGCGCCCGGTGAGTCGATCGAGGTCCTCGACGAGGCACGCGACCTGCCCGAGCTGCGCCCCATCGAGACCGTCCTCGCCGACACCACCGGGCGCGTCGTCGACTCCTGGGCCCGGAGCCTACGCGCCACCGCCCCGGAGGTGCGGGCCGCCGAGGCCGCGCGCGCCATCGCCGCCGCCGCGGCGCGCGCCGCCGGCGCCCCCCTGCTCCCCTCGGTCGCTGTCGGGGCCAGCTACGGCTGGCGCGCCAACGAGACCATCGCCCTCGACGACTACTCCGAATGGAGCGCGTCGCTGGTGGTCTCGCTCCCGCTGCTTCCCTTCGCCACCGGCTACTTCGACCGCGCCGAGGCCCGAGCCCGTGAGGCCGCCGAAGGGCACCGGCTCGATGACGCGCGTCGCGCCCAGCGCGAGCGGCTCGTGACGCACCTCGCCCGACTGCGCACCGCCGTCCGCCGCCGCGGGCACGCCACCAAGGCCGCCGCCGCCGCCCGCCGCGGGCTGGCCGCCGCCGAGCGCGGCCGTGTCCAGGGCGCCGTCTCTCGTCTGGAGCTGGAGGATGCCCGCCTGGCCTGCCTGGAGGCCGAGCTCGGAGCGATCTCGAACCGCACCGGCTACTACCTGGAGGCCGCCGCGCTCGGCTTCCTCCTCGGTTTCTCGGAGCTGGCGAGCGGCGTCCCGCCGGGACCCGCAGAGGACCACCCATGATCCCCGATCCCACGACGACCGCCGGCGCTCGCGTTCTGCTTCCGGTCGCCCTGCTCGCCGCCCTTTCGCTCCTCGGCTGCGCCCACGACACCCGCGCCGAGGGCGACGCCGACCCGCCCGCCGCCACGACCACCCCCCTCAGCGCCGTCGAAGTCGAGCGGGTCCAACCCGGCTCCGCCGCCCTGCTGATCCGCGCCACCGGCGCTCTGGCCGCCGAGCACGACGTCTGGCTCGCCTCGGAGACCGGCGGTCGGGTGATCGAGCAGCTCCACGACACCGGCGACATCCTGGCGACCGGGGATCCGATCCTGCGCTTCGACCCCGAGCCGGCCGAGATCGGCGTGACGCGCGCCGAGGCCGGCCTCGACGCCGCCCGGGCCGCCGCCGAGCACGCCGAGCGCGAATGGCTGCGGGTGCGCGAGCTGCACGCCGCCGGCGACCTGACCGACTCCCAGCGCGACCAGGCCGAGCTCTCCAGGCGCAGCGCCGCCGCCTCCCGGCGCGATGCCGAGGCGAGCCTGCGCGCGGCGCTGCGCGCCCGTCGCGAGACCGTGGTGCGGGCGCCCTGGCCGGGCGTCCTCGCCGCCCTCGCCGCCGATCCCGGCGCCACCATCGCCCCCGGACAGCCGGTGGCGCGGCTGGTCTCCAGCGGCCCACCGCGGATCACCGTCGGCCTGCCGGCCGGCGAGGTGATCGCCGTCGCGCCCGGCGACAGCGCGCGCGTCGAGCCGATCGACGATCCGAGCCGCGCCTGGCCCGCCCGGGTGCGCTCGGTCGCCGTCGCTCCCGATCCCGGCACCCGCACCTACCCGGTCGAGGTCGAGCTGAGCGCCGCGACTGGAGCCCTGATCGGCAGCGCGGTGCGCGTCGAGCTGGTGCGCGAAGAGCTCGCCGACGCCATTCTGATCCCGCAGTCGGCGGTGGTGGTGCGGCGCGGCGCCGCGCTCGGCTTCGTCGAGCAGAACGGCCTGGCCCAGCAGCGCGCCCTGCGCGTCGGCGAGCGTGTCGACGAGCGGGTGCGCATCGTCGAGGGCCTGGTCCCCGGCGATCGTCTGATCGTGGTCGGCCACCAGCGCCTGGTCGACGGCGAGGCGGTCGAGATCCGGGCGGAGCGCTGAGCATGGGCCTGTTCCGGCGCATCATCGAGAACACCGTTCTCACCAACATGCTGGCGCTGATCGTGCTGGTCATGGGCCTGTTGGCCTTCGCCCGCATGCCGCGCGAGGCCTATCCCAACATCACCTTCAACTGGGTCTACGTGTTTGCGATCTACCCGGGGGCCACCCCCGAAGAGATCGAGCGCAAGGTGATCCGTGAGATCGAAGAGGCGATCGAGGGGATCGAAGGGATCAGCACCATCACCTCGCTGGCGACCGAGAATTCGGGCCAGATCTCGGTGCGCTTCGAGACCATGCCGCGCGACGAGTACCGGCGCCGCTTCCAGGACGTGCAGCGCGAAATCGACGCGATCCGCGACCAGCTTCCGGAGGGGGTCGAGGAGATCGACTACTTCGATCTCGATACCTCCACCTTCGAGCCCCTGGTCCACCTCACCCTCTCGGGCGACTACCCCGAGGCCCAGCTCAAGCGCTGGGTCGACGACCTGCGCGAGGAGATCCTCGATGTCGAAGGCATCTCCGACGCCTCGCTGATCGGCACCCGCGATCGCCAGGTCTTCGTCGAGGTAGACGCCGCCGCCTTGGACGCCACCGGCCTCCCGCTCTCTGCCGTGGTCGATGCGCTGCGCGCCCACAACCTCGACCTGCCGGCCGGCAACTATCCGGTCGGCGAGGTCGAGTTCATGGTCAAGACCAAGGGCGAGGTCGACAGCGCCGCCGAGCTGGAATCGGTCATCCTGCGCCCCTCCCCTGGCGGCGGCCATCTGCGCATCCGCGACGTGGCCGCGGTGCGCGACGGCTTCGAGGACGCCCTGACCTACTCGCGCCTCGACGGGCAACCCGCCTTCGCCCTCTTCGTCACCCGCCGCGCCGCCGCCAACGCCCTCGACGTGCTGGACCGCGTGCGCGAGGCCGCCGAAGGTTTCGAAGAGCGCATGCCCACCGGGGTCGAAGTCCGCCTGAGCGGCGACTCGACGGTCGGAATCCGCGACATCCTGCGCACCCTCTACCGCAACGCCGGCTTCGGCCTGATCCTGGTCATCCTCACCCTGCTGCTCTTCCTGGAGGCGCGCAACGCCCTCTTCGCCGCGCTCGGCATCGCCGTCAGCTTCACCGGCACCTTCCTCTTCCTCGACCTGATCGGCGAGACCCTCAACGGCAACTCCCTCTTCGGCCTGGTGCTGGTGTTGGGGATGATCGTCGACGACGCCATCGTCATCATCGAGAACGTCTTCCGCCACATCCAGCAGGGCAGCTCTCCGCATCGCGCGGTGATCCGGGGCATGTCGGAGGTGGCGCTGCCGGTGCTCACCTCCTCCCTGACCACCATCGCCGGCTTCCTGCCCCTGATGCTGCTGCCCGGCATCATGGGCGAGTTCCTGAAGGTGGTGCCGATCGTCGTCTCGGTGGCCCTGGCGGTCTCGCTCTTCGAGGCGCTCATCGTGCTGCCGGCGCACGTCGCCGACTGGGGTCGCATCGTCGCCGGTGACGACCGCCCGCCTTTCGGCAGCCGGCTGCTGGACCGCGTCCGCCCCCGCTACTCGCACCTCCTGGCGCTCTGCTTCGACCATCGCTACGCGGTCGGTGCCCTGGCCACCGTGCTGCCGATCCTCTCGGTGGGGGTGATCGCCTGGAAGCTGGCCGACGCCGACCTCTTCGCCGGCGAGGAATCGGGCCAGTTCTGGGTGCAGGTGTGGGCTCCCGAGGGGACCACCCTCGAGGCGATGGACGCCCAGATGCACCGCTTCGAGGAGATCGTGCTCGACACCATCGACCCCGCCGAGCGCGGATCGGTGATCACCACCGCCGGATTGCTCCGTACCGACACCGACTGGATCTGGAACACGGCGGTGGGCGAGGTCTACGTCGACCTGGTGCCGAACGACGACCGGACGCGCTCGATGCGCCAGATCACCGACCAGATCCGCTCGCGCGTCGCCTCGCTGACCGGGCTCGAGACGGTCAAGATCTGGGAGAAGACCGACGGCCCGCCGGCCGGCGCGGCGATCGAGTTCAAGATCAAGGGTCCCTACCTCGACGATCTGGAGCTGCTCGGCAACCTGTTGCGCGACGAGCTCGGCGCCCTGCCCGGAGTGGTCGACGTCGACCACAATCTGCGCCCCGGCAAGCAGGTGCTCGAGCTGCGCCTGCGCCCCGATGTGGCGGGCATGGTGGCCCTCGACAACGCCGCCCTGGCGACCCACGTGCGCACCGCCCTCGACGGCGAGGTGGCCACCAGCTACCTGGACGGCGACGAAAAGATCGACGTCGTGGTGCGCCTCGACGAGCGCTACCGGCGCGACATCGCCGATATTCTGTCGCTGCGAGTCCCCACCCGAAGCGGCGGCAGCGTGCCGCTCAGCGAGGTCGCATCCGTCCAAGTCGCCGAAGGCCTGAGCGCGGTCCCGCGCTTCGACGGTGATCGCGCCGTGACCATCAGCGGCAACCTGAAGGGAGGCGGCATGTCGGGCGGCGACGTGGCACGCTGGGTGGAGCAACGATTCGCGCAGCTCGCCCCCGGCTTCCCGGGATACCGTCTCGACTTCGGCGGCGAGATGAAGGAGTTCGAAAAGGCGCTGAGCGGCATCGGCCGCCTGGGCCTGCTCGGCCTGCTGCTGATCTACATGATCCTCGGCGCGCAGTTCCGTTCCTTCGTGCAGCCCCTGATCATCCTCTACACCATCCCGATCGGTTTGGCCGGCGCCGCCATCAGTCTCACCTTGAGCGGCGACACTCTCACCATCACCACTCTCTACGGCTTCGTGGCGCTGGCCGGGGTGGTCGTCAACGACTCGCTGGTCCTGATCGAGTTCATCAACATGGGGCGCGAGCGGGGCCTGAGTCTGCGCGACGCCGTGCTCGATGCCGGCCGCACCCGCCTGCGGCCGATCTGCCTGACCACCCTCACCACCGTCTTCGGCCTGCTGCCGATGATGCTCGGCATCGGCGGCCACTCCCCGGTCTGGGGTCCGCTGGCCAGCACCATCGTCTGGGGCCTGACCGTCGCCACCTTCCTGACCCTGCTGGTCATCCCCTCGCTCTATAGCCTGGTCGACGACGTGGCGCGCGTGCTGCACGTCGGCCGTTTCCACGGACGCGGCGTGCGGCGGCGGATCGCGAGCTGACCAGAAGGGCGCCGCCAGAGAAACCCTGGCCGATCTAATATATATCCTTGACGGCATATGATGGCTTCCCTATCGTATCCGCATGGACGTCGAAGCCAAGGCCCTGCTGCTGCGAACGATCGCCCACCCCACGCGGATTCGGATCATCAAACGCCTGGCGGAGGAGGGAGATCCGCTCTGCGTCTCCGACCTCGAGCCCAACCTCGGGATTCCTCAACCGAATGTCTCGCAGCATCTTGCGGTCCTGCGCAAGCGCGGGGTCGTGGACTTCTACGTGCACGGCCGGCTGCGCTGCTACTACCTCTGCGACCCGCGCATCGCGCAACTCGTCGCCCTGCTCGACGACGAGGCGGCGGCCGAGCCGCCCGCCCCGACCTGCTGCGTCACCAAGAAGCCGTAGCGGATGGACCCAGCCATGCTCCACACCAGCCTCACCCTGCTCTCAGGGGCGGCGCTCGGCTTCGCCTACGGCTACGCGGCGAGCCGCGGCCGCTTCTGACTGAACTCCGGTTTTCGGGACCTCCTGGTCAGGAGGCGCTTCGGCAAGTTCCACACCTTGTGGCTGGCGGTCGCGGTGCAGATGGCGGTGCTGCCGCTGCTGGCGGCGGCCGGATGGCTGGCGCTGCCCGAGATCGGATTCGATGTCGGAAGGGTGCTGCTGGGCGGCCTGATCTTCGGCTTCGCCATGGCGCCCGCCGGTGGCTGCGGAGCGGGAGTGTGGCAACATGTCGGCGAAGGAAGTGTCGCCTGCACGGCCGCGGTCGCCGGTTTCACGGCGTCGATCGGACTGATCGTCCACCTGGCGGGCGGGGGCGGCGGTGCGCCGGTGCCGGCTCCGATCGATCCGCCGCGCCTGGCGGGTCTACCGCTGTGGACCCTTGCCCTGCCGCTGGCCTTATTGCTGCTGGTGGTCGCGAGTCGCCTGAAGCCATCGACCGCGGCCCGCGGGGCCTGGGACTGGCGTCGCACCGGTGTGGTGATCGGAGCGGTCGGCATCGGCGCCTGGGCGCTGGCGGCGGTCGATGGACGCGGCCATGGACTGGCGATCATCCCCGGCAACATCAGCTGGTTCGAGGCGCTGCTGGGCGCCGGACCCGGGCGCCTGGACGCAGCCGCGGTGCTGGTGGTGGCGATTACCCTGGGGGCCCACGCGGCCGCCCGGGTCGAGGGCCGCTTCAAGTGGTCGAAGGCGTCGCCGCGCAAGCTCGCGACCGCCTTCGCCGGCGGCATCGGGCTGGGACTCGGCGGTGCCCTGGCGGCCGGCTGCACGGTCGGGCTGGGGCTGAGCGCCACGCCCCTGCTGGCCCCGGGCGCGCTGCTCTTCGTGCCGGCGGCGATGGCCGGCAGTTGGGTCACACCGCTGGTTCAACGCCTGCGCTCCGATGACGCGCAAGTGTCGGCTTCTTCGGCGGCCGGAGGATCATCGTGAAGGACTCCATCGATAGACGCGTACCGCTTGGTCTGGTGCTCCTGGCAGCTCTGCTGGCGTGGCCCGGGATCGCGATCGCCGATGCCACGCCCGAGCAACAGGCGCAGCTGGAGAAAGAGGCACGCAAAGGCGGCTACGGGCTGATCGAGGCCGACGAGCTGGTGCGCGCGATCGAGAACGATCCCAAGAGCGTGGCGCTGGTCGACACCCGCCAGGCCTGGGAGCATCGCACCGGCCACATCCCCGGCTCGCTGCACTTCTCGATGGAGCCGACCTGGTGGGCCCGGTGGCGCGCCCGCGGCAAAATCGACAAGCTGCTGGAGCCGCACTCGGACGCCTTGATCGCATTCTACTGAGCGGGCTTCACCTGAGTCCGCAGCGACTCGGCGGCCCGTGTGGCCGTCTCACTGGGATACGAGAAAGTCTATCGCTACCCGGAGGGGTTCCCGGACTGGCGGGAGCACGGTCTGCCGGTGGCGAGCGTCGATTCGCCGGCGATCGAGGAGACCGAGGTGCCGGCCGTGCCGGTGTTCGGCTGGGCCCTGGTGCTCATGCTCGCCGGAGTGTTCGTGGGAGGACTGGCCCTCAACCTCACCCCCTGCGTCTACCCTCTGATTCCGATCACCGTGACCTACTTCGGTGGCCGCTCGGGCAGATCCCAGGGTGCGGTGGTGGTCCACGGTCTCTGCTACCTGGCCGGACTGGTGATCACCAACTCCGCGCTCGGCGTGGTGGCGGGACTCACCGGCGGCATGATGGGGGCGCTGCTGCAGAATCCGTTGGTGCTGGTGGGGGTGGCCGGAATTCTGCTGCTGCTGGCAACCAGCATGTTCGGATTGTGGGAGATGCGCATGCCCAGCGGGCTGACCCAGGTGGCGGCGCGCTCCCACGGCGGCTACTTCGGCACTCTCTTCATGGGACTGGCGATGGGCGTGGTGGCCGCGCCCTGCATCGGGCCCTTCGTGCTCGGCCTGCTCACGCTGGTGGCCGAGAGCGGCAGCGCCTGGTACGGATTCCTGATCTTCTTCACCCTCAGCCTCGGACTGGGGCTGCCCCTCTTCGCGCTGGCGGTCTTCTCCGGTCGCATCGATCGGCTGCCGCGCTCCGGCGAGTGGATGCTCTGGGTGCGCCGGCTGATGGGTTGGATCCTGATCGGGATGGCGGCCTATTTTCTGCGCCCGATTCTGCCCGAGCCCCTCGGCCTGCTGACGATCGCGACGGTTGCTCTGGTCGCGGGGGTTGCGGTAGGCTGGCTCGATCCGATCGTCGCGAGCTTCCGCAGCTTCGCCTGGATCAAACGCGCCATGGGATTGTCGGGCGTGGTGCTCGGAACCTACCTGATCACCGCCTGGGCGTTGCTCGGGCCCGGGGTCGGCTGGCAACACTACTCCGATGAGCTCCTCGCTCACGCGAGCCGAGAGGGCAAAGCGGTCATCATCGACTTTTCGGCCGGGTGGTGCACGCCATGCCGTAAGCTGGAAGCCGAGACGTTTCACGATTCGCGGGTGGTGCAAGCCGCCAAGGACCTGGTGATGATCAAGGTGGACGTGACCGGCGGCGACAACCCGCTGCACGATCGTCTGCTGAGACATTACGAGGTGAAAGGGGTTCCGACTCTGATCATGCTCGACGATCAGGGCAGAGAGCACCGTGAGCTACGCGTGGTCGACTTCGTGCCGGCCGAGGAGATGTTGCGTCTGATGGAGGAGCTGTCGGTAGTGATGAAAGGAAATGCGCGATGAGATCGATACAGCTGATGGTAGCTTTGGTGGCGGGCGCCCTTGCCGGCGCTCCGCTCTCGACCGCGGCGGCCGAGAGCGACACCGGGATTCAGATCGCCAGCGGAAGTCTGGATGCTTCTATCAAGGGCGTGGCGTTTATTCGCTACAACGCCACGGAGGACGCCGACGATCCGGAATCGACCAGCCCCGACGATTTCGATGTGGCGGAAGTGAAGCTCTACTTCGCTGGTCGTTTGGCTTCCAATACCAGCTACAAAGTCCTGTACAGCATTCGCAAGAACACGCTCTGGGATGCCTTTCTGACCTACGCTCCGGATGAGCGCTTCAGCGTGCGCGTCGGCCAGTTCAAGGTGCCCTTCTCGGAGGCGGGACTGTCATTCGCGAATCCGGCGCCGTCGCAACCGCTGATCCGCGGCCCGCGGATCTACGAGACCCATGCCGGCAGCTCCGCCGACAACCCGAGGATCTCTCCGCGAGACATCGGCCTCGTGCTCGGCAGTGAGCTCCTTCAGGGCAAGTGTCGGCTCTCGCTCGGTGTCTTCAATGGATCGGGAGTCAACATAGACGATGTCAACGATGCCAAGGACCTGGTGGCTCGCGCAGTCTTGCAGCCCTTCAAGGGCATGGAATCGCCTCTGAGTCCCCTCCGTCTCGGCGGCGCCTATTGGGGCGGCGACCAGCTCGAAGAGGAGGGCCTCGGCAAGAAGCGAGAGCGTATCTCCGGGCTGCTCGCCTACGCGGCCGAAAAAATCACACTGCAGTCGGAGTACATCGCGCAGTCTCGGGAAGGAGACGGTTCCGACCTGCTGACCTGGAGCTGGCACGCGCTCGCCTCCTACCAGATCAGTCCCCACATCACCGCGCTGGCCCGCTACGAGCAGTACGATCCGAACGACGAAATCGCCGATGACCAGGAGCTGCTGACTAGCCTCGGGGCAAATTGTCACCTGAACGACCACGTCGCGATCCGAGCCAACTACAACCTCTACGACGAAGAGGGGACCGAGGTCGACAACAACGAGCTTTTGGTGCAGCTCGATTTGCGGTTCTAGCGCGCGAGGAGCTTCCAGACCGCCGATGTCGAGCCCTCGTCGTCGAAACGGCGTCGTTTCCCCGCCTCGCGAGCAGAGCTCCAGAGCCAATAAGGGACCTTCGAGAGATCGGCGGGGCCGAGGCTGCGGTAGGACTGGAGCACCGGACAGATTCCTTTAGCGCTCAAATCCCGGGCGGCGGCGCGTTCGCCCTCGTCGAGGAGATCGAGCTGCGCTTTCCGGGAATGGCGCCGCTGGTCGGGTCGCGCCGCGTGCTGGCCTTCCTGCGTGTGCTCTTCCGCAAGTACCGCCGCCTCGACTTCCATCTCCACGAAGTGCCGATCGACGGCGCTCGAGCCTGCGCGCTTCGGAACGAGGGCGTCACGGTGATCGGGCTGCGCGACGGCAAGATCGTGTTCTTGAGCGACTACTTCAAAGACACGAGCTTCGTCTGAGGGTCCGTGCCGGTCGCGGCAGATCTCTGCCGATTCGAGCACGGTGCCGCGATCCCCATGGATCTCGTAAACGGCTGGCTGACAGCAACTTCCGAACCTCCTCCGAGGTGGCACGTCGATTGCGATGGTTCATCGGCGCGACCGCTGAATGGTCGCTCGAGCCACCAAGCGCCCGCCGCGCTTGCCCCCTGAATCGAGAGCGGCTCTATCCCCGCTCCCTCACCCGGAGGAACTTCCGATGAACACCGTCACCAAGCTCTTTGCCCTGCCCATGGCCCTCGCTGCCCTCGGGCTCGGAGCCAACGCGCTGGCCCAGGGCATCGAGCTCGACGAATCCGAGCTCTTTCTCGAGCTCAACGACACCGACGGCGACCTGGGAATCCACACTTCGATCGACGGCGGACCCTACGAGGAGCTGGAGATCTCCGACGCCGCCGGCCGCACCGCGTTCGCGGTGGAGGCCAGGGGACGGGCCGGGCGCCACGGCCTGACCCAGCTCTTCCTGGAGAGCGCCGAGCCGAGCTTCGACGATCTGCCGCCGGAGGAGTTCTTCGCGCGCTTTCCCGAGGGTGTCTACACCATCGAGATCGAGTGGGGCGAAGAGGAGGCCGAGGAGGAGGTCGAGCTGAGCCATGTGATGCCGGCACCCGCCTCCAACGTCACCGTGAACGGCACCCCTGCCGCCGAGGACTGTGATGGCGACCTGCCCGTGGTGGCTTCTCCGGTGACCATCGACTGGGATCCGGTGACCACCTCGCATCCCGAGATCGGCAAGGAGGGCGAGGTCGAGATCGAGGTCTACCAGCTCTTCGTCGAAGAGGGCGGAGAGGTCGGCTTCCAGGTCGACCTGCCGGCGGATATGACCGAGTTCGAGGTGCCGGAGGCGGTCACCCAGTGGCCCGGCACCTACAAGTTCGAGATCCTGGCTCGTTCGACTGCGTTCAACAACACCGCGGTCGAGAGCTGCTTCATCGTCGAGTAGCGGCGCCCCCCCCCTCGGAACCGCCCCCGCTCGGAGCCGAAACGGCCGAGCGGGGGCGTTCGCGCGCCCATCGCCCAGGGCGCCGTCCACTATTTCGGGCTAGAATGGAGAGGCTGGACGCTGGTTCCTGGGACAGGAGCCGCCGGCCGACGCACGTCCCTCCCGTGGAGCACCCCGATGACCCGAACCGCGGTCTCTTCTTTCCCCCTCTCTCTCTTCTTGTCGCTATCGATCGGCACGGCGCTGCCGGCCACCGCCCTCACCATCCACGTTCCGGGTTCCCAGCCGACCATCCAGGCGGGAATCGACGCGGCGCTGGACGGCGACACGGTTCTGGTCGCCCCGGGGACCTACCAGGGGCCGGGCAACGTCGACCTCGACTTCTCGGGCAAGGCGATCGCCGTGGCATCCTCCGAGGGGGCCGAGCTGACCGTCATTCGATGCGCGGGCAGCGACCTGGACTACCATCGTGGCGTCATCTTCCACAGCGGCGAGGGCGTCGATTCCAGCCTGAGGGGCTTCACGATCACCGGAGGCGTGAGCGCCGCGGCCGGGGGCGGGATCTTCTGCCAGGGGGCGAGCCCGGCGATCGATCGCTGTGTCGTAGAAGACAACATCGCCATCTACGGCGGAGGGATCGGCGGCATCGGCTGCGCGCCCCGGATCACCAACACCCTCATCCGGGCCAACGGCGCCGTCTTCGACGGCGGTGGCCTCAATTTCGTGGACTCCTCTCCCTGGATCGAGAGCTGCCAAATCCACGACAACACGGCCGACGAATTCGGCGGCGGCATGCAGACCGACAACGCCGGCGACGCGGGCGGCCCGGTGATCCGCGGCACGAGCATCGCGAGCAACATCGCCGGCCTGGACGGGGCGGGATTCTACGGCTACGAAAGCGCTCTGACCTTCGAGCACTGCGCGATCGATGGCAACTTCGCCGACGACAGCGGCGCGGGCGCGTTCTTCTACAACTGCACCGGAAGTGTGTCTCAGTGCATCGTCTCCGACAATCAAGCCTCCTGGTACGGAGGCGGTCTGTATATCGATGCCTACTGGCTGGACCGCACACCGCTGGTGACGAACTGTATCGTGACCGGCAATCTGGCGCTCTGGGCCGGCGGCGGGATCTATCTCTACGAAGGGGCGCCGTCGATCACCAACTGCACGCTTTCCGCCAACCAGGCGCTCTTCTACGGCGGCGCCATCCGTGCTTATCACTCCTATCCGGAAATCACCAACAGCATTTTTTGGGGCGACACTCCCGATGAGATCCACCTGAACGCCGGCGGTCCAACGATCCGCTACTCCCTGGTCGCCGGGGGATGGCAGGGAGAGGGCAATATCGACGCCGATCCGGAGTTCATCAGCTGGGCGGGTTACGACCTCCTGCTCGGCCCCGGATCGCCCTGCATCGATGCCGGCGATCCCGCGATTCAAGACTGGCTCTACGACTGGCATCCGCGCATTCCAGATGGCTACGTCGATGGTGTCCGATCCGACATCGGCGCCTATGGCGGACCCGGTAACGTCGACTGGTTTCGCTGATCGGGTCGCCGGGAAGGTCGGACGCCCCGCCGGAAGACGCCCGCGGTCGTGATAGCATTTGCCTCCCTGGAGGCAGCGCTTGACCGAGTCCGACCCCATCCCCAGCCCCCCGTCGCATCGATCCGCCACGCGCTGGACGGTGGGCGGAGATGCCTGAGCCCGGCGCTCGCTCGGCGCCACAGGAGCAGCGGCGCCACACCGACGCGATCCTCGACAGCATCGCCGACGGCGTGTTCACCGCCGATCCGCGGGGGCGGATCACCACCTTCAACCGGGCGGCCGAGCAGATCACCGGACGGCGGCGCGCCGAGGTGCTCGGGAAACCCTGCGAGAGGGCCTTCGATGCGCCCGAAGGGCGCCTGGAGGCGACCTTGCGCGAGGCGCTCGGCGGCGATCGGCCGGTGGTGAACCGGGCCCTCTATGTGCACCGGCCGGGCGGCGCGCGAATCCCGATCAGCATCAGCGTTTCGGCGCTGCGCGATTCCGCGGACCGCGTGATCGGCAGCGTGGGCACCTTTCGCGATCTGAGCGGGGTGTTCGAGAGCTACCTCAGCGGCGAGGCGGATGACCCGCGCGGCGATCTGCGCAAGCAGCTGATGCGGCAGAGCTCCTTCGCCGGCATCATCAGCCGCAGCCACGCCATGCGGAAGATCTTCGCCATCCTCCCGGAGATCGCCCGGTCGGGCAGCACGGTGCTGATCCAGGGGCCGAGCGGCGCCGGCAAGGAGCTCTTCGCCCACGCCATCCACGATCTCGGTCCCCGCGCGCAGGGCCCTCTGGTGGTGGTCCACTGCGGCGCCCTGCCCGACACGCTCCTGGAGTCGGAGCTCTTCGGCTACCGCAAAGGCGCCTTCACCGGCGCCACCCGCGACAAGCCGGGCCGCTTCACCTTGGCCGATGGCGGCACCATCTTCCTGGACGAGATCGGAGACGTGTCGCCGGCCATGCAGGCGCGCCTGCTGCGGGTGCTCCAGGACGGCAGCTTCGAGCCTCTGGGGTCGACCCGCACCCTGCGAGTCGACGCCCGGGTCATCGCCGCCACCAACCGCGACCTGGAGCGGCTGGTGCGCGAGGGGGTGTTCCGAGAGGATCTCTACTATCGCCTCAACATCGTCCGGGTGACGGTTCCCGCGCTGCGCGAGCGGCGCGAGGACATCCCGCTCCTGGCCGATCATTTCATCGCGCGACTTCGCGCCAGCCGCGGCAAGGAGATCGTGGGGCTCTCCGACGCGGTGTTGGAGGCGCTGATGCGCCACGACTTCCCGGGCAACGTCCGGGAGCTCGAGAACATCATCGAGCATGCCTTCGTGCTCTGCCACGAGGGGACCATCGAACCCGAGCATCTGCCTCCCTGGCTGCCGGCGCACCTGCGCGACCCCGCACGCCCGGGGCCCGGATCGTCGCTGGACGATCTGCAGGCGGGTTTCCTGCGCGAGGCGCTGGCTCGCAACCGCTTCAACGTCAGCGCCGCGGCCCGGGAGCTGGGGATGCACCGCACGACCCTGTGGCGCAAGCTGAAGAAGCTGGGGATCGAGGTGGAGCGCCCGAAGAAGTGATGCATAACAGCAACATCTGGCGCCCATAGAAGTAGCGCAAGCGCTACACTCACGCGGCGGCGCCAACCTGTGTCCGCGCCAACTCGCTGCCACGGCGAACCTTGGCGTGGCGGCGCGAGTCTTGCTGTGATGTCCCGGATCCGCCAGATCCGCCCCCCCTTTGCGCTGGAGCCTCGATGACCACCCGATCCCGCCGCCGAATCTCCGCTCGTCCCTTGCGTCCCCTGCTGCTCGGCGCCGCGCTCTCGTGCGGCTTCGGACCGGCTCGCGCCGAGGCGCCGCGGCCGCCCGCCCCGGAGCCGACCGAGATCACCCTGGGGATCGCCATCCCCTCCTACGTCCACGCGGTCGCCTGGTTGGCCGCCGACAAGGGCTTCTTCGAGCGCGCCGGCCTCGACGTGAAGGTGATGGTGATGGGCGGTTCGGCGGCCACCATGAAGGGACTGGTCTCCGGCGACCTCGACATCGGTCTGGCCGGCGGCGACGCCGTCATCAAGGCCGACCTGGCCGGCGCCGACCTGCGGGTCTTCGGCGGAGTCGTCAACCGCTTCTACCACCGCCTGGTCGGAGCCAAGGGGGTGACCAGCGCCGCACAGCTCAAAGGGGGCTCGGTCGGGCTGCCCTTCCTGGGCGGGCCGCAGGACATGGCGGTGCAGTTCGCCCTCGCCGAGCTGGGCCTGGCCTACCACGACGACGTCGAGATCCGCAGCATGGGCAAGGAGTACGCCCGCCTGGTGGCGCTCGATCGCGGCCTGGTCGACGCCGTCACCTCCGCGGCACCGCCGGGACTGCTCCGCGAAATGGGCTTGAACCTGCTGGTCGACCTGCCGGCGTCGGAGCGCCCCTTCCCCTACATGATGATGGTCGCCCGCCAAGGCACCCTGCGCGACCGCCGCGGCATGGTCACGCGCTTCGTCGAGGCGCTGGTGCCGGCGATGCACGACTACGCGCGCGATCGCGAAGGCTCGCTGGCGGCGCTGGCCGACCGTCTGGGCGCCGACAAAGGCGCTCCGGGCGAGGCCTACGCCGCCTGCGGCCCCTCTCTCTACAGTTTTCCGCCCTATCCCGACCCGCGCGGCATGCAGGTGGTGCTCGACTTTATGGCCAAGCTGGAGGACCGTGACCTGGCACGCGCCGGCGAGCACCAGGCCGCCGAGTTCATCGACACTGGCATTCTCGACGAGCTGAAGGCCCGCGGCTTCTTCGAAGGTGCCGCGAAGCCCCCCCAATGAGCGGCGCGCGCAATGGGACCAACGGCCGGTTGGCCTTCGTCCTCTCGCTGCTGGTTCTGCTCAGCGCCTGGGAAGCGCTCGATCGAGGCGGGCTGATCAGCCCGGTGCTCTTCTCCAGCCCCTGGCGCATGGTGCTCAGCTCGATCGACCTGCTCGGCTCGGGACGCATCAACGACGACCTTCTGACCACCCTGGTCGGCTTCCTGCTGGCCTTCGCCGCGGCGACCGTGCTGGGAACGATCGCCGGGATCGGCATCGGCTACTCGCGGATCCTCTACAGCCTCTTCCATCCCTACATCGTGGCGCTGAACGCCCTGCCCAAGATCGTGCTGATGCCGCTGGTGATCCTCTGGTTCGGCCTCGGGCTGCCGTCCAAGGTCTTTCTGGGCGGGGTCATGGCCGGCTTCCCAATCGTGGTCAGCACCCACACCGGAGTGCGCAGCCTCGATCGCGAGCATATCCAGCTGGCGCGCGCCTTCCGCGCCTCGCGACGGCGCATCCTGCGCTCGGTGATCCTGCCAAGCATCGCCCCCTACGTGCTCTCCGGTATGCGGGTCGGCATCAACTACGCCATGGTCGGCGTGCTGATCGTCGAGTTCTTCGCGTCGGGCAAGGGGGTTGGCTACCGGATGGTGCTCTACACCCAGAACTTCCAGATCGACCGTTTCTTCGTGCTGCTGGTGCTGGTGGTCGCCTTCACCCTCGGCTGCACCGCCGCGGTCCAACGCCTGGAGCGGCGCCTGGGCGCGTGGCGGCCGGCGGCGCTCTGATGGCGGCGCCCCCAGCCTCCGCCGCAGGCCCCGTGCTGCGCCTCGAAGGGCTCGGCAAGCTCTTCGACGACGGCCGCAACGGTCGTCCGCTGGTGGTGCTCGAGGGGCTCGATCTCGAGCTTCGCCGCGGCGAGTTCCTGTCGGTGATCGGCCCCAGCGGCTGCGGCAAGACCACGCTGCTGCACATCCTCGCCGGCCTCGAGGAGCCGAGCCGGGGGCGGGTGCGGGGCGAGCGCGACTCGATCGCCTTCGTCTTCCAGCGCCCGCTCCTGCTGCCCTGGCGCAACGTGCTCGACAACGCCCTCTTCTCGCTCGAATGCCTGGGACGGAACCCGGCCGACGCCCGCCGCGACGCCGCCCGGATGCTCGAGAAGGTGGGACTGGGCGACTTCCTCGACTACCTGCCGCACCAGCTCTCCGAGGGTATGAAGCAGCGGGTCAACCTGGCGCGCGCGCTGCTGGTGAAGCCGAGCATCCTGCTTCTCGACGAGCCCTTCGCCTCGCTCGACGTCGACACCCGCGCCGCCATGCACCGCGAGCTGCTCGAGCTGTGGCGCGAGCAAGATCTCAGCGTGGTCTTCGTCTCCCACAACCTCGAAGAGGTGGTCCTGCTCTCCGACCGGGTGGTCTTCCTTTCCGGCAAGCCGAGCCGCGTTCTGCGCGTGGAGCCGATCGACCTGCCGCGGCCGCGCGGCCTCGACGCCGAGAGCAAGATCGCCCAGGTGCGGCTCACCGACTCCTTCACCCGCTTCCTGCAATCCGGTTAGAGGGTCCGCGCGCTACACTCGATCCACTCATGGAAACGACGGAGCGTGATCCCCATCCCGGTCCGCGCATCGGCCTGGCGCTCGGCAGCGGCGCCGCGCGCGGCTGGGCCCATATCGGCGCGATTCGCGCCCTGGCCGCCGCCGGCATCGCGCCCGACGTGGTCTGCGGCAGCTCGGTCGGCGCCCTGGTGGGCGGTGCCTATGCCGCGGGCGCGCTGGACGAGCTGGAAGCCTGGGCCTGCTCGCTGGGCTGGCGCGAGGTGCTCGGCTTCTTCGACATCGTCGCCAGCGGCGGCCTGATCCGCGGCGAGCGGATCTTCCATGCCCTGCGTACCCACGTCCGCGATCGTCCCATCGAGTCGTTGCCGATCCCCTTCGCCGCGGTCGCCTGCGAGCTCGAGACCGGGCGCGAGGTGTGGCTGCGCAGTGGCTCGTTGTTGCGGGCGATCCGGGCGTCGGCGACCCTGCCCGGCCTGGTCGCCCCGATCCAGATCGACGGCGCGTGGTTGGTCGACGGCGGCCTGGTGAACTCGATCCCGGTCTCGCTCTGCCGCGTGCTCGGGGCGGAGCTGGTGATCGCGGTCGACCTGCAGACCACGCTGCTGCATCCGGTGGTGTTCGGCGAAGAGCAGAGCGAAGGCCCAGAGGAATGCGGCGAAGAGGATCCGCCGGAGGAACCGGCCGCCGCGCAGGAAGGCACGGGCTTCTGGAAGGAGCTGAGGCTGCGCGCCACGCAGCTCCGGCGCGAGCTCTCCGAGCGCTCCACCGCCGACCCGCCTCCCGAGGTGGCCCCCTCCCTCCAGGAGGTGATCAGCCGCAGCCTCGACATCGTTCAGTACCGTATCGGCAGAAGCCGCCTGGCCGGCGATCCGCCCGACGTGCTGATCGCCCCGCGCCTCGCCGCGGTGGGGACCTTCGACCTGCACAAGGCGCGGCAGGCCATCGAATGCGGTCGCGCCGCCACCGCGCGCACCCTGGCCGCCTACCGGTCCGAAGGTCTGGGACGGGGTCACGAGGGCGCATCGTAGGGCTATCCTTCCTTGCATGGAACGAGCCCGCCTGCGCCTCGGAACCTCGGGCTACGCCTACGACGATTGGGTCGGCCCGATCTACCCGCGCGAGCTGCCGCGCGCGGACTGGCTCTGCTACTACGCCGAGCGCTTCGACACCGTGGAGATCAACTCGACCTATTACCGGGTCGGATCGAAGGTGTCATACGGAACGATGCGCGCCAAGGTCGGCGACGATTTCGTGTTCAGCGTCAAGGCGCCGGGCGAGGTGACCCATGTGCGACGCCAGGATCCGCTGCCGATCCTGAGCGAGTTCTTCGACGCGATCTCACCGCTGGGGCCGGGCCCAGTGCTGCTGCAGTTCCCCTTCTCCTTCCATTACACGGCGGAAAACCGACGCTACCTGGCGCGGATCCTGGAGCCCTTCGACGCCCATCCGGCGGTGGTCGAGTTGCGGCACGATTCCTGGGTCCGTCCCTCGGTCGCCGAGGGATTGCGGCGTCGCGGCACGGCCCTGGCCTGCGTCGATCTGCCGGCGCTGCGCGGCCTGCCTCCGCGCAGCGCGATCGTCACCGCCGAGCCGGGCTATCTGCGTCTTCACGGTCGCAACACTCAGCGCTGGTGGGAGCACGAGCACGCCTGGCAACGCTACGACTATCGCTACCGGGCCGACGAGCTGCGCGAGTGGGTGCCGCGCATCCGCACCATGCTCGAGGAAGCGCAGAACGTATTCGTCTACGCCAACAACCACTTCCAGGGGCAGGCGGTGGAGGCGATCGAGCTGATCGAGCAACTCCTGGGCGAAGATTGAACGGCTAGAGCAGCGAGAATCCCGCGGTCAGAATCAACCCGTTGGTGATCTGCCAGTCGTCCAGTATCACCGGCAGCCGCCTGACGCCCAGCACGTAGTCGAGCGAGGCCCAGCCGCTGAGCTTGAACGACACCTTGCCCGAGAGATCGGTGTTGAGCGCGTCGATGCCGCTGAAATCGGTCTCGGCCGATGAGCTGACCGGGTAGAAGAGGTTGAGGGTCGCCTCGTAGGTCATGCTCTCGCCCGATTTGCCGCTCAGGTCGAGCTCGATCTCGGCACCGATCTCGTTGGCACCGTCGAGCTGCGTCAGAGTGAGCACACCGCCGTCTTCGCCGGTGACGGCGTAACCATCTCCGACCACCACCTGTTGCAGTCCCAGGCCGGCCTTGGAGCTGAGCGCGAAATCGTCTTCACGAATCGGATCGGCGAAGACGCCCAGGGTCTGCTTCAGCAGCATCGGCTCGAAGGCGCTGGTCAGATCGATATCCTCTTCCGCCGGGATCAGCTCGGTGCTGGTGGCACCATCGCGATCGATGCGCTGCACGCTGGTATCGGTCGCGCGCACCTCGTAGCCCTTCAAGGCCGAGCTGCTCAGGCCGGCGCGGGCGAAGGGTCCGAACCAGTCCGGCGAGGCGATGTGGTAGAGATAGGTGGCCTGGATGTCGAGCTGGTCGATCGACTTGACGAATCGGTCCAGAGCCGGGCTCTTGCTCTGGGTGTGTTGGAGATTCAGCTCGTTCTCCCACTCGTGGGCGCCGCTCACCAGCGCGGCGTCGCCCGACAAGACGATCCCGATCTGCATGGTCGATCCGTCGGGCGCGCCGACCACGTGGTCGGAATGACTGAAGGACCCGGTGAAGCCCAGCTCGAGACCACGGCTCCAGCCCTCGGTCCTCTCCTCGGTCGCCTTGGCCTTGGCCACCAGAGCATCATCGACGACGCCCTGCGCCGCCGCGGGAAGTGTTGCGAACAACGCCAAGCCGGTGGAGACCATTCCGCCGGTCGCGAATCGATGGAGCTGCATCTTGTCGTTTCCTAGTTCTGAGACGGCTCTTGGAGCGCGCCGTCCAGGTGAACATCCATCTGCGGGAAGGGAATGCCGATCCCCGCTTCGTCCAGAGCGTACTTCACGGCCCTGGTCGCCGACTCCTTGACCGCGAAGAAGTCGGGCGTCTCGGCCCAGACCCGAACCACCCAGTCGACCGACGACGCACCGAGCGCGACCAGCGCGACCGCCGGCTCCGGGTCGTCGAGCATGCCCTCGATCTTGGCGAGCGCACCTTGTAGCACCTCACGGGTGTGATCGATGTCGGCCGTGTAGTCGACTCCGACCGCCACATCGACTCGGCGCTGCCCGTGAAAAGTGATGTTTTCGATGGTGCTGCCGAAGATCGAGCCGTTCGGCAGAATGATGCGGCGGTTGTCGGGCGTGTTCACGCTGGTGGTGAAGAGCCCGATCTCGACCACCTTGCCGACCACTCCGGCGACGTTGACGACATCGTCGACCTTGAAGGGTCGGAAGACCAGCAGCATGACGCCGGCCGCGAAATTGGACAGGCTGCCCTGGAAGGCGAGACCGATGGCGAAGCCGGCCGCGGCGATCAGCGCGGCGAAGCTGGCGGTCTCCACGCCGAAGATCCCAAGGCAGGCGATGATCGCGATGATCAGCACCATGTGGCGCGCACTGTTGCCGAAAAAACGCGTCAGCGTTGCGTCGAAGTCGGACCGGGTCAGGCTCCGGACCACCATCCTGCCGGTCCATTTCGAGACCACGTTGGCGAGGATGAGCAGTACGATGACGCCCAGAGCACTGGGCAGGTACTGGCGGGCGAGCTCGAGGCCGAGGCCGTTCAGCTGCTCTTCCATGTGATCCTCTCATCTGGGGGTGAGGGGCTGCGGGTGCGGCAAGGTAGCCTCGATATCCGTCGATCGCAACCAAATCGGTGCCGCGGAGTCGCAATTGACCGGGGCCGGTCCCGTGTGGGCTGCGCTAGAACCCAACCCAGGCTGCGTTCCGGCGCCCGCCGTAGGCGCCGATGTCGCAACGAACGCCGTTGGGGAAGCCGGCTGGCCAGCGTGGATGCCAGTCGTAGAGCTGGTCCTCGAACGCGGGATCGCCCGCATCGACGCAGGGCGAGGCGGCTCCGAGCAGATGGTCGTGGCCGCGGTAGGAGAGGAACATGGGCTCGGCGTCGATGTTGCCGACCCCCGGCCAGCCTCCTTCGATGTCGCAATGGCTGAAGAGACAGTTACCGGCGTAGTTGTAGATCTCGTCGGGCTGGTCGCCCCAGAGAATGGTGTTCGTGACCGACGGATGGCCATAGGAGCTGGCGTAGATGCCCCCGCCCTCGAAGGCGCTGTTGCCGGTGATGGTGCAGTTATGAAGCGTCGGAGAAGCGAGGTCCGCGCAGCGGACGCCTCCGCCGTAGTAGTCGGCGTGGTTGTCCGCGATCACGCAGTTGACCACGCTCATGCGCTGTCGCAGGTAGAGCCCCGCGCCGAATCCGGCGCGGTTTTCGCTGATGACACAGTGGCTCAGCAGCGGATTCGACAGGTACCAGTTGTAGGTGCCGCCGCCAGAGTCGGCCGCCTCGTTGCGGGTGATGGTGCAGCGATGGATCTCGGGGGAGGACTCATTGGTGCAGCTGATCCCTCCGCCGAACGAGGCGGAGTTGTCGCTCACGACACAGTGCTCGATGGTCGGCGATGCCCCGTCGCAGAAGATCCCGCCGCCGTCCCCCGCCGGCCAGTCGCCGCGCACGTAGCCGCCGCGAATGGTGAAGCCGCGCAGCGACGCCGCGGGGCCCTCGCCGGTGACGAAGAGCACGCCGCGATGGGGATCGTCCGGGGCGCCCTCGCAGTCGACCACGGTCGCTTCCGCGCCCTCTTCGGAGCGCAGAGAGATCGCCTTGCCGAGAAAGTCGATATCTCTGTTGCCGGCGCCCGAGTAGGTGCCGGGGGCGACCTGCACGATGTCGCCGTCCGCGGCGGCGTCGATGGCCGCCTGGAGGGTCGGGAAATCCGCCGGCACGCGGAGGGTCGCGGCACCGGCCGCGGAAACGAGAGCGAATGGAAGCGTGAATGATCTCATCTCAAAATGATAACCCTTCGCGTATCGACCACGCCGTCGGCTTCGAGCCGCACCAGGTAGACGCCAGAGGGGACGGGGCGGCCGCCATCGTGCTCGCCATTCCACGCGAAACGATGTACGCCGGGGGACAGATTCCCGCGCTGCAAGATGCGAACCACGCGCCCGCCGAGGTCGTAGACCGCGAGTGATGCCTGGTCGGCGCCGGCGGGCAGATCAGCACGAATGGTGACGCGCGGATTGGCTGGGACGGGGGACGGGGGAAGCAGACGCGGGCCGCCGAAGCGCATCTCGACGCCCGGTGAGATGCGCGCCAATCCCGCGGCGTCGATCGCGGCCACGGCGTAGCGCAGCGTCTGGGCGGTGGGGGGCGGCTCGTCGAAGTGGCGCGTCTCGGTGGCCGCGAGCTCGGCCACCACCCTCCACGGGCCAGCGGCGGGCGCCGAGCGCAGCACGGAATAGCCCCGCGCGTCCATCACGCGCTCCCACGAGATCTCGACCTTGCCCCCAGCTACCGATCGCACTCGCGGAGCCCCCGGCGCCCCCGCGGCCACTCCCACCGGACTGGCCAGGTAGAGCTCGACGAAGAGATCGCCGAGCAGGTCGGATGCCTCGAGCTTCTGCCAGGTGCTCTGGGCGCACGACCGCGCCCAGTGGCGCGGATAGAGCGTGATCTTCTGGTCTGCGTCGGACACTATTCCGTCGCAGTCGGGAAAGGGCAGAAGCTGGCGCAGCACCACGAAAATGGTGTCGCCGACGACGATCCCCTCGGGCAGAGGCACCGCCACGAAACCAGCCGCACCGGTAGCGGTCACCGGTGCATGGAGCCCGCTCTCGGCGGGACCGCCGCCCGAACCGGTAGCGAAGAGCTCCACCTCGAACACCTGGCCCTCGGTATCGGGCCATCCCTCCCAGAACGACACCCGGACCAGCGCCGCCTCGGTCTCCGCCAACGTGTCCGGCAGGAAACGGATCGCCCACTCGCCCGGGTCGAGCAGCGCGAAGGCGTCGGCCGGCTCGGTCGCCTTGAAGCCGCCCAGGGCGGCAACCGTGTCGCGCGGGCCGCTCGCCAGCACCTCCGCCTCGAGCCGGTCGAGGGCCAGGGCGGGGCGAATGGTCGCTTCGAGTCGGTAGCGCCCGGTCCGAGACGGAGTCCACTCCTCCATCGCAAACGTCGCCTGCCCGCCGGCCGCCACGTCGACGGCGAGCGCCGGCTCGAGGCCAGCCACCACCACCGAGTCGGCGAGGCGGGTGACGACCAGCGCCGCGTCCGCGGCGATCGAAGTGGTGCCGGGATTCGCCACCACTATCTCGGGCGCCAGCTCCTCGCCGAGGGTCAGGCCATGCACCGGCGAGGAGATCTCGAGCGCCGCCAGCCCCTCGAGCTGGACCGGGCGGGTCAGGGTGAGGGCGGCTCCGGCGCCCGGCGTTTCCGAGATGCTCATCCCGTCTATGCCTCGGGCATCGCCCAGACCGACCACGTGCTCGGCGAGGGTCGCCGGCAGCTCGATCCAGATCAGCCGGATCGCGCCGCTCGGCAGCAGCCGCACCTGGAAGGTGTAGGGCCCGTCCCCAGAGACATCCCGCAGGCGATGCCACTCGACCACCGCCGAATCGGCCCCGGCCTTGAAGTAGAGCGTCCCCTCGCCGCCCAGCACCAGGTCGGACCAGAAGGGGGCGACGATGGCGTGCGGTTGGATCGGGCAGGGCAGGGGCGCCGGTCGATCCCCGGCGATCGAGGGCAGGTCGTTGCCGAGGAAGCTCAGAAAGCCGTTCACGCCGACCGCGACGCTGTCGTAGCGGTCGTAGTAGAAGGGGAAGGGGAAGCCGAGCGCCAGGCCGCGCACCACGGCGTCGTCGTGCAGGGGATCGAGCCGCCACTGCGCGCTGTCGACCGGGGCATCGCCCGGGACCGGACCGGCCAGCAGCGTGGTTCCCAGATCGTCGAGATCCCAGCGCGCCAGGCAGGGTTCGCAATCGACCGTCCGGGGGCGCGCGCCGCCGGCGTGGATCGACACCAGCGGGGGCGCGGCGCAGAGCGCGGCGGAGAGGATCAGAGCCGTCAACATCTCAGGCCCCGTAGCGTTGCAGGGTGTCGAGCGCCGGCAGCGCGACGTCGCCACCGACCGGCCAGGTGATGCAGGCCCGGAGCGCGGCGGCGACCTGGCGGGCGCCGATCTTGCCGACGCGCTGGGCGGCCCGGGGATCGACACCATCCACCGCGGAGAGGGCGCGCAGCACCCGCAGCGCCTCGACGCCGAGGGGCAGAGGGGGCGCGGAGGGCGCGGCGCAGCGGCGGCAGATCACGCCACCGGCGTTGGGATCGAGCCCGACCAGGTCGGCGTCGCGCTCGCAGCCGACGCAATGGTCGAGCAGCGGCGCATGCCCCGAAAGCTCCAGCATCCGGGTCACGAACCACCACAGAAAGCCGCGTCCGGTACGGGGCCGTCGATCGACCGCCGCCAGGCCGGCGGCCAGGTGCTCGTAGAGCGCCCCCCCGGCGCCGTAGTGGAGCCGCACCACCTCGATCAGGAAGAGAGCGCGCAGCAGCCGGCCCAGGTCGCGGCGCAGCGCGGGGTGGGCGTCGACCAGGTCGACCTGCTGGACCATGGGGAGCCGATCGCCGCCGGGGCGCTGCAGCAGACACCAGGCGCTGCGCGCGCCGGTATCGAGCGCCCCGCCGATGCGCCGGTAGTCGCGCAGCGCGCCGCGGGCATAGAGGGTGAGCTTGCCCCTGCGCTCGCTCAGCACGGTCACCAGCAGGCTGGTCTCGCCGATCGGGCGCCGGCCGCAGACGATCCCTTCCAGCTCCAGCAACGCGCCGCTCACGGGATTCCGATCAGCCCGAAGAGCGTGGCCGCCAGCAGGAAGTAGAGCAGCACGCCGAGCACGTCGTTGGCGGTGGTGATGAAGGGGCCGGTGGCGACCGCCGGGTCGACCGAGAGACGGTCGAGCAGAAAAGGCAGGCCGGCGCCGACGATCGCGGCGCACACGGCGGTCCCCCACATCGCCAACCCCACGATCAGCCCGATCCCGGGATCGCCCAGCCAGAGATGCGAGAAGAGCGCCGCCAGCAGACCGCAGACCAGGCCGACCACGATGCCGATCCGGATCTCGCGGAAGATCGGCTGCCAGGCGCCGGTAAAGGAGTAATCCCCGGTGGTCATGCCACGGATCACGATGGTCGAGGACTGAATGCCGACGTTGCCGCCGAGCGCCGCGACCGCCGGCACGAAGAAAGCGAGCCCGAGCACCTGCTGCAGCACCAGCTCGAAGCGCGACATCAGCACCCCGGAGAGCAGGCCGCCCATCAGGCCCACCACCACCCAGGGCAGGCGCACGCGGGCGACGCGCATGGCGGAGCGTTCGGCGACTTCGCGCTCGTCGGATCCGGCCATGCGCAGGATGTCCTCGGTCGCCTCTTCGGCGATCACGTCGATCACGTCGTCGAACGTGACGCGACCGACCAGGCGATTCGAATCGTCGACGATCGGCAAGGTGACCAGGTTGAACTTGGCCATGACGTTGGCGACTTCTTCCTGGTCTTCCGCCACGTTGCAGGAGATCAGCTCCTCCTCGACCAGCAGGGAGATCGGCGTCGACGCCGCGGCGGTCACCAGCGATTGCAGCGGCAGGCGGCCGACCAGACGGCGGCTGTCGTCGACCACGTAGACGGTGAAGACGTCGTCGTGCGAGGTGGGCTGGCCGCGCAGCCGCTCGATCACGTCGGCGGCGGTGCTACCGATCGGCATCGCCACCACCTCGGGGGTCATGATGCCGCCGGCCGAGTCCTCCGGATAGGCGAGCAGCTCGGCGACCGTCTGCTTCTCGATCAGCTCCAGGTCGTCGAGGACCAGGCGCCGCTGGGCGCGGTCCAGGTCGCCGATGACGTCGGCCGCGTCGTCGGCCGCCAGGGTCTCGACGGCGTCGGCGATGGTCTCCGGGCTCATCCCCTCGAGCACGTCCTCGCGCGCATGGTCGGGCATCTCGGCCAGCGCCTCGCCCGCCGCCTGGCTCTCCAGCGTCGCCAGCAGCCGCGAGCCCTGCTCGGGCGCCAGCGACTCCACCAGCTCCGCCAAGTCCTCGGCGTGCAACGGAGCGATCAGCGCGCGCAGCTCCGCCGCGGCATCGCGCTGCAAGAGGGCGATCACATCGTCGCGCGAGGGCAGGGAGGGGGAGGCGTCCGGCATTTGGGGAGCTTACCCTCTGGGCCGGGGCTTCCGACGAGGTCGTCGACTCTGATGATCTCGGCCGGAAATCTCTGCGCGAGCGCTATCGACTGCCGTCTTCCGCCACCGTTCCCGCCGTTTCCGGAACGAAGACACTCTTCTCACAATCACCCGGCACCCACCCGCGATTCCCAGGCCCGCCGAAGGCTCCCATGTCCGCTCTTCTCCAGTCGTTGCCAGTGGCAAAATATGCAGTTGCTGAGGGTGGCGTCTTCGCGGAATCGCACAAAGATCGCGTGGTCAGCATCCCCGCTGCTGTCGGCGACTGCGCAGAAGACCCGAAAGCTACTTCTGCGCGAACCCTTGAGGGAGGAGGATCAGCGCGAAGCGGCCGGTGACAAGACCCGTGCTCACGCTCGATCTCATCGGATCAGCACAATCCTCTGCCGCTCCTCGATCCCCGCCGCCTCGATGCCAATCAAAGCTACCTGCCGTCGCGTTCCTCTTTACCGTGCAGCCGTCCAATGTCACCTGGCCCTGCTCCGCGTACAGACCTCCGCCGGCATCCCCCGCCAGATTGTCCGAGATCTCACAATCACGCAGCGTCACGACTCCACCCACACAAGCGATCCCGCCGCCCCACTCGTCCCCGCAAGTGTTGCTAGAGATCGTGCAGCCCACGAACGTCGGTGAGGAGTACCAGCCGTAGAGCCCGCGCGCTTCGCCTTCGCTGTCGATCAGGGTCGCCTCTCGGCCCTCCTCTGAGCGCAAGACCCGGTCGATCCCGCCGGCCCGGGCCGGAGAGCTCTGGCGCAGTGCGATGGTCGCGGCGAGGGGAAGCGCCGCGGCGATGCCGCGGGATCGGGGGATGAGAAGCTGGCGAGTCATGGGTGGATCTCCTTTATTCGCTGCGCAAACAAGACCCGCGCTCCACGTAATGGGGCTCGCGGGGCCTGAAGACCGCTCGTTGGATCGGCTACAGGGGCAGCCTCGCCGCGTCAGCGGCGTGGGCGCGCGGGTGGGTCCGGGGGCCTGTTAGGCCCAGCCATATCACACTGTGTCAACGGGTTGCGCATCATCGCTCGAACTCCGCCGGGGCGCGGGCGCCCTCTCTGGCATGAGCATGGCTCAGCGAGAGGATGGGGACAAGCGTGACCGGCGGCATGAAGCCAGTGATGCCAGGCCGCGGACCGACAGCGACCGCGCTGGCGGCCTCACCGGGGCCGCGGCGCTGCTCAGCCCTTCAGCAGCGTGTGCTCCAATCCCGGCACTCGGCCGAAATCGGCATCGAAGGTGATGAGGTGAGCGCCGGCATCGAGGGTCGCCGCGGCGATCCAGATGTCGTTCACCGGAATCGGTGTTCCGGCCCGACGAAGCTGTGAGAAAGCTCTGCCGTATCGCGTCGCGACGGACGGTGTGACCGGCAGTACGCGGACGAAGGGCTCGGCGAGGAACTCCGCCAAAGCAATGCTGTTCTCTCGGTAGCGGCTGCCCAGTAGAAAGCCCGCCTCGAGCTCTCCCAACACCGTCGCCGGCAACGAGACGATCGCCGCTCGCGCGACCAACTCCATGACCTCTTCGTGACCGACACGCAAGTGCGAGTAGGCAGAGGTATCGAGTGCCAGCTTCGACGGCGCCACGGACTACGCCCAGAGATCCGGATCGATCACACGCTGGGCGCGCAGGGCATCGCGGAACTCGTCGAAGTCCGCGGATGTCCAGCTCGCATATCGCTCGAGGCGACGACGGCGCTCGTCTACCCCGAGCACGTCCTCGAGAAGTCTCAGGATGGTCGCGTTGAGGCTCTCGCCTCGCTCCTGCGCAACGGCCCTGAGGGCCGCCACCAGCTCGGCGGATGGGTTGCGAATGGTGATCTGCTTGATCGAAGCCATGACATCTAGAATGTAAGGTTGTGCTGTCGCACTGTCAACGAGAGCCTTTCGGCTTCCGCCGAAATCAGTCCAACAAGTCCAGCCGCAACAGCTCCACCGCACGATCCGACGCCTTGAGCACCGTGATACGCGCCCCCGGCGCCAGCACCACCTCGCCCTTGCGCGGGATCCTCCCGAGCGTGTCGATCACGTAGCCGCCGAGGGTCTCGTACAGCCCCTCGGGCAGCTCCAGGCCGATGCGCTCCTCGAGATCGTCGAGCTCGATATAGCCCTTGGCGGTCCAGGCGCGCTCGTCGATCGGTCGCAACACTTCGTCGGGCGCGTCGTGCTCGTCGCGAATGTCACCCACCAGCAGCTCGAGCAGATCTTCGAGCGTGACGATCCCCTCGGTGCCGCCGTGCTCGTCGAGCACCACGGCCAGGTGCTCCTTGCGCGCCTTCAGCTCCTCGAGCAACTCGTCGGCCTTCTTCTGCTCCGGCACGAAGTGGACCTTGCGCAGGTGCGATTCGAGACGAATCGGGCCGGAGCGCGAGGCGAGCAGTAGATCGCGCGCGTGCACCGTGCCGACGATGTGGTCCAGGTCTTCCTTGAAGACCGGCAGGCGCGAGAAACGACCGCTGGAGATCACCTCCAGAACTTCCTCCTCGCCGGCGTCGACGTCGAGACAGACCAGGCGGGTGCGCGGGGTCAGCGCCTCGCGAACGGTGGTGCTGCCGAAATCGAGGATCCCGGAGATGATCTTGTCTTCCTCATCGGGCGCTTCGCCATCGTCGGTGCCGCGCAGCAGATCGAGCACGTCTTCGCGCCGCAGGGCGAAGCGACCGGCGCCGGCAGGCAGGCGGAAGGCACTCTGCAAACGGGCGACGATCGCCCCGAGGATCCAGGCCACCGGCCGCAACACCCAGTGGAGGGCGCGCAGCGGCTTGATGGCGATCAGCGCGGTGCGGTTGGGGTAGCGCCGCGCCAGCGACTTGGGGATGATCTCCGCGAACACCAGGAGCGCCGGCGTGACCAGCAGCACACCGACCAGGTCGATCAACGCTTCGAACTCGCCGCCGGCAAGCTTGCGCTCGAGCAGGAAGCCGACCAGAGCGGTCACTGCCACGATCGCGATGTTGTTGCCCACCAGGGTGGTGGTGAGAAAGCGGTCGGGCTCCGCGGTGAACTCCTGCACCGAGCGCGCGGCCCGAGCCCGGCTCCCCTGTCCCTCCGACCAGGTGCGGATGCGCAGCCGGTTCAAAGTGGTAAACGCGGTTTCGGTTCCGGCGAAGAAGAACGAGGCGGCGAAGGCCACGGCGATCAGCATCAGCACGATCACGATGCCTCCTCGGTGGCGGCTTCGCCGGAAGATCGTTCGTGCTCGGGCGCACCATCGGTCGCCCGGGCCTCGGCCGGGCGCGGCAAGGTCACGCGCACCGTCCTGATTCTGTTGCGTACGACCTTTTCCACGGCAAAGACGATGCCACGGTCGCGCAGCACCCGGCCCGCCTTCGGAATATCGCCGATGCGATCGAGGATCAGCCCCCCCACCGTCTCATAGGTCTCGCCCTCGAGATCGACCTCGATCAGCTCGGAGAGATCGGCCACGCTCATCCGGCCGTCGACCACCAGCGTATGCTCGTCGATCCTCTCGTGCAGCACCTCCTCCTCGTCGTGCTCGTCCCAGATCTCGCCGACCAGCTCCTCGAGAATGTCCTCCAGCGCAATCAGCCCCGAGGTGCCACCGTACTCGTCGACCACCACGGCCATCTGCGTATGCCACCCCTTCATGGCCTGCAACAGATCGATGGTGTTCATCGCCTCGGGCACGAAGAAGGCCTGGCGCAGGACCCGCTCCAGCACGAACTGATCTTCGCGATGGATGAACTGCAAGAGGTCCTTGGCGTGCAGCACGCCGATGATCTGGTCAACGGTCTCGCGGTACACCGGCAGCCTGGAGAGACCGGCCGACTCGATCAGATCGAGAGCCTCGGCGTGCGAGCTGGAGACCTCGATCGCCGTCATATCCGGGCGCGGCACCATGATCTCGCGAGCGCAGGTCTCCGCCAGCTCGACCGCAGAGCCGATCAGCTCGCGCTCGTCGGAGTCGATCAGTCCTTCCTCGTCGCTCACTTTGAGCAGCGCGCGGATCTCCTCGGGGGATTTCAGGGGCGAAGGGCCGCCGGAGAAGCGGCCGAGCCGGGTCAGCCGGTGCAGCATGGTGATCACCGGCGAGCAAAGGCGGAAGAAGGCGCGTATCAGGGGCGCGCCCGCCAGCGCGAAACGCCGCGGGGTGGAGAAGGCCATCGACTTGGGCGTGACCTCTCCGAATACCAGGAGCGCGAGCGGCATGATCACGACGGTCGCCAGCACCGCCACCCAGGGGGGCAGGTGAGCGATCTCGCACATCGACAACGCCAGACCGACCGCCGCCGACACCGCCGCCACGTTGACCAAAGTGTTGCCGAGCAACACACCGACCAGGAAGCGGGTCGGATCGTCGTGCAGCTCGGCGATCGCGATGCCGCGCGCCCCCTCCTGATCGGGAAGGTCGTCCACCTCCGATGCCGGCAGCGAGATGATCGCAGTCTCCGAGCCGCTGAACACCGCACTGAGAAAGAGCAGCACCAGCACCGCGCCGCCGCCGATCAGAAATGGTGTCAGCTCGGTCAATCGACCGCCCCTCTCCAGTCGTTCCAGTAACGATCTTCCAAGGGCTCCATCACCTCGGCCTCGGCGTCGTTTCGGTGATCGTAACCGAGCAGGTGCAACGCGCCGTGAATCACCAGCCGCGCCACCTCGTCGCCGAGCGCGATCCCGCGGGCATCCGCCTGTCGCTCCGCGGTCTCGAGCGACACGTAGATCTCCCCCAGCAAGATCTCCGCCGGCGCGCCAACCGGGCTCTCCGGCAGCGCGAACGAAAGCACGTCGGTCGGCCCCTCCTTGCCGCGGAATCGCTGGTTGAGCTCGGCCACCAGGGGGTCGCCCGCCAGTATCGCGTCGATCGTATGCCGCGGATCGCTTTGCTCGCTCTCCAGCACCAGGCGCAGCGCGCTGCCGATCCGTTCCTGATCGAGGGCGGCGACGCAGTCGGGTGCGTCGTCGGCCAGGTGGATCGTCATCACGACGCCCCTTCACCGGCGCTCGCGCCGCCGCCCGGTCCCGGGGCACCGATATCCTGCTCGGTCTCGTCGGGTTCGGCACCGGGGTCGACCGGCTCGGGATAGCTGATGCGCTGGTGGAAGGCGCCCATCAGAATCGGCAGGAAGGCCTGGCCGATGCGCCGTAGATCGTCGAGCGTGAGACCGGAGTTGTCGAGCTGCCCGCTGGTAAACTTGTCGCGGATCGCCTTCTGAACCATTTTCTCCAAGCGCAACGAAGTGGGATCGTCGAGCGATCGCGACGCCGCCTCGACCGTGTCGGCGATCATCACGATCGCCGTTTCGCGACTGTGTGGCTTGGGACCGGGGTAGCGATAGTCATCCATGCGCACTTCGTTGCGCGAATCCGACGCCGCCGCCTTGTTGTAGAAGTAGGAGATGACGCTGGTGCCGTGGTGCTCCGGGACGAAGTCGATGATGGCCTGGGGAATGCGGTGCTGGCGCGCCATCTCGATCCCCTCCTTGACGTGGTTTTGAATCACCAGCACCGACATCGAAGGAGCCAGACCGTCATGCTTGTTGACCGTTCCGAACTGATTCTCGATGAAGTACTCGGGCTTCGCCATCTTGCCGATGTCGTGATAGTAAGCGCCGACCCGGGCCAGCAGTGGGTTGGCGGCGATGGCTGTGGCGGCGGCCTCGGCCAGGTTGGCCATCATCATCGAATGATGAAAAGTGCCCGGTGCCCGCACCGCGAGCTGGCGCAGCAGGGGATGATTGAGATCGGAGTACTCGTTCAGAGTCAGATCGGTGGTCAGGCCGGAGAAACGCTCGAAAGCCGGCAGCAGGAAGAGTGCCACCATGAACGAAATCACCACGGCGCCGCTCTGCGTGGCGATGCGCTCGGCGGTCCTCTGCAACGCAACACCGTGCACCTGGTCGGCGAAGAGCACCGCGACGATGCCCACCCCGATCACCGCCAGTATTGACCGGTAGTAGGCGGACCGTTTGCGAATCGTGTTGAGCGCGAACACCGTCGCCAGCGACACGATCAGCGCGATCAGCGAGAAATGCGCCGAGCTGCCGCCGTAGGAAGCAACGATGAACACGGTGATCACCGCGACCACGATGGCGACCTGTGCGTCCACCAAAATCGTGGCGAGCACGGCCCCGATCATCACCGGAGCCGATACGTCTTCGAGGAAGTCGGCGACGACGACCAACGAGGAAGGGAGTGCAGCGAGCAGGATCAATATCCCCAGCAACAGCTCCTTGCGCAGATCGCCGGCCAGATCGGGGCGATAACGCCACACATAGGCTCCGACGCACGCCACCAGCAGCGCGAAGACCCCGGCGTTGATCAGAATCGCGTGCAGGCGCTCCAGCAGTGTCGCCGACGACGAGGGCCCGGTCGTGGCTCGACGATAGGCCAGCAGCTTGCTCGCCTGCAAAGGTGTCACGACCTCGTGGGCGCGCACGATGCGCTCGCCGGCTCGCACCTGGGCGATGGTCGGCGTGACCGCCGCCTCGGCCACCCGCGCGCGCCGCTCCGACTCCTCGCCGTCCATGATCAGGTTCGGCTCCACGACCGCGCTGACCAGGGTGGCGACCAGGTGCTGCTCCGCCGGGTCGGGGCTGAGCTGCTCGGCGCGGAGGGCGACGTCGTCGATCAGCCGATCCGCGCGCAGCACGCTCTCGCGATCCACCATCGTTTCGCGTCCGGAGCGACGGATGGCCACCGGTCGCTCGGTCGGATCGAAGCCCTCGCTGGCGACGCCCAGCTCGAAGAGCCGCTGAACCAGGCGATCGACCTGCCGCCGTAGCCGTCGCGCCCGCTGGTCGTCCCCGGCGAAGCGGGTCAGCTGCGCGCCGGAGAGGCCGAAGCTCCAGCGCTGGGCGAGCTCGTCGGGCTCGGTCTCGCCCCCGCCGATGTCGTCGTAGAAGGCGTCGAGGACCGCGCGCCGCTCGATCTCGACGCTTTCGCGGTGGATGAGCACCACCGGCGCCGCCGAGCGGGCCGCTTCGCGCTCCGCTGCCAGGGCGTGAGCGTCGCGCTCGACCGCGAAGTCGGCGCTGGCGATCACCTCGCGGTCGGCCACCTCGCCGGCGGCGAAGACCGGCTGCACCTTGAGGTTGCCCGCATGGGGGTGCACCGATACCAGCAGGGCGACCACCGCCACGGCGATTCCCAGGGAGGCCCAGATAGTCCGGGGCGCGGCGGGCTGGCCGGCGCGTCGTGCACCCGCCGTCCGCCGCACCGGTTTTGGCGGTTTGGATCGGCTTGTCATAAGGGGGGTTCCGGACCGGCCGGACGAGCGGCCCGGTCAGTCATCGAACTCCGTGAGCCCAGAGAGCTGGCTGTCCTCACCCTGCTCGTCACGCTCGTAGGCGCCCAGAATGCGCCGCACCAGCGCATGCCTGACCACGTCGCCGTCGGCGAACTCCACGATCGCGATGCCGGGAATGTCGGCCAGGATGGTGCGGGCATGAATCAGTCCTGACTTGCTGCGGTCGGCCAGGTCGACCTGAGTGATATCACCGGTGATCACCGCCTTGGCGGCGCTTCCGAGCCGCGTGAGGAACATCTTGACCTGCAGTCGAGTCGCGTTCTGGCCTTCGTCGAGGATGATGAAGCAGCGGTTCAGGGTGCGGCCGCGCATGTAGGCCAGCGGCACGACCTCGATGGTGCCATTTTCCATCAAACGATTGACCCGCTCCATCGGCATCATCACGCCGAGCGCATCATAGAGCGGTCGCAGATAGGGATCGACCTTGTCGCGCAGGTCGCCGGGCAGGTAGCCGAGCGACTCGCCGGCCTCTACCGCGGGCCGCGTGAGGATGATCCGATCGACCTCTTTGCGAGTCAGGGCTTCGACGGCGCAAGCGACCGCCAAGTAAGTCTTTCCGGTTCCCGCCGGACCGATTCCGAGGGCGATGTCGTGGGCACGGATCGCATCGACATAGGCCTGCTGGTTGACGGTCTTCGGCACCACCGTACCGGCGCCCGAGGTGGGTCGCAGCGGCTCCGAGGGAGTCACCAGCTGCGAGAGCTCGGGGGCCCGCTGGTCGCGGACCATCTCGATCGCGTAGCGCACGCGCTGGCGCGAAAGGGGCGTGCCCGTCGACACCAGCTCGATCAGATGCTCGACGACGCTCTCCACCTCCGACACGTCCTGCTCGGCCCCCTGCACCAGGATCTCGTCGCCGCGCGCCGAGACCCGAGCGCCGAACTCGGAATTGATCTGTTTGAGGTAGATGTCGCGGCTGCCGAGGACTTCGAGGGGCGGCACCGAGCGCAGTGGGATTATGGCGATCCGCGGAGCGGACAGGGCGGCTTCGGGTGAGCCGGGGCGCTCATCGGTAGACGGGTCGTTCGACAGAATCAACTCTCCTCGGGGTCGTGCGTAACTCTATGGTGCCCTGAGCGTTGTTCGTTTCTCCAACGCCAGGGCAGGTCACAGATACCCTATGTTCTACATATAGCAGTGCTTTTCGAGGTTGTCAAAGGGGCTCCGCCCGCGCTGAGGTTCCGACATAGCGTCCGCGATCCCGGGTCCAATCCCGGCCCCGACCCCGCGCCCGAGGCGGGGGAATCTGCAAAACGGTCATTTCGGGCACCTGACATGCCTCAGGAGGGCATTTGGGGCTCTGGGCGGTCGATCTGGGAGCCTGAGGCGGCTCAGGCGGCTTTCCTGACCGCTTTTCGGTCAATTCGCGCGCCTGAGGCGGCTCAGGCCGCAGTCGGCGCCGTGCTCGATCAGCTTCGGCGCCTCGGGCAGCCAGGCACCGGACACCAAAAATAGCGGGCGAGCGAGCGGCCCTTCGCGCTATTCGAAACGGTGTTCGTGCCTTGGGCTCTTCAAGCAGGCCCTGGGATCGATAGCCTGGAACAGAACCCGCCATTCGGCCGCCTCGGGGCGTACATAGCAGATGATGTTGACCACCCCTTCGGAATCAGCCTGGCCTGCGACCGCTGTCGGGCTCTGGAGATCCAGGGCCAGATTTGGACAAGTGGGGACTTCGGTCGTTCCCGCGCGCAGAGCCCACGCCAGGAAGGAGTAGGAGCCGGGGGTTGCACCGTGAATCTCGAATCGATTCAAGGCGCCCGCGACTCCCGGTATCGGTCCGTACAGCTCCAGCGTCGCTTCGGGCTCAAAGGTGAAGTTGTCGATCAGATAGGCCGTGTCATCCCAGTCAGACACATTGCTGAACACCACACTTCGAATGCCCTCGACCTCGACGGCGAGGAGCTCTTGGCTGCGTGTGGTGGCGATGGCCAGCAGCTCTCCGCTCCCCATCGGACCGTCGAAGGCCTCGAGTTGCACGCCTTGACCGACTTCCCCGAAGTCGATCCACGCTCCGGCGCGACCCGCGGGTGCCTCGAAGTCCACGATGATCACGGAAGTGAAGTACGGGATCTCGGCGGCCCCCTGGGGCTCGGCCGGGAAAAGCGGCCAGGACGCGTCCCTGATCTCGATCACGCCGTACAGGGGCGAGAAGATCACACCCAAGTCGGAGTACTGATCCGTGAGCTCGGTGCCGTGCGGAAGGCCCAGCTCATCGAAGTTGAGAACGATCTCCTGTGCTCCGCTCGTTCCCGCGATAGCCACGGCGACAGCAATGCTGGCGGACTTCCTCATCCTACCTCTCCGTTCTCGGTTCCCATCGCGCTCAGAGGCCTGTCCTATCCGCGAAGGCGCTCCGGCCGATTCACTCTATCTCGAGGGCTTGCCAAAGAGGGAAGGTCATCTCCGCCTCCTCGGCATCCTGCGGCTCAGGGTAATCCCTCCGGAGGCGCAGCGCCACGCCCTGTTGGCGGCGTCATTCACGCTGATGCCCTTCGCAGCGGGGCGCCGGGCGCGCACGAGCTTTGGCGAGCAGCCCGCTCGACGTCGAAGTCCGTCTGTCTCTGGAGCTGCCGAGCGTCCGTATCGGACGGCAGGGGACGACGGATTTCGGAGAAGAGCAGCGCGAGGGGACCCGACGAGCGCGCTCCAGCGTCGCGAGCGACGCGACTGGTCGCCCGCCCACGAACACGCCGCCCGCCGAGCCGGCCCCCCCTCTACTTCAACAGCACCATCCTCCGGTCCGTCGAGCCGAACCCTTCGGCCTCCATGCGCAGCACATACACACCGCTGGCCACGCCGACACCCCGGCTGTTCTCTCCCGTCCAGGCCACGGCGTGCGCGCCGGCGGGCCGCTCCTCGTCGAGCAGCGTGATCACCCGCTGTCCGCGGAGATCGTAGATCGAGAGCTCGACCGGCGCCGCCCGCGGCAAGGTGAAGGCGATCTTGGTCGTGGGGTTGAAGGGATTGGGCGTGTTGCGCAGAGTGACACCCGCCAGCGGAGCCGGCGGCGCGTCTTCGCCCTCGGCGACGCCCGTCGTCTGCTCGAACCAGTCCAGGATCCTGCTCATCAAGAGCGGACGATGTTCCGCGCCGACCACGGAGAAATCGAAGGCGGTGAAGACCGATCGTTTGCCGCCGCTCTGATTGTGGACGCCCGCGCCTTCTCCGCCCGGCAGATAGTGCATCATCGCGACACCCGATCCGGTCGGCACCACCACCTCGGCGATCACGGGATCGTGATCCAGCAGTATGAGCAGCGAATCACCGATGGCATCACCAGGCTCGCCTTCGATGACGGGCCCACCACCCGCGGCAAGCGCTTCGGCCCCGAAGAGCTCCGCGAGCAGCTGGGTCTGGCTCAGGCCTTCAGCGTTTGCCAATCCCGACAAATAGAGGCCGCGCTTCGAGTCGAAAATCTGTTGCAAGAAGGTGAGCTCGTCGGCCGTGAAGCCGCCCTCCTCGACCTCGCCGGTGAACCAGATCACGTTCTTCGCGGACTGGTAGAAATCGCCCGCCGGCAGCCCCGCGACGCTGAGGTCCCAGTGCTCGTAGACCTTCTCCAGACTGTCCAGGGTCGCGGTGTAGGCTGCCTGCGTATCGCCGCCGCCGTCGTCGTCGACCAGGAGCAGCTCCGGATGTCCCATCAGCATCGAGAGCTGCGCCGTGCGCTGGAAAGTGCCGCCATTGGCGGTGATGGTGAAATCGAGCAGCGCATTATGCGGGCTCGCCCCCGACGCGAGCTCGACGCCGATCGGATCGACCGTGCTCGATTCGCTGCCGCCGGAAACGATCGCCGGGATCGTGGCGCTCGCATCGGTGATGGTCAGGTCGGGATCGTCGCTGTCGAGCACGATCTCGATGTCGCTGGCGTCGGCCCATGGAGTCATATTTTCCAGGGTGACGATCAGGTCGGCGCTCTCGCCCGCCTCCAGACGGCCGTCGCCGTCACCGCCGGCGCCGTCGTCCACCTCCGCGCCCAGCAGGGCCAGCTTGGGCATGGCGAAGCCGATCGCCGTGGCGTCGGCCTGGATCACCTCTTTGGTCGCAACACTCTGCACGAAGACGACGATTTCGAGATTGTCGGGGTTCCAGCTCGGATCGACGTCGAAGTCGAACAGATACGACTGGCTCTCCCCCTCGCTGATCGTGAAACCGAGGCCGCTGGTGCCGCCGATGAAGCGACGCATGACCTGGTCGTAGAGCTTGGCTCCGTCCTGGGCCTGGTTCTCGACGATCACCGCCATCAGTTTCAGATCGCCCGCAACCGCGTCGACCGCTTCCAGGTCGACCGACAGGTAGGCGTTGTCGATGGCCGTGTCGACGATCATCGAGCTCTCGTTGGCGAGACGCGTCAGCAGCCATGATTCATACATGGCGACCTGGGCGCCGGGGTTCGCGACGCCGTCGTACCACAGATTGGGCACGAAGTTCAGGCCGTAGTACGACCTGCGGGCGTCATTCTCTTCGGTGTTGGCCAGGTAGAAGGGGTCGAAGGGACCAGGCCACGACATGTGGTAACGGATCACCTTCAGGCGATCGGGATGGGCTTCGATCAGATCGTCCAACTCACGGTTGGCTTCGGGGCAGGAGGGTCAGCTGTTGTTGGTGAACATCTCCGCCAGCACGATTCGCTCCACCGACTGGGCCGGCGTGATGAGCGAAAGGGCGATGGGCAGCGGGAGCCAGAGGCTTTTCATGCTGGTACTCTCAATCCAGGAGTGGGGGCTCAATTCTCTACAAGCGCACGATATTATAGGCGTTTGGGGGTTCGCTGTCAATCGGTGTGGCGGGCGAAGAGGGGGCCCGAATCAGCCGATTCTTGACTTCTCCGCCGGCCCGTGCGTAGCCTTGAGGGCTATCGCATGCACCCGTGGCTCAATTGGATAGAGCACCTGACTACGGATCAGGAGGTTCGGGGTTCGAATCCCTGCGGGTGTGCCATCTCGTTCCAGGGGCTTCGGCGCGGTCCGCCGGGGCCCCTGGTCTGTTCGGGGGCCGGCCGATGACGCGCGACCCGCGCAAGCTGCCCACACCGCTGCTGCCCGGACTGGCGATCGTGTTGGTGGAACCGCGGGTGCCGGAGAACGTCGGGGCGGTGTCGCGGGCGATGATGAACTGCGGGCTCTCCGATCTGCGCCTGGTGACGCCGCGCTGCAACCACCTGGGGCGCTCGGCGCGAGCGGTGGCGGTGGGAACCGAGGCGATTCTGGGGACGGCGGCGGTCTTCGACACGCTGGAGGAGGCCCTCGCCGACCGGGGCACGGTGATGGCGACGGTGCCGCGGCGGCCGACCCGCTCTTACGGCCTGGTGCCGATCCGCGAGGCGGCGCCGCTGATGATCGAGGCCGCTCGCCCCCCCGCCACCGCGGCCATCCTCTTCGGGCGCGAGGACAACGGGCTCAGTGCCGAGGAGCTGAGCCTGGCCTCGCATCACGTGGCGATCCCCTGCGCCGACCAGTATCCGGTGCTGAACCTGGCCCAGAGCGTGCTGCTGGTCGGACACGAGATCTACTCGGCGCTCGACCCGCCGCTCCTGGCGGGACGCAAGCACCCTTCGCCCCCGGCCGCGCGCGACGAGCTCGGCGATGTTCTCGAACACCTCGACCGCACCATGCGGCTGCTGCGCTGCCCCGAAGGGCGGCGGGTGCGCATCGAGCGCGACCTGGCCGAGGTGCTCACCCGCCTGCCCTGGGAATCGAAGCAGCTGGCGGTGCTGCACACGCTGCTACATATTTTCGACGTCTACCATCTGAAACGGAAGTGGCTCGAGGAGGAAGATGGGGGGGACACCGCCTGATTCGCCGATCAGGGCGCGCCAAATGTCGTTTCCTGGTCCTCCATAGGCGCCCATATCGGCCCTGGCACCGTTGGGGATGTCCTCGGGCCAGCGCGGATGGGAGTCGAATATCGCGTCCTGCCGCGCCGGGGGGCCGGCGTCGATGCAGGGCGAGCCGGGGAGCAACAGGTAGGGCAGCGCCCGGGCGCCGCTCGCCAGGCGTGGATCGCCGGTGATGTTGCCAGGTCCGACGTGGACCCCCGGGAGCAGCGACCAGCCGATGATCGCGTCGTCGGGCCCCTGCACCATCTTCGGTCCGTTGTTCCAGACGATCGTGCCCACCAGGCGCAACGAAGTGTCTCCGTCGAGCAACTGGCCGGCCGACCGATCCGTCGCCGCCACCCAACTCCCCGTGGGCGAGCTGGCGCGATTGCCCACCACCGTGCAATGAGCCAGCTCCGCCCGGCAGGGCGACCAGAAGCGCAACACGCTGCCGTCCGGGGCGGTGTTCTCTGCCGTGTTGGTTGCGCGGGCGATGTTCCAGTCGATCCGCACGTCATGGAACGACGCGCTGCCGCCGTCGACGTGCACTCCAGCTCCGCGCACGACGTCGGTGCGGCCCACGTTGTGGCTGAAGCTGCTTTCGCGGACGTCCAGCTCGCAATCGACGGCGCACAGGCCGGCGCCAAGCGTCTCGACCCCATCGGCGACTTGACGGATTTCGATCGAGTTGCCGTCGACCGACGATCGCCTTATGCGAACGATCGAGCTCGATGCGTACACACCAGCACCTCGAGCACTGCTGTCCCACAGCCCGCGCAGCTCGTTGTTGGTGATCTCGCAGTCCTCGATCTCCAAGGCGGCATCGACCACCTTGATGCCTCCGCCGCCGAGAGAAGACCGGTTGGCATCGACCGAGCAGCGCCGCAAAGTCAGGGCGGCGCCCCGGCAATCGATGCCACCGGCGGACCACTTGGAATGCCCCCCGGTGATTCGCAGCCCGATCAGCGCCACTTCGCCCTCGTCGACCGGGTCGATGGTCAGGACGGTGCAGCTGCCGGTGCCTCGGATGGTGACGGGCCGGCCGGTCTCGGCACCGGGACCGGGCTGCGGGAGCAAGGTCAGAGGAAGGTCGATGCCGGCGACATCCTCCACATAGGTCCCCGGCAGGATGGCGACCACGTCGCCCGCCGATGCCGCGGTGACCGCCGATTGAATCGTCTGATAGTCCTGGGGAACCCGGCGCAGACGCGGCGACGCGGAGTTCGTCGCGGCGCCCGAGGAAAATGCCGGAAGTCCCAGGAGCAACGCCCCTACCATCAGCGGGACCGATCGCGCGCAGCGTATCGAACCCCAGTCGATCGTCCTGTCCATCGATGGTCTCCTTCCGCATGCGAATCGAGGCGGCCGGATCGCCGCTCACCGACGATCCGCGTGCACAAGGATACACCCCTTCGGGCGCGACCGCGCGGGGTGCGCGACTACTCCTCCTCCACCTCCGCCTCGGCCTCGGCCTCGATCCGCACCATCACCTTGGTCCCTTCGTCGCCCTCTTCGGTGTGGATCTTCATCACCCGCACCTCGGCGTGTTCCCCGAGCTGATCGACCAACGCCTCGACGTCGACCTCGAGCTGCTCGCCCTCGCCCGCTTCGCCGTCGCCGGCGACACGAATGACCCGCATCACCGAAGTGTTGCTCTCCTCGCCCTCGTCCTCCTCGATGTCGATCATCTTGCGAATCACGATGTTGGCGCCTTCGAGCTCGGAATCGTCGAGCGCATCGATCTCTATCTCGACCTCGTCGTCGTCCAGGTCGCCTCCGGCCTTGACCCAGACCGCGCTGTGATCGTCGCCCCCCATCACCACCACATGGCCGTCGTCCTCGGCCAGATCGACGACAATTTCGTGGTCCTCGTCGCCCTCGACCCCCGGCAGCGTCACCGTGACGATGTCGCCCTCGCGCACCGCCGTGATGGCGTGGTCACCCTCGCCGAATACGCGTGTTTCGCCGTCGGACAGTTCGGAAAGGTGCAGCTCTTCGTTGGCCCCTTCGATTGCCGGAGCGAAGGTCGGCAGAAGGGATAGGGTGAGGATGGCGATCGTTGCTCTGAACGGGTTGGTCATGGCTTCCGCCTTTCGTGAATCGACTCTGCGCCACCCCAGCCGGTGGCTGAGGGGGTGCTTTGCAGTCTGCGTGCCAAGGGGCGGTTGCCACCTAAGTCGTTGATTGGCAATAGGTCTTGCGCCCGGGCAGCAGTCGATTCTACCTCATATGGGGCGCTGCGGCCCGATTTGGGGTTTGGGGGCGAACCGCACCACGGTGCGCGGAGAGGCGTTCAACTTGACACTCGCCGCACGGAGAGAGGCTCGGTTTGTCAAAGCCCGTTCAATTTGACGCGCAAAGCCCTCGAAACCGGCCTTTCTCGGGCATTTGGGATCCCTGGGCCGCCAAAGTGTCAAACCGAGTCCCTCTCCGTGCACGGACTGTCAAACTCAACACCTCTCGGTGCCGGCGGCACCAACAGGTCCGATGGGAACGCGAGTCAGCATCGCCGCCGATCGATGCCGAACTTCCGCAAGCGGTACTGCAGAGTCTTGTAGGAGATGTCGAGCAGGTCGGCGGCGGGGGCCAGGGCGCCTCCGGTGCGTTGCAGCGCCTGTTCGATCAGACTGCGCTCGACCGCTTCCAGGGAGAGGCCGGCGGGCGGGAGAGAGATTGCGGGGGCGGCGCCGGCGGGCTGGGGGGCGCCGATCGACGCCGGCATATCGTCCGCCTCCAGGCGGTCGCCGCGCGCCAGCACCACCATACGCTCGATACAGTTCTCCAGCTCGCGGATGTTGCCGGGCCAGGAGTGGGCCTGCAGGCGATCGAGCACGCCGGGGGCCAGGCCGGGGACCTCGCGACCCAGGCGCTCGGATGCGCGCATCCGAAAGTGCTCGACCAGCAACGCAATATCCTCGGGCCTCCGGCGCAGCGGCGGCAGCTCGATGCTCACCACGTTGAGACGATAGAAGAGGTCTTCGCGAAAGCGTTGGTCGCGAATCGCCCCCTCGAGATCCCGTGAGGTGGCGGCGACCAGGCGCAAGTCGAGCGACCGCGCCTCGGCGCCGCCGAGGCGCACCACCTCGCGCTCCTGCAGCACGCGCAGCAGTTTCGCTTGCAGGTCGACGCGCATGGCGCCGATCTCGTCGAGGAAGAGGGTGCCGCCGTCGGCCTGCTCGAAACGCCCGGGGCGGGCGGCGGCGGCGCCGGTGAAGGCGCCGCGCTCGTGCCCGAAAAACTCCGCCTCCAACAGGTTTTCCGGCACCGCGGCGCAGTTCAGGGCGACGAAGGGTCCCGCGGCGCGCGAGCCGAGTGCGTGCAGTGCGCGTGCCACCAGCTCCTTGCCGGTGCCGCTCTCGCCGTAGATCAGCACCGACGCGGCGCTGGGCGCGACACGCTCGATGAGCGAGAAGAGCTCTTGCATGGCGGGCGACTTGCCGACGATCCCGCACAGCCGGTGACGGCCGCCGAGGGCGGCGCGCAGCGCGGCGACCTCCTGCTCGAGATGGCGCCGGTGCAGCACGGATTCGATCACTCGCAGCAGATCGTCGCGCTCGAAAGGCTTGGTCAGGTAGTCGGCGGCACCGCGCTGCATGGCCGCCACCGCCTTGGAGACGGTTCCGAAGGCAGTCACCAGCACCACCGGCAGAGCGGGGCGCGCGCGGCGCGCGGCATCGATCAGGTCGAGGCCGTCGATGCCGGGCATCTGCTGATCGGTCACCAGAAGATCGAAGGAGCGCGGGCCGCGCAGCAGCGCGAGCGCCGCGGCGCCCGACGACGCGCCCTCGACCGCGTAGCCCGCGCGGCGCAGCAGACGCGCCAGCATGTCGAGCTGATTGGGCTCGTCGTCGACGATCAATAGCGACGCTTTGGGGCCCGCGCTCATGATGCCGCCTCCGGCTGCGGCGCGGAGAAGGGAAGGGCGAGAGTGAAGCGGCTGCCGGCGCCGAGGTCGCTCCGGACGTCGACGCGCCCGCCGTGGCGCTCGACGACGATCTGGTGCACCACGGCCAGGCCCAGCCCGTGACCCTCGTCGCGCGACGTCCAGCCGAAGTCGAAAATATGTTGCAGATGCTCGGGCGCGATGCCGCGTCCGCTGTCGGCCACCACCAGTGTCGCTTCCGCGTCCGAGCGGCTCAGCTCGAAGCGCAGCTCGCCGCCTTGGGGCATGGCGTCGATGGCGTTCAGGGCCAGATTGAGGATCGAGGTGCGGATCGCCTCGGCGTCGACCGAGATCTCTCGCGCCGGACCCGCCTCGGCGTCGACGACGACGGCGATCGATGCCCGGCGCGCGCGCGCTTCGATCAATGCGACGACATCGTGGACCAGCGCGTCGAGCGCGACCGACTCGCGCTCCAGCGGCTCGTTCTGGGCAAAGCGCAGGAACGACCCGACCAGGCGATCGACACGGCGCAGCTCGTCACGGATCAGGGCCAGCGAGCGATCGAGCTCGGCGGCCGGAGCTGGATCGGCGGGACGGCAGGAATCCTCGACGTGCTGCAGGGTCAAACCGACCGAGTGGATCGGGTTGCGAACGTCGTGCGCCACCCCGGCAGCCAGGCGCCCCAGGGCGGTGAGCTTTTCGCGCCGCACCAGGCGCCGCTCGCGCTCACGCGAGCTGCGCAGCGAGTCGGCCATCCGGTTGAAGGCGGTCCCCAGACGCGCCAGCTCGTCGTTGCCCCGCGCCGCCACCCGGGCGTCCAGGTCGCCGCGACCGAGCGCGTCGAGGGCCCGGTCCATGGCGCGGATCGGGCGGGTGATGCGGCGCGCGAGCCACACCGAGAGGGCGATCCCGGCGGCCAGCACGGCGCAGAAGACCAGCGCCACGCGCCGGCGCATCGCCGCGAAAAGGGCGTCGTAGTCGGCGGTCGAGACGGCGACGCTGATCTCTTCCAGCCCGGCCGCCGCGGGCGAAGGCGCGGAATCGGCCGCCGCCGCGGCCGCGGCCTCGAGCGCCGGGATCTTCATCACCAGCGCCCCGGATCCGGAGTCGGTCTCGGTGACGATGCGATGCACGAAGATCGACAGCGCGGAGGGCTCTCCGGCGGCCGCGATCGAGGCGGCGGCGCGGCGCCGGACGATCGTCAAGTCGCGAACCGAGTCGAGGGCCGCCTGGCCCTGCAGGCTGCGGCGCACCACCTCGGTGCCCTCCTCGCTCTCGCGAATCACCAACAGCTCGGCATGGACGGCGTCGCCCGCCGAGCGCTCGCGCAGCTCGAGGATCTCGCGCCGCGGGCGCTGGCTCGTGCCCTCAGCGGGGGCTCGCGGCTGGCCGGAGCCCCGCAGCGCCGCCTCGCGCTGGATCGCTCCGAGCGTGGCCCGACCGACCGTCGAAACCGTATCGGCGAGCTCCTTCTTCACCCGGCCTTCCGACTGCCTCATCAAGAGCGCGAAGGTGGCGAGGCAGATCAGCAGCACCGCGCTCATCGAGCCAACGAGCTTGCCGGTCACGCTGGGGCTACGTCTCGGGCGTGTTGGGGGTTCCGTGAGCGTCGCGCCCCCCGCCCCCCGCACACGAACCATCGATCCCAAAAAGCCGCCGAGCATTGGCCCTCGTCACCTCGACCACCCGCTCCAGGGGGCAACCCTGGATCTCGGCAATCGCCTGCGCCGCCAGAGCCACGTTGCCGGGCTCGTTGCGCCGCCCCGGCTCGGGGCCGAGGACCGGGGAATCGGATTCCAGCAAGAGTGCGTCGAGGGGCAGCCGTCGCACCAGTTTTTGCTTCTGGGGCGAGCGTAGAATCGAGGGCGGGATGGAGAGGAAGTAGCCCAGCTCCACCGCCTCGAGGGCGTAGCGGGCCTTGCCGTCGAAGGCGTGCAGCAACACTCGCTCGGCGCCCAACTCGCGCAGCAGGGCGATCACGTGGCGGCCGGCCGAGCGCGAGTGCACGTTCAGCGGCAGATCGGTTTCCAGCGACAATTGGACGAAGCTCTCGAGCACCCGCCGCTGGCGCTCGCGCTCGGCCTCCTCCTTGGCCACCCAGTAGTCGAGCCCCACCTCGCCGATGCCGACCAGGTCCGCGGCGTGGCGCCGCACCAGGTCGGCGACCCGCCGGGCGGCGGCCGGATCGGCGCGGTCGGGATGCAGGCCGAGGCAAGCGTGGAGCATCGGGTAGCTCTCCGCCAGCGCCAGCACTTCCGCGGCGTCCCCAGGCCCTTCCGAGACGCAGATCACGTGCCGCACCCCGGCCGAGCGGGCCTGCTCCAGGACGGTGTCCAGATCCTCCTCGAAGGCGGCGTCGCTCAGGTGGGCGTGGCAGTCGATCATCGGAGAAGAGCTAGAAGACACCAAGATCGCGCCCAAACACGATCTCACCGTCGAAATGTGCCGCGACTTCGTCGGCCAGCTCCCGTGGGCTGCGTCCCCAGCCGAGTTGATGATAGAGAATCAGCCGCCCCGGGCGCACCCGGTCGGCGAGCCGGCCGAGCTCCTGCGTGGAGGTGTGGGAGCGCTCGTGGTAGCGCCGCCACGAAGCCGGCTGCTCGGCGTGTGCCGCGGCGCTGTAGACCTCGTGCACCAGCAGGTCGCAGCCCTGCGCATGACGCACCAGGTTCTCGCAAGGGGTGGTGTCTCCCGAGACGACGATGCTGCGATCGGGTGCGTCGAATCGGTAGCCGAAGGCGTGCGGCCAGGAGCCGTGCTCGACCGCGAAGGCGGTGACCTTGACGCAGCCGTCGTCGAGCACCACGCCGGGCTCGATCTCGTGCGCGTCGACCCGGCACCCCCCACGGTTGGCGTGCTCGTCCCCTTCGGTCCGCACCCGGATGTCCTCGGCGAAGGCGGCGAGCAGATGATCTGTCATGGCGCGGATGCCGGGAGGACCGTAGACCTGCAACGGCTCGCGCCGCCCCAGCACCCAGGGCGTGAGGATCAGGTCCGGGTAGCCGGCCGTGTGATCGGAGTGCAGGTGGGTGACGAAGGCGTGGTCGATGCGCGGCGGAGCGAGCTCGTCGATGCCGAGGCGCTGCGCGGCCCGCGCCCGTCGCACTACGCCGGGTCCGAAGTCGACCAGGTAGGCGCGCCCGCCCGACACGATCGCCGACGCGGGTCCCGAGCGGTCGGCCTCGGCATTCGGCGTGCCGGTGCCGAGCAGCACCAGGCGGGTAGCGAGCGAAGGAGATGTGGTGGACATCGGCCGCGGGCGGCGCCGTTCAGCCGGCGCGTTCCTCGGCGCCGTCCCCCTCCGCGGCGTCGCTCTGCGTCTCGGACGCCCGCCGCTCGCGGTTGAAGAAGAGGATCCGCGCGCGGTCGATCTCGAGCAGCCGCTCCGCCGCCGTCCGCGGCAGCAGACCGAGCTCCGCCTGCTCCGGCGCCTGGGTCGACGTGGCCGGCCCTCCCGAGTAGACCCGCCGCGACCGGCGGCCGAAGGTGCGCGGGCTGTTCTCCAGCGCCAGGAGGCCGCGCACCTCGGCATCGATCGCCACCAGGGCGGCCTCGCCCTCGATCAGCGTACGGTGCTGCTCGACATCGAGCGTCACGCGGCGCACTCGGCCGTCGCCGTCCACCGTGTAGTTGAGCGTCGCCGTGCCCTCGCGGATCGCCACCAGCTCCAACCGGAAGAGCTCGAGCAGCAGGGCCCGCGGATCGGGCGGCGGCGATTGGTCCTCGCCGCGTCGACTCTTCTTCTTCCTCCTCTTCTTGGCCGGATCTCGCTTTCCGGGATCCTCGCCACGGCCGTTCTTCGGCTGGGCGCCGCGTTCGCCCCGCGGGGACTTGCCCCGAGGTTTCGCCTTGGGCTGCGCGTCGCGCTCCGCCTGCTGCACCTGATCCTCGGTCACCAGACCGGCTTTCAGAAGCTGCTCTCTGAGATTGTTGGTCGCCATCAAGACACTTTCACCAGAGTCCACCGAGCTCGATCAAGGCGATATCGAAAGAGCCGCCGGTGGAGTAGATGAGCGACTGGCCGTCGATCATCCAGTCGGGGCTGCGCCGGGCCTTGGAGACTCGGGACTCGATCAGGCGCGCGCCCTTTCGCTTGGACGGCACGATGTAGATATCGGACTCCGCCAGCGCGTTGCGGTGGAAGGAGACGTAGACGCCGTCGGGGGAGAACGCCGGCTCGATGTCGGCCACCCAGGGGTCGGAGCCTTCGGTGAGCGGCCGCTGCTCCCCGGTCTCGAGGTTGAAGACCTCGACGCGCCGGCCCTCGCCCCATTCGACGCTGTAGACGATCCACTCGCCGACCGGCGACAGGTCGGGGTGCAGCGGCCGCCCGCCGCGCCCCGCCTCGAGCTGGACCGGCCTGCTCTCGTGATCCTCGAGGTCGATGCGGTAGAGAGCGGTGGTGCCGTCGCGATTCGACGCGAAGAGCACCGCGCGCCCATCGGGCGTGAAGCGTGGCGTGCGGTCGTCGGCCGGATCGCTGGTCAGCCGGCGCTCGCGCAGTGCCGGAAAGGTGCGCAAAAAGATGTCGCTGTTGCCTTCACGCCGCGATTCGAATACAAACGACAGACCGTCCGGCGACCAGGCTGGGTGGGAGTCCTCCCAGAGGTCGTCGGTGACCCGGCGGCGCTCCGGCCTTTCGGGACGGATGTCGGCCACCTCCAGATCGCCGTTGCAGCGGTAGAGCACCAGGGTGCGCTGCGGCGAAATCGAGGGCTGCCCCAGATCGTAGACCGGATCCGCCAGAACCGCGTGCGGCGGTCGATCGTCCTGGTTCAGCCAGATCCACTCCAGCGCCGCGGGGCGGTATTGCGTGACCAGCAGGGCCCGCTCGTTCAACCAGATGGGCGCACGCCCCAGCGGCGGGTCGCCCTCCATGGCGCGCAGACGAGCTCCCCGGGCCTCCAGAATCCGCACCACGCGCCCACGCGGCGACGCCGCGTCGAGCGCCACCCAGCGCCCGCCCGGGGACCAGGCGGGGTGGCTCGGATCGTTCACGTCCTCGGCCACCGGCGCCGGCGCACCGCCCTTCAGATCGCCCAGCATCAGCATTCCTGTGCCGCCCACGACGCTGCGAAAGAGCAGATGGTCGCTGCCGGGACGCAGCGCGGGCTGGAGCTGATCGCCTGGGCCGCCGTAGAGCGGCACCGGCCGGCCGGCCACCAGGTCGGCGCGCACGATGTCGAAGCCTTCGCTTTCGGAGCTCCGGCACGCGTATAGAAAACTGTCGCCACCAGGCAGCCACATCGGATCGATGGCCTGCTCTCCCTCGGCCGTCAGCGGGTTGGGATCGCCGCCGGTCGCGGGCACGATCCAGATACGGGTGGCCACCGATTCGGGTGGGGGCGCCGAAGCGAGGCGCAAGCGGCGGGTGTCGCGGCAGTCCCGAGCCCCTTCACCGCGGTCATCGCTCTCGGCGGCGACGAAGAGCACCTGCTGGCCGTCCGGTGACACCTGCGGCGACGCGGCGCGGATTCCGGCTTGAGAAAGCTGCTCCGGACGCTCCGAGCCATCTTCCACCGAGTAGATCGCGGGGCCGGAGCCGCGGTCGGCGACGTAGATGAAGAGGTTGCCGGTGCGCTGCGGGTCGCGCTCGTCGGCCGGGGTCGCCAGGAAGTCCTTGGCCATGAAGCGCAGCACCTGCGCCTGCCGATCCTCTGGCTGGGGCCCTCCGCAGCCGCCGCAGACGAGCGCCGCGGCGGCCAGAGCGAGAGGTGCCCTGGGCCGGGCGGGCAAGGGGCGGGTGCGAGGCTTCATGACGCAGGGTTCGACGCGGGAGGTTCGGCCGCGAGCGCGGCGAGGATGAAGTCGTCGATCTCGCCGTCGAGCACCGCGCGCACATCGGTCGACTCGTGTCCGGTGCGCGGGTCTTGCACGCTCGGGCGCTTCTGTAGCAACAGATTGCGGGCGATGGTCGCCAGCTCGTCGTCATGAACCGGCGACTCGGAGAGCCCGGCGACGAAGCTGGACGCGAACTGCTCCGCGGCACTGCTGTCGAGCGGCGTGCGCAGCGACCAGCGGCGATCCGCCGCCCGAAACGACACCACGCCGCGCGGCGCGGCCAGGAACTTGGTCTTCGACGAGCGACTGGCGCGGAAGGCCAGATCGCGCGGCCGCGGCGGGTCGTCCTGCGCTTCGGGCACCACCTGTATCCGGGCCACCACCACCTTGCGCTCACCGTCGGGCCGCGTCTGGACCCGGCGGTGGGTTCCGGTCTCGCTCCTCAGCAGCCCAAAGGCGAATGCGCCGTCGATCTGGAGCACCGCGCTCCCCCGCGTCGAACCGCGAAAATTGCGCTCGCCGACGATCTCCACCTGCATGCCGCGGCGGGTCCCCCAGCGCTCGTAGAGTCGGGCAAGCTCGCGCACCCAGGCTACATCATCGGGGGTCTGGTCGCCCGCGGTGATGACCAGGTAGGCGCTGCGCGCGTCGCCCGGGGCCGAGAGCAGGGTCTCCAACTCCATCTGCTCGACCTTCAGCTCGATCTCGCGCAGCTTTTGGCCGGCTTCCGGCAGCAGCTCACGGTGCCCCTCGGCGACCAGGTCGGCCAACATCCCCACCTCTTCCAGCTCGACGCGGATCGCCTTGTCGCGATCCAGCAGCCGATTCTGCTCCGCCAGGGCGCGCAGAGTCGTGGTCGACGAGCGGGCATCGTCCCAGAAGCCAGGGCGCTCCATCTCGCGTCGCAGCTCCTCGGCGCGGCGCTGGGCCGAGGGCACGCCGAGGGTCGCCGCGAGCCGGCCGATGCGCGTGGTGGTGTCGTCGATTCCGGCCCGGACCAGCTCCAACGAGCGCTGCTCTCCAGGCGCCGCGACCTTGGCGGCCAGGCTGGGCGCGGCGCCGATGTCGGGCACGATCTCGGCGACCACCGAGCCCTCCCGGGTCACCAGGCGCACCGTGTTGTCCGGCGGAATCGCCCTTCCGGAGAGCAGCCGCGCCAGCGGGACCGCCACCAGCTGCTCGACGGCCCGCTTGAGCTCGCGCGCCCCGTAGCGGCCGCTCTGGCCTCGATCGAGCACCAGGTCGGCCACGCTGGGGTCGGTCTCGACCACCAGCGCCCGGCGCACCACCCCCTCGCGCGCCACGCAGCGACCGATCTCGCGCAGCGCGACCGTGCGCAGGTCGTCCTGCGAGAGGCGGCGGAAGGCCACCACGTCGTCGATCCGGTTCATGAACTCGGGCCGGAAGAAGCGCTGCACCTCTTCGCGAATCGCCGCGGCCTCGGCGGCGGCCCGGTCGCGCGTGAACCCCAGACCGCCGTCGGCGCCCCGGTCGGAGCCCAGGTTCGAGGTCATGATGATCACGCTCTCGTGGAAGCCGACCGTCTCGCCGCGGGCGTCGGTCAGCCGGCCCTCGCCGAGCACCTGGAGCAGCAGGTCGAAGACCCGCGGATGAGCCTTCTCGATCTCGTCGAGCAAAATGACCGAGAGCGGGTGCTCGCGGACCGCTCCGGTGAGGTGCCCGCGCGCGCCGCTCGCCCCCTCGCGCGACTCGATCAGGCGATCGACGGCCAGAGGATCGGAGTATTCGCTCATGTCGAAGCGCAGAATCCGCTTCTCGTCACCGAAGAGGTAGGCCGCGAGGACCTTGGCGGTCTCGGTCTTGCCGACGCCGGTCGGTCCGGTGAAGAGGTAGGTAGCCAGCGGCCGCTGCGGATCCTGCAGCCCCGCCTTGATCCGGGCCACAGTGTCCTGCATGGTCCTGAGCGCCTCGTCTTGTCCCAGAATCCGCTCCCGGAAGAAGGCCCGGGTCTGGTCCAGGTCGAGGATCTCGGAATCGAGCACCAGGAAGTTCGGCAGGCCGGTCTTGGCGCTCAGCTCGCGCGCCACGTCCTCGGGAGTCAACAGGCTGCCCTGCCGCTCACGCACCGACTCGTAGGCGGCCCGCAGCAGGTCGATCCCCTTGGCCGGAAAACGTTCGTGGCGCAGGAAGGTCGCGCACAGATCGATGGCGCGATCGACCGCCGCCGACTCGATGCGCGGCCCTTCGTTGCCGCGGATCCACCCCCGTGCCGCCAGCAGAATCGCCCGCACCTGTCCGCGCGTCGGCTCCGGCACGTCGACCATGGTCAACGCCCGATCGAGCTCCGGACGGCTGCGCAGCATACGCCGGAGCGGCTCGGGGTTGCCGCCGGCGACCACCGTGAGCTGGTCGGTGGCCAGGAGCGGCGCCAGCGCCCCGGCCATGTCCTCCTCGTGGGCGCGCGTCGCTCCCGCCCCGAGAAGGTGATGGAAGCGGGGGATGTAGAGGATGGTGCCGGGCGCCCGGCGCACCTCCTCGACCAGGCGGGTGATCTTGGTCTGCCACTCGCCCAGGTACTTGATGTCGGTCTGCAACGCGGTCGGCGAAAGCTCCAGGACCCGGTTGCCGCGCAGCGACTCGGGGCACTCGCCGTCGGCCAGCCGCCGCGCCACCTCGATGATAAGGGCGGTCTTGCCGACCCCCGGCTCGCCGGCCAGCAGCACCGAGCGGTGGGTCGGACGCGACAGGATCCGCATCACCCGCAGCACCAGGTCGTCGGGGCCACGCCAGTGCAGCCCGCGCGCGGGATCTCCCGCCAGGGCATGGGCGTGAACCCCGAGCACTCCCAGCTCCCCCTCACTCGCCGGGCTCGCCAGGGTGTCGGCCACGGCCTCGCTGTCGCCGGAGAGCACGCGCTTGCGCAGCGCCTCGACCGCGGAGGCCAGATCGGCGTCGCCCTCGGCGTCGATCGCGTCGAGCTGCTCGATCGCCTCGTCCTCCGCGCCGAGCTGCTCGAAGAGGAGCTGCGCCAGCTCGTAGCGAATCGGCGGCTGGTCGGGGAAGACCGTGGCGGCCTCGCGCAGCCAGCGCTCCGCCAGGCCGGGGTTGCCGCGGTTGGCGAAGAAGAGCGCCGCTCCGCGGTGGATGATGCCGGGAGGCGGAGGCTCTATCGAGGCGAGCAGCTCGTCGATCGGCCGGCTGTCGGCTTCCGCCGCCCATTGCTCCACGATCAGCGCCGCGGGCTGCTGCTCGAAGGCGTCGAGTCCGCCCAGCAGCAGCGCCGACCCGGTCGCCCGGTCACCCGCCAGCAGCTCGATCCATCCCAGCTCGCGCAGATTCTGCGGATCGGAGCCGTGCCGCAAGAGCTTGGTCAGATGGACCGAGCGCGCGAACTCGGCGCGGCGCAGGTGATCCCAGAAGATCAGGCCGAGCGGCAGAAAGGCGTCGGCCGCGGGGTTGCGGTCGACGGCCGCCAGCGCCAGGGCGTTGGTGGCCAGATCGAGGTCGCCGTGAACCTGGGCCAGCATGCCGAGGCGCGCCTGCAGGTTGGCGTCGCCCTTGTGGTTGCCGAGAGCCCGCGCGGCCTCGGCCCGCGCCTCGGAACGGGCGCCGAGCAGCTCGAAGATCTCCAGGGTCGCGAGCGACACCGAGACCGCTTCGGGGGCGAGGTCGCGCGCGCGCCTCGCCCAGCCCAGGGCCGCCTTGCGCTTTTCCAGCACCAGGTGCAGACGGGCCAGCTCCAGCGCGAGGCCGGCGTCGTCCGGCCGCAGCCCCGCCGCCTTGCGATAAAGCGCCACCGCCTCGTCCGCGCTCCCCAACTCGACCCGCGCCCGCGCCTCCAGCACCAGCAGCTCGCCATCGGCGGCCCGCGTCGCCGGATCGATCGCCTCGAGCAGCTCCAACGCCCGGGTTCCCTGCTCCGCGCGCAGCGCGGCGCGAATCGGCTCCCGGGCCGACTCGTCGACGCCTGGGGGCGCCGGGTTCTCGCCGGCGCTCTTGTCGGTCGTCGGTGTCTGGTCTGGCAATTCGGGCCTGCTCTTGCGCACGGAAGGCTACGGAGCAAAACAGAGCGCCCCCCGCACCGACGAGGGTACGGGAGGCGCCGGCGCGAGGGAAAGAGGCGCTATGGCTGAATCGTCACCTGGTACTTGTCCCACTCCAGGGTGTCGTCCAAGCCGGTGCCGATCCAGGCCGCGACCTGGTAGTCGCCGAGCGGTGCGGCGCCGGGGATTCGGTAGTCGAGGGTGTAGGTGTCGGCGTCTCCCGACGTGATCGAATAAGTGTCGAGGTAGATCGGATTGGGACCGACCTGGGATCCGTTCATCCGGTAGGCGATCATCCAGATGGTCAGATTCTGCGTCGAGCGGCTGATGTTCTCGAGATCGATCGGAACGATCAGGTGGTCGCCGCGCGCCACCGTAAAGCTGTCGCCGACCACGTCCATCGACACTTCGGAGAGCCGCTTGGCGCCGATGATCTCCTGGTACTGCGGCTCCTGCACGTAGACCACGATGTTCAAATCGTCCTTCTTCCACGAGCCGTCGATCGGAATCGACTCGCTGAAGTAGGTGACGTCACCGACGCTCTTGCCGTTCAAATCGATGTTGGCGACATGATCGCGCAGCACACCGTTGTAGTGCCGGCCGCCGGTCCACAGGTCGTTCTCGGTCAGGGCAACGCGCAGCTCGGGCGTGCCTTGCTGCCAGATGCGCTGGGTGACCTCGACGGAACCCTGTACGTTCCAGGTGTTGTTGCCGGTCATGTCGCCGGTCATGCGGATGTCGACCATCGGATCGTAGTTGCGACGGCCGTCGAAGCGCTGCCGGTAGGTGTTGTACATCGGACCGCCGGCTCCGATCACCTTGGTGATGCCATCGAAGATCATGGTCGGGGTGCCGGTGACGCCGTAGTAGCTCTGGCGAGCGTTGCCGTCCGGCGACGACAATCCGTCGCTGACGTGGTACTCGATGAAGACCGTGCCGGCACGGCCCTCCTCCTCGCGAAGCTGCTCGGCTCCGGCGTCGGCGTTGGGGCAGTAGCCGCACCAGGAAGCCGTGAACAGCTCCATCGCCACGCAGCGGGGAATAATGTCGTTGGCGGCCTGGGCGCTCAGTGCGATGCTCGCCGTCGCGGCCAGAGCCAGGTAGACATGCTTGATCATTCGTGGGTCTCCAAGATCTTCTAAAAGCGGTGGACCAGGTCCATCCTCCAGCCTCTGAAAGGCTGAATGAACTTGCAGGTGCCGCCCCGGCAAACCACGCCGCCGCGTTCGCTTCCGGCCTGCAGGCCGAGGCGCGTGCTGTGGGTGATGTCGAGATCCAGGCCGGCGATCCAGTAGGAATCCTCCAGGGGCTCCTCTGCTCCTTTATAACCCACCGCCTCCCAGTGCTTCGCCTCGTTGGTTCGTTCGTGGTTGACGAAGACCGAGAACCAGGGGGAGCGCGAGTAGGTGATGGTGGCGACGCCGTCGTGGAATCGGGGCGGCCTGAGCTCGGGAAAGTCCGCGGCGTAGATCTCTTCGAAGCGCCGATCCTCGGTGTGCTGGTACTCGAGCGAGACGGTCAGGCCGTGGACGTCGCCGATCTCGGCCTCGGTGGTGACGCCCAGGGTGCGCTGCTTCTTGGGGGCGCCGATATGGCCGTCGATCGACAGATCGGCCACCCAGTAGGTGCCGAGGCCCTCCCGGATCGGCAGGTCGGCGCCGAAGGTCAGCTCCTCGAAGTTGCTGGTGAGGCTTCCGGAGATCCCGTCGAATCGGACCCACTTCGGCCACGCCGCCACCACCTCCTCGCCCCCCGGAGTGGGGTCGAAGTAGGAGCGCTCGGCCGTGTTCAGGTAGAAGAGCGAAAAAGTCCCACCGAAGGGGGCACTGTAGTCGCCCTCGACGGCGAAGCCGACCTCGTTGTTCTTGTCCACCAGGAACTGCTTGCGGTTCAATGTAGTCAGGCTGGCCAAGGGGCGCAGCGAGGGCGGTTCCGACCAGGGGATTCCGACCCCCGAATAGGCGCTGGACGAGGCCTGCTCGTCGAGGGCGTAGTTCTTGTACTCCCCGGTCAGCGAAAAATCGCCGAACCAGCCGGAGAGCTTGGCGTAACCACCGCGCCCCGGCGCCTCCTCGGCCGGATCTTCTCCGGGGACTCTGACCCAGTTGTGCGCCAGCTCGCCGTAGAACGATCCCTGTTCGAGATCGAGACGCAGCGTCGCGAGATGCTTGCGGTTGATGTGGCGGCTGTCGCCCGGCACTCCGTCGCGAGTTTCCACGTAGCCCTGGCCGAGCTCGATCCGATCCAGCCAGCGGTAGGTTCCGTAGCCGGCCGCCACGCGGTCCTCCCGGTGCTCCTCCGGGAACTCGAATGCCAGAAAGCTGCCGAGCCCACCCAGGAGGTGCACGCTGTAGCTCGCCGTCCGCCGTTCCAGAAGGAAGCCATCGAGCTGCCGGTCGACGTTGATCAGCGGATCTTCGTACAGGTTCAGGGCCAGCCCTTGACCGAGCAGGGTGTCGAAAGAGCCGATGCGCAGGTGGTTGGTGCCGTCTTCGAACTCGAGATAGCGCTTGCGCAGACCGGTGTAGCCGGCACCGAAGAAGGAGGGATCGAGATGATCGAAGCGCCCCCCGAGCGTCCAATCCAGCCAGCGCAGCTCCACGGTGAGTCGGTTCTCCAGGACCTCTTTGCTCTGGTCGGCGGGCGCGCCGCCGTCGAACACGGTCTCGTCGCCGCGCTGCACCAGCAGCGCCTCCTCACCGCTGATCGATATCCCGGAGATCTGGAATGCCCGGGCGCAGGAAAAGCCCGCGCAGAGAAGGGTGGCGATCGCGCCGCGGGAACCCCTGATCATCTTCATGTGCGCTTCGTCTACTGTTGGGCGGTGAGCAGCTTCGTGATCTCGGCCGCGATCTCCCGCTCGTCGCCTTTGCGGTAGCCGGTGAAGGTGCGCACCGCGTTGCCGTCTCGGTCGAGCAGCACGTTGGTCGGCAGCGCCGCCGCCTGCAGGCGCTGGGCGTAGCGCCCCTTCGGATCGAGCAGCACGGGATAGGTGAGCCCCATCTTGCGCGCGGCCGGCTTCACCTTGGCCTGCGAGCTCACGTCGTCGACGGCGATCGCCACCACCTGCAGGCCGCGCTCGCGGTACTCCTCGTAGAGCTCGATCAGGTGCGGAGCCTCCTGCTTGCAGGGCTTGCACCAGGTGGCCCAGAAGTTCAGCAGCACCGGGCCTTCGCCGAGGAAGTCGGCGAGCTTGCTGCGCCCCCCATCCATCTTCTCGAGGTTGAAGTTGGGGATCTTGTCGGCGGCGTGGCTGGGCGGCGCGCAGAAGCTCGCGAGCGTCAGGCTGAGGGCGAGGGCGGAGATCAATCGCATCGGCGGCTCCTTGGCGAGATGCCCCCGCTCCGGCCCTGGAGCAAGGGGCATCGGAAGTTGCGCGCTACTTGATGAGCAGCATCCGGCGGGTCAGGCTCTGGTCGCCGGTCGTCAAGCGATAGAGGTAGACACCGCTGGGGAGTGGTCGGTGCTGGGAGTCGGTGCCGTCCCAGACCACCGAATGGCGACCGGCCGGCCGCGGCCCGTCGATCAACCGCCGCACTTCCCGTCCGCTCAGGTCGTACACGCTCAGATCGACCCGATCGCTGCTTTGCTGCAGGTCGAAGCCGATATTGGTGCGCGGATTGAAGGGATTGGGCTGATTCTGGTGCAGCGCCGTTCTGCTCGGTCCGGGCAGCCCGGGACCGTCGCCGGCCACGCCGACCGCGCCGACCTCCACGTAAATGGTGTCGCTCAAGACGTTCTGCTCGGCGTCGGTGAAGGTCTGGACGAAGGTCAGCACAGTTTCGGGGACCACGTCTTCGTCGAGCACGAAGCGGCCGCCGGAGCCGTCGGCGGTGGCGCCGGCGTCGATGTCTCCGTAGCTCTCCTCCGGCTCGAAAACGAACACCCCGGCGTCGGAGGTGGTGAGCTCCGAGTTGACGCCATAGGCGAGCAATCCGCCGGTGTTGTGGGCGCGGGTAATGAACTCGATCGCCTCGCCCGGCTGCGGCACGCCGTCGCCGTTGCCGGAGCTGCCCCCTTCGTTGTCGTCGTCGATCAAGAGCTCGGCGACCTCCAGCGTCACCTGGCCGGAGCGCGCGGTGTAGGGCACGCTCTTGACGATGTCGTAGTTCTCGCCGTAACGCATCATGAAGTTCGAAGTGAGAGTCTTCTCGGTCGCCCCCATGTCGATCCACTGCAGCTTGACAGTGACCGTGGAGTCGGCGGGCAGCGTGAGATCGAGCGAGTCGGGAAGACAGATCCCCCATTCGAGGATGCAGAAGGTCGCCATCCAGTCGTCTTCCGACAGGTCGCCCATCTGCATGCGCATGTCGATCGGGTAGGAGTTGGGATTGCTGAGATGCGTCGAGATCACCCGCATCGAATCCTCGGTCGCGGTGACCAGGTCGGTCGGAGAGTCGAAGGCGGTGAAGAACATGCGGGTCGACTGATCGACCTTGCGATCGCCGAGATCCTGCACGAAGGCCACGATCTCCATCGCCGACCCGTCCCATTCCTCTTCGATCGGGAACGATCCGGTGGCGACCACCTCGTCTCCGGCCGCAACCAGTCCACCGAGCTCGTGCGAGACGATGCGCCGCACCACCGGCCGCATCTCCTCGTTGTCGTCGATCAGCCCGCGCTCGCCGAGCGCCACGTAGAGCTTGGGCTCGGTGAAGATCGGCGGGGCGCCGACGCTGACGTGGACCGCGTAGTCGACCTGGCTGCCGGTCGCGGTGCCGGTGATCGACATCTCGAGCTGCGCCTCCTGCGTCATATCGGAGTCGATCCGGTTCTTGTAGGAGGTGTAGACGCCGTCCCAGCCCCCCACGATCAGACTCGTGCCGTCGAACGCCGTGGTGGGGGTGCCGGTGATCTGGTAGTAGCCGATCCGGGCGTCGCCCTCGACGTTGGAGTACTCGTCGGTGACGTGGTAGCCGATCACCACGAAGCGGTCGCGATCGTACTCGTCCTCGAGCTGGTGGAGCGCCGACTCGGCCCAGGGGCAGTAGGTGCACCAGGTGGCGGTCATGAGCTCGGCCATGACGCTGCGTTCGGCGGCCTGGGCGGGAGCCGCGAGAGCCACGATCGAGCCGACAAGGAGGAGCAATGGAACACGTTGCATGGGCGAATCCTGAAAAAAAGCCACGGGCGCGGGACGACTACATAAGATAGTAAGCGTAGTCTTCGCATCATAAGCGGGTCAATTCGACCGTCCCGCCAGACCCGGAGCCCGGAGCCGAGAATGCGCCCCAAAACCCCCGCAATTCGTTATGTGACAATCCTCTTTGCCGCCACGCTGGGCGCCGCCGCGGCTCCCGCGATCGGCATCGGCGACACCGCGCCCGACTTCGACATCCCGGAGGCCGACGGCGGGCGCGTCACGCTCTCCGAGCACCTCGGCAAGGTGGTGCTGCTGAACTTCTGGGCCTCCTGGTGCGGACCCTGCAAGGAAGAGCTGCCGGTCATCGAGACCGACTTCCAACAGGTCTACGGACCGGACGACTTCACGGCGATCTCGGTCAACCAGTTCGACGCCCTGGCGATCATCGCGCTCTACAAGCACGGCCTGCTGGGCGAGGAGATGACCTTCCCCTTCGGGCACGACGAATTCGGGACCGTGTTCTCCGACTACAGCGTGTCGGCGCTGCCGCGCAATTTCCTGATCGACCAGGACGGCATCATCACCTGGACCGAAGAGGGATTCACCGAGTCGATCTGGAAGCAGAAGATCGAGGAGCTTCTGGGCGTCGGCGTGCAGTCGACGAGCTGGGGAGCGCTCAAGGCAGGGGCGGGCCGCTGAGCGAAAGCCCCGACACGACTGGGCTGCCGGCGGCGGCGGAGTGGTCGAAGCGGATCGACCAAGGGCGCCTGGTGCGGCGTTACCGCGAGGCGGACAAGCCGAGCTTGATGGCGCTCTTTCGCGGCCGCGAAGGTCCGTGGGGGAATGGGAGTTTTTGGGATTGGAAGTTCCATGCGAGCCCGGCCGGGCCGGCGGTGGGCTCGGTGGTCGTGGTGGAGGGCAGCGCGGTCGGGCAGATCGGATCGTTCCCGGTGCGCGTCATGGTTGGCGGCAAGGAGCTGCTGGGCGCCCACGATCACGATCTGATCATCGATCCACGGCACCGCTCCATGAAGAGCATCTTCGAGCTCACGCAGGCCCGGCCTCATATCAACGCCGGTCGCGGGATCGCCTTCCTCTACGGCTGCGCGCCGGCTGACAACGCCAAGCTGTTCAAGGGATTGGCGCACGCGGAGGGGGTCGCGGCGATCCCCCAGATGCGACGCAGGATCGACCTCACCCGGACCTTCGAGCGCCGGCTGCCGGTCGCCTGGCTGGCGCGCCCGGCGGCGGCCTGCGCGAACCGCCTCTGGGCGCGGCCCGCCGGTCGCCGTCCTCCTCTGCCCGAGGGGGTTCGGGCGACCCGCCTGGAGCGTTTTGACGCACGCTTTGACGCACTCTGGCGCCGCTGCCGCGACGACTACGCGGTCATGACGGTGCGCGACGCATCCACCCTGAACTGGCGTTTCGTCGACATCCCGAACCACCCGCACCATCTGCTTTGCATCGAGCGCGGCGACCAGGTGCTGGGCTACGCCGTGCTCCTCGAGGAAGGGGGCGAGCGTGCGTGCGCGCAGATCGTCGAGCTGGTCACCCCGAAGGACGCCGAGCCCTTCGTCGCGAGCGAGCTGATCGCCCGCTGCATCGAGTGGGCGGGCGCCGGCAAGACCTCGTCGCTCCAGTGCTGGATGTTCCCCCACTGCCACCTGCGCCGCCCCTTGCTGGAGGCCGGCTTCTTCCCCGACGAGGCCGAAGGCTACGAGCTGATCGTGCGGCGGACCTTCCTCGAGAACCCCGTTCCGGGCGACCCCGAGCCGCCTCCGGGCCAGCCCGACGAAACTCTGCGCGATCTGCTCCGCGACCCCCGCAGCTGGTTCCTGTCGATCGGCGACGCCGACCTCTTCTGACCCTGGTCGCATTTCGACCTATCCTTGTACCTTCCTAACTCATCGCAAGCTCTTTCGAGACGAAAGGGAGCGTAAGACATGGCCACGACATCGGTGACGGATCGCGACGATCCGACACTCGCGCTGGTTCGGCGCATGGCACAGCTCGATGCCGGCGAAGTGGCCGGGCATATCCCCAGGGAATGCTACCGGAGAAGCGTCGTCCGGCAGCTCGGGGCAATCGCGATCTCGCTGGCCTTGCTGGCAGCGGCGATCGCCGCCTTGACGCTCGGTCCCTGGTGGCTGATGCCCCTCGGCTGGATCGCCGCCGGAACGGCCGGCTGGGGGATGGTGGTCATCGCCCACGAGTGCGGCCATCACGCCTTTTCGAAGAGCGCGCGTCTGAATCACCTGGTGGGCCACCTCCTGATGACGCCGCTGCTCTACCCCTTCCACTCCTGGCGGCTGCTGCACAATATCCACCACGCTCACACCAACTGCCTGGAGCGCGACAACAACTGGGTGCCGCCCACGCCCGAGGCCTACGCCGCCCTGCCGCCCCCGGCCCGCGCCCTCTACTACACGGTACGCCGTCACGCCTGGTGGACCGCCACGGCCGTCAACTGGGCCGCGGACGCCTTCACGACCGCGATGCACGGCCGCCGCCAGGCCAAGGAGGTGCGTTTCTCGATCGCCATGGTCGTCGTCTTCGCGCTGCTCTTCTTTCCGCCGCTCTTCTCGCTGGTCGGCGCCTGGGGCGTGGTGAAGCTATATGTCGTTCCCTGGGTGATCACCCACGCCTGGTTCAGCGCCGTCACCATGATGCACCACACCCACCCGGAGCTCCCGTATCTGAGCGGCGCCGAGTGGAGCCGCGCCGGCAGCAACCTGGCGCTCACCATCCACTACCGCTACCCGAGGTGGATCGAGCGGCTGGTCCACAATATCAACGTGCACGCGCCGCACCACGTCGCACCGACCATCCCCTTCTTCCATCTGCCGCGGGCGCAGCAGGCGCTGATGCAAGCCTACCCGGAGCTGGTCCGGGTGGACCGCTTCCGGCCGCGCACGCTGCGCCGCATCGTGCGCGAATGTCATTTGCACGATCCCGCGACGCGGCTCTATCGGAGCTTTGGGTAAGGGTCGGCGAAGAAATAACTCCCGTGTTTGCATCCCATCTGCATCGCGCTCGGGTCCGTTGCTGATACGCTCGTGCCAATGTGACCAGGTGTCGTAGAGGTGATCGTGGCAATCCGGATCTCCGGCGTCGATGCAGGGGGAGTCGGGGTGCAGTAGGTACTCCCAGCCGAAACGCTCCACGAAGAGCGGATCCGCGTCGATGTTGCCCACTCCCTCGTGGCCGCCCTCGATGTCGCTGTAGCTGACCTCCACCGGCTCCTGATCGGACCTGATGAAGACCGAACCTGGATCCACCACCTACCCGGCGGATCCAGCGAAAGACCGCTCGGAAACGCGGGCCACCAGCCCCCAACCCGCCTGAGCTTGACACTTCTCGCACCGAAGCGGATTCAGTTTGACATCCGGCATCGAATCGGCGCCAAAACAGGCCTCAACTCCTCGTCGATGGGCCTTTTCGCGGGCGAATGAGCGGGAAATGTAAGACTCAATCCGGCTCGGTGCGGAAAGTGTCAAGTTCGGGCGGGCTCGGAGTTGCCGAGATGTCGCCGGAGGGTTCTCGGTCAACCGATCTCGGACTGAGCAGCCCCACTCAACTGCGTCGCCACCGCGTCGATCGAAGGGCAGTCCCAGAGCAAGGTCGGTTCGATGGGACGTCCCAACCACTCCTCCAACTCGCCGGACACCGCCACCGCGGTTCGCGAGTCGAGCCCGTACTCCTCGAAGGTCTTGGCGGTGTCGACCTCCGCCACGGTGACTTTCAACCGCTCGGCGAGCAGCACGGCGAGCCAGTCGCGCACCTCTTCCTCGGTGAGCGGGTGGCTGTGGTCGCGGGCGGCCGGAGCGGCGCCCGCTTCCTTGCGCCCGCCCATCCAGCTCGATAGCAGCCCGAGCAGGCCCGAGCTTCCGTTCGTCGTCGTCTCCATCGTCATGCGAGAGCTCCTTCTTCTTCGATCACACCGATGTGTGAACAGTCGGCACCACCCCGGGCGCGCCGAATCGCGGACGCGGAGGGGTGCTTGACGTTCCAGATCAAACCCAGCTTGGCGAGCACGATGATGATCCAGCCGCTGATATCGGGCTGCCACCAGGTGAGTCCGTGGCGGGCCGAGCTGGGGAATGCATGGTGGTTGTTCTGCAGCCCTTCGCCGAATGCGACCAGGGCGACGAAGTAGTTGTTGACGCTCAGATCTCGGGTGCGGAAAGGCGTCGTCCCCCACCGATGCGAGAGCGATCCGACCGCCCAGGCGGCGTGGTTCACCAGGGCCATGCGGATCAACCCCCCGAAGAGCAGTCCGTACCATGCCCCCAGCCACGATCGGTGTAGCAACCCGCCGGCGAGGGTCGGGATCGCCAGACCGAGCAACACCCAGAGCAGGTAGCTACGATGCAGGTCGAAGAGCAGTCGATTCCTCACCAGGTCGCGGATGAACACCGACCAGTTGCTGGTCTCGTCCGAGAACATCCAGCCGATGTGGCTGAACCACAGTCCCCGCGCGCGCCGCCGGAAACCGTCGCCATGGAGGTTGGGCGAGTGCGGATCTCCCACACGATCGGAGTAGGCGTGGTGGCGGCGGTGGTTCGATGCCCAGAACATCAAGGGCCCCTGGGCCGCCATTGAGCCGGTGATCGCCAGCAGAGTCGTCATCCACCGGCTGGTCTGAAAAGCCCGATGCGAGAAAAGCCGATGCATGCCGATCGTGGCGCCGGCCAAGGTCACGAAATACATCGTCGCGAACAGGGCGAGCTCGATCCACCCTGCCCTTCCCTGAATCACTACAACAGCCCCCCAGATCAACGCCGCGTTGGGAATCGCCACGGTCAGGAATGCCATTATCCACTGCACCTGGTGTGCGTCGGGAGGAGCGATCGAAATCCCTTTGGGAGTATTGCCGGTCATTCTGTTGCTCCCTCCAGGGCCCGCTGCCGGGCGCGAGCCTTCTCCGGGGTGACTGTCTTGACATCCCAGGCCAGTCCGGCGCGCTCGAGCAGGGCGACGATCCAACCGGAAGGATCGAGCTGGTGGCGCCAGATATCGTTGCGCGCGGCCCGGGGAAAGGCGTGGTGGGTGTTGTGCCAGGAGCCTCCCAGGCTCGGCAGAGCCAGCCAGGCGATGTTCCCGCTGCGGTCCTTGGCGTCGAAGAGGCGTCGCCCGAAGAGGTGGCCGAAGGAGTTGACGCTCCAGGTCATCTGATCGGTCGCGAAGATCCGAATCAGTCCGCCCCAGAGCACCCCTTGGACGAAGCCGGACGCAGCGTGGGGCGCCAGAAGGGCGCCGGCCAGCCCCGGCAGCACGAGACCGAGCACGACCCAGAGGGGATAGAAGCGGCTGGTGGCGAACACCACCCGGTCACGCAAGATGTCGGGCACATAACGGGCGAAACCGGTCGTCTCGGCCACGAACATCCAGCCGGCGTGCGAATGCCACCAGGCGCGCAGCGTCTCCCAGGTCCCGTCGCCTCCCAGATTGGGCGAATGGGGATCGCCGGGGCGGTCACTGAAGGCGTGGTGCCGGCGGTGGATCGCCGCCCAGAAGAGCACCGGTCCCTGCGCCGCCATCGACCCGAGGATCGCCAGGGTCGCGGTGAGGGCGGGCCCGGCGGCGAAGGCGCGGTGAGAGAAGAAGCGGTGGAAGCCGAGCTCGATCCCCAACGACGCCGGCAGGTACATCGCGGCGAAAAGAACCAGCTCCAACCAGCCGACCGACCCGCGCGCCACCTGCGCCACTCCGACCACGAAGCCGACCAGAGGCAACCCGACGACCAGCGCCGCCAGCCGCCGCTGCAAGCGATTGGCTCGCTCGATACCGGCGGTGGCGACCCCGGGCGTCTGGTCGTCCGGGCCGCGCCGGCCATCGGCGTTGCTGCCGAGCCCGGGGAGCGGCGCCTCGCGCTGGCCGGTCATGGCGCCTCCGATCGGGCCGGGCGCAGGGTGCCGTCCAGGTAGGCCTGGCGGGCGGCGGCGCGGGCCAGCTTGCCGCTGGTGGTCTTGGGAATCGAGTTGGGCCGCAGCAGCAGCACCTCGTGCAGGGCGAGGTCGTGGTCTCTCGATACCACGCGCCGAACCGCCGTCACGATCTCCTCCTCCCCCACCACCTGCCAGGCACGCAGCGCTCCGTTGACCGGCGGATCGGTCGGCTCGCCGAGACTGACTTTGAGCCGCCGCCGCACCTCCGCCACCACCACCACCCGCTCCGCGCCCTCGATGTCGGCCGAGAAGACGATCGCTCCGCAGGACTGCAGCGCCGGGTGCGCATCCTCCACCGATTCCTCGATGTCGGGCGGATGGTGGTTCTTGCCGGCGACGATGATCAGATCTTTCAAGCGCGAGGTGATGAAGAGCTTGGAGCCGAGCAGGAAGCCGAGATCGCCGGTGCGCAGGAAGGGGCCCTCGCCGTCGGCGGTGGTTGCGGCGAAGGTGTCGTCGGTCGCCTGCGGCTTGTCGAAGTAGCCGCTCGCCACCCCGTTGCCCTGGGCCCATATCTCGCCGATGCGCCGCTGCGGCAGCACCTCGCGCGTCTCGGGGTCGACGATCTTCAGCACGTGGCCTGCCAGCGCCTCGCCGCTGCTGACCATGGTCCGGGCATCCTCGGAATCTGGGGCCGCGTCGACCGCGCGCCCCTTGGGCAGCTCGCGTCCATCGAACACCCGCACCACGGGGCCGCGCTCCGCCGCCGGCCGGCCGACGATCATGATGGTGCTCTCGGCACAGCCGTAGGCCGGAAAAAGGTGCTCGCGCCGGAACCCGCAGCGCGCGAAACGCTCCGAGAATCGATCCAAGGTCTCGGCGCGGATCGGCTCCGATCCCATGAAGGCGTAGCGCCAGCAGCTCAGGTCGAGGCGCTCGATCTCGGCGTCGCTCACCTTGTCGACGCACAGGTCGTAGGCGAAGTTGGGGCCCCCCGAGATCGTCGCCCGCAACGCGCTGATCGTCTCCAGCCAGCGCACCGGCCGCTGCACGAACGAGAGCGGCGACATCACCCCGACCGGGAATCCGGCGTAGAAGGGGTAGAGGATCGCGCCGATCAGCCCCATGTCGTGATAGAGGGGCAGGAAGGTCTGGCCGGGCGTGGTCGGCGGCCGCTCGAGCCAGTGGTAGATCGACGCCGTCTGGCCGATCAGGTTGGCGTGGGTGACCATCACCCCTTTGGGATGCCCGGTCGATCCGGAGGTGTACTGCAGCATGCCGACGTCGTCCGGTCCCACGCCGGGGTCGGTCCAAAGCTCCTCGCACCCCTCGTCGAGCTCATCCGCCGCGATCCACCGAACGTTCGCGATCGAGGGCTCGTCCTTGAACGCCTGCACTCCCGCGTCGTGGATCTCGCGCTCCGCCAGAATGATCACAGGCCGGGCGTCCTGGATCAGTCGCAGCAGGAACTTGCGCCGGTTCGGCCGCATCAGGGGATAGGTCGGAACCGCGACCGCCCCCGCCATCAGCACGCCGAAGTAGGCGGCGATGTACTCCAGCCCCGTGTTGCAGAGCAGCACCACCCGTTGGCCACGGGCGCCGCGGCTCTGCAGGTGGGAGGCGAAGCGGCGCGCCCAACGCTCCAGGCCACCGTTGGTGATCGCGCGTGCCTGGTCGGGGTCATCGCAGGGCGCGATGAACGCGTCGTTGGCGGCCTGCTCCAGGCCGCGGAAGCGCAGCACGTCTATCAGCGTGGCGCATCCCGCCGGGGCATCCGGCGGCGCCACGGGGAATCCGATCGAACTCACCGATCTCCCCCCACGCCAACGTCTCGTTTAGCGGGCGAGTTGTTCTCTGGCGGCTGAGTTTCCCCGGACGGGCAGCGCCGGGGGGCCGCGCTGGTCAGCAAACGAAGGCCGTCAACTATCTAAGACCGGATCGATCCAGTTTGCAACGTAGCGTTTCATTCGACCGCGCGATTCGACCGTGACCAGGCCAGAGAGTAGCCCCCGACCAGCAGCAGCCCGACGCTGAACACCTGCGCCGCGGTCAGCGGCCCGAACGCCGGCTCGTTGAGCCGCCAGGCTTCGATCACGATCCGCTCCAGCGCCATGGCGCACATCCCCAGTCCCAGCATTTCCCCCGCCGGCGGGCGCCTCCACCGCCGCCTCCAGATCAGCGCGAACAGGCTCCAGCTGGCCACGGTCTCGAAGAGCGGTGTATTCAGGACCGGAGTATCGGCAGCCAGTCCCTGGCCGATCAGCGCCGGGTGGCGGTGCGGCGGGACCAACGCGTCCGGTATCGAAACCGCCAGCGGGAAGGGCAGATCGGAGGGCGCGCCGTAGTCACCATCCCCGGCCAGAACACAACCGACCCGCCCGAAGCCGTAGCCGAGCACCAGGAGCGGGAAGATCATATCGGCGATCTCGAGGGCATTCTGGCGCCGGCGGCGCAGGACCCAGAGCACGGTCAGCGTGCCGCCGATCGCCCCGCCGTAGAAGACCAGACCGCTGCCCGAGAAGAGTCCGCCCAGCGGGTCGGCCAGGAACTCCTGCCATTTCTCGGCCACCGACCAGATGCGCGCGCCGACGATGCCACCGATCACCGCGGCCACCAGCAGCGAGTCGGCCAGGCTCGGGTCGCCGCCGGTTCGCTCCAGCTCCTTGCGAAACAGGTGCCCGCAGACCAGGAAGGCGACGGCGAGCATGAAGCCGTAGGCGTAGATGTGCAGCGGGCCGAGCGAGAGCAGGATCGGGTACACGCGGGTCTCCGCGGTGGGGTGGAAGGGACTGGGGACTGGGACAGGAGACGGTATCGAGCGGCGCTGGCGCTGGCTACTGAAACCCGTGCGCGATGCCCGGGAGGGGGCGGGAATCTGGTCTCTGGCGTTTCGACATGGCGAGCCTCTACGCAGGGAGCGGCCGGTGTGGGACAGAACCTGCCCTTGCCCATGCCCATGCCCATGCCCATGCCCGATTCGGGCAACGGAGTCGGGCGGGGCTCCTCACCATTAGGCAACGAAAAACTCCGGGGCCGTGACCCCGGGCGCCTCTTAGAGGGGGATGGTCTTCGGGCGGTGGGACCGCACCAGCGGCTGGACAGATGTTTGGTGTTGGATCGGACTGGATTCCGGCTTTCGCCGGAATGACGGGGAAGGAGGCGTCGACGGGTGGATCGATGGCTGCGTCTGCTTGCGGATGGAGCACACGGCTCCGCCGAACGCGCCGCCCACCTCTCGACGATCAGCCCCCTATTCGTCATTCCGGCGAAAGCCGGAATCCAGGCCTGGACGACGACCCAAGCCGCGGGCGCCCGCCCAATTTCACGAAAGTAGGACTATGCCGCGGAACGCCGCAGAGCCCGTCGAGTCGTTGGTGACACCGCCGGATCTGGCGCTTCACCACGCGAAGCCGCTCCACGAGCCGCTCCACATGGGCGACCGCGGCTTCTTGGGTCCCCGGAGCTCGATCACCGTCGGCTCCGCGAGACATTCGTCTCTTCCATGGCCAACTCCTTGCTGAAACGCACATACAAGGCCGCCGCGATGGTCGGGTCACCCCTGTGCTGGCGCTCGAAGCGCTGGGCAAAAAAGGTGGCTCCCGGCGGATTGGACTGGCCTGACTGGATGATCCCTGATCAGGGGCTCCAGCTAGGTTGAGAGAAACGGTACAGGGCATGGGCAGGGGCAGGGGCACGCGAAGAAGCGCCGTCGAGACCGCCCCCCGAACCGCGAGATGATGCGGCTGCCCCACTGGTCGCTGACCGAGATGCGAGCCGCATTCGACTTCACCGTCGAGCAGTACCTGCTCTTCGGCGGTCATCCCGACGCCGCACCGCTGGCTCGCGACTCCGAGCGGTGGCGGCGCGCCGTCACGCGCACGCTGCTCGTGGGCGAGGGCGGCATTCCGCTCGAGGAGTTCTTGCGGACGCCGGTCGAGGGTTGGTTGGGTCCTTGATCAGTGTCCCCGCTACGGCAACCAACCACGATTTGCCGGTCCGCCGTAGGCCCCCATGTCGGAGCGCTCGCCATCAGGCTGCCATGCCGGCCAGCGTGGATGCCAGTCGAAGATCGCGTCAGAGAGCTCCGGATCGCCGGCATCGATGGCGGGAGATCCCGCGCGCAGCAAGTAGTTGTAGGGGCCGAGAGCGCGGAATAGCGGGTCGGCGTCGATGTTGCCGATACCCGGCCAGCCGCCGTTGACGGTGCTGTAACGGATCTGCACCGCGGCGGAGTCGGCGCGGATCGTCTCGGGGGCGTCGTTGTTCCAGATGATGCAGTTGGTTATCGTGGCGGCGCCTTTATCCTGGACCAGGATCATTGCGTCTTCGGCGGTGTTGGTGGTGATGGTGCAGTTGCGGAGTGTTGCCAGGCATCCACCGACCTCGATCGCGGCGCCATCAAGTCCCCATCCATGGGCCATGTTCTCCGTGATGAGCGTGGCTTCGGTGGTCAGCGTTCCCGCGGCTGCGTGAATGACGCTGCCTCCAGATGCGGACGTGTTGGCCCGGGTCTCGCAGTTGGACATCAGCAGTGATCCCTCGGCCAGGTATGCCGCGCCGCCATGTCCAGCGCCGTTGCCGCGTAGCCGGCAATCGACCAAGGTCGCCCCGATTCCCTCTGTGTACACCCCGCCCCCCTTGTAGGGCGACCAGTTGAAGCTCAGGGTGCAGTCTTCCAGTCCGATCGATCCTCCTGCGGCGACATAGATCGCACCGCCGGAAGGCGCCGGCCAGACTCCGACCCGGTTGCTGTCGATCAAGGAAGAGCGGATCGTGACCACGCCCTCGACACACAATCCACCGCCGAATTCGTTGCCTACATTCCCCCTCACCGTGCATGAGTCGACCAGCGCTGGTCCGCGCAGGCGAAGCCCGCCTCCGCAGCTTTGAGTTGTGTTGTTGAGGATGTCGCTATTGGCAATGCGTGCCTGGTCACCGTCCCAGTCGATTCCCCCCCCGAGATCGTCGTCGGATCCCGGGCCCGAATGCCCACGCACAACGGTATCCTCCACTTCCAATGTACTTGTCCTTGCGACGATTCCGCTGCAGGCATTGTCGGAGATGTTGCAGCCGATCAGTCGAAGTCTTTTCCCGTAAAACTCAACTCCCCCGATGAGTCCGCGTCTCCCGATGCTGTTGCCGGAGATCTCGCACCGAATCAAGTCGAGCGAGCTCCTCAAACCGAAGATGCCGCCCCCGCGCCCCACGCCCCCGAAGGTGTAGTCTGCATCGGCATCATTGTCGACGATGGCACAGTCGAGGAACACCGCGTCCGCGGCCGCACCCAAGAAGACCCCGCCGCCCGCGGCGCGGGCAGGCTGGTAAGTGAAGCCGCCAGCGTGATTGTCACGGATCTCACAACCGACGAAGACCGGTGTTCCGTCTCGTATGCATACCCCTCCACCGTGAGCGTCTGAGGTATTGGAGATGTCGTTGCCGGTCCTGGTCCAGTTTTCCAGGATTCGGCAGTCGATGAAGAGCGGCGCCCCGCGCTCGCAATATACGCCACCCCCGCATCGTCCCATTGGCGCCAGAGCACCCCAGCTGTCGTTGTTGCGAATCGCGCAAGCGATAATGGTCGGCGACACATCGATGCAAGAGATCCCGCTTCCCAAGTCGGCCTTGCCTCGCATCACGGTAACCCCCGCCAATCGAGTCCCGCGCCCCTCACCCGAGCGCAGCACGAACACCGAGCCGTTTTCCGATCCATCCACCACCGTCGAATCGACCACCGCCGGATCGCTCGGGTCGGTGCCGCTCACGGTGATCGCCTTGCCGAGGAAGTCGATCTCCCACTCGGTGTAGGTGCCGGGAGAGATCAGCACCAGATCTCCGTCCAGCGCCGCATCGATCGCCCCCTGGATGGAGGGATGATCGGCGGGTACACGAAGGGTGGCGCCAGGGGCGCTCACCGCAAGCAGCAGGGCGACGATTCCGAGTCCGCTTCTCCGCCACATCGGGTTCTCCTCTCGTGTCTGCGCCGAAGCGCGAGCGGGTCGGCCCCGGTCGGGTCAGCATGCGACCTCGTTTCAGGATAGCCCCGCGCCGGCCGGGACGGGGCCGCTTTCCCTACAGTGTCGCCCCCAGCCGGCACCCCTGGTCGATCGCCCGCTTGGCGTCCAGCTCCAGCGCCCGCTCCGCGCCGCCGATCACGTGCACCCGCCCGTCGAACGATAGGTCCGCAAGGTCACGCAGCGGCTCCTGGCCCGCGCAGATCACGACGCTGTCGACCGCCAGGAGTCGCTCTTCCTCCCCGATCTCGATGTGCAGACCGGCATCGTCGATGCGCCGGTAACGCACTCCACGCAACATCTTCACGCCGCGCTTCTGCAGGGTCATCCGGTGGATCCAGCCGGTGGTCTTGCCCAGGCTCTTGCCCGGCTTCTCCGCCTTGCGCTGCATCAGGGTGACCTGCCTGGGGGCCTTTTCCATCCGTCCCTTCACCACCCCTCCCCGCTCGGCGAAGTCCCGGTCGACTCCCCAGGCCTCCATGAAGGCCGGCAGGTCCCGGCCGGCGTCGTCGCCCGGATCGGTGAGCAGCGCCGCCACGTCGAAGCCGATGCCGCCGGCGCCGATGATCGCGACCGAATCGCCCACCGCGGCTCCGCGCAGCACCTCGCCGTAGCCGAGCACCATTGGATGGTCGATCCCCTCGATGTCGGGGCGCCGCGGCAGCACGCCGGAGGCGATCACGAGCTCGTCGAAATCGCCGGCGCGCAGCTCGGCCGCGGTCGCGCGCGTGCCCAGCCTGAGGCGCACACCGGTGATCTCGATCCGCCGCCGGTAGTAGCGCAGCGTCTCGGCGAACTCCGACTTGCCCGGCACCCGCAGCGCCAGATTGAGCTGCCCGCCGATCTGGTTCGCCGCCTCGAAGAGGGTCACCTGGTGGCCGCGCTCGGCCGCCACCACCGCGCAGGAGAGCCCGGCGGGACCGGCTCCCACCACCGCCACCCGCTTCGTCTCGACCGCCGGCGAATACTGTAGCTCGGTCTCGTGGCAGGCACGCGGATTGACCAGACAGGAGCTCTCCATCATCTGGAAGGTGTGGTCGAGACATGCCTGGTTGCAGGCGACACAGGTGTTGATCTCGTCGGCCCGTCCCTCGGCCGCCTTGCGCACCAGCTCGGCGTCGGCCAGGAAAGGACGCGCCATCGACACCATGTCGGCGTCGCCGCGTGCCAGCACCTGCTCCGCGAGCGCCGGGTCGTTGATCCGATTCGAGGTGATCAGGGGCACGCCGAGCTCGCCGCGGAGCTTGCCGGTGACCCAGGTGAAAGCCGCCCGCGGCACCATCGCGCCGATGGTCGGAATCCGTGCCTCGTGCCAGCCGATGCCGGTGTTGATCAGCGTGGCGCCGGCCGCTTCGATCGCTTGTCCGAGGCGCACCACCTCTTCCCAGGTGCTGCCCCCCTCGACCAGGTCGAGCATCGACAGCCGGTAGATCAGGATGAAGTCCTCCCCGACCGCCGCCCGCACTCGGCGTACGATCTCCAGCGGCAGGCGTATCCGATTGTCGTAGCTTCCGCCCCAGCGGTCGTCGCGACGGTTCGCCCGCGCGGCGATGAACTGGTTGATGAAGTAACCCTCGGAGCCCATGATCTCGACCCCGTCGTAGCCGGCCCAACGCGCCAGCTCCGCCGCCCGCGCGAAATCGGCGATCTGTTTCTCGATCCCTTCCTCGTCCAGCTCCCGAGGAACAAGAGGGCTGATCGGCGCCCGCAGGGCCGAGGGCGCGACACTTTCCTGGCTGAATGCGTAACGGCCGGCGTGCAAGATCTGCATGCAGATCTTGCCTCCTTCCCCATGCACCGCATCGACCGCCACACGGTGCCGGCGCGCCTCCTCCTCGCAGCTCATCTTCGCCGCCCCCTGAAACACCGCTCCTTCCTCGTTCGGCGCGATGCCCCCGGTCACGATCAGTCCCACGCCCCCCCGCGCCCGCTCCGCGTAGAAGGCTCCCAGCCGCTCGAAACCCTCCGGCGCCTCCTCCAGGTTGGTGTGCATCGACCCCATCAGGGTGCGATTGCGCAGGGTGGTGAAGCCGAGGTCGAGGGGGGCGAGCAGATGGGGAAAAGGGGCGGGCATGGAGGTTCCGGGGTGGCGGAGTGTGGTGTTATGAGGATAAGTGCCGCTGGAGAAGGACCAGCGGCCAACGAAGGGGATTACATATGAGACACGCGTTCGCCGGCTCGGCGCAAGCCGCACAGGCCGTGAAGAATGAAGACCACTAGTTGGGAGAGGGCTGGGGCAAACACCAGCCCGCCGACCAACGGTCTCGCCCAGCGATGATCGGCTATAATCTAGGGAACGATGCCGACTGGAGCACGGAAATGGATCTCACGACGAGCCTGGCGGAGCCCGAGGTGATCCAGTACAAGCGCAACGGTTGGGTGCGCATGATGATCTCGCGAGAATCGGACGCCCCGGGCAAACTGGCGTTCGTGGAGGCGATGAGGGAGAAGTTCGGGAACGACACGAACGCATGGAATGCTCGGTATGCCCCAAAATGGGAGCTCGACGCCAGCTTCGACGAGCTGGCCGCGATGGGAGTGTTCCCTGAGTTCAACGACCGAGCGCTCTTGGAGGACTACATCAAACATCCCGGCGCGCTTCCGGACTACGACCTCGGGGCCGATCTGTGGCAGGAGGACAGCCGCTTCTTCCTCGCCGCCATCGCCGACAAGTTCTACTCGGTGATGGTCGAAGCGACCCGCTACTTCGACTCCCAGCACCTGATCTTCTCCGACCGCTACACCGCCGCCTTGAAACCCCCGGATCTGCAGATGGTGACGGAGGAAGCCGCCCCCTAAGTCGACGCGATGGCGGTGATGGCCTACCCGGAGTATCCGCAGGGATGGGCGCCGAACGGAGACCAGTCGATCAAGAAGTTCCGCGACGCCTACAATGCGCTGGCGCCCGATATGAAGCGCCCCTTTATCATCTGTGAGCTCACGGTGCAGGCCAAGTGGTCGCTGGGGTGGGACGCAGCCTGGGACACCGCTGAAGACCGGCCGAGCCCCTTCAAGCCCGACGCCCCTCCGGGCACGGCCGATTATCGCTGGACCGAGACCGGGTGCATGAGCCACAGGGCGCCCGATGTGGCGTGTATTCTGGAGCAGATGTATCTGGCTCGCGCGCCGGAGCCGTACAGCAATCCTGGGGAGTTTTACATTGTTGGGTGGTGTCTTGAGGGGTTGTTTGATCATGTGATCGATAGAGAGCATGAATCGCGCGTGCCAACTATCAAGTCAGACAATTGGGGCTTCCTCAACATCTACGAACACCGCACCAGTGGGAGCATTCCGACCGGGTGGTTGATCAACACATTCCCGTACTCAATCGGAGCCGGCCTCGAAGGCCAGGCCGGCTATCAGTGTCGTTTATCTGGCAGCAACTGGTCCAACACCAAGACTTGCCCGATCGTGCAGAGCGCGCTTCCTCCCGCGACCGGCGCTGGTTGCCCCGAAAGCCCAGAAGACGAGAACGGACAGCCGATCCCCTGCCCGCCACCAGGCGGGTACCTGCAGGACTGGGGGAGCTGAGGTGGCCGCGCCGGCCTGGATGTGTCTGACCGTCGCCGTTTTGGCGACGGAGACTCCGCCACCTTTCGATCTCCACGCCGCCCTCGAAGCCACGGCGGGCGGCGACACTCTCCTCGTCCCTCCCGGCACCTATCCCGGCCCGCTCGATCTGAGCGGGCGGGCGATCACCGTGATGTCGACCGCTGGGCCGGAGGCCACGGTGATCGACGGGCGACGCAAAGGATCGGTGCTGACTCTGTCGCCGGGGGGGGACCGGGAGATTCGTATCGAGGGATTCACTCTCACGAGAGGCTCGGGGAAGTACCGCTATCGCCTGTGGACACACTACTACGAAGGTGGGGCTGCTTTCGTAGAGCACGGGAAAGCGATATTCAAAAACTGTCATTTTAGCGAGAACAAGGTCGGGTGGTGGGATGAAGATGACGCTGTCGAAGGGCGAGGCGGTGCTATCTTCATCAAGGGCTACCAGCCCGCGGGTTCTATCGTCGTCGAGGGATGCGAGTTCGATGGGAACACAGCCGCATGGGGAGGCGCAATCTACTCGGCCTCTCGCGAATGTGTTTCAATTGACAATTCGGTCTTCAAGAACTGCTTGGCAGAGGGGAGCTGGGCGGGGGAATCAACATTGGGAGGTGGAGGCGGAGCCGTGAGCGCCAGCCCTGATAGTCTGACGATTACAAATAGCACTTTCATCGGTTGCGCTGCCGACAAAACAAGATTCAACATGTGGTCGAAGGGCGGCGCCCTAAGCCTACTCCAGTTCATCTACGCCGGATTCGTCATCGAAAACAACATCTTCATCCGCTGCACCGCCGCCGAAGGCGGCGCCGTCTACATCTCGAGCAACAGCGAGCCGGCCCGTATCACCGGCAACATCTTCCTCGACAACACCGCCAGCGGCTACGCCTCCTACATGATGTACTACGACCAGGGCGGCCTCGGCGGCGCCCTCTACGTCCCGCGCGGCGACGCCCTCGTCGAGCGCAACACCTTTGGCGGCAACACCTGCTTCGACTCCCTGGTCGAGCCCGGGTTCGCCGCGGCGTGCGCGATGGGCGGCGGGAGCTTCGTCGACAATATCGTGATGAACTCCAAGAACGGCGGCGGCGTCGCCTACTACGCCGAGGCGCTCGCCGACCATAATCTCTACTGGAACAACACGGGGGGCGATATCGTCGGCTTCGAGCCCCCCTCCGAGCACGATCTTTTCGTCGAGCCCCTGCTCGATCCCAGGCGCACCCCCCTCCCATCCTCCCCCGCCCGCGATTCCGGCAGCGGGCGCGAAACCTCGGGAATCCCGGTCTGCGATGGGCGCGGCGATCGCGGGGCGCGGGAGTACTGCGGTCCGGCCGATGTGGAGGTCGGGCGGCCATTCAGTCCGCCGCCCTGGGATCGGCGGGCGGATCAGTGGGAGTAGGATCCGATTCACGACGTAGTGGCCATCGCCCCCCGGCGGAGCGAATTCCTATCGACGAGACCCCTCCTACGGCCCTCGATCGGCGTCTGGGCGGGTAAGCTCGCTCAGGGTCTCCACGAGCCGATCTCGAAACTGCTCCAGCCCTCGGGTCTCCTCCGGGGCCAGGCCCTCGGCCTTGGCGATGGCTTCGATCGAGAGCTGCCCGAGGAGCCAAACCAGCGTCAATGGCGAGAATCCTCCGTCCTTCTTCGGCGCGTCGCCGAGCGCGCGAAGCAGATCTCCGCCCTGCGCGAGGAGCTCTCGTACGTCGATCAGATCCCTGAGCTCCGACCGCTGAACGAGTGTACAGAGCTTGTTCACCAAGATCTCGTGCATGGAATCCACGCGGATTGTGGAACTGCCCACAGCTCTCTCGACGGGAGCTTCGATGGTCGAAACAGGATCGGCGACCAGATCCAGGACGGTCGATTCCCCCTTTTCCGTCGCGATCAGCCGATGCATCGCTATCCCGGTCTGCTGAGAAACCACGTCGATTCCGGCCTCCCGAAGTGTAGCGATCACCAAGTCCGCATAACCCCCGAGAGCGGAGCGACCGTGGAGGAAAAGGTCGAGATCCCTCGTGGTGCGGTGGTGTAGATGGAATCCGACGAGGGCGGCGCCGCCGGTCAAGGTCCACGGCGGGTCCAGGTCGGACAACGCTTCGATCACCCGCACTTGGAGCGGACTGAGCTTGCTACCCATCGGTCACGACGCCCCATCGCGTCAACAGCCAAGTCCAGAAGTCGCGGGTCCGACCCAACCGATAGGCCAGGTTCGGCCACAGCTCACCGATCTCTTTCAGGGAGACGAAGGTGAAGACATCGTCCGGCTTGGCCTGGCGCATGAGCTTCGCGATCAGATGCGCCCGCACCACGTCGTCGCCGTCGCGCAGAAGCTCCTCGAAGCGCTTCAGGGGCATGTCTGAATCCCACAAGAAGTAGGGCCGACCACGGGCGTCGAGGAGACGCTCGGGCGGAGTGGGGCACAGCATCGACATGACCGAAGGATACGCGGGCCGGATGAGATGTTCCATCGATCTCGGCCAGCGCCACCCCGATGTCTTCGAATCGATCCAGGTGGAAGGCGACATCTGGCAAACTGCCGCGCTGCTCAGCGAGTGGAACGACGACTGCCAGCTCGTGGCTGGGCTGGGCAAGCACCCACCGGCCGACCAAGGGTCTCGCCCTGAGATGATCGGTTACAGTGACGGGCAATGATGCCGACTGGAGCAAGGAGAAGCAGATGGTCGCCACCGCCGCAGCATCCGACGCTCCGGAAGACCCGAACGATCCAGCTCCTTGTCCGCCACCCGGTGGCTACCTCGAAGATTGGGGGAGCTGAGGTGGCCGCGCCGGCCTGGATGTGTCTGACCGTCGCAGTTTTGGCGACGGAGACTCGGCCACCTTTCGATCTCCGCGGCGCCCTCGAAGCCACGGCGGACGGCGACACTCTCCTGGTCCCTCCCGGCCTCCCCCGCCCGCGATTCCGGCAGCGGGCGCGAAACCTCGGGAATCCCGGTCTGCGATGGGCGCGGAGATCGCGGCGCTCGGGAGTACTGCGGTCCCGCCGATGTCGCGGTAGGGAGACCATTCAGTCCGCCGCCCTGGGATCGGCGAGCGGATCAGAGGGAGTAAGATCCGATCGGAGGGTGGCGGCGACCTCTCGGGGCAAGCACAAGGGCAGGGGGCCGCAATCCGTTCGACGATTCGACGAAGAGGCATACATCTCGTCAAATGGCTTGACGAATCGAGCGCATCGCAAGGTCCTTCAAGGCATGGCGAGCCGCGGCGTCCCCTGCATTTGCTCGGATCTATCATCTGAGCCAACTGCTCGCGCGCAGCATCCTTGCATTTTCAAAGCGAGAGCTTGATTATGCGCGGTATGAGACGTGCGGCTGAGTCCCTCCTGAGCACCTACCTCGACCTCTTCCCCTGCGTCGCGATCATCGGAGTTCGGCAGTGCGGCAAGACCACGCTTCTGAACCGCCTGTCCCAAGAATGGACGACCTTCGATCTGGAACGACGCGCCGATTTCGAGCACGTCTCCCGTGATCCCGACCTGTTCTTCAAGCTCAACCCGGACCATGTGGCCATCGACGAGGCTCAGTTGCTGCCCGAGGTCTTTGCCGCGCTGCGAGTCGCGATCGACGACCAACGCCAGGTGCCAGGCCGCTTCGTGATCACCGGCTCCAGCTCCCCCTCCCTGCTGAAGTCGATATCGGAGAGCCTCGCGGGCCGCATCGGGATCATCGAGCTCTCACCCTTCTCCTGGGAAGAGGTCACCGAGACCCTCGGCCGCGACTCCTTCGTGCGCCGCCTGCGGGATCCGGGAACGGAGCCTTGGGACCTGGTGGGTGGACTCCGGCCGCGCGGCGACCTCGATCTGGCTCACGAGCTCTGGTTTCACGGCGGCTACCCCGAGCCGTGGTTGAAGGAAGATCCGCGATTTCGCCAGGCCTGGACCGACCAGTACATCCAGACCTATCTACTACACGACGTGAAGAGGCTCTTCCCTCGCCTGGACGAAATTCGCTTTCGACGATTCCTGGAGCTCCTCGGCGGACTCTCGGGACGTATCCTGAACTACGCAGAGGTCGCGCGCGCCCTCGATGTGTCTCAGCCAACCGTTCGCGACTACTTCGAAATCGCCCACGGCACCTTCGTCTGGCGACAGATCCCGGCTCACACCAAGAACACCCAGAAGCGGGTCGTCAAACACCCGCGCGGCTATCTGCGCGACAGCGGGCTCCTGCACGCGCTGCTTCGCGTGCCCGACCAGAGAGCGATGCTCAGCCATCCACAGATGGGAAGCTCGTGGGAGGGGATGGTGGTGGAAGAGCTGCTCCGACAGCTAGACGGAGAAGGCATGTCCTACGAAGCCTCCTACTATCGAACCGGCGGCGGAGCCGAGGTCGATCTGATCGTGCGGACGAGCTTCGGAATGGTCGCGATCGAGATCAAGCACAGCTCGACCGTGCACCATCGCGAGCTCCGCTCACTGAAGAGCTTCGTCGACGAGCAAGACGCCCGCCTCGGAGTCGTCGTCAACAACGATTCCAAGCCCCGGCTCTACGCCGACCGCATCGTGGGATTGCCCTTTACTCACCTGTGAGGCGCCACCTACCCCACCACCCCATGCGCATTGTATAGCAAAATCCGTAGCTTGTTCCGGAGCGTTCGATACGAGAAATGCTCCAGCGCCATCTGGTAGTTGCGCTCCCCCCCGTGCTCCGCGTAGTCCGGGTCGTCCATCAACTCCCTGGCCTGCGCCACGGTCTTGTCGGTGATGAAGTCGTCGAACATCACCACCTCGAAGCCCTTGGTCTTGATGTCGGTTTCGTAGATCGTGTAGTTGTTGACGACGATCGGCTTGCGGAAGTAGACCGCTTCCAGGAATGCGTTGCCGAATCCTTCGAAAAGCGAGGGATAGGTCACCAGGTCGGCGAAGGGGTAGACGTCCCAGAGACTGTAGATCTTGTGCCCGTCGGCCGAGGTTCCGCGCGTCTCGTCGAAGTAGTCCTCGGCGAAGAGGATGTCGACTCCGAGCAGATTGGCGTAGCTCACGACCCGGTCGACGTAGCCCATGTCGTCGTCGCCGGTGGCGTGCGAGATTACCAGCCGCGCCTTGGTGTCGAGACGGCTCAGCAGCTCCACCGCATGCTCGATCCCCTTGCGCTGCACCACCCGCGTCGGCTGCAAGATCAACCGCTCGCCGGGCTCCAGTCCCAGCGTCTGGCGAATGTCGCTGGTGTAGTCATCCGGCTTCGGCGCCGGAATCTCGAAGTTCATCACATTGGGGATGATGGTCGACGAGAGACCGCGTCGCCGCGCCAGCTGGTGCCGGGCCGATGAGTTGATCACCGCGTGCTGCACCGGGCTGAGGGTCGGAGGAAAGGCCATCGTCAGGTAGTCCCACACCGAGTTCACCAGGTAGCTCTTGCGCTCCCAGTAGAAATCGTGGTGGTGGGCGATGGTCTGAATGCTGCGCTCGGCGACCAGTTCGGTCAGTGCCACGGTGAGCGGGATGTTGAGCGGGTAGGAGAAGAGGTTCTGGGGAATCAGCACGTCGATCGCGAACTCGTCGATGAAGCGCTTGACGTGGCGGTAGAAGAACTCGGTCCTCTCCTTGATCCACAGCGTGTCGTCGTGGCGGCGCTCGGTGGTCGCCCAGAAGTGCCGGTGCCGCCCCACGATCTCGGGATGCTGGAAGTGGGCCTCCTCGACCACCATCGACACCTCCTCGGGCCGATCCGACTCGCCCGAGAAATAGAAGCACTTGTGCCCCAGCTCCTCGAGCACCTCCGCCCACTTGGCGGTCTCCAGGGAGACGCCGTCGGTGCCGCAGAAGCGGAAGGAAATGAAGCCGATGTTCAGTGACTTGTCCTGTGCCATGGAACGCTCTCACCTTTCGTGGTGCGGGGTTGCGGGATGAGTATGCTCGTTGCCGGCGGCGATGGCCAGACCGGACGGAGGACTTCCTGAGATAGGAGATCGCCGTCCAAGATATCTGGGTTATGGTTAACGCGTTCCTGCCTGGTGAGAGCGAGACGCGCTCGATCCTCAAAGGACCAGGCAGCCCATAACTCCGAACTGGGGGTCTTTCGTGACCAGACTCTTCGCTCTTCTCGCCGCCGCCGCCATCGCCACACCGGCACTCGCCGTCAACGCCAACGGCGTTCTGGGCCAGTACGACGAGGCGCGGCCCGATGCCATGAACATCCAGATGCCGCAGGAGCTGCAGGCCGTCTTGGAGCAGGCCGCTCTCTCGCAAGATGAGAAGTACTGGGACATCACCATCCACTGGACCAGCATCTACGGCATCGACTGGTGCATGAGCCTCGAGTTCGAGACTCCGGGCTGGACCGTCTACGACGGCAACATCACCGGCACCATCTGCGATTCCGGCTACTGGGCGCCGACGGCGATCACGCCGCTGGGCAACAACTGCTACCAGGTAAACTTCGACCATGTGGGCTCCGGCAGCTGCGCCGACACCCTGTGCATGGTCGGCTGCAAGGTCGGCAACCTGATCCCCGACGCCGACTACGGCTGGTGGGGCAGCTGCACCGACTTCCCCGCCGACGGCGCCATCAACGGCTGCGAGTAGCACCCGAGCGGATCTCGATCCGCGCTTGACGACCGGCACGGCCGCATCCCCGCGGGGTGTGGCCGTGTTTTTTTTGAGATCGCTTCCGGGGACGGCCGGGAGGGTCCCGGGCGCCGATTTGACATCGTCCCCGGGCCCGAACTAACCTCCTCACAGTGGTTTCCGAGTCTGGAGGGTCGCATCGATACCGAGACTCGCTTCATGCGCATGGCCCTGCAGGAGGCGAAGCTGGCCTTCGAGGCCGGTGAGGTTCCGGTCGGCGCCGTGGTCATCGGAGCGGAGGGCCAGGTGCTGGGACGCGGCCACAACCAGGTCGAGACCCTGCAGGATCCCACCGCCCACGCCGAGATCCTCGCCATCGGCGCGGCGGCCAACGCCCTTGGTTCGTGGCGGCTAGAAGGCGCGCGCATCTACAGCACCCTCGAGCCCTGCCACATGTGCGCCGGGGCGATCGTGCTCGCCAGACTGGAACGGCTGATCTTCGGAGCCTATGATCCCAAGGCGGGAGCCTGCGGCTCCCTGCGAAATACCGTGCAGGACGAACGCCTGAATCACCAGGTCCCGATCACCGCCCCTTTCATGGGCGAGGAATGCGGCGAGCTGCTTCGGGAGTTCTTCCGGCGGCTGCGCCAACGGAGAGATGTCCGAGTGGTTGAAGGAGCACGCCTGGAAAGCGTGTAGTCGTGCAAGCGGCTCCAGGGTTCGAATCCCTGTCTCTCCGCCATCTTCTCCCCGCGACTCATCGCGGGCCCACATAGGGCCTCGCCGACCCCTCGGCGGCCCGTCGAATAGCCCGGAGAGGTGCCGGAGCGGTTGAACGGGGCGGTCTCGAAAACCGTTGACCATGCAAGTGGTCCGTGGGTTCGAATCCCACCCTCTCCGCCATGGTGGCCGCGGGTCGTCGCGTTGGAGCGGCGGCCCGCGGCTTGTTTGGTTCGTGGCCTGGAAGAGGTGAGGCTCAATGAACGCTGACGAGTTCGAGAGACGATTTGAATCGGGGAGGACATCACCGACTACCTCGACCAGCCAGGGGCGCGTCGCCCCGGGCAGGAGCAGAAGCGGGTCAATGTCGACTTCCCGGTCTGGATGATTCAGCGGCTCGACAAGGAAGCCGGGCGGCTCGGCGTGCCCAGGCAATCGTGGATCAAGGTGCTGATCGCCCGGCACCTCGAGCGGACGCGGATCTGAGTCAGCGCATGGAGGGGGCGAAGGGGCCGGAGCGGCCGGGAAGATGCGCATCCACACTCACCTGACACCCAAAGCCCAGCCATCCCACATTGCACGGCCCCCCGTAGGCACCGATATCGGAGCGCGGGCCATCCGGAT
>CAZBBK010000012.1:0-100111 GCA_964490075.1 uncultured Gemmatimonadota bacterium | reverse complement strand
GAAACCTGAAGGCGAAGGCCTGGCGGAAGTCGGGATCGGCGTCGATGTTCCCTAGCCCCGGCCAGCCCCCTTCGATATCGCTGTAGCGGATCCAGGGCTCTCCCAGATCGACCGCAAGCTCGTTCGGCGTGTCGCCCCACAAGATGCAGTTGACGATCGAAGGGTTCGAGAAGACACCACAATAGATCCCGCCTCCCGCATACGAAGTCAATGCCGCCGAGTTGCCGGCGATCGTCGAATTCAGCAGCACAGGACTCGACTCTACACAGAAGAGGCCGCCGCCCAATCGGGCGGAGTTGTCGGCAACGATACAGTTCGTGAGCGAGGGATTCGAAGCAAGGTCGCAGTAGAGTCCGCCGCCGAAGTATCCCGCATCATTGGCGGTGATGATGCAGTGGCTGAGCGCCGGCGAAGCGCTCTCGCAGTAGACCCCCCCGCCGGTCCCGAAACCGAAGTCGGCGCTATTTCCCTCGATCGTGCAGCGCTGGATGGTCGGAGACGCGCCGAAGCAAGCGATCGCCGCGCCCCGCTCATCCGATCCACCGGTGATCGTGATCCCGGCCAAGACCGACGCCGCCCCTTCCCCCGATCGGAACACGAAGGTCCGCCCCTCTCCTCGAGCGTCGATCACGGTTTCGGCTGCGCAGCCGGGTTCGTAGGGGTCGATGCTGGTGACGGTGATCGCCTTGCCTCCGAAGTCGAGACCGGCCTCAGCGTAGGAGCCCCGGGCCAGCCGTACCACCTCTCCGTCGAATGCCGCGGCAATGCCGGCCTCAATGCTCGGCAGCTCTCCCGGCACGTCGATCACGCCGTCCGCGGGGCGGACTCTGAGGTCGAACCTCTCGGCCGATGCGATCGAGTCGTGGGCGAAGGCCGAAAAGGTCACGGTGTCGGTGCCCAGCTCAGCGGGAACGATCGCCTCCACATCGAAACTCAGACTGTCGCCCGGCTCCAGTTCCAGGGTCGGACCGGAGTGGATCGTCTCCCTGCTCCCGCCCTGCCAACTGATCTCCATGACCAGTGAATCTAGTTGTCCGGGTGTTTCCAGCGGGTTGAACACCCAAAGCTCAAGATCGAGAGTATCCCCTTCAAATGCTTGCGCGGGAGCCCCGCCGATCTGAAGAACCAGAGGGGACCAATACTCGTCAGCGCCGATATCGGGTCTCACCCCGAAGGGACGTGGGTCGCCCTCGAAGTCGAAGACCGGAGCTCCGTCCGGGGTTCCGGCGTCGATGCACGGAGACCAGAGGCTCAGATGGCTCCCGGCCCCAAGAAAGGGGTCGAGGTCTATGTTCCCTTCTCCTTCCCAGCCGCCCTCCACGTCGCAGAAGTCGATCGAGCCACCGCCCACCTCGATCTGCGGATCGTCGTTGCCCCACACGATGCAATTCGTGAGCATCGGCGTACCGGTCAGGACACCGCCTCCTTGCGACGCTGAGTTGTTGCGGACGGTGCAGTTCATGAGCGATGGCTAGCCGCCGTAGACGCCGCCACCACGGTCGGCGCTGTTGTCCCGGACGACGCAGTTGGTGAGCATTGGTGCACCATCGACACAGCGAATCCCACCACCGGATGCGGGAACCCGGAAGCCGCTCGCCGAATTGCGCGCGATCTCGCAACTCTCGAACGCGACCGAACCACCATCGCGGTACATGCCGCCTCCGGAAACCGTCCCCTCCGAGCCGATCGCCGAGTTCTCCACGACCGCGCATTCGGTGAAGATGGCGGCGCTGTTCCGGCAATGTACTCCCGCACCGTGGTTCGACGCATTCTGCGACGATGATCCGTTGGCCGAAAATGTGCATCTCGAGAAGGAAGAGGAATCTGCTGCACAGTAGACACCCCCACCCATGCCGGCACCGCCACGAAGCCAGTTCGCGGAGAAGGTGCAGTCAACAAACGTCGGGGCGCCTCCGCTGACGAAACAGCCCGCTCCGTACCCATAGATAGCGAAGAGCTCTTCGTGTCCATTGCCATCGACGATGCAGTCGACCACGACCGGTGACGACCCCTCGCAGCATATTCCCGCTCCCTTCGTGGCCTGGCCTCCGGTGATCGTGAACCCCTCCAGCCGCGCCGCCGCGCTCTCTCCTCCATCGAAGCGAATCCCCCGACCCCCGCGCTGACAATCGATGACCGTTGCCGCCGGTCCGCCCTCCGATCGCAGCACCAGATCGACACCGCCAAAGCTCAGGCTCCGGTTGCCGGTACCGCTGTAGGTCCCCGGGGCGACCAAGACCGTATCCCCGGCCAAGGCTGCGTCTATTCCTGTCTGGATCGTTGGGAAATCACCAGGGATGTGCAGGGTGTGCGCTTCCGCATGGGATCCCAGACCAACACCGACCGCCATGAGCGCGAGCCACCTCTGTGGCCAAGACGTGGAATCGCGGTGACGCCTCATCTCGCCTCCAGGTTCATTCGCATATGTTCGATTCTATCCCCCCCGTCGGGCCGATTCCCACCGCCCACCAAGATCGGGCACTGACCCCCCTCAGCGGCCGATCCCGGCCGACCGCGACTCTCAGCGCCGCGCCCGCTCCAAGCTCCGCCGCCACTCCCACACTCCGCCGTCGCCGCTGGTCCCGCCCAGCACCCGGCCGTCCTGGGTGGCGAGCAGCGCGAGCAGCTCGCGCGCCCCCTCGAGGGGCGTGGTCGGATGCCAGACTTGCCCGCCGTCGGTCGAGATCCAGCCCGGGCTGCCGCCGGAGGGCTGGGTGCCGGCGTAGAGCCAGCCGCGCTGGTCCTCGACCATGTCGAAGACGTAGCCGTCGCGGTATTCACCGTCGCGCTCGAAGGGGCTCTCGACCTCCCAGTCGTCGCCGCCCTGGTGGCGCATCAGGAAAGCGCCGGTGTCGCCGTGGCCCCATCCCATGCCCCAGAAGGTGCCGCGCGAGTCGCGCAGGAAGTGAGCCGCGGAACCGACCGAGACGTGGGCCTGGAAGGCCGGGGTCAGCACCTCCCAATCGAGCCCGCCGTTCAGCGAGCGGTGGATGTTGCCGCCGTAGGCCCGACCACCGGCCCAGAGGGTGCCGTCCGCCGACTCGTGGATGGTGTGCACCGCTCCGTAGATGCTCGTCAAGCCGCTGCTCTCGGCCCACGATTGGCCGCGGTCGGTGGAGCGGAAGATCCTCCCGTCCCGGTAGTTGAAACCGATCCCCAGGGTCTCGGGGGCGACTCCGACCAGCAGATCTCCGGAGTCGAGCTCCTCGATCGCCCGCACCGCCGTCACCCAGGTGGGCAGCGGCGCCAGCGGAGACCAGCTCCAGCCCTGGTTGCCGCTCTCGAACACCCTGCCGCTCGGATAGGTGCCGGCCAGCACAGTGCCGTCGGCCAGCTCCTCCAGGCAGTAGATGCGATCCGCGAGCGCTCCCGGCGACCGCGGAACCCAGGTCTCGCCGCCATCCTCGGAGCGGAACACCGCGCCACTGTCGGAAGTCGCGGCGAGCAGCATTCCGGCCGAGGTCTCGAGCAGGTCCTCGACGATCGACGCACCGGACAGGTTCGCCAGCAGAGTCCACCGGCCGGGAGGGCGGATCGCCGGCGCCCCGCCCTGAGCCCGTGCCGCCGGGCCGCGTCCCCGCCACGCGCGCGCGGCTGCCGCATCGTTCCCGGGCACCAGCGAGGGCAGCCCGCCCGCCGCCGTGCCGCGGAGCGCCGTCACCCAGACATCCTCCGCCCCGCCCCCGCCCTCGCTGACCTCGCCGCCGATCAAGAGCTCGGTGTCGCTGGCCCAGTGGGCGGTGCAGGCCGGACGGTGGTTGTTGATCGGGGCCGGAAGCGGCTCGGCCGTCGACCAGCTGCCGGAGACCCACTCGGAGATGTAGAGGTCGGTGGCGCCGTAGTCGAGCGAGCTGCGACCGCCGACGAAGTCGGAGAAGAGCAGATAGCGCCCGTCGGGGCTGATGGCGGGGCGCACCTCGCTGCCCTCGGTGTTGATGCCGGGGCCGAGGTTGGTCAGGGAGTCGGTGAAGCTGCCCTGCAAGCGGCAGACCCAGATGTCGAAGCCGCCCATGCCGCCCCTTCGCTCCGAGGCGAAGTAGATCTCGGCCGCGTCGCGCGAGGTGCACGAGGCGCCGTTGACGCCGTCGGGGCCGAGGGCGTTGATGGCGCCGCCCAGAGCCAAAGGCGTGGTCCAGCTCTCCCCGGCGCGGTGGGCGCGGTAGATCTCGCCGGCGGAGGTGGTGAAGAGCCACTCACCCCCCGGGGAGAGGCGCGGGAAGCTGTGTCCCTCGAAGAGATCGCGATCGAGCCCGCGGATGTTGGTCCAGGCCGAGCCGTCCCAGTCGGCCTGGTAGGGATAGAAGCCCTCCTCGAGCTGGTTCTCCGGGTCGTAGGCCGGACCGTTGCTGGCGGTCGCCTCGAAGACCAGGCGCGTGCCGTCGGCCGAAAGCGAAGGGCGGCACTCGGAGTTGTAGCGGCTCACGCCCGCGAGCGACCGGGGAAAGGACCAGGGTCCCGGGAGCGCGGGGAGGGCGGGCGCCTGGTCGGAGGTTCGACGCTCCGGCGCGGCGGCTCGGGGCCGGACCACGGTTCCGGGAGCGCCCGGACAGGAGTGGGCGGGCGCGGCCGCGATCAGGGCGAGCGCGAGGCCCGTGACGAGAGCCGGGCTTGGTCGTCGGTCGGTGGGCATGGAAGGGCTCCGGGGTGAGGGGCCGGGCGTCGGGACGGGGGCGCCCCTCGGATCATTCTAAGATCGGCGCGCGCAACGACCGGCTCGATCCCGCGCAGGATCCCGGCGCCTTCGCCGGGACCCTCCGATCCCGCCCTCTTCTGTACACTCGACCCGTGGAACACGCGGGAGCGGCGGCGGAATCAGGCCGGAGGAGACGCGCATGGGCATGTTCGACGACATCCGAAAGGCACTGGCCGGTCCGGCGCGCCTCGCATCCGACGCGGCCGGACGAGCGGTGGACAGCGATCTGCAAGTGGCCACGGCGGTGCTGCTGCTGGAGACCGCCTACGGCGACACCGAGTACGCACGCGACGAGGAGCGCACCATCCGCCGCGCCGTCGAGCGCGAGTTCGGTATCGGCCGGGCCGAAGCCCGGGCGCTGCTGCGCAAGGCCCAGGAATCGCGACCGCGCAAGGGCGACTTCTCGAAGTTTTCGGAGCTGGTCCAGGAGCGCTACAGCGTGGAGCAGCGGATGCAGATCATGGCGTTGGTCTGGAAGGTGGTCTACGCCGACGGCACGGTCGAGGTCTCCGAGCGCAAGTTCGCGCGCTACGTCGCCCGCATGACGGGACTGACGACCGACCAGGCGGCGGCGGCTCGGGCGCGCGTGGAACGGGGATTGCGGGGCTGAGCAAACCTCTCAGGGCCCACGCGCTTATACTGAACCCCGACGGCGGCGGCCAAAACCCTGGAGAACCCCCCAATGCGAACTCCCAAGTCGGCGCGGCTCGCCGCGGCGCTGATCGGTAGCCTGCTGGCGGCCCAGAGCGCGATCGCCGAGCCTTGCGTCTCCTGCATGCTGGAAAGCCGCATGCGCTGTGTCGCCCCGGGCGACGACTACCACCTGAGCGCCTGCCTGCGCAACGACTGTCGCGACATCCGCGAGGCGACCGCAAACCTGGTGGCGGTGCTGCCGGGTGGCGACGAGGTCGATCTCGGATCGAAGACCACGACCCTGGTCGGCGGCAGCGGCTGGCAATGCGCCGATCTGTCGCTAACGGTGCCGCTCAACGCCCCCGAAGGAAGCTACACTCTGCGCATCGACGGCTGGAGCATCAACGAACGCTTCACCTGCAGCATCGAGGTGCTGGTCGACGAGGACTGCGACCGCGATCACTGAGCCCCGGTTGGGCTCGCGACATAGAAAGTGGCGCCGGGGTGCGCCGACCGGCGACCGATTTGGAGACTCTGGACCGGTGTTCGGCCGCTCCCGCGATGCTTGCCGGGCGGGTCACCACCCGCACCTGGTGGGCGCTTCCCAGCCCTGCCAGGCGCGCGCCCGCCTCGAGGGCCGACTCCCCGCCGGAGCCGCTCTCGGATCCGCGCACCGCCGCCATCCCCGTCGTTCCGGCGTGCGCCGGCATGCCAGATGCACCAACGCCTATTTCTACTTCAGTGGAATTGGGCGGGCGCTCGCGGCTTGGGCCGTCGGGGGGGGGCGTGGATTCCGGCTTTCGCCGGAATGACGAAAAAGGGGGCTGATCGTCGAGAGGTGGGCGGCGCCTCGAGACGCAGCGCGACGAGTCGCGGAGGAATGAGGAGAGCTGCCTGCACGGGCGCGTTCGCCGGAGTCGTGTACCCCGTCCGCAAGCAGACGCAGCCATCGATCCACCCGTCGACGCCTCCTTGCCCGTCATTCCGGCGCAAGCCGGAATCCAGACCGATCCAACGCCAATCTACCAAAATAGAACTCTCCGGCGCCTCCACCAGCCGCGCCGGCAGATTCGCCGCTGCGCCGAAATGGTCGCGGCTCCGGCCCGCGGCGCGATCGATCCCGGAACCGGCCTCGGCGCCAACCGCGTCACAACTCCCCGATCTCGATCGAGAGTCGCGAGTCACGACGCGAATACGGTCGTAGCTCGGCGTTTTTGCCGGAGAGTGCCGAGCTGCGGCGCGAATAGGGCCGTAGCTCCCAACTCTCGCCCGAGATCGGGGAGCCGCGTCGTGAAAAGGCGTCGCGACGCTCGCCTCTGGTCGCGGAGTCGGGCCTTGTGTCGTCGATCCGGGTGATCTGGCGGCCTCCGGCACCGCGATCGGGCGCGGGCGCGGGGTCGGGATTGCCCAACGCCAGCAGGACCACCAGCGGCGCGGCGCGACCGACGAGCGCGGCCAGCGGGGCGGCCCGATCGGCGCTGACGGACCAGGAAACGCGGCAGAAAACGCGCCCACTCCATCCCAATGCCATGACGAAGATGCGCACTTGCGGCGGAGGACCGCGACCGCGATCACTGAGCCCCGGAGGGGATCGCGACATAGAAAGTAGCGCCGGGGCCCTTCTTTCCGGCCGGTGGCCGGTCGCCCGGTGAGATCACCCAGACCTGTCCGCCGTGCAGCTCGGCAAGGCGCCAGGTGATCGCCAGACCCAGACCGGTGCCGGCGCCGGCGGTCGGATCGAGGCGCGTGAAGCGGTCGAAGATGCGCTCCTGGGCCTCCGGCGCGACGCCGCGGCCGTTGTCGGATACGTAGAGTCGCACCACCGGTCCATCGGTCACCGGCGGCGCATCAGGCGACACCGAGTCGGTGCGCTCGACGCCGACGATGACGTCGCCCCCCTCGGAGGTGTAGTTCACCGCGTTCTGCAACAGATTGATGGCGATCTGGCGGATCTTCGCCTCGTCGGCGTCGAGCTGCCCCGGATCGCCGTCGTGGACGAAGTTGAGATCGACGGCGCGCTGGTGGGCGGCGGGGGTGACGACCGCCATCGCCGCGGAGATCGCTCGTGCGATGTCGAATCGCGAGCGGTTCAGACGCACCCGGCCGGCCTCCATGCGGGTCAGGTCGAGCAGCTCGACGATCAGCGCCAGGAGGTGCCGAGCGCTCTGGTTAATCTTGCGGGTGTGGTTCTCCTGAGGTTGGCTGAGCCCGCCCGCGATGCCGTCCAGCAGCACCTCCGAGTAGCCGATGATGGCGTTCAGGGGGGTCTTCAGCTCGTGCGAGACGGTCTGCAGGAACTCGCTCTTGAGGCGGTCCAGCTCCAGCAGGCGCTCGTTGGCGCGGTCCTGCTCGCGGTGCGCCTCGATCAGCTGCTCGTGCTGCTCCTGCAGCTTTTTGTGGGCATCGCGCAGCTCCCGCGTGCGGCTCTCGACCTGGCGCTCCAGGTACTCGCCCCAGCGCGACAGATCCTCCTTCGAACGCTCCAGGTCGCCGGAGAGCACCACCAGCTCCCGGAACTGCTCCTGCACCGACTGGTAGAGACGCGCGTTCTCGATGGCGATGGCGCCGTGGCTCATCAAGAGCGCCAGCGCTCCGAGCTGGTACTTGTGCAGCTCGGCGGCGGCGCCGCGCACCTCGATGGCGACGATGCCGAGCCCGCCTCCGGGACCCACCAGAGGAAGGAAGAAGAAGGCGCCCTCGCCGTCCGGGTCGGGATCCGAGATCACCCGCTCGCGCGCCACCGCCCAGCGGATGTAGCCGTCCTCGACCGCCTTGCGCACCGCCTTGCGCAGCCGCGGCCCGGGGTCGGAGCTGGAGCTCGGTTCCAGGGCGCGCCCTTCGTTGTCGAGCCAGAGCACCGCCACGTCGTCGAAGGAGACCAGGCGCCCGATCAGCTCCAGCAGCACCTCGACCACCTCCGGCTCTTCGCGGCGCATCGAGAGCCGCTCGGCCAGGGCGAAGACCGACGACATCTGCTCGTAGGCCTCGACCAGTCGGTCGTAGTCGGCGCCGCTGCGGGGGATCGGTCGCGGGGATCGGTCCCCATCGCCACCCCGCGGCTCCGGGGCCGCCGCCGAACCCTCTCCGCTCCCCGGGCTCTTCATCGCCACGCCCTCACCCGAGCACCGCGTGCGCCTGGTCGAGGCGGTCCCGCACCTGCGCCTCGAGCCGCGCCAGCGGATCGGCCCAGGCTTCGAGGATCGGTTGCGCGGCGGGTGCCGGCTTGCGCCTCTCGCCCCGGTCGCAGAAGGGCAGCCCCCACTGGAAGGTGAGCTGCTCGGCGATGTGCACCGCCAGCGCCGTCGGATCGGAGCGCAGAGCCTGGTCGTCGCCGTGGTGGTGGCGAATCCCGTCGATCACGCTGCGCGGCAGGCTCCAGCGCTCGATCAGGAGCGCGCCGAGCTCGGCATGGTCGGTACCGAGCACCTCTCGCTCGCGCACCGGATCGCCCAATCCACCGCCCTCTTCCAGCAGCTCGGCCGCCTGCTCCGCGAAGAAGACCGGCACCAGGAAGCGCGCCAGGTCGTGGAAGAGGCCGGCCGCCTGCGCATCGTCGGGGGAGCCGATGCGCACGGTGTGCGAAACCAGGCGCGCGGTCTCGGAGGTGGCGACGCTGTGGTTCCAGAACACCTCCCACTCCTTGGCTTCGAACACCGGCCGGAAGACCTTGTTGGCGCCGACCGAGAGGGCGACGGCGCGCACCGCCGTGAAGCCGAGGAAGGTGACCGCCCGCGAAATGCTCGACACCGGTCGCGGCAGGGCGAAGTAGCCGGAGTTGACCAGGCGCAGCACCCGCGAGGCCAGCGCCGCGTCGGATGCGAAGGCCTGGTCGAACTGCCCCATGGTGCTCATCGGATCGTTGCAGAGCTCCACCACCCGCAGCACCACGCGGGGCAGGGTGGGGATCTCCTCGATGCGCCGCAGGAAGAGCTCGGCGAAGTCCGGCCGGGATGCCGCCGAAGGGGTCTTCCTCTCGGAGTTCCTTTCAGACATGGGGCTCCTCGTTCACTTGCGCAGGCGCTCCAAGAAAGCGGTCCCGTCCATGGTCTTGATGCCCAGCTCTTGCGCCTTGGCCAGCTTCGAGCCCGGGCTCTGTCCGACCACGACCAGATCGGTCTTGGCCGATACCGTGGCCGTGGGCGATCCACCGGCTTTCAGAATCAGCTCACGGACAAGGTCACGGCTCAACCCGGCGAGTGTACCGGTGACCACGATCCGCTTCCCCTGAAAAGCCGATTCCGGCGTGCTCGCGACGGCGGCCGGCGGCGCGCCGAAGCCCACTCCCGCCGCCCGCAGCTTCTCGACCAGCCGCCGGCTGCTCTCGCGAGCCGCGAAACGGCCCACGCTCTCGGCGATCACCGGCCCCAGCTCCTCGATCGCCTCGATCGCCTCACGCGGCTGCGCCAGCACCGCGTCGAGCTCGCCGAAGGCCCGCGCCAGCAGCCGCGCCGCGCCCCGCCCCACGTGGCGAATCCCGAGGCCGCAGAGCAGACGCTCCAGCGGGCGCTGCTTCGAGCTCTCGATCTCGTGCAGCAGGTTGGCCGCCGAGCGCTCGCCCATGCGCTCCAGCCCGGCCAGGGGCTCCAGCTCGAGGGCGTAGAGATCGCCGGCGTCGGCCACCCAGCCGCGCGCCACCAGCTGCTTCACCAGCTCCCGGCCGAGCCCGCCGATCTCCATCGCCGCCCGCGACGCATAGTGCTCGATGGCGCGCTGCACCTGCGCCGGGCAATGCACGTTCTCGCACCAGGAGCCGACCAGGTCGGGGTAGCGCTCCAGCGCCGCGCCGCAGGTCGGGCAGTCGGCGGGCATGCGGAACACGGCGGCGCCCGCCGGGCGCGCGTCGGGCACGATCCGGATCACCTTGGGGATGATCTCGCCCCCCTTGACCACCTGGGCCCGGTCGCCGACCCGCAGGTCGAGACGGGCGATCTCCTCCTCGTTGTGGAGGCTGGCGCGGCGCACCGTGGTTCCCCCCAGCGCCACCGGCGCCAGCCGCGCGACCGGCGTCACACGCCCCGTGCGCCCCACCTGCAGGTCGATCGCCAGCACCTCGGTCTCCGCCACGTCGATCTTGAACTTGTAGGCGATCGCCCAGCGCACGTCCTTGCTGGTGGCCCCCAGCGTGGGCCAGGCGCGCAGCGCGTCGACCTTGATCACCAGGCCGTCGATGTCGTAGGGCAGCTCGCTCCAGCGCTCGTTCCAGCGCGCCAGCGAGCCCAGCACCGAGTCGATGTCGGCGTGGGAGCGGCCCAGCGGCACCACCGGCAGCCCCCACGAGCGGCAGGCCGCGAGCGCCTCGGCGTGGCTCTCGAAGCCGGCGCGCTCGCCCTCGACCACTTGATGAATGAAAAGCCGCAACCCACGCTCTGCCACCACGGAAGGGTCGAGCATCTTTAGGCTTCCGGCCGTCAAATTGCGCGGATTGGCGAAAGGCATCCGGCCCGCCTCCATGCGCTTTCGGTTCAGCCCGACCAGGTCGTCGCGGGTCAGGTAGACCTCGCCGCGCAGCTCCAGGCGCCCCGGCGGCGCGTCGCGCAGCACCAGGGGCAGCGAGCGGATGGTGCGGGCGTTGGCGCTGATATCGTCCCCCGCCTCGCCGTTGCCGCGGGTCAGCGCCTGGACGAAGCGGCCCTCCTGGTAGGTCAGCGAGATCGCCACGCCGTCGATCTTCGGCTCCACGTAGTAGCCGGTGCTGACCTCGCTCCCCAGCCCCTCGCGCACCCGGCGATCGAACTCGCCCAGCTCGCCGGGACTGTAGGTGTTGGCGATCGACAGCATCGGCACGCGGTGGCGAACGGTCGCGAAGCCCTCGGTCAGGGCGTCGCCGATTCGCTTGCTCGGAGAGAGCGGATCGTCGAGCTCCGGATGCGCCGCCTCCAGGTCGCGCAGGCGCGTCATCGTTGCGTCGTACTCGGCGTCGGAGATCGACGGACGGGCCCGCACGTAGTAGCGCCGATCGTGGCCGCGGATCTCCTCGCGCAAGCGCTCGATCTCGCGCGCCGCATCCATGCTCAGCTCTCCCCCCCGGTGCGCGCCAGCAGCGTACGGGCGTGGTCGAGCGCCGCCCCCTCACGCCGATCGCCGGCCAGCATACGGGCGATCTCGGCCACCCGCTCGTCGCCCTCCACCGGCTCGACCGCGGTGAGGGTGCGCCGGCCGTCGACCGATTTTGTCACTCTGAACTGGTGTTCGGCCGCTGCCGCGATGCTTGCCAAATGGGTCACCACCAGCACCTGGTGGGCGCTTCCCAGCCCCGCCAGGCGTGCGCCCACCTTGAGGGCCGACTCCCCGCCCACGCCAGAGTCGATCTCGTCGAAGACCAGGAGCGGCACCGGATCGGCCGCGCTGAGCACGGTCTTGATCGCCAGCATCACCCGGCTGAGCTCGCCGCCGGAGCCGATCTTGGCCAGCGCTCCCGCCTTCTCGCCGACGTTGGTCGCGACGCGAAACTCCGCCCGGTCGGCGCCCTCGGGGCCACAGGGCAGGGCGCCCTCGGCCCGCAGGGGGGCGACCCCCACCTGGAACCGGCACTCCTCCATGCCGAGCTCCGCCAGCTCCCTCTCCACCGCACTCGCCAGGCGTCCGCCCGCCTTGCGCCGCGCCCGACCCAGCGCCGCGGCCCGCCGGCTCAGCTCGTCGCGCCCGATCCGCAGCCGCTCGCGGTGTCCGGCCAGGTCCTCCTCGGCGCCTTCGAGCTGGCCCAGCGAGCGCTCCAGCTCGTCGCGCCTGGCGATCAGACCGGCGTGGTCGACGCGGTACTTGCGGCGCAGATCGGCCAGCTGCGCCAGCCGCGCCTGCAGCCGGTCCAGGTCCGCCCCCGGCTCCGGCCCCTCGCGCCCCGAGCTCAGCGCCCGCAGCGCCTCGTCGACCGCGGTCTCGGCCTGGTCGATCAGCTCCGCGCAGGCGCCGAGCGCCGGGTCGAAGCGTGCCCCTCGCTCGAGCTCTTCGCGCGCCCGGCCGAGCAGCGCCTGCGCCGAAGGCTCGTCCTCGCCGAGCAGCGCGCCCGCCCGGGCCACCGCCTGGGCGATCGCCTCGGCGTGGGTGAGGCGGCGCACGCATCGTTCCAGCTCCTCCTCCTCCCCGGCGACCAGCTCGGCGGCGCGCAGCTCGTCGAGCTGAAAGCGGGCGAGGTCGCGGCGCTCCTCCAGCGCGGCCAGGCGCGCCTCGAGGGCGTGCAGCGCGTCGAGCGCGGCCTTGGCCCGGGCGTGGGCGCCGGCCACCTGGTCGCGCAGGGGTCCCAGCTCGCCATAGGCGTCGATCAGCTCGCGGTGGGTCTCCAGGCGCAGCAGTGACTGGTGCGCGTGCTGCCCGTGCAGGTCCATCAGCCCCCTCACCAGCTCGCGCAGGCGCGCGATCGGCACCCGCCGCCCCTGCACCCAGGCGCGGCTGCGTCCCGACGCGGCGACCTCGCGGGCCACGATCAGCTCGCCCTCCGCCGCGTCGAAGCCATCCACTCCGGCCAGCAGCGCCGGCGCGGCGTCGGCTTCGGAGAAGCGGAAGCAGCCTTCCACGTAGCTGGCGCCGGCCCCGGCACGGATCGCCGCCGGATCGGCGCGGTCACCGAGCAGCAGCTTCAGCGCTCCCACCAGGAGCGACTTGCCGGCCCCCGTCTCGCCCGTCAAGGCGCTGGTCCCGGTCTCGAGATCGAGGCGCAGCTCGTCGACCAGGACATAGTCCCGAATCGTGAGCTCGGCCAGCATCAACGCCCCCGGAAGGCGGCCGAGCCGCGCCAGCCGAGCTTGCTGCGCAGCACCGAGTAGAAGCTGCGGGAGGTGACGCGCAGAATCCGAGCGTGGTACGGGGCGCAGACCACGCGCAGCTCCTGGCCGGCGCCGATCCGCTCGGAGATCTGACCGTCGACCGAAACGTCCAGATCGTCGCTCGACTCGCCGCCGTCGATGGTCAGACAGCGCTCACTGGAGATCACCAGCGGACGCACCGCCAGGGTATGGGGGCAAAGCGCCTGGACCACCAGCGCATCCATGGTCGGCTCGACCACCGGGCCGCCGGCGGAGAGGGAGTGCGCGGTGGAGCCGGTCGGGGTGGCGACGATCAGCCCGTCGGCGAGAAAGGTGGTCAGGTGCTCGCCGTCGATCAGCACCCGGATCTCGGTGATCCGGCCGGGCTGCGCCCCGGAGATCAGGGTCTCGTTGAGGCCGTCGTGCAGCCACAGGGTCTGGTCGCCGTCCCAGGCTCCGAGGCGCAGCACGCCGCGCTCCTCGACCCGGTAGTCGCCGGCGCAGAGCCGCCCGATCGTCGCGTCCACCTCGTCGGCCTGCACCTCGGTCAGGAACCCCAGGCGCCCGAAGTTGATGCCCAGGAGCGGCAGCCCGAGCGGACCGCCGATGCGTGCCGCGTGCAGCAGGGTGCCGTCCCCACCCAGACAGATCAGGGCGTCCGGCACCCCGTGATGGGAGCTGTCGCCGAAGCGCACGTCGGTGCCGGCGTCGGCCTCGAAGACGATCTCGGCGCCGTCGCGGCCGGCCGCCCGGCGCAACGCATCGAGCACCTCCTGGTAGCCGGGCTTGTCGCGATTGACGAAAACGCCGAAACGCCGCAGCGGATCCATCACGAGGTCCTGGAGACCACGAAGTCGGCCAGCGATCCAAGGATCTCGCCGGCCCGGCCCATTCCCGTCACCTCGCCCCGGGCGTCGCGCACCAGCTTCAGCGCCAGGGCCTGCGATGCCTCGACGCCGAGGATCGACGGGTAGGTGCTCTTGCTCTTGCTCTCGTCGGTGGGGTTCTTGCCCAGGGTGGCGGCATCGCTGCGCACGTCGAGCAGATCGTCCACCACCTGGAAGGCCAGTCCGATCGAGGAGCCGTAGCGGGTCAGCCGCGCCAGCTGGTCGTCGTTGGCGCCGCCGAGGATGGCGCCCAGGCGCAACGAGGTCTCGAGCAGTGCGCCGGTCTTCAGGCGATGGATCCGCTCCAGGTGGGGGCGATCGACACGCCGCCCCTCGGCGTCGAGATCGAGATCCTGGCCGGCCACCATGCCGCCGGGGCCGACCGCCCGCGCCACTTCGGCGACCACCCGCACCACCCGCTCGGCGGGGAAGCGGTCGACGGTGGCGGCGATGATCTCGAAGGCCAGGGGCAGCAGGGCGTCGCCGGCGAGGATCGCGATCGCCTCGCCGTAGACCTTGTGACTGGTCGCCTTGGCGCGCCTGAGATCGGCGTCGTCCATGGCCGGAAGATCGTCGTGGATCAGGGAATAGGTGTGGATCAGCTCGAGCGCGCAGGCCGGATCGAGCACCTGCTCGCCCGCGCCGCCGACCGCCTCGTGGGCCGCGATCGCCAGCACCGGCCGCAGCCGCTTGCCACCCGCCAGGACCGAGTAGCGCATCGCCTGGTGCACGCGCAGCTCGTCGTCGGCGAGGAGCTGATCGAGCCGGGCGTGCACGCGGGCGGCCCAGTCGCTCAGGTAGGTGGCGAGGGCGGTGGTGGATCGGTCTTCGGTCATGGTCTTGCTCTCTCGGCGGCCGAGATGGTGTTGGCCAGCAGCATGGCGATGGTCATCGGGCCGACCCCGCCGGGGACCGGGGTGATCGCCGAGGCGCGCCGCAGCGCCTCATCGAAGGCGACGTCTCCGGCGAGTCGATAGCCGCGCGGCCGGGTGTCGTCGTCGACCCGGTTGACTCCGACGTCGATCACGACCGCGCCTGGGCGAATCATATCCCCGCGGACCAGCTCCGGCACGCCCACCGCCGCGACCAGGATGTCGGCGCGGCGGGTGTGCTCGGCCAGCTCCGGAGTGCGCGAATGGCAGACGGTCACGGTGGCGTCGCCGGCCTCGCCGCGCTGCAAGAGCATGCTGGCCAGCGGGCGGCCGACGATGTCGCTGCGACCGACGATCACCACGTGGCGCCCGGCGGTCGGGATTGCCTCGCGGCGCAGGATCTCGCGCACGCCGGCCGGTGTGCAGGGCAGAAAACGCGGTCGTCCGGCCGAGACCAGCCCCACGTTCTCGGGATGGAATGCGTCCACATCCTTGGCCGGGTCGATCGCCGCGATCACCGCCTCGGGGTCGATCGCTTTCGGCAGCGGCAGCTGCACCAGGATTCCGTGCAGTGCGGGATCGGCGACCAGCTCGGCGATGCGGGCCAGCAGCTCATCCTGGGCCGTGTCGGCCGGCAGGTGCAGGGTCCGATCCTCGATTCCGATCTTGTGGGCCGCCTTGGCCTTGTTGCGTACGTAGACGGCCGAGGCCGGATCGTCGCCGACCAGCACCACCGCCAGCGCCGGCCTGACCCCCTTGCGCCGCAGGCCTTCGGCGCGCTCGGCCAGCTCCTCCTTGACCCGCGCCGCGATTGCCTTGCCGTCGATGATCTTGGCACTCATCGCCCTGGTTCTCCCTTGTCGCGCGTGACGCTCAGTCTTCGTCCTCCAGGCCCTGGCTGATGCGCTCGATCGAGCGGGCCTTGCCGCTCGCGGCATCGAAGCGCAGCAACACGCCGGAAAGGCGCAGCTCCTTGGCCGCCGGCTTCAGCCGCACTCTGCGGGCGGTCAGAAAGCGCTCGAGCGCGGGGCGCGACTCCATGCCGATCACCGAGTTGCGGGGACCGGTCATGCCCACGTCGGTGACGTAGGCGGTGCCGCCCGGCATGATCTGCTGGTCGGCGGTCTGGACGTGGGTGTGGGTGCCGACCATCGCCGCCACGCGACCGTCGAGGTGCTGCCCCATCGCCATCTTCTCGGAGGTCGCCTCGGCGTGGAAATCGACCACGATCGCGCGCCGTCCCGGCTCGGCGACCAGCTTGCCCAGCTCGCGGTCGATGGTCCGAAAGGGACAGTCGATGGGGGTCATGAAGACCCGTCCCATGAGATTGACGACCACCAGCTCGAGCCCCTCGACCAGGATGCGCGCCACGCCGCGGCCGGGACAGGGGGGCGGGTAGTTCAGGGGGCGCAAGAGGCGTTCCTCGCGATCGATGAAACCGAGGATCTCCTTGCGGTCCCAGATGTGGTTGCCGCTGGTCATGATGTCGATCCCCATCGCCTCGTACTCGGCGAAGATGGGGTAAGTCAGACCGTAGCCGGCGGCCGAGTTCTCGACGTTGGCGACCACCACGTCGACCTGGTGGCGGCTGCGCAGGCGGGGCAGCAGCTCGCGCGCGGTCCTCCGTCCCGGGCTTCCGACGATGTCGCCCACGAAGAGGAGGTTCAGCGTTTCGGCGGGCAAGAGGATCGTCCCTGGAAGGGAGCCGGGTCAGCGCGCCAGGGCGCTGCACCGCGACCGGCGGATTGTGGCGGTGACGCGAATCGAGCCAGAATACATCAGCTCCCGCTCGATCTTCTTGGAGATCTTGCGCGACAGATCGTAGGCGCCGACGTCGTCGAGTCGGTCACGCTGACCTACGACCTCTTCGCGCTGGTGCAGTAACAGCCAGGCACCATCCGACACTTGCTCAGCGGAGCAGACATCATTACTCCCGGTCCATATAACTGCGCCCTGACGCAAGGATTGCCTTGCCTGGGCGCGCAGAAAGCAGCACCGTTGATCATGATATCTGCGCTGGAGAGCAAGCGATGCGCCCGATGGAGTTCTTCGACCGACACCCCCTTTTCACCCATGGGGAGTTCGTGTCAGCGCACACCGCGACCGGGCGGAGCGCCAACACGAGCAACACGCTGCTCCGAAAGCACGTCGCCGCCGGACGCATCTTGAGGGTCCGGCGCGGCCTGTACGCCACCGTCTCGAGAGGGGCTGACTCCCATACCGCCCCCGTGGATCCGTACCTTCTCGCAACCGCGCTCGCCGACGACGCGGTGGTCGCCTACCACGCCGCACTGCAGTTTCACGGCAAGGCCCACTCCGTCTCCCGGCGCTTTCACTACCTCACCTGCGATCGGGCACGTCCGTTCTCATTTCGCGGTTCGGACTTCGTGCCCGTGCGGGTGCCCGCGCCGCTGCGAAGCCCCCCCGGCCTCGGTGGTGGCATCCGCGAGCAACGCCACGCAGGAGGGACCGTGCGGGTGACGATCCTCGAGCGGGCGCTGGTCGATGTCCTCGACGCACCGGACAAGGGCGCTGGCTGGGAGGAGATCTGGCGCTCGCTGGAGCTCGTTGAGTTCTTCGATCTCGATGCCGTCATCGACTACGTACAGAGGCTCGACTCGGCCGTCGCGGCCGCACGGGTCGGTTTCTTCCTGGAGCAGCACCGCGAAGCGCTGATGGTGGAGGAGACCCACCTCGACAGGCTCGCGAAGCTCGCCCCCAACGGTCCGCGCTACTTCGACCCCGGGCGCCTCCCGGGGAAGCTCGTGCCTCGCTGGAAGCTAGTCGTGCCCGAACAGGTTCTCTCACGGTCCTGGGAAGAGGTGCTCTGATGCTGACCGAAGCCGATCTCATCCGGGCGGCGAACGATACGGGGTTCCATGTCGAATCCCTCGGAAAGGTGGAGCGGCTGCTGGCGCTGCTCGACGGGCTCCGCAGTCACCCCTTCCTCAAAGGCCGCGTGGTGCTGAAGGGAGGGACCGCCCTCAACCTCTTCGTGTTCGACTTGCCCCGACTCTCGGTCGACATCGACCTGAACTACGTCGGCACGGCTCACCGCGAGACGATGCTCGCAGAGCGGCCAAAGGTCGAGCAGGCGATCGAGGCGGTCTGCGGGCGGCTCGGCATCCAGATCAAGCGCGTCCCCTCCGACCACGCCGGTGGGAAGTGGCGACTCTCGTATACGATCGTGACGGGCCGGCCCGGCTCGCTCGAGGTAGACGTGAACTTCATCCTCCGGACACCGCTGTGGGGTAATGCGCTCAGCGCGTCCCGTCCGGTGGGCCCGTTCTCGGTCGGCGACGTCCCTGTGCTCGACCCCCACGAGTTGGCGGCGGGCAAGCTTGCGGCGCTCTTCGGCAGGACGGCGAGCCGAGATCTGTTCGACTCTCGGGAGATGCTGGCCAAGGGAGCCCTGGAACGCGGCCGGCTCCGCCTGCATCGGCGTTGGAGAGCCATCTGTCAGGGTGCTCTCCGCCCGCGGCGGCCGCGTCGACATGGGTGCATGGGAGTACGGTCTTCCCGAATCGCCGCCGTTGGAGATCCAATTCCCGCCGACTGTCGATCGCGAATTGGGTGGTGGATCACGGATCAGCGCGCCAGGGCGCTGCACCGCGACCGGCGGATGACGGTGACGCGGATCGAGCCGGAATACATCAGCTCCCGCTCGATCTTCTTGGAGATCTTGCGTGAGAGATCGTAGGCGCCGACGTCGTCCATCTGTTCGGGATCGACGATCACCACCAGGTCGCGCCCGGCCTCGAGCGCGTACACCGTGATCACTCCGGGGATCTCGGCGGCGACGCGCTCCATGGCGTGCAAGCGCCGCACGTGGCGGTTGAGCTGCTCGCGGCGGGCGCCGGGGCGCGACTGCGACATCTCGTTGCCGGCCGCCACCAGCGCCTCTTCGACGCCGCGCGCCGGGCGCCGCCGAGTCGCGCCGCGCGCCGCCTGGATCAACGCGGGCGTTTCGCCGTGGCGCTCGAGCAGCTTGGGCGTGGCTCGCGCCGGGTCGCCGGAGGTCTTGCCGTTGACCGCCCAGCCGATCTCGTGCAGCAGCCCGGCGCGGCGCGCGAGGGCCTCGTCGGCGTCGATCATCTGGGCCATCGCGCCGGCCAGCTGGCTGACCTCGATGCTGTGCGTGAGCAGGTTCTGGCCGCCCAGAGCGCGGTAGCGCAGACGCCCGACCAGCGGCACCAGCTCCTCGGCCAGACCGTAGACCTCGCACTCGAAGGCGGCGGCCTCGCCCAGCTCGCGGATCTGTCGATCGAAGCCCCCCCGCACGTCGGCCACCACCTCTTCGATGCGCGCCGGGTGCACCCGGCCGTCGGCCAGCAGGCGCTCGAGCGCCATCCGGGCGATCTCGCGGCGCTCGGGGTCGAAGGAGGAGAGGAAAACGCGCTCGGGGGTCTCGTCGATGATCACGTCGACCCCGGTCTCGAACTCGAAGGCGCGGATGTTGCGGCCCTCCTTGCCGATGATCCGACCCTTGAGATCCTCGCTCGCCAGCTCGATCGGGGTCACGGTCGACTCGCTGACCTGCTCCACCGCGCAGCGCTGGATGGCGGCCGCCGCGATGTCGCGAGCAGTGCGATCGGCGTTGCCGCGGGCCTCCTGGATCACCCGCTCCGCCTCTCGCTCGGCGCGCGCGCGGGCCTCTTCGTCGACGCTGCGGCGCAGCTCCTCGGTCGCCTGGTCGCGGCTCATCCCGCCGAGCTGCTCCAGGCGCCGCAGCTTCTCTTCCTCGATCTCGCCCAGGCGCGCCTCGCGATCGTCGAGCTGGCGCGCTCGTTCGATCAGCTGGTCGGCGCGGCGCTCGACGTGGGTCGCCTTGCGATCGAGCACGTCGCCGCGGCTGTCGATCTCGGCCTCGCGGGCCGCCAGGCGCTCCGCCTCGCGGTCGAGCGCGCGGCGCCTGGTCGTCAACTCCTCGTCGGCCTTCTGGGCCTCGGTGAAGGCCCGGGCCCGCACCTCGCGCTGGGCCTGTTCGCGCGCCGACTCGGAGCTCCGCTCGGCCTCCAGCCGCGCTTCATCGAGCAGGCTCCGAGCCCGCGCCGCAGCCTCGCCGATGCGACGCTCGTAGACCAGGCGTCGCAAGAGCCAGGTCGCCACCACCGCGAGCAGAAGGGCTCCGAACAGGCGCACCGGCGATCCCTAGGTCTGGTCTGGTGTCGGATGAAGGGCCTGCTGCGCCGTCTCGATTCCCGAGTCGAGCTGAGCGACCAGCGCCTCCAGACGCCCCAGCAGGCCGTCTTGCGGCAGGCCGGGGGAGCGGTCGAGCTGCTCGGCGAAGTTCAGCGCCGCCAGGATCGCCACCTCCTGGGTCGCCGCGCGCCCGCTGGTCCGGGCGATGCGGCGCATCGTCTCGTCGACCTCGTGGGCCACGCGGCGCGCCCGATCGCTGTCGCCGTGGATCCGCACCGGGAAGTCGCGACCGAAGACCTGGACTCGAATCGACTCTCCGCTCACGCCGCCACCTTCCGCCGCATCATGGTCCTTTGAGCCCCAGCTCCTCGTCGAGGAGCCCCAGCTTGCGCACGATCATCCGCGCCCGCTCCAGTGCCTCGTCGCGGGTCTTGCGCAGCTGGCGGTTCTTTCTCTCCGCACGCTCCAGCCGCTCCCGCACCCCCTCGATCCGCTCCTGGGCGCCGCGCAGGCGCTCCAGCTCGGCGAGCAGCTCGCGGCGCTCGGCCTCGAACTCCGCGTTGCGCCGCACCACCGCATCGAGCAGCGTCACCGCCTTCGATACCTTGCGCTCCAGTTCGAGCACGACGCCGTCGGCGGAACCCATGCCAGACGATCTCCCAGAGCAGGCCGGACTTCATGGATGCGGGCCGCGCCCCAGTGCGCCGCCCGTCTTTTCGATACTAGGTGCTCGCGCGGGCGGGTGGCAACGCATGATGCGCTTCCCATGATCCAGCCGCTGAGGCGGCTCAGCGACGAGAAATGGCCGGGACTGGGTCGGCATCGCTCCCTGACCCGGCTCAAGAGGGCGTTCCGGTCTCTGCGAGGTTGATTGGGGAGCCTGAGCCGGCTCAGGCCGCGTATCTGGCCGCTTTTTGGTCAGTTCGCGGGCCCCGAACCTGCTTCGGTAGATCGGTGTTGGATCGGACTGGATTCCGGCTTTCGCCGGAATGACGGGGAAGGAGGCGTCGCCGGGTGGATCGCTGGCCGCGTCTGCCTGCGGATGGGGCGCACGGCTCCGCCCCACGGGCCCATCCAACTACGTCTCGACATCCCACCCGCGTCTCGTCGTACCGCCCCCCTCTCGACAATCAGCCCCCCGCACCAAGACCCCCAGCTCCTCCCGAAGCCCACGAATCACCCGATCCTGGTCCTTCTGGATCTCTTCGTCGGTCAAGGTGCGATCGGCGGCGCGGTAGGTGAGGCGCAAGGCGATGCTCACCTGACCGGGATCGAGGGGCTTGCCCCGGTAGACGTCGAAGACCTCGATGGCGCGCAGATTGCGCTTCGCCGATCCGCGGATCTGGCGCTCGACCGCCACGAAGTCCAGCCCGGGGGGCATGACCAGCGAGAGGTCGCGGCGCGAGGCGGGGAAGCGCGAGGGCTCGTGGTACTGGCGCCGCTCATCGACCAGGGCCAGCAGCGCCTCGAGCTCGAGCTCGGCGACGACCACCGGCCGCGACAGGTCGAAGCGCTCGCCGAGTGCTGAGTCGAGCATTCCGACCCGGCCCAGCACCGATCCCGAGTGCAGCAGCTCGGCCGAGCTCCCCGGATCGAGATAGGGCAGGGCCTGCTCCGGCGCCCGCCACTCGATCTCGGTCACGGCGAGGCCGCGCAGCAAATGCTCCAGGACGCCGCGCCCGTCGTAGAAATCGACCGCGCGCGGCGGGCCGCTCCAGTGCGCGGGCTCGGCGCTTCCGGTGGCCAGCAGCCCCAGCAGCTCGCGCTCCACGAATCGCGCTTCGTCGCCCCGGCGATGGGTCCCGCCGCGGTCCTCGAACACCTTGCCGAGCTCGAAGATGCGCACGTCGGGGCGATCCCGGGCGACGTTTCTGTGGGCACAGGCGATGAGCGAAGGGAGCAGCGAGGTGCGCAGCAGCGACTGTTCCTCGCCCTGCGGGTTGCGCAGCCGCACAGGCGCGGCGGCCCCCTCCGCGTCGAGCGCGCACGCCGCCAGGTCGCCGGGGCCGAGCAGCGAATTGCCACAGGTTCCCGAGAAACCGATACCGGCCAGAAGATCCTCGACCCGAGCCGCCAGCCGCTCCATCGTGCCGGGTCCGACCGGCGTCTGGCCCGCCAGTCCCAACGACTCCGGAATGCGTTCGTAGCCGTGGATTCGAGCCACCTCCTCGATCAGGTCGACCTCGCGCTCCAGGTCGCTGCGATGCGCGGGCACGGCCACACTCCAGGTGCCGTCCTCGGCGACATGGCGTGGGGCCATGGCGAGCCGGTCGAGGATCCGCGTCACGTCGAGGTCGGGCACCTCGATGCCGAGCAGGGTGCGCAGCCGGTCGCGGCGCAGCGAGAGTCGCGGCCGCTCGACCGGCGCCGGGTAGGCGTCGACGATCCCCGGCACCACCCGTCCGCCAGCGTGGCGGGCGATCAGGTAGGCGGTGCGGCCGGCGGCGTCGGGCACCCGCTCGGGATCGACGCCACGCTCGAAACGGTAGGACGACTCCGAGGCGATGCGCAGCGCCGACGCGGCGCGACGCACCCGGCCGGGGTCGAAGTAGGCGCTCTCGACCAGCACATCCGTGGTGGTCTCGCAGACGCCGGAGTCGAGTCCTCCCATCACTCCGCCGATCGCCACCGCCTGCTCGCCCGCGGCGATCATCACCAATCCGGCCGGCAGCCGGCGCTCGACCTTGTCGAGGGTGGTGAAGGGCTCCTGGTCGGCGGAGGGACGTATCGTGACCGTGCCGCCGGGGAAGTGGGCGAGATCGAAGCCGTGCTGCGGCTGGCCCAGCTCCAGCATGGTGATGTTGGTGGCGTCGACCACGGCGTTGATCGGCCGGATGCCGGCCCGGTGCAGGCGGATGCGCCACAGGAGCGGGCTCGGCCCGACCCGCACCCCCGCGACCAGGCGCGCCGCATAACGCGGGCAGCCCTCGGGATCGCGGATCTCGATCCGCAGCCGCTCGGCGAGCTCGCCGCCCGCCGGGTCGGCGTCGGCGGGCGCCATCGGCGGCAGGAAGAGGGGCGCGCCGGTGGCGGCGTGCAGCTCGCGCGCGATGCCCAGGAGCGACAGGCAGTCGCCGCGGTTGGGCGTGATCGAGAGCTCCAGCACGGTGTCGCAGATCGGCAGCAGTCCGGCCAGGTCGGCGCCGATCGGGGCGTCCTCATCGAGCACCAGAATGCCCTCGTGGTCGTCGCCGATCCCCAGCTCGTCCTCGGCCAGGATCATGCCGGCGGAGGCGACGCCGCGCACCTTGCGCGCCTTGACCCGCAGTCCGCCGGCCAGCACCGCCCCAGGCGGCGCCACCGCCACCCGCTGGCCCGGCGCCACGTTCGGCGCACCGCAGACCACGGTCGCCGGCTCGCCCGCGCCGATCTCGACCGTGCAGACGCTCAGCCGGTCGGCGTCGGGGTGCGGATCGCAGGTCGTCACCCGCCCCACCACCACGCCCGACACCGAGCAGTGATGGATCGCTTCGACCTCGGTGCCCTTCATGGTGAGCTCGTCGGCGAGTGCCTCCGGGTCGAGGTCGAGATCGATGAAATCCGAAAGCCAGGAGATCGGTAGCAGCATGGGGTGTGGCCCGGGTGGAGAGGGAACGACCCTCGGGAGCTAGCGAACCGCTTCGAGGAGCGCCAGCTCGTTCTCGAAGAAGTAGCGGATGTCGTTGATCCCGTAGAGCAGCATGGCGATGCGCTCGATGCCGAGCCCGAAGGCATAGCCGGTGAAGCGCTCGGCGTCGTAGCCCACGGCGCGGAACACCTCGGGATCGACCATTCCGGCGCCGCCGATCTCGAGCCAGCCGGTCCGCTTGCACACTTTGCAGCCCTTGCCGGCGCAGAACACGCAGGAGAAGGAGAACTCCACGCTCGGCTCGGTGAAAGGGAAGAAGTCGGGCCGGAAGCGGACCTGCACCTGGGGACCGAAGAGCGCCCGCGCCAGGCCGCCCAGCGCCCCCTTCAGGTCGGCCATGCTCACTCCGACGTCGACGTAGAGCCCTTCGATCTGGTGGAACACCGCGGCGTGCGAGGCATCGATGGTCTCACTGCGGTAGACCCGGCCCGGCGTAACCACTCGCACCGGAGGCTCGGTGCGCTCCATGGTGCGAATCTGCACCGGAGAGGTGTGGGTGCGCAGCAGCACGTCGCCGTCGATGTAGAAGGTGTCGTGCAGGTCGCGCGCCGGGTGGTCGTCGGGGAAGGCGAGCGCCTTGAAGTTGTAGTAGTCGAGCTCGATGTCGGGGCCGAGGGCGACGTCGAAGCCCATGCCGCGGAAGATCTCGACCAGGCGCCGCTCGACCAGGCGCAGCGGGTGCAAGCCGCCGGACCAGGGAGCACGCCCGGGCAGGCTGAGGTCGAGGCCCGGCGTTTCCGCGGCCGAGCGCTCGAGCTTGGCCTTCGCCTCGTCGATCGCCGCCTCGATGTGGCCGCGCAGCTCGTTGGCTCGCTGGCCGACCGCCTTGCGCTCGTCCGGCGGCAGCTTTCCCAGAGAGCGCAGGATCTCCTTGAGTGCCCCTTTGCGCCCCAGGAAGCGCACCCGGGTCGCCTCGATCGCAGCAAGGTCGGCGGCGACGGCGATCGCCTCGTCGAAGTCGCCGCGCAGGCTCTCGATCCGGTCGAGGGGCACGGCGCCTCCTACCCTTCGGCCGGCGCGGCGGTCCCGGCCCGCTCCACCACCTGGGCGAATGCGGCGGCGTCGTGCATCGCCAGGTGCGCGAGGCTCTTGCGGTCGATCTCGACACCCGCCTGGCGCAGGCCGTTCATCAGCCGCGAGTAGGTGGTGCCGTGCAGGCGGGCGGCGGCGTTGATGCGCACGATCCACAGACGCCGGAAGTCGCCCTTCTTCTTCTTGCGATCGCGATAGGCGTACTGCCCAGCCTTGATGGCCGCGGTGCGGGCGGTGCGGATCAGCTTCGAGCGCCCGCCGCGAAATCCCTTCGCGGACTTGAGGATCTTCTTGCGCCGGGCGCGCGACGGAACAACGGTCTTGGAACGGGGCATGGTTTCTTACCTCGGTCGGTCCCCGGCGCGACGCGGCATCGCGGCGGAGATGGTGTCGGATCTGCTGCTGGGGCTCGGCTATGCGTAGGGCAGCATGGAGTCGACCTGCTTCTTGTCGGAGGGGGCCACATCGCCACCGGCCCGCAGGTGTCGCTTGCGCTTGGTCGACTTCTTGTTGAGGATGTGGTTGGCGTAGGCCTTCTTGCGCTTGTAGCCGCCACCGGCGGTCTTCTTGAAGCGCTTGGCGGCGCCGCGCTTGGTCTTCATCTTGGGCATGTTGATCGCTCCTTCTGAATCGCTGTTGATTGGGTGCGCGTCGCTTCGCGGGACGCGCCGAGCTCAGGCGCTTTCTTCCGCCACCTGGGTCGCGGCATCGGCCGCCGTCGCGACCTCACCCTCCGCGGCGGGCTCGAATTCGGTCTTCTCTTCGGGCTCGGAATCGGGCTCGGCCTCCGGCTCGCCGACCTGCGCCTCGCGCCGCCGCCGGGCCCGGTCGAGGCCGGCCTCCATGATCGAGCGTGGTCTTCCGGCGCCGCCGGAGGGCTTGCGCACCGCGGTCGAATCGTCCGCCGACTTCGCCTCGGCCTGAGCCGCCTCGGCCTGCTCCGCCTCGGCCTTTGCCGCCTCGGCCTTCGCCGCCTGACGAGCCTTGACCTTCTCGCGCAATCCCGGCGTGGGCGACACCACCATCACCATCTCGCGGCCAGCCTTGGCGGCCGGGGCGTCGACCACGGCGTGCTCCTTGAGCGAATCCAGGATCGAGTCGGCCAGGTCCCGCCCGCGCTCCGGCCGGGACAGCTCGCGACCCCGGAAGATGATGCGGAACTTGACCTTGTTCCCCTCTTCGAGGAACTGCATCGCGTGCCGGATCTTGAAGTCGTAGTCGTGGGTCGAGATCTTCAGCTTCATCTTGACTTCTTTGACCTTGACGCGGTGCTGCTTGGCCTTCGCCTCGCGGTTCTTCTTGGCCTGCTCGAACTTGTACTTGCCGTAGTCCATGATGCGGCAGACCGGGGGCCGGGCCGTGGGCGCGACCTCGACCAGGTCGAGATCGTTCTCCTCGGCGAGCGCCTGCGCATCGCGGGTCTCCATGATGCCGAGCTGCGATCCGTCGGCACCGATGACTCGAATCTCGGGGATTCGAATGCGGTGATTGACCCGAAGCTCGTCTCGCTTGGGAGGCTGCATCGGTCGGGGGCGTCTTCTGATAATTGGCCTCCTCGTGGCCGTGCCGCCGGCGGCGGCAAAAAAAGCGGGCGGACCCGTGTCGTTTCGCGGACCGCCCAGATCCACGGCAGCCGCCGTGGCGATTGAACCCGCCGCGCCCAAGGCCGGCAGGTGGGCGGATCCGCTCCGCCTCTTTGTTCGGTTGTCTCTCTCGGCCGCGATCACAAATCGCGACGAATAGGGGAAGATAGCCGGATCTCTCGCGGATGTCGACAGCAATCGGAGGGTCCCGGCAAGGTCGCCGGGACCCCGGCCCGCCTCCCTCAGGGTCGGCGAAGAAACAGCTTCCCGGGTTTGCGCCCAGATGTGCCGTAGATCCGGTCGCTCGGAGAGCTCCGAAACCGGAGGAGTAGCAGCGCTACGCGGCTTACAAGCCCTTAGAGGATTTCGGGGCTCGCCGATCGGCCGATTGCGGTGCAGATGGGATGCGAACACGGGAGCTATTTCTTCGCCGACCCTCAGCGCAGCTCGATCCCGCGCAGCAGCGCGCGGGCCGATTCCGAAGGCCGCAGCTCCAGGGTGAGCTGCTCGATCCGTCCCTGCAGGATCCAGTCCGGATGCTCGCCGATCGGCAGCCGCACCCGCTGCTCCGCCGCCGGCAGCTCGGCCAGCATGAACGACTCGGCGCTGGCCCATTCGGGGAAAGGGCCCCACGACACCCGCAGCGCCAGCTCGCGCTCGCATGCGACCCTGATCTCCAGCACGCGAAAGTGCGCCGCCGCCAAGGCCGGCATCGCGATCTCCAGCCGGGCCGAACCCGTCGACTCGATCGCAAATGTGGAGTCGGCAGCCGTGTCGCGCACCCGGCGCGCCGCTCCCTCGATGCTCCAGGCATCGAGCCCCGACCCCTGCCAGCGCCGCGGGGGCCGCGCGCCGGGTGGCGGCCGCCGCGCGACCGCATCGGCCATCGGCGTGGTGAGGTTGAAGAGCCGCATCCGCTGGTGATCCCAGGCATAGAGATGATCGGAGTCGCCCCAGCTCAAGAGATCGGGCTGGAAGAGGAAGTCCTGGTCGCCCCGCGGCAAGGGGGGCGTCGTTGCCCAATCGCAGCTGCCCATCGGCGAAGCGGTGCCTCGTTCGTCCAGCGTCACGGTGCAGTAGAGCTCCCCCGAAGTCAGCTTGGTGTAGCTGTAGATCGACTCCGGCGGCGAGCTGGACGAGCTGGGTGTGAAGTAGAGAGTCGACCCCGCGGGCGGTCGCTGGGGATCGGAGGCGAAGCCATCGAGCAACATTTCGAAGCCGTGGGCCTGCCCCGCGTGCTCGGCGATGCCATCGGCGGCAGCAGTCCAATAGCGCGTCGCCAGCGCGACTCCCAGCGCCGCGCCCAAGATCGTGGCGCCCTGGCGAAGCGCCCGCCGCGTCGTGCGCAGCCTTGGCAAGAACAACCCCGCCAGAAAGAGACACAGAAAGGCTGAAGGCAGGTAGTAGCGCCGGCTCTCGCCGATCTCGACCTCGAGCTGCGCCAGGAAGGGAATCACCGGCAGAGCCGCGACCAGGACCAGCAGCGCCGTCGCCCCCAGCGCGCGAAGATTGTCGCTTTTGCGCCAGGGAAGTGTCGCGCAGGCGACGATCAAGAGCGGGATGATCACCCGGCGCAGCTCCACGTAGGTGCCGCTGTCTGGATGCGCGGGCAGGAGCATGATGCGCGGGAAGCGGCCGACGAGGTGCCGGAGGGTCTGCGGAAGGGTGCCTGCATAGTTGAAAACGTCGCCATAAGGCGTGTTGTCCGGCGCGGTCAAGCCGACCACCAGGCCGCCGTGCACCACCGATCGGGCCCAGAGAAAGAGCGCGGCGGCGAGCGCGAAGGGGAGCAGGGCGAGCAGGCGCCGGGCCGCGCGGCGCGGGCGAAGACCGCCAAGCGTCGCGTCGGCGACCAGCAGCGCGATCGGCAGGCTCACCGCGATCTCCTTGCAGAAATAGGCGGAGGTCGCGGCCAAGAGCGATCCCGCGTAGGCCACCCGACCCCGCGCGCCGCCGGGCCCGCCCGCGTGGACCAGGAAGAGGACCAGCGCCAGCAGGTAGAAGAACAGACACATCGTCTCTTCGCGCAGCGTGATCCAGGCCACGCAATCGACGGAGAGCGGGAAGAGCAGAGTACAGACCGCCGCGATCAGACCGGCGAGGTCGGAGCGGAAGATGCGCCGGCCGATGATGAAGACCAGCCAACAGGCGCCGACATGAAAGCCAGCGGTGGTGAGATGCCAGCCCAGCGGCTGCACTCCCCAAAGCTTGTAGTCGACTCCGGCCATCAGGCTGGGCAAGGCCCGATACATGCTGCCCTGGCTGACGCTGAAGTACTTCCAGATCGTCGCCCAGGAGCAGTTCTGCACCAGGTCCTGGCCCCAGCCGAGATGGCGAAAATCGTCCCAGGTGAAGAAGGAGCCGAGCACCGGACGGAAGCGGATCGCGGCGAGGATCACAAGCAGCACGCCCACCGCGACCGGGACCAGGATCGATGCGGAGGGGCGATGGCGGGCGCTCATGGCGCGCAGTGTATCGCGCCGGCGGGCCCCGTGCCTTGCGGCGTTATGCTGGTTCCATGGCACTCGCGACCCGGTCGATCAGAGCTGTCGTGGTCGTCGCCGCCCTCGCGCCTTCGACGCCGGCCGCACCCGCGACTCTCGGCTTCAATGCCGGCGGAGCCCGTTCCGTCGCGGCATCGGATGGCATCGAGTACCGGGCCGAGCAGCGTTGGCGGCCCGGCGCGCAGGGAGTCTACCTCGGCGGCGACGCGGACGCCGATATCGACATCAAGTTCTTCGTGGACGGAGACGAGGCCGATCGTCCGCTCTACGGTGTGTTTCGCGAAGGAACTCATCTGTGGCGATTTGCGGCGCAACCCGGTCTCCACGAGCTGACTCTGCGCTTCAACGAGACCGAGGCCGATGGCCCCGGCATCCGACGCATGCTGGTGGCGGTCGATCAGGACACCTTGCTGGCCGATCTCGACATCTTCGCGCTGGTCGGCAAGGAGCGCGCCTTGAATGTGCGACGCGCGGTGCTCGCGACCTCGGATTCGATCGAGATCATCTTCGCACCACACCGGGAGTCGCTGCTGCCGCCGCGTGTATCGGCGATCGCGCTGCGTCCCTTGCTCAGTGGCACTCCCCCGCCGCTCGCCGCACCGACCGAGCTGCGGGTGCGCCGCGGCGATGACCATGCGCTCTTCACCTGGCGGCCGGCCTGCCCGATGGGGCTCGATCGTTACGAGGTCTGGGCGCAACAGAATCGAGGCGCGCTCGTAGCGTCGTCGATCCGCTACCTGCCCTGGATTCGTTTGCCCGCCGACCCGCAGCTGCGCTACTTGGTACGGGCTCTCGACGCCGGGGGCCGTCTCGGAGCGGTCGCCGACGCTGCGGGAGCCGCACCGCGCAGCCCCGGCCCCCTTGCGCGATGGGAGCTGGTGGTCGGCGAGGACGACCTGCGAGCAATGGAGCGAGCACTGCCGGAGAAGATCCGCCGGCCGGCGATGCTCAGCATCGACGGAGTGTCGTGCAGCGGACGCCTGCAGTTCCGTGGGACCGGCAGCCTGCGGCAACCCAAGAAGTCCTGGAAGCTACGAATCGACGAGGGACCCTTGGTGCGCGGCTCCTCGGTGGTCAGCATGGCATCCAATTTCAACGACATCGCCCTGATGCGCGAGCCGCTCTCGCATCGACTGATGGTCGACTGCGACCTCCCGACCTACCTGGTCGATCCCGTGTCGCTATCTCTGAACGGCGACTTCGCCGGCGTCTACTCGCACGTGGAGGATCCCGACCAGGACTACCTGGAGCGGATCGGCTTCGATGTCACCGATCGTTGCTACAAGGTCGAGGCCGGGCTCTTCCCCTTGGCCGACGAAGCCGCCTACCTGAGGGGATTCGAAAACACCCAGACCGACGACTGGCAACGCCGCGATGTGATCGAGCTGGTGCAAGAGCTGGATCGTCTCGAGGACCCAGAGCTCGAGACCTGGCTGCGGGCCACCTTCGACGTCGACGCAGTGATCGATTGGTACGCGCTGCAGGTCTTCCTCGGCAACGACGATTTCGCGATGCACAACTTCATCCTGCATCGCGGCCGCCTCGGTGGGCCATGGCGGGTGCTGCCCTGGGACGTCGATGTGGTGCTGCACGAGCACGGCCTGCCGGCGAACTTCACCACCTCGGCCGCGCCCGACTCCCGCGATCAGCACAACGCCCTGGCCGAGCGCTTGCTGGAGCCCCCTTCGCTGCTGCGCCGCTACCTGCGACGCCTCGAGATCTTGCTGGACGGTCCACTCGCCACCGAGCGGACCATGGCGACACTCGACTCGGTCGCCGAGCTGATCGTCGAAGACGCCTTCCTCGACACCGAGAAGCTGGTGCGCGAGTCGGAGGAGATGTACCGCCAGTGGTCCTGGGAGATGGCGCGGGTGCTGGCCGGCCGAGAAGCGACACTGCGGACATCGATCGCGGAGCTGATGCCGGAGCCCTGGGTCGACCTGACGCTGAACGAAATCGTGCGCTCGGATAGCACGGTCGTCGAGCTCCATTACCGCGGAGTCGATCCACTCGATCTCGAGGGGCTGCACCTCACCGACGATCCCATCGATCCGGAGCGCTGGCCGGTTCCGCCGCAGACCATCACCGAAGGCCAACGCACCACAGTTACACTTCCCGAGCATCTGACCGGTTGGCTGGCACTGGTGGCCCCCAATGGTGGCGGCATCATCGACTCGGTCGACCTGGCGACCTTTCCGGAGCTGGCGACCATCGGCCGCTTTCCGGAGGGAGCCGGGCGAATGCGGGTGCTGCCGGAGGCCACACCGGACGCGCCCAATCTCTGGGACTCGCCACTCCTGCTCGAGCTCTCGGTCGACGACTCCTACCCCACCCCCGGCACCAGCATCGAGCTGCTCGCCACGGTGCGCTCGACCTGGCGCCCGCGGATCGCTCCGACGCTCTACCTCGAGGCGATCGGACCGGGGGGCGTGTGGCTTCCGGTGCCCTTTGCCGTGGAGCGCGAGCTCCAGGAGCTGACCCCGGGACAGGAGGTCGAAGAACGCTTCGAGATCGCTCTGCCCGCGAATGCCCCCTGGTTGACAGGCGGACGATACGATCTGACTCTGCGCGCCTTCGAAGGCGACGATCCGATCGCGGCCGAGTCGATCGCGCTCTACGTCGACACCGGTCCGCCCGCGACGCTGCTGCTCAACGAGCTCTGTGCCTCGAACTCGACCCTGATCGCCGACGAATTCGGCGAGTTCGACGACTGGGTCGAAATCGTCAACGCGTGCGGAACCACGCGAAGCACCGCCGGGCTCTACCTGAGCGACGACCTCGAAGACGATCCGCTGCGCTGGGCGCTGCCCGCCCGCAGCCTGGCGCCGGGCGAAGTGTTGCTGCTATGGCTCGACGACGACCCCGAGCAGGGGGAGCTGCATGCGCCTTTCAAGCTGGCGCGCGAAGGCGAAGAGCTGGCCCTGGTGCGGGACCCGGACGCCGAGCCGGTCGACTGGATCGTCTTCGGCTACCAGGAGAGCGACTGGAGCCTGGCGCGGACTCCGGCCGGGCAGCCGACCTGGGAAGCGAGCTCCGAGCCGACGCCGGGGAATCTCCGATAGCCCCATTTCAGCGGCACCAGGCGCTTGCTCTGCTCCTCGTCGCCTTTGGTTTCGTCAAGGGGGCGATCGCCCCCCTGGGGTTTCGACATAGCGCTTCTCGAGCAACGCACTGCGCGAAGAAGCGCAGGCCCAGCGGGAGATCCTGGCGAAAGCCGTCATCCGGTCGTAACTCGCGACTCCGATCGAGGAGCCGAAAGCCGCGGCCAGATGCTGGACACAACTCACCACTCTCGATCGAGAGTCGCGAGGTACGACGCGAATACGGTCGTGGCTCCGGGTTCTTCGCGATGAGTGGCGAATTGTGGCGGGTATACGGTCGCAGCTCCGTACTCTCGATCGAGAGTGGTGAGTTGTGTCGCGAAAAGGCGTCACGACTCGCGGTTCCGGGCGCGGAGCTGGGCTTTGTGTCGGGGCCGGGCGCGGGGACGGGTGCGGGCGCCTGGGCGGGCCCACCATCAAATCCGCCGCACCGCCAAAATAGCGTTCTTCCCGCCGAATCCGAACGAGTTCAGCACCGCCACGTCGATCTTCCCCTGGCGCGCCTGGTTGGGCACGTAGTCGAGATCGCATTCGGGATCGGGATCGTGCAGGTTGATGGTCGGCGGAATGAAATCCTGCTCCATTCCGAGCAGGGTGGCGATCAGCTCGACTCCGCCCGAGGCGCCGATCAGGTGCCCGAACATCGACTTCGAGGAAGAGACAGGGATCTTGTAGGCGCGGTCGCCGAACACCCGCTTGATGATGCGCGTCTCGGTCGGGTCGTTGATCGGCGTCGAAGTGCCGTGGGCGTTGATGTAGTCGACGTCTTCCGGATCCAGGCCGGCGTCGTCGAGGGCCATGCGCAGCGCGCGCGCCGGCTCGATGCCCTCGGGATCGAGCTGGGTCATGTGCTGGGCGTCGCAGGATTGACCGAAGCCGGCCACCTCGGCGTAGATGCGCGCACCGCGACGGCGCGCGTGCTCCAGCTCCTCGAAGATCACCAGGCCGGCACCCTCCCCCATCACGAAACCGTCGCGTTTGACATCGAAGGGGCGACAGGCGGTGTAGGGCTCGTCGTTGTTGGTCGAGAGCGCACGCACGTTGTTGAAGGCACCGAGTGTCGCGGCCTGCAAAGGCGCCTCGGTGCCGCCGGTGACGCACAGGTCGAGCATGCCGAGACGGATCAGGCTGAAGGCGTAGCCCATGGCGTTGTTGGCGCTGGAGCAGGCGGTCGACACCGCCATGTTGGCGCCACGCGCGCCGGTGACGATCGCCGCCTGGCCGGCCGGAGCGTCGGGGAAGGCACAGGTGACGGTGAGCGGCGCCACCCCCTTGAGACCGCGCGGATGCTGGTAGAGGTCGAGCACCCCCTTGTAGACCCACTCCAGCTCGGCGCAGGTGCCGAGGATGGTGCCGCAGCGGCGGGCCAGCTCCAGGTCGGCGCAGAGATCGAGGCCGGCATCGTCGAGGGCCAGGGTGGCGGCGACTACGGCAAACTGGGCGTTGCGCGCCAGGCGCCGCCGCTGGCGCTGATCGAGCCAGGGGCTGGGATCCCAGTCGCCGATCTGGGCGCCGAAATGGGTGCGCACCCGCTGGTGGTCGATGCTGTCGTCGAGGGGGCCGACCCCGCAGCGACCCTCCACCAAGGCGGCGGCGACGGCGTCACGGCCGATGCCGATCGGAGTGACGGGGCCGATGCCGGTGATGACGACGCGGCGCGGATGCGAGGGGGCGGTGCTCACGGTGCAAGATCCTCCTGGTGCGGTCGGTTTCTCTCTTCTTGCACCGGATCGGCCCTATGCGCAAGAGAAAACAGGCTCAGATTCCCTTTCCGGTCAGATAAGCGAGCACCAGCCCGCCCTGGGCACACATCATCAGGCGATACATGTGGACCCAGGAGGGGTGGTTCTCGACCCGCGCCAGATCGTCCGGGCGGAGCAGCATCAGCCGTGCGAGGTAGAGGCCGTAGAGGGCGAGCAGCGGGCCGAGCGCGATCAAGAGAAGAGGATGCGCCGCCAACAGCGCCCCGCCCGCCGGGTGCGGCAGCAGCACTCCCAGCGGCAGCAGCAGCCAGGGCAGCACCAGGAAGGGAGCGATGCGACGCGCGGCGCCGGCCGCTCCGTAGAGCACCGGCCAGGTATTGCAGCCGGCCGCCCGGTCGCCCACCACGTCGGCGAAGTCCTTGGTGGCGGCCGCGCCGAGCACGAAGAGGAAGAACACCGCTCCGCTATACCAGGGCTCCGGATCGCCAAAGGTGCTGGCGACGCACGACCAGCCGCAGACCCGGAGCAACATGCCGCGGGGAAGGGCGATGGTGAGCTGCGCGGCCCAGGCCCAGCGCTTGGTGCGCACCGGCGGCACCGAGTAGACCAGGCTTCCCGCGGCGCCGGCGCAGGCGATCCAGAAGCACTCGCGAACGCCGCCGCCGGCCGGCACGCCGACCGCCCAGGCGGCGGCCAGGGCCGCGGCGTAGAAGCCGATCCCGATCAGCAGCACCGCGCCCGGCGTGAGACGCCCGGAAGGGAGCGGTCGGGTCGGCTTGTTGCGCCGGTCGTTTTCCTGGTCGGTGAGCTGGTTGATGGCGTTGGAGCCGGCGTTCAAGCCGGCGGCCATCACCGCACCCAGGGCGATGGCGGCGATGCGTCCCGCCGCTCCCCCGGCGCCGCCCGTCCCCGCTCCCGCCCCCGCCCCGACCACCTCGGCAAGCGAGAGCCCTTCGCGCGCCGCCACCGCCCCGATCGCGCACAGCGCCCCGGAAAGCATGCCGATCAGGGGCGGCAAGAGCGTAAAGGGGCGCACCAGGTCCCAGTAAGGACTGCGGGGAGCGGCGGCCGACATCAGAAGATCAGCATCGTGAGCAGGATGGTCACCAGCCCCGCGACCGCGCTGTTGACCGAAACCAGGGCCAGCTCGCCAGGGCTGCGCTCGGCGCTGATCGAGGCGGCCAGGAAGCTCTCCAGGTGGCTGCCCAGGGCGCCGGCCAGGGCCACCAGCGGTGCGCACCAGAGCGTCGTCAGTCCCGCCACCGCCCCCACCACGCCGATCGCGCACGCCGCCCCCGCACCGAGCAGCGTGCCTTCCAGCGAGATCGCGCCGGTGGTCCCGGCCGCCACCCGCTCGAGCGTGGTGGCGAGCACCGGCGTGCGCCCGAAGATCGGCCCCAGGTCGCGCGCCACGCGCGCCGCCGCCACCCCCGCCAGCGCGCCCAACGCCGCGGTCGCGAAGAGCGCGTGCAGCGGGTCGGCCCCCGCGCCGCCGCCCCCGCCCACGCCGGTGGAGAAGGCGAGAAAGGCCAGCACCAGGAAGGCCTGGGTCGCCACCACCACCAGGGCGGCGCTCCAGCGCGGGCCTCCGGCGGCGATCGATCCGGCCCGCCCCGCGGCGTCGTCCGCGTCGAGGGCCAGGCGGCGGCGATGGGCGTAGTCGGCGGCGCGCCAGGTGATCAGCGCCAGCGCGATCAGCGCCACGGCACCGCCGGGTCCCAGCAACATCGCCGCCACCAGCGCGGTCCCCAGCCCGGCCAGGGCTCCGGTCACTCCCCACGCCCCGCGCGTCCAGGCCCACGCCACCAGCGCCGCCAACACCACGGCCTGCAACGCGAAGGGCCCGGGCCGCGGCAGATTGGCCTGCATGTGCGAAGCCCGCAGCAGCAGCCCGGTATAGAGCGCCACCGCGCCGACCAGCGGCACCCAGAAGTTGTCGTTGAAACGCCGCACCGGCAGCGATTCCAGGAAGGCGCAGAGTCCCCCCACGGCGACGCACAAGATCCAGGCCACCACCGGGCCTCCGGCGATCCCCACGTCAGGCCGCTCGCCCACCCAGGCGAGCAGAAAGAGCGCCGGCACCGAGCCGCAGATCCAGTAGGCCAGGCTGCCGTGCCACGACTTCTTGGGGTTCCAGGGCAGCCCGGCCGCCTCGCCGCGCCCCAGCAGGGTGGCGGCGGCGTCGCCGCAGGCGAAGAGTCCCCAGATCGCCGCCACCACGTGCGGCATGCCGCCGAAGGACCAGAAGAGCGTCACCAGCAGCAGCAAGGTGGCGGGGTAGAGCACCAGCCCGATCGGCGCCGAGTCGCGCGGCTCTCCCGGCCGATAGAGCCCGTCGCCCAGACGCGGCACCACGATCAGCACGAAGAGCAGCGCCACCGTGCCGGTCAGGATCGCCGTCGGCGCATCGATCCAGCGCAGGGTCAGCGCGCCGGCGGCCGCCGTGAGCTGCAGCCACTGGCGCAGATCTTCGCGGGGGGCTTGGGCTTGCATCGCTTTGCTACTTCCCGGCCCGAACCGGCTCGCGGACGGGCGCGGCCGCCGGACCGCCCTCACGCCAGCAGGCGAAGGCCTGGCGCAGGCCCGGCTCCAGCTCCCGGGTCCGGAACCCGAGATCGGCGCCGGCCCCCTCCGAGCAATAGACCCAATCGTGGCGCAACGCCTCGATCAGCTCCTCGTTGAGCAGCCGCAGGTGCGGGTTGCGACGGCGCAGCGCCACCACCGCGCGCGCCGACGAGCAGCCGATCCGCCCCCGCGGCGCCCGCCACCCCCCCGCCGCGGCGATCCCGTCCAGCAACGCATCGGCGGTCACCACCTGCCCCGCCAGCAGATAACGCTCCCTGAGCGGCACCGCACCCGCCGCCAGCGCCGCCGCCGCGATCGCACCCGCCGCGTCCTCGACGTGGCATACCGTCAGCCGCCGTCCCCCATCCCCCACTCTGACCCGCAGCCGTCCCGCCGCCAGTGCCGCCGCCAGCGCTCCCAGCGGGTTCTCCGGCCCCGCCGCCCCCGGACCGTAGAGAAAGGCGGGAAAGAGCGTCACCAGGTCGAGGTCGTGGGCACGCGCCAGGTCGCCGGCCACCCGCGCCGCATCCCAGGCGATGCGCTCGACCGGGCCGTGGAAGTGGATCGCGTCGTGCAGCGTATCTTCGTCCCCGGCCTCGCTGGGACCGAGCGCCAGGAGCGACGAGACGTAGACGACCCGCCGCACGCCCCCCCGCGCCGCCCCGCGCAGCGCCGCGTCGACCGCGTCGAGGTAGAGGGCCGGGTTTTCGGGATCGCGCAAGAACGACAGGTGGCCCAGGTGCACGAGGGTGTCGGCGCGCGCCGCCCGCGCCGCCTCGGCCACCTCTCGGGCGCTGGTCGGATCGCCGGCGACCGCGCGCAGTCCCGGTTCCCCCACCGCCGCCACCAGCTCCCGCGCCCGCGCGCCCCCCAGCACCCGCGACGCCCGTCCTTGCGCCCCCCCCAGCTCCGCCAGTGCGCCCAGCACCGCCAGCGCCAGCGCCCCGCGGCCCCCGGTCACCAGCAGCGCAGCGCCGCCACCGCCCCCAGCCGAACCGGCGGTCAATGCACGATGATCGGGTCGGCGGCCAGCGCCGGAGTGGCCACGTTGCCGACCGCGTCGGTGAGACTCGCCACCACCTGTCCGGTCGACTCGGTGGTGCGGATCTCGGTCAATCCGGCGTAGAAGAGCCCTTCGTAGAGCCCGTCGCCGTCGATGTCGGTCAGCGGCACCGGGTCCTCTTCGAAGGCGCCGATCTGGATCGTCACCGTGCCTTGCAGCTCGGTCTCGGTGGTCAGCACGCGGAAGCGCACCGTGTCGGCCTGGTCCACGAACACCGTGTCGGGCACCACGCAGTCGAGCCCCTCGAACACGCACCAGTCGACGGCGCGGATCTCGGCCACCCGGTCGAGCAGGGTCTCGGCCGAGAACACCTCGGTGCGCACTCCGCGCTCGGTGTAGAGCACGCCGTGCACCGTCTTCGGCCCGTCCTCGCCCGAGAGTGGCCAGGAGATGCTGCCGGTGAAGGGGATCGGCCCGGCGACCAGCGCGGCCTCGGTCGAGTCGCCGAGTCCCATCGCCGCCACGTCGACCGGCGCCGGCGCTACCGGCGCCACGCTCACCTGTGGCGTGCGGGTCGCCACCGCGCCGTCGTCGAGCTCGATGCCGTAGTAGCCGGCCACCGCCCCGGCCAGCTCGGCCCGGTAGCCCTCCACCTCGGCCGTGTCGCGCGCCGCCACGCCGTAGCTGTTGGCCACGCCGACCGCCAGCGAGCGGTCGGTGAAGCTGGTGTCGGCCGTCACCCCGGCCAGCACCGGGTCGTCGTCGGCGCGCTCGCGATAGACGATGTAGTCGGTCGCGCCCGCCACCGCATTCCAGGTCAGCGTCACCCGGTCGACCCCGACCAGCGCGTTCAGTCCCTGGGGCGCCACGAAAGGCGGATCGGGGGGCGGCTCCTCGACGGGTGGCTCGGGCGGCTCGACCGGATCGAGCGCCGGCACGTCGCAGCCGGCGGCCAGCGCCAGGAGCGACGCGCAGGCAAAGAAGGAACTACGGAAGCGCACGGGCGAGCTCCAGTTTGGCGCCGACCCCGCCCTCGAGCTCGGGTCGGAGCCGCAGGCTGAGTCGGTCCCCCAGGGGGATCGGATCGAACGAAGGGAAGAGGAGGCCGGCGTCGAGCACGTTCAGCGCCCACCAGGCCCCGACGCCGATGCCGGCGCCGATCAGCACGTTGCGCGAGCGCTCCAGCTGGTTGTGCGCGACCTGCGCGGCGCGCCACTCAGCGGCCGAATCCTCCTCGGTCTCGGCCTCGAGCGCCGCCTCCAGGTAGGCATCGCGGGCGTTCTCGAAGTCTCCGCGCTCCAGCGAGTAGTCGAGCGCCGCGACACCGGCCACCAGCGCGCCCAGCCCGAGCCCGACCTGGTAGATCCCGGCGGCCGGGTCGCGCTGCCCGTAGCTCTGCCCCCAGCCGGGGAAGAAGAGCGAGCGGGTCATCGCCCCCAGCCGCCCCTTGCGGCGCATCTCCACGTTGACGTTGAGCTTGGAGCTCGGCCGCACCTCCAGGTCGTCGCCCTTGGCCCGGTAGCCCGGCTCGCCGGAGTCGACGCGGTAGTTGCCGAAGGGCAGATCGGTCACCGTGAAAGGCGTGACCCCCATGACCCGGACCCGCCCTTCCAGGACCACCCGGGCCCCGGGCGGCACCGAGGTCACGGAGACCATTCCGGCGCTCGGCGTGGGCGCCTCCGCGGCCGCCGCGACCGCCGTGAAGCAGCCCATCGCCAGGGCCGTGGTCATCGATCTGAGCGCTGCTCGCACGCGAATCCCCTTCTGCTTCGAACCGGGCACGCCGTCGCGCGCCCGCGGGTGTTGGCGGGTCTGCCGGGTTCCGCACCGCTGCTCGGCGCCACGATAACGACGCATCTTTCGGCGTGTCAAGCTGATGCAGGAGTCCCGAGCGCCCCGGAGCGGAGAATCGTTGGGATGACAGACCTTGGCTTCGCCCAGCTCAAGTCGCGGCATCGCCCCCGGCGTTGGGGAAGATCCACCGCAGTTTCCACATTCGTCGACTCATGAACGCGTGTCCTTTGCGGCCGCGGGCCATCCGGGCGCGCGGAGGAGCGCTCATTTTGACACTCCTCGCACGGAGAGGGACTCGGTTTGACAAATCCCGCTCAATTTGACGCGGCCGCCCCTCAGAAGGGCCCTTTTTCGCGCATTTCGGCCGCCCGCACGGCGAAAACGTCAAACCGAGCCCCTCTCCGTGCGCGGGCTGTCAAGCTCGACCCTTCTCCGCGCCTTTCGCGCGAGCCCTTCGGAGTTCCGACACGAAAGGCTGTTTTCGCGCGGTCACTCGTCAGGGCACGATCTCCAGATCGAAGGAATCGTGGGCCACGATCCGCAGCGGATCGACCACCTCGGCCGGCCCCAGGATCGTCTCGAGCGCGTAGACGCCCGGGCTCAGACCGGGCAGCGCGATGCGCACCGGGTGCAGCCCGGAGTGATCGGCCGGCACCGTGATGCCGGTGCGCAGCACCAGCGCGGTCTCGAAACCGGGCGGCTCAGGGCCGGTGATCTGCACCCAGGCATCGACCGGCAGCTCGTCCCCCGTCAGGTTCTCGACCCGGAGCTGGTAGTGGATCGTGTCGGAGCCGCGCGCCCTCGCCGGAGTGTCGCGGGCCTCGAAGGCGAGCTTCGGCTTGCGGCTCGGCTCGTCGTAGCGCAGCACCTTGGAGGGCACGAACATGGTGTGGTAGCCGGCGCTCCAGCCGGTTCCCTCGTCGACGAACGAGGCATGGACCGGCGCCAGGTCGGCGCGGAAGGGGTCTTCGGTCCAGCTCCGGCCTCCGTCAGTGGTGTGCAGAGAATGGGTCTCGGGCTCGCCAATGATCAACAGGTAGAAGCCGATGGCCCAGCCTTCGCGCCGGCTCAGCATGTCGATCGTGGTCAGCGAGCTGAGCTCGTGACGCAGGGGGTGGTGCTGGATCTCCCAGGTGCATCCGGCGTCGGTGCTGCCCTGGATGATGCAGTCGGTGGCGAGCGAGCCGCGGCTCCAGCCCTGGCCCGGGTCGACGAAATCGATGCTGGTGAGGAGGCCGGACTGCTCCCACTGGATGCTCCAGCCTGCCCTTGCGGGACCGGCGAGCCAGGCGATCAGAGACAGCAGGGGCCACCGGGAGAGACGACGCATGGATGCGCTCCAAATGCAATACTGTGGCCGACCGCCTCCGGCCGACCGCCTCCGATGCTGGTCGAAGGCCCAGCCTGACACAGGGCATCCCCACCTCGAGACCAGGCGCCACCATGGCCGAAGCACCCGCCGCCCCTCCCCCCGCGACCCTCGACGATCTGGGCGAGCTGATCGGGCGCACCCCGCTGATCGAGGTCCGCTGCCGCCGCCGCGGACGGGCGATCTCAGTCTGGGCCAAGCTCGAGTCGACCAATCTGACCGGCAGCATCAAGGATCGGATGGCGCTGCACATACTCGCCGGCGCCTACCAGCAGGGACGGATCGCGCCGGGCGACACCATCGCCGAGGCCACCTCGGGCAACACCGGCATCTCCTTCGCGGCGCTGGGCCGGGCGCTCGGCCACCCGCTGCGGATCTTCATGCCGGACTGGATGAGCCTGGAGCGGGTGCAGATCATCCAGAGCCTCGGCGCCAGCATCATTCCGGTGTCGCGCGAAGATGGCGGCTTTCTGGGCAGCATCGAGCGCGCCAACGCGTTCGCGGCGAGCACCGAGCATGTGTTTCTTCCGCATCAGTTCGACAACGAAGCGAATATCGAGGCCCACTACCGCGGCACCGGACCGGAGATCGTGACGCAGATGGCGGCGCGCGGCGCGACGCCCGCGGCCTTCGTGGCCGGGGTCGGCACCGGCGGCACCGTGATGGGCGTGGGGCGCTGCTTCCGGGAGCGCTTCGGCAAAAACGTCACCATCCATCCGCTGGAGCCGGCCAACTCGCCCACCATGCGCACCGGCCGGAAGGTCGGCAAGCATCGCATCCAGGGGATCTCGGATGAATTCGTACCTTCGATCGTCGACCTCGACTGGCTCGACGCCCTGGTCGACGTCTGGGACGGCGACTCGATCCTGATGGCCCAGCGGGTGGCCGCCGAGCTCGGTCTGCCGATCGGCATCTCCTCGGGCGCCAACCTGATCGGCGCGATCCAGGTGGCGACCGAGCTGGGAGCGGGCGCCCAGGTGGCGACGGTCTTCCCGGACTCGCACAAGAAGTACCTGAGCACCGACTACTGCTCCGAGGAGGAGTGCAAGGAGCACTATATCAGCGGCGATCTGGAGCTGCTCGGGTTTCGGGTGCAGCGCATTCCTTGATCGCCGGCCCGGTCAGACCTTTTGCAGCTTCCAGCGGCCGCGCAGGAACCATGGCGCCAGCACCACCGCCTTGATCAGGGTGGTGATGGTCAGGGTCCACCAGACTCCGTTGATTCCCCAGTCGAGCCCGAAACAGAGATAGTAGGCGAGCGGAATGCGCAGAATCGATCCGGGAATGCTCACCAGCATCGGCGGAATGGTGTTGCCGGCACCACTGAAGGCGCCTTCCAGCACGATCTCGATCGCCATCGCCATCTGTGCGAGTCCCAGGATCACCAGGTAGTCGACGGCGATCGCCAGCACCCGCGGATCGTCGCTGAAGATGCTCGCGATCGCTCTCGGCTGGGTGATGAAGATCACCGAGATCCCAAAGGTGAAGGCGATCGCCGAGAGCACCGCACCCCACGCGCAGCGCGCCGCGCGGCGCGGCTGCCCGGCGCCCAGGTTCTGCCCCACCATGGTCGACGCCGCCATCGAGAAGCCGAAGCAGGTCAGGTAAGAGAACGACTCCATGCGGTTGCCGATGCCCATCGCCGCGGCCGCGGTCTCGCCGTAGCCATGCACGATCTTGATCAGGAACCAGTAGACGCAGACGAAAACCAGGGTCTGACTCGCCATCGGCACTCCGATGCGAGCGATCTTGAGCATGCTGGCGGCGCTGGGGGCCTCGGCCATGAACGACCCGATGCGGTAGCCCAGCCCGCCGCGGCGCACGCTGGCGAGAATGATCAGCGCGCCCCCCGCGGCCGACACCGCGGTGGCGATGCTGGCCCCGGCGACGCCCTGGGCGGGGATCGGGCCCCAGCCGAAGATCAGCAGAGGATCGAGGGCCATGTTGCAGAGCACCACGCCGACACCGACCTTGGTCGGGGTGCGGGTATCGCCGGAGGCGCGGAAAGAGGCGTAGCCGACTTCGGCCAGGAAGAAGAAGACGCCGCCGGCGAAGAAGATGCGCAGGTAGGGCACGGCGACGCGCAAAGTGTCGGCACCGGTGTCCATGAACTCCAGCAGCGCCGGCGCCAGATGAAAGCCGACCACCGAGAACGCGAGCCCCACCAGCAGCGCCATCAGGATGCCCTGGCGCACATAGTGGGTCACGGTGTCGATCTCGCGGGCACCGACAGAGCGCGACACCAGCGCCGTGACCCCGACGCTGATGATCGACATGGCGGCGAAGATGGTCCAGATCACCACCATCGACGAGGTGACCGCGTCCTGGGCGGTAGCACCCAGCTTGCCGACCCAGAAGTAGTCGGTGGTGGAGAGGGCGAACTCCATCAGGTTGCCGAGCACCACCGGCAGCGCCAGCGAGAATATGGTGCGGGTGATCGGTCCCGCCGTGATCCGGTCGGTCTGCTCGGACAGGGCTGTCCGCGGCTCTTGCTCGATCACCGGGTGGCGCCGAGAATGCTCGCGAAAGAGGCGTCGACGAAGGGACCGAGATCGACCGCGGATTCGATGTGGCCGTGCTTGAGGAGCAGGCGCTGGGCCTCTTCGAGCAGGGCCAAACGCGGCAGCGGCGGCGAGGCGGCACGCGGCAGGTCCATGCCGGGCACTCGGTGCTCGACCAGGAGCGGGAGCAGCAGCTCGGGGCTATGGGCGGGCAGAGCGGACTCGTGGCGGGCGTGGGCGGCGTAACCTGCTACGATACGCCGCACGGTGCGCGGGTGGGCGGCGACGAAGTCGCGGTGAAACACCAACAGACCCTGCGAGAGCTCGGGATCGATCCAGTCCATGCGCCGGTGGATGGTCCCTGTGCCGTCACGCAACACTCGTTGAATCGTCGTCACGTGCAGCAGGCCGCCGTCGATCTCGCCGCGCGCCAGCAGGTTCTCGAAATCTCTCTCGCTGACCTGGGTGCGCAGGCGCACCCGGCGGCGCCAGTCGATGCCCAGGCCGCTCAGAAACTCCTGGAGCATCATCTCCTCGCCGGGACCGCCGCGGCGCGCCGCCAGGGTCAATCCCGCGAAGTCTGCGGGGCTGGAGATCTCGATACCGCTCCGCAGCACGATCGCCTTGGCGGGTCTCTCCCGCTGGTCGTGCTGCAGCCGCGCCACTGCGACGATCGGCCGCCCGGCGACCGCCGCCTGGATGAAGGACGATTCCCCCACCGTGCCGCCGTCGACCTCGCCCGCCGCGATGGCGCGCGCCACCTCGACCCCGGAGAGCTTGCCGAACTTGCCCTGGTCACGCATTGCCCGCAGCCGCCACGGATCCTTCGGCACCGGCACGAACTCGCCCCCGTCCAGGTACTTGCTGAGCAGGGTCAGCGAGTCCCCGCCGCTCTCCAGAGCCCCGGCGCTGAAGGCGCGGTGAAAGGCGTAGGTCTTGCCCCCGAGGAAGTAGCCGATGCGTACCGCCGCGGTGGGCGTGGCGTCGGCCGGATCAGCGGCCGCCGCGCGCTGGGACAGGCAGATCGAGGCGCAGAGGAGCACGAGGAACGCGCAGGGCGTGGCGCTGGGAACGCGGGGTCGGGTGGCGCGGAGCATGGGGGATGATCGCCGATCCGGGGCGCGTCGGGAAGGGTGCTGGAGCGGAGGCTTCGCAGCGAAGCGCCCACCGCATCCGAGATCGCGTTACGATTTCGTGGTGGCCGGCGTGTGACACGCCCGCCCTCCGTCCTTTCCGTCGTATCCCCGCGGAGCTCTCCCATGCGCCCCATCGCCACCCTCCTCGCCGCCCTGCTGCTGGCCCCCTGCGCGGCTGCCATCGAGGGCACGCCCGCAACCCCGATCGAGCATCCGGCGCCGCCCGCGGAGCGCGCCTGGTCCGATGTCGAGACCTGGACCTATCAGCTTCAGGGCTACAGCGGCGACAATCTGAACGAGATCGGCTCCAGCCACTTCGACCTGGCGGTGATCGACTACTCGTCCGACGGCACCGAACTGACCGAGTGGAACGCGGCCGAGATCGACGCCGCGCGCAAGGGCGCGAACGGCCCGCGGCGCATGGTCGCCTACTTGTCGATCGGGGAGGCCGAGGACTACCGCTTCTACTGGGAGCCCTGGTGGCAGGTCGGCAACCCCGACTTCATCGTCGAGGAAAACCCCGACTGGCCCGGCAACTACAAGGTGAAGTACTGGGAGCCGGAGTGGCAGGCGATCCTCCTCGGCTCCCCGGACGCCTACCTGGATCGAATCCTGGCCCAGGGCTTCGACGGGATCTACCTCGACCTGGTCGATTCCTACTACGAGTCCTACGCACGCCAGGAGCTGGGCGGTCTGGCCCCGGCCCGGCAGGCGATGGTCGACCTGGTGCTGGCGATCGCCGCCTACTCGCGCGCCGCCATGGGCAACGATTTCGCGATCTTCCCGCAGAACGCCGAAGAGATCGCCGAGGACCATCCGGAGTACCTCGCCGGCGTCAACGGCATCGGCAAGGAAGAGACGTACTTCATGGCGACCAACCAGCGCACCAGCGACAACGATCGGATGTGGACCGAGGAGAATCTCGATCGTTACTTGACGGCCGGCCCCTGGGGCTTCGGCCTGGTGCTCGAGGTCGACTACGCCAACCAGGACAGCAAGATCGACGAGGTCTACGACATCTGCATGAACTACAAGGAGTACATTCCCTACTGCACGCGCGTCGACCTGGACCGCATGACGGTGAACGACGGCCACGAGCCCTGGTCGAACGGGCGCATCCACTGCACGGTGATGCGAGGCTCGAACCTGGTCAACAACGCCGATCTCGAGATCGAGCGACAGTCGCCCTCCCCGGCCGCGCTACAGACCGCCGTCACGCCGGTCAGCGGCGTGCACGAGTTCCGCATGGTGGCCGCCGGCCAGTGGCGAATCACCGCCAGCAAGGGGGGTGACGAAGCGGTGGAGACGATCGATCTGGCGCTCGGCGAGCACGCCGTGGTGGTGCTCGATCTGGATGCCGGGGCGGCGGCGCGACGCGGAGTGCGGCGGCGGCGCTGAGGCAGCGCTACTGCTGCATCGCCCTGTCGTCCCCGCGCCGCTCCCCCCTGGCGGGCCGGTAGCGGAGCTGGAGCCCCAGGGGCACGCCTTCGAAGCCAAACTCGGCGCGCAGACGGTTGTTCAGGTAGCGGTGGTAGGACTCGGGCAGGGCGATGCGCGAGCTCATGAAGCAGACGAAACGCTGCGGGGCCACGCCGACCTGGGCCGCGTAGAGCACGCGGATCTGCTTGCCCTTGACCGCCGGCGGGGGGTTGCGGCGGGTCGCCGCCTCGACCGCGCGGTTGAGCTCGGCGGTTGGGATGCGGCGGTGAAACTGGGTGTGGACGCGGTCGATCGCCCGGTTCAGCCGGGTCACCCGGCGGCCGGTGAGGGCCGAGGTACGTTCCAGGGTGGCGTAGTGCAAGAAGCGCAGGCGGCGCCGCAGCTCCAGTTCGAACTCCTTGCTGAAACCGGGCTCGGTCGACACCAAATCCCACTTGTTGGCGACCAGCACCACGCCGCGTCCCGAATCGGCGGCCAGCGCCGCCACCCGCAGGTCCTGCGCGGTGACGCCGGCCTCGGCGTCGATCAGAGCGCACACCACTTCGCAGCGCTGAATCGCGGCGATGGTGCGCAGGGTGGAGAAATGCTCGACGCCGCGGGCGATCTTGCCTCGGCGCCTGAGACCGGCGGTATCGATGAAGAGGTAGGGGCGACCGTCGAGCTCCACCAAGGTGTCGACGGCGTCGCGGGTGGTGCCCGGAATCTCGCTGACGATGGCGGTCTCCTCGCCGGTCAGGGCATTGACCAGCGACGATTTGCCGACGTTGGGACGGCCGATGATGGCGATCCGCGGCACCCCGGGCGGCACCGCGCGGCCGAGGCGAGCGCGCTCGGGGAAGGCGGCCACCAGCGCATCGAGCAGGTCGCCGATGCCGCGACCGTGGGTCGCCGAGACCGCATGGGGCGTGCCCAGGCCGAGCGACCAGTAGGCGTTGGCGTCGACCGCCAATCCCTCGTGATCCGACTTGTTGGCGGCCAAGAGCACCGGGCGGCCGGTGTCGAGCAGTAGGCGGGCGACTCCCTCGTCCCCGATCGCCGGGCCGACCTGGACGTCGACCAGCAAAAGCAGCACGTCGGCGGCGTCGATCGCCTGCGCCACCTGGTAGTTGATGAGCTGCTCCATCGGCAGCGGCGAATCGGGGACCAGACCGCCGGTGTCGACCAGGGTGAAGCGGCGGCCGGCCCACTCGGCGTCGCAGAAGAGCCGGTCCCGGGTGACGCCGGGCTCGTCGTGCACGATGGCGTGGCGGCGACCGAGGATGCGGTTGAAGAGGGTCGACTTGCCGACGTTCGGGCGCCCGACGACGGCGACGATCGGCGCCGCGAAGTCGTCATCGGAGGCGGTGGGGGCGGGGACGTCGGGGTCGGGGACCGTGGGGATGGGGGACATGGGTGGCAGATCGGTTTCGGGTGCGGAGCCGCTACTCCCGGCCGGCGGAGACCGGTTGCTGGCGTTCGATCGCGGCCTCTCCGACCTGGGTGACGGCACCGGCCAGGGTTCCGGGCTCGAAGCGGTCGAGCAGCCGCAGCACCGCCCTCTCGACCGCGGCCCAGCCCCGGTCGCCCAGGCGCAGCACCACGACGCCCGCACGCTTGGCCCGCTTGTCGCTCGGCAGTCGCCAGGGGCCGTGCTCGAAAGTCACGAGGACTCGCTGGTCGCGGATCGCGGCGGCGAGCAGGGCGCGGGGCTCGCTGCTCTTACGCTGGTAGGTCTCCTCGAGATCGACCTCCGCCCCGCGGAAGCTGAGGAAGTTCCTGAGCTCGACCGGCAGACCCCGATCGAGCCGGAAGCGATGGCGCAGGGTCGAATCGCGCTGCTCGAGAGTGCAGGGGATGATGCTCATGGTGGGGCTCCGGTCGCTTGTCGTTCTGGGGACAGTGTACACCTTGTCCAACATCCGTCACGACGAGATGCCCCGGAGCTGCGGGTCTCCGGGGCATCCGTCCGCTCACGCCGGAATCCACCCTCCGCTCACCTTGGCCGATCCCAGTAGCCATCCTCCTCGAGCTCCTCCAACGTGGGCATCGGCAGCCAATCGTCACCCCAGTTGTCGTAGCCCCCGTTGAAGAACCACTTGCGTCCCTTTCCCCATCCCGGCGACGGCAGACAGGTGTACTCCTGGTCCGGGGGTCTCCTGTCGCGGCGCAGCCGGTACCACATGTGGGTGCCTCTGAGATCGGGGGGATCGGGCCGCTGCTTGAAGCAGTGGAAGCACGATCGGTCGCGCTCCTCGACCGCGGCATGCAACGGAGCGAGCCCATCCTCCCAGCGGGGTCGAATCGTGGACCGACCTTCCGGAACGTCGCTCTCTTCGTCCTGCTTCGCCGCCGGCGTCACCGGGTCTTCGGTCGCGCCCGAGTCGTCGAGGGGATTGTCGCTCCGGAAGGCATAGGGACTGGTGCGCCCGGGCGTCGACTCGAGCGACAGAAAACGCCCGAGCCGTGGGAGGTACTGACGCGCCGACAGGTGGTAGTCCTCGGTCATGGCGTCGTACTCGCCACCCGTGAACAAGAAACGGTCTTCGATTGCGTCGCCTCCATCGATCAGGTCGCCGAAGGGATGATAGTCATAGGCCGTCGGCGATCCGTCTGCGGCGCAGACCACCCGCGCACTGCCCAGACGATCGTTCAGGATGTAGCGCACCTCGCCGGCGCTGCGGCTCGCGACTCGTTCTCCTCCCAGAAAGTAATACTTGGTCCGTTTCCAGTCGGTCGAGTTGCCGGCCCCGCGCTTGCCCCTTCCACCTCGTTGATTGTAGCGGGCTGCGGATATCTGCGGTTCCAGCGGTACCATGATCTGGTGCGCCCTGAGCTCGAAGAGCAGATCGCCCGTCGAAGCACGCAGATGCCAGGTCGTGGTTTTGGTACCCTCGGCGCGGTTCCGGACCACGCTCGAGACCCGCCGCCCGGCGGCATCGTAGCCGTAGTCGGCGACCACCGTCAGCTCGTCGGCCTCGCGGCGCTCGACCTTGGCAATACGGTTCGCCAGCTCGTCCCACTGATAGGAGAGGGTAGCGCCCGACTCATGGTCGACGATCCGAGAGGTACGACCCGCGTCGTCGTACTCGAAGCCGCGAATCAGCTCACCTTGGCGCTCGACCTTCTCCAGGCGGTCGCTGCCGAGACCGATGGTGTAATCGAAGCTCGCGCCGTCGATCTCCAGCAGAGTTCGGTTCCCGCTCGCATCGTAGCCGTAGCCACGGTTGTGCGAACCTTCGTCGTAGGTCGCCGAAAGCAAGCGGTCGCAATCGTCGTAATGGTACATCTGCTCGTGGTAATCGTACCAATACGAGGTGTCATAGAGCAGATTGCCGGCCGCATCGTAACCATAGTCGGCACGGAAATGAGGACATCCAATGCCCGCGACTCGATCCCGCTCCGAGTGCAGGACCGCGCCATTCCAGCTCCCGTACCAGAACTCACCCACTCGCTCCGCGAGGCCGTAGGGGCTGCCGTCGATGTTGTTGCCATAGCTTCGCGCAACCAGAACCTGGTCGTCGCCGCCGACGAGCGTCACCGGTCGCTGCAGTCCATCGAGCTCGACCCTCACCTGCTCCGCCTCTGGGTCGGGATAGGTGATCGTCACCAGGTGCCCGGCCCGATCGTACTGGTAGCCGATCCAGAAGGGCGGCAGTGCGTCGCCGACATAGCGCACGCACTGCTCGCGCACCCGCCCCTCGACGTCGTAGTAGAGGTAGGTATGGATCGCCGGTCCCAGCTTCGCCACCAGGCGCCCTCGAGGGTTGTCGAAGGCGTCGTCTCTCGGCTTCTCGGAGATGGTCTCGTAGGTATCGTAGACGTAGGCGATCGATCGCCCATCCGCGCTCGCGCTTCGCCTGCGGCCGAGCCGATCGTAAGTGTAGCTGAGATCACGCTCGGCATCGACCATCCGCGTCAGCTCGCCCGTCGAATCGTACACATAGTAGCAATGGTAGCCGCCGAGCTCCGGCGCGTAGGGGTTCTCCTGGGCTGGCTCGGTGTTCGGACTGCGATTCGCGATGATATTGCCGAGGGAGTCGTAGACCCACTGGTAGACGTTGCCCTTGGCGTCGACCTTTTCCGTCAGGTTGCCGGCCGCGTCGTGGGCGTAGGTGGTCTGCTGCAGCGTGGCACCGCCGTCAGGGGACTCTTCTACGCGCACCAAGCGACCCCAGTTGTCGTAGAAACGGCTCTCTCTGTGACCGTTCTCGTCCGTCACCACAACATCGTGCAGGCCGCTGTACTCGTAGAGCACCGACGAATCCCAGGTCGTGGCGTCGCTCCAGTGAGCGATCTCGATCACCCGCCCGAGCGCGTCGTAGCTGTACTCGTCGAAGGGCGCGTCGGGATCGTCCTCGTCGAAAGCGGCGTCGAGGATGCGATACACGCGCAGCAGTCTGCCGCTTCCCGTCATGTCGTAGGCCCGCAGCTCCTGGCTCTCCTGTGCTCCATCGTTCGTGTAGCGGCGCACCAGACGGCCGTGCTTGCTGTACGAATGCGCGATCGGCGCGAAGTAGCTATCGTCTTCCAGAACCGAAAGCTCACCGTCCGCTCTCCGGCCGTTTTCCCAGATTCGCGTCGCCGGATCGATGCCCTGGCGTTCGTGGTAGCTGTACTGCTCGTGCAGATCGCCTCTCACGGTGTAGATCGATTGCTCATACAGGCCGGCACTCGCGCCGTTGTGCCCCAAGTCGAACTCCACGCGCCCGCGATTCTCGGAGAATCCGCGGTAGCTGATCAGCTCCCGATCGGCGAGCTGCTGCGTTCGCTTCGTCGCTCTGAGAGCGCCCAGACTCGACAGATCCGCCCCGGCCACCGTCCGGTCCTGATAGTCGAACTGCGTGACCAGGCCCGAGGGCGTGATCGATTCGGCGACGTTCTCTCCCTGGTAGGAGTAGGTGGTCGCGAGCTCGGTCGTCTCGCCGAGAGTGTGTCGCACCAAGGTCCGGCTGATCGGCTTGACGCCGGGTGCGTACTCGAAATCGATGCGCCCGAGCTCCTCCCCTTCCGCGCCGACGAAGGAGGAGGTTACCACATCGGAATCATCGGCTTCGCGCCGTGTGACCGTCCAGATCATCTCGTCGGAACGAAGCTTCGGACCCCTTCCAATGCTGGTCGGGCTCACCCAGTTGCTGTGGATCCAGGCAAGTTGAGCCTCGTAGTCGGACGATCCCGCAATCCGTCGCGACACCGATTCGATCAGCCGCTGCACCAGGTGGTGTTCCACTCCGTCGTCCGTCACCGGTCGCACGATGTAGGCCGTGGTGACCATCTCGAGCGGATCGGGATCCTGGTCCTGGTAGACCTCCATCGAGGTACACACCGGAACCGAGCTCTCGCCCGCCAAGTAGAGCCCATAGCCGTGGCGAAGGGAGTGTCCATCGTAGGGCAGGGTGCAAGTGGAGGACTCGTAGACGGGCGTCGAGCCGGGTAGCTCCAACGGATCCGAGTAGTCGAAGAGAGCCAGATCCACTTTGCTCCGTTGCGCATCGTAGGTCCAGGTGCGTTGGAGCCGGGCGACCAAGTGCTGCTGGTCGTCGTCCGCCCAGACGAACTCGTAGTCGTAATGGGCCTTGCCGCGACGGTCGACGTCGGCGTAGGAGATGATGCCGGTGTCGCCGCCCATCTGGGTCTCGTAGCGGAACGACGCGAGAGTCGTTTGCTCACCGAGATCGTTGCTCAGCTCGATCTCCTCCAGCACGTAGCGCACGTGCTCGTCGGGGTAGTCCGGGATCAGCTTGTATTCGTAGCTCAGGTCGACGCTATAGGCGGGCGTCCCCGCCTGCGGCGCGAAAACGTCCATCGTCCCTACATATCCGCCGCCGTTGGCCGCGTAGGCCACGGCCCAGCCCGTGTCGTAGTCGATGCGCTCCGGAATCAGCCAGGTCTCGTCTTCTTCGTTGCCCGCGTACTCGAGCCGTGTGTAGGAGATCGAGAAGCTGTTCCCGAAGCCGTCGTTCATTCTGGTGAGAGCGACGAACGCTTCCCCCGATCGTGGGTAGGGAACGACATCTTCGTCCACGTCCTGATCGAAAACGTAGCTGTCGGTGTGTGCGTCGTCCGAGACACTCCAAGTGCCGCTGCCGGCGTCGAAGCTCACGTCCCAGAAACGCCCTTTGACAACCCACTCGAGATGAGGTTCGCATTCATCGGTCGCTGCCAGGGAACAGCGGCTTCCGTCGTCGAGTCGCAGATAGCTCAGCTCCGGGGTCTCGGAGTTGATGTAGAGGTACATCGGACCGGGACAGGTCCAGCCGAGCCCCAGGTAGTTGTAGAGCGCCGGACCGGGATCGTAGTCGTACCAGGCCTCTGCGCTGTTGTAGGTGGCGCTCAGAGTGATGGTGCTCCGGTCGACGCCCGGCAGCGAGATCAAGGGACAAGCCAACACCACATTGCCGGTGGCGGAATTGACGATCTCGGGGGTCAGCTCGGTGACGAAGCCGCTCTGCCCCAACCCGGCACCCGGCACGGTGGCGATCCACTCCTGAGAGATCGAGCCGTAGCCGCCCATGTCCCAGCCACCGGATGGAGCCCACCATGGGGTTCCATTGGGTCGCCCCTGGCCATTGCCGCTCCCCGCGGCCGTTGCCGCCTGGGTGCCCAACATCAGTGTCAGCGCCAGCGCGGCGCTTCGCACATGACGAGTCGAATCGGATCGCATCGCAGCCTCCCTTGGTTCCTCGGCGCTCACGAGTCGACCGGTGGATGAAGGGTCGACGGCGCGTGGCCGAAGCGTTGATCGTGTTGCAGGGCATCCGCTCGATGCCCACGGCCGGCGCCCAAATGCAGGGAGCGTGCCGGCGCCCCGGGAAGAGAGCCGATCGCAACGGCACAGTGCGCCGGCGGGCGGTGCAAGTGATTGAAGCTTGGGGACTGGGCCGATTCACTAGGTGTTCGCCGCGGCCGGTGCCAGGGCCGAGGAAAATATGCATGCACATATTTCTCGGGTTGCCTGTGCGCGCAAACGACTTTTTTCGGGCCCGCATCGGCCGCGCGCAATGCGCGCACCACAGATCGCTGCTACCGCTCGACGCCCCCCGAGAGCTCCTCAGCTGATCGCCTATGGCGCATTGAGGCAATCACTTGGATCATGCACTGCGAGACATGGGCGGGTCGCTCGGGAGCGTGCCCGGCGGCGCAGGCGCGCATCGCGCGCAGCCGCGAGCGCAATCGGCCCGCCAAGACGAGCCCGGCTTTTCACTGCGGCGAGCCGTAGGCTGGCTAGAATGGAACCAGGCCAGCTCGTGTATCGAGCGAGTGGACGCAACAGGCCGAGCTCACCCAGCCACCGGAGGTCCGAAATGTCCAGAGATGCACGAGACGAGACGAGAGCTCCCCGTAAATGGGGCGCGCCGCTGGGCGCCGCGGTGCTGGCGCTGTATCTGGCGCCGATGGGAGATGCCGGGGCGATCATCTATCACGAGATGTGGGAGGTGCCCGAGGTGGAAATCGTCGACACGATCTGGGGTCCCGAGCCGCCCGACCAGGAAGACGATTTCGTCCGGCCCGGACAGGTTCCCGACAACCCGCCGCCTTCGATCACGCCGGGATCCCTGCCCCCGTGGTGGCGGGCCCTGATTCGGATGCAGGTGCTTCCTTGCCCGTCGCCGCCGGAGGCCGGCCGTGCCCAGACTCGATGAGGATGCGCGGCTCCGGGAGCTGATCCTGGAGCTGAGACAAGGGCTGCATGCCGGAGACATCGAATCGGTGCTGGCGGCGGAGGAGCCGGGCGATGAGCTCCCCGCCTGGGCCCGATTCGAAATCCGCATCGTGAAGGCACACGCGGCGCGCAAGGCTGGCCACCCTCCGGCCGCGGAGGAGCAAGCTCATCTGGCGCTGGGGATTGCGCTGCGCGAGAAAGCTGCGGAAAGAACGGTGCGCGCGTACGAAGCCCTGGCAGTCATCTACTGGAGGCCCGGGCGCTATCTGGAGTCGCTGCACTTCCTCGAGAGGGCGATCGGCTCAGCCCAAACGGCGCGCCGCAAGGCAGGGCTGCGAAGACAGCTCGCCGCGGGATTCCTCGGGCTGGGAAAGTTGGAGGACGGGCGCCGCGCGTTGGAATCCGCCGCGAAATCTGGAGCTGGTTCGCTCGAGGTCGAGCTCAGCAAAGTGTTCAACGACCTACGCCTACGCGACGTCGCCGCAGCACGAGCACGCCTGCGCGAGATCGGGGATTGCCCCGTCGAATACCCGAGCCCGGAACGCTTCAATCACGATTTCGCCTCGGCATCGGTGTGGATCCACGACGATCCCGGGCGTGCCGAGGCCGCTCTCGGAGAGCTCGTCGAAGAGTGTCGGCAGGGTCCTCCGTGGCGCTCCCACGAAACCTACACCCGCCTGGCGCTGGCCGAGGCCAAGCTCGCCGCCCACGACGAGCCCGGCCCCTGCCTGAACGAATGCGAGCGCGCCCTGGAGCTGGCCCGCATCCATGGCCACACGCAGGTGCAGGCCGATCTCCATCGCTTGCTGGCGATCGCCCACCGAAGAGCGGGAGATCGAGACGCCTCGAACAGGGCCTTCGAACGCGCGCAGGAGCGCAGCCGGACCGACGATGCGGTGCTGGTCCACTTCCGAGTCCTCGCCGACCAGGTCAAGGCGCTGATCGACGAGGCCGAGCTCGATGCGCTGCCAGCGCTCGAGTCCTTGCTCGATCGCGCCGAAGAGACGGCTCGCGCGATCCAACACGACTCGTTTACCTGGGAGGTGCGGGTGCTGCGCGCGCTCGCCCGCGCCGCATTCGGGCGCTCGGGCGCCGTCGAGCGTCTCGATCGCTGCCGGGCGATGCTCTGGAATGCCCCCTGCCCGGGCGAGGTCTCGAGCCATCTGCGAGACCTGTGGTGCGGTTGGCTGGACGCGGCTCGCGCCACGGCGGAGGCGGCTTTCCACACCGATATCTCCGGCACCGCCGCCGTCATCGACGAGCTCGTGGCGGCTCTCGGCCTCGATGATCACCGCGCACGACTGACCAGTTGTTGCGACACGATCCGCAAGCACTTCGCCGCTACGGGCGTCGTGTTGCTGCAGACCAACTGCCGGACCGGCGAATCAGAAGTGTTGGCCAACCAGGGAATCGAAGCTGCCACGATGCGGACGCTAGGTGCCCGGCACCTCGGATCGAGCGTCAGCGATCCGAACGTGCCGATTCTGCTCTCACCGGCGGCCGCGCCGGCCGAGAAACCCGCGCGCTCCGCGATGCTCTACTCGATCGCACGGGAAGGCATCGCCGAGGGATTGGTCTACGTGGAAGCGACCGCCACCGACTCCCGCGCCGGCTTCGACCGCTCGGACCTGCGCGCCTTCGCCTCCATCGCCGCCGGAGTGTCGGCGATCGTGCGCGTGGCTCGGGGCGAGCAGGGGGCCGACTCCCACCGCCGCGAAGCCGCCCCCGCCACCCGGCTGGGTGCCATTCGTTCGCGTTCGGCGGCCATGATCGATGTCCTCGACAGAGTGCGCGGCCTGAAGGCCGCCGAGCTACCGATTCTGATTACCGGCGAATCGGGCACCGGCAAGGAGCTGGTAGCCGAGCTGATCCACCAGAACAGCCCGCGTGCCGGCGGCCCCTTCGTGGCGGTCAACTGCGCCGCCATCCCCGAGAGCATGGCCGAGGCCGAGCTCTTCGGCTTCAAGCGCGGCGCCTTCACCGGCGCCACCGAGGACCGCCCGGGGCTGTTCCGGGCCGCTCACGGAGGTACCCTCTTCCTCGACGAGATCGCCGAAATGGCGCCCGCCATGCAGGCCAAGCTGTTGCGCGCCCTGGCGGAGCGGGAAGTGCGTCCGGTGGGATGTCGCAATGCGCAGCCGACCGATGTACGCATCGTCGCGGCGACCAACCGCGACCCGCGCGAAGAGATGGATGCCGGTCGCTTCCGTCCCGATCTCTACTACCGCCTGGCGGGAACCCAGATCCACCTGCCCGCCCTACGCGAGCGTATGGAAGATCTGCCCGAGCTGATCGACCAGTTCCTGGCCACCTTCCAGGAGGAGCGCCGGCTGGACAATGCGCCGCATTTCAGCGCGGAGGCCCTGCACGTCTGCCAGAGCTACCACTGGCCCGGCAACATCCGCGAGCTGAAGAACGCCGTGCTCACCGCGGCGGAGCTTCACGGTCGAGAATGCGCGTCGATCCCCAAGCGGCTGCTGCCGGACTACCTGCGGCAGGCGGCCTCGGGTCCGGGAGCGACCGAGGGTCGGAGCGGGCTGATCGACGACCTCTTCGACTGGATCACCCACACCGGGCACCGCCAGGTCATCGACGAAATCCAGCGCCGAGTCGTGGAGCGCGCCCTGGGCGACACCGGTGGCAATCAACGCGCCGCGGCGCGCGTGCTGCGCATGCAGGACTCCTCGCTGCGCCGCGTGGTGTCGCGACTCGGAGTGCAGGCGCACGCGGGCTGAGTGCCTCCGCCGGAAGTACGTGACGCAGCGCGCCATGGGCCCTATGATCTGGAGCAGCGTGCCGCCGGAGAGGTCCATCCCGAGTCGAACCCCGACGGCGAGTTCCAACCACCAGCGCATCGGCCGCCCGCGGCCCGCCGCGCGGGCCGATCGGTGACCGATCCAAATGGGACGGAGGTCGACATGCACGCCTTGCGCGGATTGACGTTGCTCCCGCTCTCCTTCGCCCTCGCATCCGTGGTGCGCGCCGACACCGCGCCCCCGGAGCCCGGCGAGTACTACCACCTCTCGCTCGAAGAGCTGATGGCGGTCGAGATCGACGTCGGCACACGCGGCCCCGAGCGAGCGCTTTCCCAGTCCCCCGTTCCGGTGACCGTCCTGACCGCCGCCGAGCTCGAGCGCTCGGGCTACGGGGAGCTGAACAAGGTCCTGCAACGGCTCTTGCCATCGTTCAACTTCCCCCGCTCCACGATCGAGGACGGCACCGATCACGCCCGCCCCTTCACGCTGCGCGGCATGGGCTCCGACCAGGTGCTGGTGCTGATCAACGGCAAGCGGCGCCACTCGGGTGCCCTGGTCCACATCAACGACTCGGTCGGCCGCGGTTGCACCTCGGTCGATCTCAACACCATCCCCTTGCGCGCGATCGAGCGCATCGAGGTGCTGCGCGACGGCGCCGCCGCCCAGTACGGATCGGATGCCATCGCCGGCATCATTAATATCGTGTTGCGCGCCGACGGCGAAACCCACTCTTCGGCCACCTGGGGAGCAACCCGCGAGGGCGACGGCGAGGTCCTGCAAGTCGACTACGGCTTCGGCAGGGCCTTGCCGAACGAGGGCTTCGTCCACGTCACCGGCGAGATCCGCGATCGGGAACGCACCAATCGCGCCGGCGCCGACAGCAGACAGCAGTATTTCGACGGCGATCCGCGCAACGACGAGCCGCGCCTGAACGACCTGGTGACCTTCCGACTCGGCGACCCCGAGGCCCAGGATAGGCTGGCGATGCTCAACGGCGAGCTACCTCTGTCGGACCTCGCCACCTGCTACTTCTTCGGCGGAGCGAGCTATCGCCAGAGCGAGGCCGGCGGGTTCTTTCGAACACCCCAGGACGACCGCAATGTGCGCGCGATCTACCCGCGCGGCTTCTTGCCCCTGATCGCTCCCGAGATCTGGGATCTGTCGGCGGCGCTCGGGCTGCGCGGCGAGACCGAGTCGGCGTGGTCGTGGGATCTGAGCAACTCGAGCGGCGAAAACCGCTACCAGTACCACGTCGAGAACAGCCTGAACGCGTCGTTCGGCGAGTCGAGCTCCACCAGCTTCGACTGTGGCACGATGATCTTCCGGCAAAGCACCACCAACGTCGATCTCTTCCGCGCCTTCGACGATCTGCTGGCCACTCCTTTGCGCGTCGGCCTGGGACTCGAGCACCGTTACGAGGGCTACCGGATCGAGCGCGGCGAAGAGGTGTCGTACATCCATCGGGGCGTCCCGGTGCTCGACGGCCCCAACGCCGGAGCGATCACCTCGGCCGGAGCGCAGGTCTTTCCCGGCTTCATGCCCGGCAACGAGCGCGATGAGTCGAGACATAATATCGGGCTCTACCTGGATCTCGAAAGCGATCTGAGGGGCGAGCTCTTGCTGGGGCTTGCCGGTCGCTACGAGTACTACGACGATTTCGGATCGACGCTCGACGGCAAGCTGGCGCTGGCCTATCAGCCGCTCGACGCGGTGGTATTGCGCGGCTCGACCAGCTCCGGGTTTCGGGCACCTTCCCTGGCGCAATCCCATTTCACCTCCACCGCCACCGCCTTCATCGAAAACGTCCCCTACGAAGTCGGCACCTTTCCCGTCGACCACCCCCTGGCCCAGGGCCTGGGCGCGTCCGACCTGATGCCTGAGCGTTCGCTTCATGTGAGCGCCGGCGCGACCTACCAGCCCCTCGCCAATGTCGAGCTCGCGGCCGACTACTTTCTGGCCGCCATCGAGAACCGAATCGTTCTCTCGGGCGACATCAATCAAGATGCGGAGGTCTACGGACAGGATGTGGTCGATCTCTTGGAGTCGTACAGCGTAGCCGGTGCCCGCTACTTCACCAACGCGGTCGACACCCGCACCCAGGGCGCCGATCTCTCGGCCCGCCTGGACTGGAATCTGGGCGCCGGAGGCCGCCTCGATCTGAGCGCCAAATGTCATCTGAACCGCACCCGAATCATCGGCGACGTGAAGGCTCCCGCGGTCCTCGGCGAGGCCGGCGAGGACGTGGTGCTGAACCGCGTGGAACGGGTCCGAATCGAAGAGTATCAGCCGGGCGAAACGGTGATTCTGGACGCTACCTACCAGCGCGGGCCGATCGGATGCGTGGTGCGGGGGATTCGTTTCGGATCGATCCAGGGCGTGATCGACATCGGCGATCCCGCGAGCGATCCGACCTTCGGCGCCAAGTGGCTGACCGACGTCGATCTCTCCTACCAGCTCACCGATGCGGTGCGCGTGGCCTTCACCGGCCACAACGTCTTCGATGTCTACCCGGACTTCGCCATCGACCAGGGCCACCCCTTTGCCGGCGAGGGGAAGATCTTCCAGTACCCCAGGGCCAGCCCCTTCGGCTTCAACGGCGCCTTCTATGCATTCCGTCTCGACCTGCGCTTCTGAGCCTGACGCCGAGACGGCGCGCTTTGGCTCCACGTTGGAACGATGCATCGGCCCAAAGAAGCGCCGCAGCTACGCTCTGCGGCTGGCAAGCCAGGGCGGGTTCGCGCTCTTCCTGATCTGGATCGGCTGGCTTTTCGCCCGTTTCGTGGCGACGATTCGTGGCGGCGAGCTGCCTCTGGCCGCCCGTCCGCCGAGCGCCGAAGCCTTTCTGCCCATCAGCGGTCTGATGGGTGCATTGGACTGGCTCTACCAGGGGCGCTTGAACACCATCCACCCCGCCGCCACGCTGCTCTTCGTGGCCTTCACCGCGTGTGTATTCGCCTTCCGCAAGAGCTTCTGCTCCTGGATCTGCCCGGTCGGTTTGCTCTCCGAGCGCCTGGCGGCGCTGGGGCGGCGCATCGTGGGCCGCAACCTCGCGCCACCGACCTCGCTCGACATCCCACTTCGCTCTCTGAAGTACCTGCTGCTCGTCTTCTTCGTCTGGGCGATCGGCTCGATGCACGCCGACGCCCTCGCCGCCTTCATCCATGCCCCCTACAACCGCGTCAGCGATGTCAAAATGTACCTCTTCTTCGCCGACCTCAGCACCACCGCGGCCGTGGTGCTCGCGCTGTTGGCGCTGGGCTCGGTCTTCGTCGAGGGCTTTTGGTGTCGCTACCTGTGCCCCTATGGCGCCTGGTTCGGCCTGTTCTCCTTCGCCTCACCGCTGCGCATCAAGCGCAACGCCGAGGCCTGCCTCGACTGCGGAATGTGCGACGCGGCCTGCATGGCGCGCCTGCCGGTATCGAGCAAGGCGCGGATCATCAGCGCGGAGTGCACCGGCTGCCTCGATTGTGTCGCCACCTGTCCCGAGCCCAACGCCCTGGTGCTGGGCGGCTCGCGGCGCCTGAGCGCCCCGGTCTTCTGGGCCGGGATGATGGTGTTGGTGCTCTCCATCTACGCGACGGCGCGCTGGACCGGGCACTGGCGGAGCGCGGTGACCGAACGTGAGTACATCGATCTCTACCAGGTCATCGACCAGCTCACCCACTGAGTGGGCCACCAAGCATCCGCGCCAGCTCCCGCGGGTCGTCGGGCGCGGGTGCCAGCTCGACGCCGGCGCGGGCCCGCGCCTCGTCGAAGGACAGATCGTCGAGGAAGAGACGATCGGAGTTCAGGATCTTCGGCGGCAGGAGCACCAGGTGGGGATCGAAGCCGCTGCGGAGCGCCGCGTCGATCGCCGCCAGCAGATCGGCGCCGGCGAGCAGATTGGCGACCGTCACCGTGTCGCCGAAGAGGCGGTTGGGAACAGCATCCAGGCGCAGCTCCAGGTGATCCCTTTCCGCCGCCCGTAGCGCCGCTTCGAGGTGGCCGTGGGCCGACATCCCGGTCAGCGCCAGTACCCGGCGCGGCCGCGCCGCGGGCCGTAGATCGGCCAGGGCTTCGGTGATGATCTCTTCCCAGTAGCGGATCAGCCCCACGCCGTTGTCGAGCTGCTCCAGGTCGCCGTAGTGCTCCAGCGGCGGCGGATCGAGGCCGGCGATGCAGTAGAGCTCGTCTGCGGCATAGACGAAGCGCTCGCGGCTTCCGTCGTCGAGGCGCTCATCCAGCTCCTCGATGCGCGCCACCGCGGAGGCGGCCGCCGCGCGGTCGAAAGGACGGATCCGGGGCAGGTTCTTGCGGTGGGCGGTCAGTCCCACCGGCACGCAGGCCAGCGAGCGGATCAGCGGCCGGCGCGCGGCCAGGTCGCGCACTGTGCGCTCCAGCACCGCAGTGTCGTTGATGCCGGGGCAGAGCACCGTCTGGGTGTGCAGCTCGATGCCGTGGGCGACGAAGAAGTCGATGTCGTCGAGAATCGGCGTGCGGTTGGCCCGCGCGCGCAGCCGCAGCATCGACTCTCGCACCCGCTCGTCGGTGGCGTGCACCGAAACGTAGAGCGGCGACAAGCGCTGGGCGACGATGCGCCGGCGGTCGGCGTCGCTCAGATTCGACAGCGTCGTGAAGCTGCCAAAGAGGAACGACAGCCGCAGATCTTCGTCCATCACGTAGATCGGCCGGCGCATCCCCTTCGGGTTCTGGTGCACGTAACAGAAGACACATTTGCTGCGGCACAGGCGAGTTTCGGTCTCGCCCCAGGTGATCCCCCAGTCGCCCTGGGGCAGCTCCACCTCCAGCCGCTCGCCTTCGCGCTCGAACAGGCATTGGACGCGCTCCTCGCCGCTGGCCTCGAAGATCAGGTCGAGATCGTCGTTCACCTCGCGGCCGTTCACCGCGATCAGACGATGCCCGACGCCGACTCCGCGGCGCGCGGCACGGCTCATCCGATCGATGCTCTCCACCCGCAGACCGCGCGTCACCGGTCCTCCTCCCACTCGGCGATGCGCCGCCCGAGCAGCTCGAAGAGACGCTCGTTGTGGGGCCGGTAGAGCTCCCGCAGTCGGTCGCGCGCCGACTCCTCGATCGCCGCGGCCGGGTAGCGCCCGGCGCGGCGCCGAATGCCGGGATGCGGCGGAATCGTCGGGACACCGAGAAAGGCGAAGATCGGCGAAATGCATGAGTCGGGATCTGCCGCCAGGTGCTCGGTGATGGCGATGTGGAGCTGGTCGCGCGGGTAGAAGCCGAGCAGGTGCTCGATCTGCTCGGCGTAGAGGCCGCGGTGGATGATGTCGAAGGGCTGCAGTCGGGCGCGCTCGGAGCCTCGCAGGCGCAGGTAGTGGTCGACCAGCGCGGTGAACGAGGGGTCGCCCTCTGCGGTAAAGTCACGGATGCGTCCCTTGGCGACACGCATGTTCCAGTTCGAGATCGCGCGCCGGACCGGGTCGCGGAGCAGCAGGATCAGCTTGGCGCGGGGCAGCATCGCGGCCATGCGCCGGTGGGCGCGCAGGTGATAAATCGTACCCGGGCTCTTGTCGCCCGCCAGGCGTTTGAAGGTCTTGAAATGGGCTTGGTACCAGGCGCGACCCTTGGCGAACTCGGCATCGGACGAGAAGAACTCGATCTCCTTCGCCGGCAGGAAGAGATCGAGATGGCGGTTCAGATTCGCCATCAGCGTCGTGGTCGCCCCCTTGGCGACTCCGATGATGAGGAAATCCGGCGCTCGGGCCGGAGCCGGATGCAGGATGCGGCGTAGCTTCTTGGTAAGACTCATGGTTGTTTCGGTGGCGGGAGCGAATCGCGAGGCGCATGATACCTTGAACCCATGAGCTCAATCCCCTGTCCTGCTCCGCCGGAAGGCGGACCGCGCGGTAAGCACGCAATGCCCCTACATCGTTCCTCGGAGCACAAGATCATCGCCGGCGTATGCGGCGGCATCGCCGACTGGTTGGGCTGGAGCCCCACCCTGGTGCGGATCCTCTACGTGGTCTTCTCCATCGCCTCGATCGCCTTTCCTGGGATTCTCGCCTACGTGGCGCTGTGGGCGATCATGCCCAAGGCACGAGGCTCCTGACTACCAGCGCGGATCGAAGATCCGGTAGATGCGCAGCCCCTCCTCGGCGAGGGAGACGTAGAGGAAGCCGGCGTCGTCGAGGGCGACATCGGTGGCGCCCGGAACGGCCTCGGGCTCGTAGACCAGCTCGGGGGCGCGCGGATTCGAAACATCGAGCACCCAGAGCCAGCCGTTGCCCGCTCCGTAGACTCGATCGCCCTTCACGGCCAATCGCTCCATCTCGCCGCCGGCCAGCGACAGAGTTGCCTCGACCTTCATGAAGCCCTGGTGATCGATCTGGACGGCTCGGTAGCTGCCACGATCGAAGCCTCCGGATGCCTGGTGCAGGATGTCGCCGGCTACCTCCATGTCGGTGGCGCCGGTCGCCCAGAGATTCCATGAAAAGCCGCACACTTCCGGAAAAGTGACATCGCAGCTGTACAGGCGATAGGGAACGTGGTAGAAGTAACATAGGGCAAAGTCGGCCGCGGGATCGACTGCGATCGCGCTGTAGTAGGTGCCGGAGGTGTACCCGGATTGCGCGCCGATCAGCCGTGGGTAGTCGATCTCCTTGATGTCGATGGTCCAGAGCTTGGGATAGCCGCCGGAGAATTGGTAACCACCCGATGCGTAGATGCGGTCGCCGATTGCATCGATTCCGCGCACGCGACCAGAAGTGGGATGGCTTGAGACCAGCACCGGATCGGAGGCCGTCGAGACATCGAAGATGCGGATCATCTGGTCATCGAAATCGATGTCTCCTCCGGCGATCAGGTAGCCCTGGTGAAACAGCACTTCGTTCAGATAGACCGAGCTGTCGGCGGCGTCGTAGCAGCCGACCTCGATCGGCCGCGCGGGATTCGACACATCGATCACCCGCAGTCCGCGCTCGGCCGCCGCCACGCAGGCGATCGAATTCTGCACCGTGATGGAGAGCGGGCGGCCGGCCAACGACAATCCACCGATCGGCAACAGAGCCGTCTCCCAGGGCGCTTCCTCGGGTGTCGCCGAGGCGGTGTCCGCGATCGAGCTCCATCCGCCGGGTCGCAGACTGCCGAGGCGCAGCGGCCGCCGGTGGCCGTCGACCCGCCAGATGCCAACGCCCCGCGCTCCCTCGGCAAGGGCGAGGCGGTCCCTCTCGCTGGCGATCGCCCAGACCATCGGATCGCGCCGCAGCAGCACCTCTTGGACCCCGCCCGCGCTGTCGTCCCGGCGTAGAATCCCGCCCGGACCGTAGAGCCATTCGCCGTCGCCGCCGTGCACCAGGCGGCCGACCGAAATGACGCCACCCTCGTCGAGCCGCATCAACCGGCTGCCCCGACAGACCGAGATTCCGTCGTTGGCGGCGACAAAGCGCGGCTGGGCGCCATTCCCAGGGATCGCGAAGGGACCGGAGATCCGCTCTCCGCGCAGTCTCCACATTCTGCCGTCGGAGGAGGCGGCCCAGACGCTCGTCCCGTCGACTTGCACGTCGACGATTTCCGCATCCAGGTCGTGATCGATTCGCCAGTCGACTCGTCCCTCGTGCAGTCGCAGAATGCTCGCGCCAGCGCTGGCCCCGGCGATCGCCAGGGTCTCGTGGTCGAGATCGAGCGCCACCGCCGCGTCGCTCGTGGGGATCGTCATGGCGAGCTCGACCGCCCCGCCGACCTCGAAGAGATGAACTCCCGCCCAGTCGGCCGCGACCGCCACCCGGCGACCTTCGGCGTCGAGATCGCGCACCACTCCCGTGATGCGCACCACGGACGGCGGTCGATTCGGCCGCGCCGCCACGATCCGCTCTCCACCGCCCCCCACCACCATTCCGCTGGCCCAGGCCACGGCGGTGCACTCCCAGGGCGCGTCGTTTGCCGTCAAGGCGACCGAGACGATCAGTAATCCGCTCCAGCCCACCATCACGAGCCCTCCTCTCCGCCCATGCGGCGGACGTACCAGGCGCGGTTCTCCGGCCCGCCATAGGCGCCCATGTCGGAGCGCACGCCGTTCGGCACCTGGACCGGCCAGCGGGGGTGGGCGTCGTAGATCTGGTCCTCGATCTCCGGATCGCCGGCATCGACGGCAGGCGACTCGGGTCCGAGCAGGTAGTCGAAGCCCTGGCGGGAGAAGAAGCGGGGGTGTGCGTCGAGGTTGCCGGTGCCGCGCCATCCTCCTTCGATCGAAGAGTAGCTGACATTGATCGAGGTCCCGGGCGTGATCTGATCGCCGCTGTTGCCCCACACGATGCAGTTGTTCATATCACCGGAGTAGGTGCCGTCCAGAAGCATGCCGCCACCGTTCCATGCCCGATTCTCGGCGATCGTCGAGTTGACGATTTCGCTCTCGGAGATGCGAATCCTCATCCCACCGCCCTGATTCGCTGAGTTCTCCACGATCAGGCAACCCACCATGTCGATCCTGGAAGCGTAGATCCCTCCCCCAGCCTCGGCTGCCTGGTTGTTGCGTATCACGCAGTAGATGAAATCGGAGGGCCAACCGCCGGTACCTCCGCCAGGCCCCGAGGAGATATTGTCGCGGATATCACAGCGCTCGAGGCTGCCACCGCGGCGGTACAACCCGCCGCCGTTGCTGGACCGATTGCGTAGGAGAAGGCAGCCCTCGAGATCCGCGTAGCTTTCAGCGAGCAAGCCCCCCCCCGCTCCGACCGCCTCATTCCCGACGAAGACACCAGATCCCGCGCTCAGCCGCGATGCAGCCGGACCCACGAACAAGCCGCCTCCACCTCCACCGCAGGAGTTGCGGACGAAGACGCAGTCCGACAGCGCGATCTCGGCTTTTCGGCCATCGATCCACGCGCCTCCTCCGTCCATCTGGGCTCGATTGTCGGCGAAGACACAATGGGACACGAAGGTGTCGGTACCCTCGATGAGCAGTCCGGCGCCCGAACCGTGACTTTCGTTGTCGACGATCGCGCACCATTCGATCATCGTTTCCGCGCCGCCGCGGCAGACGATTCCACCGCCGTCGGCTCCGCGCCCTCCGGTGATCGTAATCCCCTGGATCCTCCGTGGCCGATCGCTTTCGAGCTCCATCGCCAACACCACGCCCTGTCGATCTCCATCGACGACCGTCGCGGCGACCGCGATGGAATCCTCGGGTGCGCTGCCGGTGACGACGATCTCACGTGGCGGCAGCTCGATCCCCCATTCCCGGTAGGTCCCCGGTTCGATCAACAAGGTGTCGCCATCGCAGAGCAGCGCCGCCGCGGCGCCGATCTCGGCCACATCGCTCGGAACCCGGATCGTGCCCATGCGCACCGGTGTGTCGCAACCGACGCCGTAGCTGCCCATGTTGCTACCGCCCTCACCGGTCCCCACGCAGGGCGAGTCGGCAGCAAGCGACAGATCGTTGATCGCCCCGCATCCGGCGTCGCAGAAGAGCGGATAGAGGTCGATGTTGCCCTCGCCGAGCCACCCTCCCTGGATGTTGCTGTAGGAGACCAGGACTTCACCGTAGGGCTGATACCCGGCGATGGCGTCCGTTCCATTGTATCGAACTATGCTGCTCTTGATCGCGAGACTCTGCCCGCAATAGACCGCCCCCCCTTCCGATCCGGCCTCGTTCCCCGTCATCGTGCAATGGTCGATGTCGAGCGTGACTCCGGACGCGCCGCAGACAGCCCCACCAGAGCCGCCGGCGCGATTGCCGACCAGCATGGAGGCATCCAGTACGAGGCCTCCCCACCAATAGCCGTACACCTCGGCCACGGATATCGCGCCGCCGCTGGCGTCCGCCGCGTTGTCCGCGAGATAGCTGTCGGCGACGAGGAGCCTACCGGTTTCCGCATGGATCCCCCCACCGGTGTGGGCGCTGTTGCCGACGACTTCGCAATGCTCGAAACGCGGCGAGGCGCGGTGTGAAGACGCAGCACCGCCGCGCGCCGCCTGGTTGTCACGCAGTACGACGCGCCTCAGCAAACCGTCGCTCTCGTAGCTGCAGGCGACCCCTCCGCCGTCCGCCGCCGCCAGGTTCTCCACGATCAGACAGTCCACCAGCTCGAGATTCGATTCCCAGAAGGCGCTCACACCAGCACCGAAAAGCGCTTCATTCCCACGAATCACACAGCGTCGTATCGAGGGACTCGACCAGTCGCAGAACATCCCTCCGCCCTCGTCCTCGCTGCTGTTCTTCTCGAAACGACAGTCCTCGATCACGGGCTCGGCGAGAAAGCAGCGCATTCCCCCGCCCGCCCCGGGGGAGCGGTTGCCGCGCACGAAACAGCTTCAAATCCGCGGAGAGCTGTCGGGACGGCAGGTGATTCCGCCGCCCCTGACCTCGGGACCGGTCGAGCCCACCCCGCCGGTCAGCGTCAGCCCTTCGAGCACACTGGTGCTGTCCTCGAAGGCCTGGAAGACGAAGACCGTCCCCGCGCCCTGGGCATCGACCACGGTGCCGCGACCACCGTGGAGTCGCCGGGATCGGAGCCGCGCACCACGATCGCCCGGCCGCCGAGATCGATCTCGTGCTCAGCGTAAGTGCCAGGCAGCACCAGGACGGTATTCCCCTCGGTCGAGGCGTCGATCGCGCCCTGGATGGTGGGAAGATCGGTGGGGACGGTGATGGTGGCGGCGTGCGCGATCCCGGCGGCGCCGAGCGCGCACGTGAGCGCGATCGAGAGTCTCACACGCGGCTCCTTTCGTGGTGAATCGGCGGGACCGCTCTCGGGCCCTCCCGGCCCCGGCGCCCGTCTCGCCGACTAGAGACCAGTTTGGCATCCGTGGCCCGCCATCCGCGCTAGCATCGCCGCAGGATGTCCTCCAATCCCCAGAAACCCACCTCCGCACGCCCCGACCCCCTCGCTCTGGCCGCCGCGCTGCTGCTGGCCCTGATCGCCCTCGCCTACCACCCGGCCCACCTGGAGCCGGTGCGCATCAAGGGAGCAGTCGCCGGGATCGGCGTGGGGCTGCTCTGCCTGGCCGCTGCGCTGCGCCCGGGAGGACCGAGCCGCGTGCCGCGCGCCATGTTGTTGGCGCTGCTGGCCTGGGGCTCTGGGGCTGGGCGCGCAGCTCCGGTGCCGCGCTCGATCTGCGCCTCGACCAGGCGCGCCTGCTGCATCACTGTTGCGCCGCCTTCGCGCTGGTGGTCCTGATCGGCTTCCAGCCGCGCACCATGCTGCGCCCCTTCCTGGTGATGCTGCCGCTCTTGGCCACGATCCCGGTGCCGCGCTTCTGGGACGGGATGCGGCCGATGGGCGCGGCGGCCGGCAACCCGAACGTGCTGGCGGCCTCGTGTGTGCTGTGGATCCCGCTGGCGCTGGTGGTGGCGGGGGATCGCAAGCGCCGCTGGCTGGTGCTGGTGCTGGCGACCGCCCTGGTGGCGGCGCACCGGTCGGAGGCGGCGCTCGGTGGGCTCGCGGTGGCGCTGCTGGTGCACGCCCTCTTGCTCTCGCCGCGCCGCGCTCGCACGCGGGTGCTGGCCGGCCTGGTGGCGGCGGGCGGCGCGGCGGCCGCGTGGACCCTCTTCGCGGATCCGACCGGCACCGCCCTGGTGCGCCACACCATCTGGCGCGGCGCGTGGCCCCTGTGGCTCGAAGCGCCCATCGCCGGCCACGGTCTGGGCACCTTCGTGGGCGCAATCCAGCGCACCATCCCGCCCGAGGCGCCGCTGAACGGCCTCACGCCGAACGTCGGCCACGCCCACTGCGAGCCGCTCGAGCTGCTGGCGGAGCTGGGCGCGGTCGGGCTGCTCTTGGCGGCGATCCCGCTGCTGCTGGTGGCGCGCGGCGTGATCGGGGCGGCGCGCGGCGATTCCGACTTCGCGTGGCGCGTGGCGGCGCTGGCCGGCATCGCGGGAGTGGCGGTCGACGCGCTGGCCAGCCCCAACCTGCGCTGGATCGCGGTTGCGCTGCCCTTCTGGGGACTGGTCGGAGCCCTCGGCGGCGGCATGCCGGGCACTCCGCTGCGGCTGACCCGCCCGCGCCGCGCCGCCCTCCTGCTGCCGGTCGGAGGGATCGCCCTGGCCCTCGGCCTCGCCGAGCTGCACTCCACCTGGGGATCGGAGGGCGAGCTACTGAGCGCCGAGCGCCACCTGATCCACGGCCGCCCCGAACGGGCCCTGCCGCACCTCCTCGCCGCCCACGAGGCCGGGCCGCGCAACCCGCGCCTGCTCTACCGCATCGGCATCGCCCACGAGCGCCGTGGCGTCTTCGGCGAAGCGGTGACGGCCTACGAAGCGGTGCGCGCCCTCGACCCGCGCTACGCCCGCCTGCCCCTGCACCTGGCCTTCTGCCTGCTGCACGCCGGCCGCCCCGAGCAGGCCCGCCAGGTCGCCGGCGGCGCCGCCCCCGGCCGCCTCGACGACGAGCTCTGGAGCATCTGGGGCGAGGCCGCGCTGGCCGCCGGCAACACCTCCGAGGCCCTGAGCGTGCTCGACCGCATGCTCGAGCTGCACCGGCGCCATCCGCCCGGCACCCGCTCCGAGCCCTTCCTGCGCCGCGCCGCCCCCCACCAGGTGCTGACCACCCGCGCCAACCTGCTGGCCGCCATCGGCCGCCACGCCGACGCCCGGCGCGACTACCGCGAGGCGATTCGTAGCGACGGCCCGCGGAATCGCCTGCTGGCCAAGATCGGCCGCTCCTACGAGCGAGAGGGCCGCAGCCACGAAGCCGCCCTGATCGACCGGGCCATGACCTGGACCCTGGGCACCGAGATCGATCCCCCGGGCGCGCCGTTGCCGGGGCGCTGAGCGCGTGGCCGAGGCTCAGAGCTCCGGTAGCGTGATTCGGATCGCCGCCGATCCTCCCCACTGGGGTCGCGGGCAACTTCGCGCGCGCGTCCCATAGTGATCTGCCCCACGGGGAGGACGAACCGATGCGCGAAGCACGCGGCAAAACCGGTTCCGCCGGCGGTTGGCGCTCTTGGCGGCGATCGTGGCGACCGGCAACGTCGCTGCGGCGTCCGCCTTGCAGGTCGATGGAGGCGCCGAGCAGGAGCTGATCGGCCGGGCACTCTTCGGGCCGGCCGAATGCGTCGCCACGGACGGAGTCCACACCTTCGTTGGGGCCGGTGGCGCGGTGCTGGTTTTCGACGCGGAGCAGACCCTGCTGGGATCGCTCCACACACCCGGCATGGTGAGAGGGATCGCGCTCTCCGGGTCGCATCTCTATTTGGCCGACGAAGAGGGCGGATGGCGCGTGATCGATGCCGCGGACCCCGAACAGCCCCGGGGAAGTGGGGGGCTGCACGCTCGCGGCCGCCGCTCACGACGTCTCCGTCGTGGGGTCCTTCGCCTACGTGGCCGACCCGGCCGACCCGCGGCAGGTGGGCGGATGGGACTGCGGCTACATGAGTCGGGGAATCACGGTCGTCGGGGACCGGGCGTATCTCACCCAATGGGAGGGGGAGCTGCGAATCCTCGACGTTTCCGATCCGACCGAACCGCTGGAAGTCGCCCGCTACGAGACGGCTTATGGTGGCCTAAGCGTCGCCGCGCAAGATCCCCACGTCTACCTCGCCGACGGCAGGGGCGGCCTCGACATCTTCGCCCACACGCTGACGTCGATCGAGGACTCCGCACCCTCCGCGCCGGCCACGCCAGGAATCGTTCTCGGTCCCGCCCTGCCCAATCCCTTCAACCCGCGCACCACAATCCCCATCGAGTTGGACCGCGCCGCGCACGCTCGTCTCGGTATCTACGATTCGGGCGGCCGCCGAATCAAAGTGTTGGTGGATCGGTCGCTCGCCGCCGGCCGCCATCGCTTTCAATGGGATGGACGGAGCAGCCAGGGAATGCCGGTCGCCTCGGGCGTCTACCTGGTGCGCTTGCGGGTCGGCAACGAAGAGACCACGCGGCGTGTTGCGTTGTTGAAATAGGTTGGCCTGATTTCCCCGGTCCGCTGCACTGCCCGCCGGGTTGCCGGGGCCCTTCACGGCGTGGATCTCAGCTTCGGCACCGTGCCTCAGTGCGGTGTTCGCGCCCAGCCCCGGTTCCCCGGCCCACCATATGCCCCCATATCCGAGCGCTCCGCGTTCGGGTAGCCGGCGGGCCAGCGGGGATGCCAGTCGGAGACACCGTCGCTCACCTCCGGATCGCCCGCGTCGATGCAGGGAGAACCAGGCCCCAGCAAGTAGTCGAATCCTCGCCGGGACACAAAGGCCGGATCGGCGTCGATATTGCCGGTGCCCGGCCAACCACCCATCACATCGGAGTAGCGAACGCTGAGACTGTCGCTGAGACCGCCGATCTGGTCAGGGATGTTGTTCCAGATGATGTTGTTGGTGTGAAGGCGGGGGGATTCCGCCAGGCCCCCGTAGATCCCTCCACCCGCGGAGTCTGCCGTGTTCCTCGCTATCGTGCAGTGTCGGATCTCAATGGCGTTCTGGAACTCCGATACCGCGGCGCCGATCTCGGCGCGATTGTCTGTCAGCACGCAGTTTTCGATGATTCCCTTCTCGGCCTTCTCGAGGAAGAGCCCACCGCCTTGCCAAGTCGCGGTATTTCCGACAAGCCTACAGTTCTTCAGCCAGAGGTTCGCCAAGTAGCCTTGAATCGCTCCGCCCTGGAATGCGCGGTTCCCTTCAAAGACGCAGCTCTCCACCGCAAGAACTTGCTGCTCATTGACGGCGATCGCGCCACCCGCAAACCCGTCGTTCTCGGCGAAGACACTGGCAACAAATGTCACCGTTGATGGCTCGGAATCGCTGATGTCGACCGCACCTCCCCTAAAACCTTCGTTTCCACGAAACCTGCACTCCACCGCAGAGACGTCCCAAAGGACGATCTTCAGTGCCCCACCATAGTTAGTTCCCATCCACGAATGCAGGTCTGCGGCTGCCGGGCGGGACGGACCCATCTGCTGCGTCGGCGAAACCTCGAATGGCTTGTGCGCCGCATAGCCCCGCTATTCCTTCGGCTTCGCCGCCTTGCATCTGGGCCCGTCGCGCTCCGGCAGCCGCAGACCTGCACTCGTGGATGGGAACTAGGCAAGGAAGTTCTCGAGCTTCCCGTCGGTAGCCAAGGGAACCGGTTCACGTAGGCGAATGCACTTGGTGTCCGTCGTCGTTTCGACGCAGCCCGAAGTGCAGGTCGAAGACGATGGGGGGAACGGGCTCGGCGGCGCTGCAGCCGGGCTTGCACGAGCTGCTCCCGCGCCAGCCGGAGGGCCGGCCCGCCCTCGACCTGGACCGCTGGCTGCTGACCCGTCGCGGAGACTTCCCGCTCCTGCGCGAACGCCCCCACGCCTGGTGAGCCACGGGGCGCAACGAGCAGCCGTCCGATACCGGAACCTCACCGGTCCCAACGCGCTATCATGAGCGGTTGTTGCTTCCCCTTCCCCCCCAATCCCAGGAGACCCGACCCGTGGCAACGCCGGTGAGATTGAACGAAAAAGGCCTGACCATCGACGACGTGGTGGCGGTTGCGCGGAGGGGCGCCAAGGTCGGCATCGACCCGGCCGCCATCGAACGCATCAAGCGCTGCCGGGCGATGCTCGAGGGCAAGATCGCCGCCCGTGAGATCATGTACGGCATCAACACCGGCATCGGCGAGCTCTCCGAGGTGGTCCTCTCCGACGATCAGGTGGAGCAGTTCCAGCGCTACCTGATCTACAACCACGCCGCCGGCATCGGCGAGCCGGCCCCGCTCGAGCACGTGCGCGCGGCGATGCTCAGCCGCGTCAACATGCACTGCCTCGGTCACTCCGGCTGCCGGCCCGAGATCCCCCTCACCTACGTTGCGATGCTCAACGCCGGCGTCACCCCGGTGATGTGCGTCAAGGGCAGCGTCGGCGCCTGCGGCGACCTGGCGCCGATGTCGCAGGTCGCGCTCAGCCTGATGGGCGAGGGCGAGAGCTTCTACCAGGGCGAGCGCATGCCGACCCGCGACGCGCTGGACAAGGCTGGAATCCCCGTTCCCGGGCTCGAGGCCCGCGACGGCCTCTCGGCGATCAATGGCTCCAACGTGATCGCCGGCATCACCGCGCTCTTCCTGCACGACGCCGAACGCTGGATCAAGCAGGCCGAGATCGCCGCGGCGATGAGCCTCGAGGCGCTGCAGGCCAACACCCGCCCCTACACCTCGCAGCTCCACGAGCTGCGCGGCTTCCGCGGCGCCGTCACCGTCGCGGCCAACCTGCGTCGCGTCATGGAGGGCTCCGACCTGGTCACCGGCAAGCTGAAGGTCAAGGTGCAGGACGCCTACTCGATGCGCTCCACGCCGCAGGTGGTGGGAGCGGTGCGCGACCTGATGCGCTACACCCGCGAGCAGGTCGAGATCGAGCTCAACGGCGCGGCCGACAACCCGGTCTTCCTGCCCGACGAAGACCTGGTGCTGACCGGCGCCAACTTCCAGGCCACCCCCGTCAGCATGCCCCTCGACTCGACCGGCGCGGGCATCACCATGGTCTCGGTGCTCTCCGAGAGGCGCCTGAATCGGCTGCTCCATCCGGCCCTCAGCGTGCAGCTTCCGGCCTTTCTCACCAAGGGCGCCGGGATGTTCTCGGGCCTCATGCTCAGCCAGTACACCGCCGATTCCCTGGTGGTCGAGCAGCGCATCCTGAGCGCCCCCGCCTTCATCCAGTCGATCCCGGCCGCGGCCGACCAGGAAGACTTCGTGAGCATGGGGATGAACGGCGCGCTGAAGACCCTGTCGATCCTCGACAACGCCCGGGGAGTCGTGGGTATCGAGCTGATCGCCGCGGCCCAGGCGCTCGACTTCCGCGATTTCGAGTTCGGCGCCGGCACCCGCGCCGCCCACGCGGCGATCCGCCGGGTGGTCGAGCACCTGGGCGAGGACCGCCCGCTCTTCACCGACCACAACCACATGAAGGCGGCGGTGGAGCGCTGCGAAGTGCTCGACGCGGTCGAGGCGGAGATCGGGGAGCTGGGGACTTCGTGGTAGGGGGCTAGCTCTGACCGGCCCGGCCTTTTTTCCCCTTGACAGCGCCCGGGAATCGTTCTAAACATCAGACATCTGATGTTTGATCCCTGCCGGACCACCCGATGACCTCATCCCGCGGCAAACGCCCGAGCGCGGCCGAGACCGTGGCCGCCGAGCTTCGGAAACGGATTCTCGGCGGGCGGCTTTCGCCTGGGGAGCTGCTCCCGGCCGAGGGCGAGCTCGCCGAGGCCTTCGGCTTCAGCCGGCTGACCATCCGCGAGGCGATCAAGAGCCTGAGCAGCCACGGACTGGTGCGGGTGCAGCAGGGCATGGGGACCGAGGTCCAGGATTTCCGGATCTCCGGCAGCCTCGACCTCTTGCCCGCGCTGCTGCGGGTCCAGCGGGACGAAGAGGGCCGAATCACCGCGGCCTGGACCGAGCTCCTGCGCGACGTTCTCGAGGTGCGCCGGATCCTGGCCGCCAACATGGTGGAGCTGGCCTGCGAGCGGGCCGGCCCGGGCGATCTGAGCGCTCTGCGGAAGCAGGCCGCGGCCCAGGCGAAGCACGTCGACGACCCCGCCGCCTTCGCCGAAGGAGACATCCGATTCACCCGCCTGGTGCTCGGCTGCTGCAAGAACCTAGCGGTGGAGCTGACCTTCAACACCGTGCTGCGCACCGTCGACTCGATTCCGAGCATGGTCGAATCGATGATCTTGCACCGGCGCAACAACCTCCAGTTCTACGAGCTGGTGATCGGCCTGATCGCGGCCCGGGAGGGGCCGGCGGCACGGGCGGCGGTGAGCGAAGGACTGCGGGCGATGGACGAAGCGCTGCTCGCCTCGCTCGCCGCCCGGACATCTTCCGATCCAGAGGCAGACCCACGATGAACGACACCGCACTGCGCAACTTCCGAATCGTCTACACGATCCTGGCCCTGAACTTCATCATTCCGGCCTTCGCCTATCTCTTCGCGCCCGAGCTGGCCTGGTCCTCGTTGCTCGGTGTGGCCGAGCTCTTCGGCGGCCGCGACTACCCTCATCCGGAGACCAGCCTCTACTGGCGCATCCTCGGTGCCGGCAACGTCATGACACTCGGATTCATGTGTGGGCTCCTGCTTCTCGATCTGCGCCGCTACTATCCGACTCTGGTGCCGCTGGTGTTTCTGAAAGGCTGCTCCGCCTTCGGCTTCCTGGGCGTCTATCTATTATTGCTCCCTTTCCCGCTCTTTCTCGTCGCTTTCCTCTTCGACGGATTGACCATGGCCGCCATGGTCTACTTCGCGCGCGCCGCGTACCACACCCTGAGGATTCGCTGATGCAACCAACCAGACGCGAGATCGGTTGGGCCGAGACCATCTTCGAGGCTCTTTTCCCGGTCACCGAAGACGCTCCGATCGGCGCGAGCGAGGTGCCGATGGGGCGCTTCTACGCCGACCAGGTCGCCGCTTGCCCGGCGCTCGTCGCGCTGCTCTACCGGGTGACGCTGGCGCTGATCTACCTCCTGATGCCGCTCTTGATGCTGGGCCGCCCGCGCACCTTCCGCGCCCTCTCCACCGACCAGCGCCGGAAGCTGCTCGAACAACTGTATGCAAGCCGCGTCTACGCCCTGCGCCAAACCGTGACGCTGATCAAGATGATCGCCGGCACGGGTTTTCTGGGCTTCCCGGAGGTCCAGCGACAGTTCGGCGTGGAGCACGAAGACGCCACCCCACCGATCGAAGGTGCGCCATGATCATGAGCGAACGCCCCGCGGCGGACCAGTGCGACTACATCATCGTGGGATCGGGCCCGGCCGGCGCTTCCGCGGCCCGGGTGCTGGCGGCGGCCGGCGAAGAGGTCGTCATCGTGGAGGAGGGCGGCCCGTGGGGGAAGGAGCGACGCACCACGCCGCTCTACCGAACCATGAAGGGCGCCTGGCGCGATCTCGGCTCGACCGCCGCCTTCGGCAGCGCCCTGATCCCGCTCCTGCAAGGCTGCGCGGTCGGCGGCACCTCGGTGATCAACTCCGCGATCATGTGGCGCATGCCCGAGGACGTGATCGATCTCTGGTCGCGCGACTCGGGCATCGCCGCCGCGTTCAGCCACGCCGACGTCGAGCGCTGCACCGACCGGATCGCCGCCGAAATCCCCATCGGTCCGGTGACCGACGCCGCGATGGGAGCACACAACACTTTGATGGAGCAAGGTTGTCGCGCGCTCGGGATCGAGGGACGGCGCATCGATCGCGCCGAGCGCGATTGCCGCGGCTCGGGGCGTTGCCTGCAAGGCTGCCCGAACCAGGCCAAGCAGTCGATGGACCTAAATTTTCTGCCGCGCGCGGTGCGCGACGGCGCCCGCATCTATGCCCATTGCCGCGCCGAGCGGATCATGAGCGAGCAGGGCCGGGCGCGCGGCCTGGTCGCGACATTTCTCGACCCGGTGAGCCGGCGCGCACTCCAGCCGCTGCACCTGCGCGCCCGCAAGGGAGTGCTGGTGGCGGCGAGCGCCATTCAGTCGCCGCTGCTCCTGCTGCGCAGCGGCATCGGCGGCTCGTCGGGGCGGCTCGGAGCGCATTTCCAGGCCCATCCCGGCGCCGGTGTGGTCGGGGTCTTCGACGATGAGGTACAGGTGTGGAGGGGCGCCACCCAGGGCTACGAATGCGCCGCGTTCCGTTCCCAGGGCTTCAAGCTGGAGACACTGGGGCTGCCGCCCGAGCTGGCGGCGGCGCGGCTACCGGGGGTCGGCGAGCGACTGATGGCGAATCTCGCGCGCTACCGCCACATGAGCGTGATCGCGGCCCAGGTGCGGGCGCGGGCCCAGGGCCGGGTGCGGCTGGCCGGCGGCCATCGCTCATTGATCCGTTACTCGCTCACCGACTGGGACATCGAGCGGCTCACCCGCGGCCTGCGCCTTAGCTGCGAGATCCACTTCGCCGCCGGAGCGCGCGAGGTGCTGCTGGGGATTCACGGTCTGCCGCCGGCTTTGCGCTCCCCCGACGAGCTCTCGGTCTTCGATCGCGAGCCGCTGCGCCCCAAGCAGCTCACTCTGGTCGCCACCCACCACTTCGGTACCTGCCGCATGGGTTCCGATCCCCGCACATCCGTGGTCTCGCCGCACTTCGAGACCCACGATCTGCGCGACCTCTACGTGGTCGATTCCTCGGTCTTCCCGACCAATCTCGGCGTCAATCCACAGCTTTCGATCATGGCCCTCGCCTGGCTGGCGGCGGAGACGATTCTGCAACGCTCACCGCCCCGGCGGAGTCGGGCAAGAGCCGATGCCGCCGCAGCGTGCTGAAGATCTCCCGCGCGATCAGCTGGTGCCCTTCCGGGTTGGGATGCACGTGGTCGACCAGGAGCCGGCCGTCGGTGATGCCGTCTTCTGACTCGGCCGCGAAGAGGCGGTCGAAATCGACCAGGGGCAGGTGCCGGCGGCGCGCCACCAAGCGCATCGTCTCCATCAGCGCGGAGGGAATTCTGTAGCTCAGGCCGCCGCTGTCGCGCGAGCGCTCCAGCAGCTCGCGCGCCTGCGACAAGCCCAGCTCGCGCGCGCAGATTCCCGCCTTCCAGGTGACCCGCGCATAGCTGTCGTCGATCGCCAGCGCGGCGCTGAGCTCGTCCCACGCCGCGGCGTAGTGGAACGAATCGGCCAGCGCAAGCCCGCGGGCGGCGTGGGCGCTCCAGCGCGTTTGCTGATCATCGGTCAGCGCGTGATGGTGCAGCGAAAGCCGCGCCATGTCGGTCAAGTCACTGGGTGGAACGCAGAGCACCAGCGGCACGGCGCGCTCCGCGCAGCGCGCCGCCGCCCGGTCCAGCGCCGCTTCGAAGATCAGCTCCGCCACCTGCGCGGTCTTCCAGGCTCGCGTGCGTCGCTCTTCCATCGACATCGAATCCCATTCCGCCGGACCGGCGTCGCGGACGCGAATCAGCACGCCTCCGGGAGAAGCGCCCTCGGCACCGCCGAACCAACGATCGCGGGCCGCCAGCAGCCCCCGCTGCAGCGACAGAAAGAGGGCGGAGCGCCGCAGACGGGCGCGCGCCTCCAGGAGCGGCCGCGGGATCGACAGCACCATGCGCCGCCCCTCCTGGGCGAGCAGCTCGTTGTGACCGGTGTAGAGACAGATCAGGTCGGGGTCGAGCTCCAGGAGCTCCTCGATCAGCGGCAGGATGCTGCGCATGCCCCAGGCCGGAACGCCGAGGTTGTAGACCTCGATCCGATGCCCGGGCAGCGCCTCGCGAATTAGCTCCTCGAGACGGCGCCCGAAGGTCTCCTCGCGACGCACGCCGGAGCCGTAGACCGAGGAACCACCGAAGAGGGCGACGCGAAAGGTGCGCGCCGGCTTCGGCACCCTCAGCTCCAGCGTGCCCCAATCGACCGGCATCGATCCGAAGACCTCCGCGCCGGCGAAGACAACCGTGTCGCCCGAATCGCTCCGCGGCGTGAAGATCGGATCGCGCTCGTCGATCAGCCCGCTCACGTCGCCGACGATCGGTACGTTGCCCCAGCCGGTCACGCGGCACAGTCCCTCGAGCAGGGCCAGCAGCACACACATGACGATCGCCCCGCGCAGTGCCTGTCCGAACCCCACGCGCAGCCGCGCCGCGTGGCGCTCGTGTGCGTTCGCGATTCGACGGCGCATGCCGGGACGCAGCAACATCCAGGCCACGCCGACCAGCAAGAGCACCAACACCGGCAGGCCGAAGCGCCGCAGCAGCAGGCCCGGATCGCCGCCCCAGGATCGGTCCCTCTGGCCCTCGCCTCCGGCGGCCAGCGCCTCCGCCCGGCGCCACAAAGCCTCCATGCGACCGGCGGTGAAACGATCGTCCGCGACGTTGATCACCGCCCAGGCGCGCGCCGCCCGTGTCAGGGCATCGAGTGAAGGCTGCGTCCAGCCTTCGCCCAGGCAGTCGATGCTCGGCGAGGTTGGAAAGGCCGCCAGGACTGTCGCCACCGAGCGCGGCGAAGAATCGAGGAAGCCGCTCTCGAACACCACGCAGATCGCTTCGTGCATCAACCTGCCGACGCTGCCCCGCACCAGCCACAGCGCGCGCTCCTCCGCCGGCCGCACCGGCAGGCAGAGATAGTTCGCGGCATCGACCAGATCGAGATGCAGCTCCTCGCAGGCGCGCACGGGCGTGGGCGGGATGTGACGAGGACGCGGGGTGATCCGCCGAATATGGCGCTCGGAGATCCTCCTCGCCCAGGCATCGCGCTCCTGGCGCCAGCTTGCGGTGTCGAGCAGCCACTCGGTATCGAAAAAGCCCAGCTCTCCGGTGCGCAACACGCCGCGATCGAGCTGCTCGGGCAGCACCTCGACCCAGCGCGCCGGCTCCGGCCAGTCCGCGGAGCGGCCGATGCCGAGTGTGTCGCCGATCTCGGCCAGCACGTTTACCGGCCGCGTGGTGAGGGGACAGGGACAGTGCCGCAGGTAGTCGAGCAGAGCCTCGCCCAGAAAGAGATCGCGGCGCTGGGCGGGAACCGTTCGCAGGGTCGTTTCGATCAGCTCGAAGAGCACCATCGAGCGAGGTCCGCAGAGCCCGTCGAGCAGCGCGCGCGGCATGCGCGGCTCGCGCGCCAGCTCGTGCGCGGCCGCCACCCGCTCGCCGTGCTCGAGGGTCGAGTCGAGCATCCGCGCGACGGCGCGCTCGGCGGCCGAGGTTGCCGGCGCGCTCGGCGCCTTGGCCCATGCCGCGGAACCGCCCCCGAGCAGCATGAGCCCAATGGCAACGGAAGCGGCGGCGCGCACGATCTTCATGGAAAAGGGACCCTAGGGGCGATGGTGCCTCGGTGCAAGTCTCGGCGCGGGCCGACCACCTGGGCCCGAGACCCATTCACATTCACCCGGCGACACCAGGCGCCGGTTGATCGCTCCCCACGATTGACACACGCGCCCCAGGCCCCATCATGGCGACGATGACCCCATCCACGCTCAGCGGAGGCGCGATCGAGACGCATCGCGGGCCGTCCGGGAGCGATTATCCGAAGGAGCCGTGACATGATCCTGGTAACCGGAGCCACCGGCACCACCGGCAGCGAGCTGGTCCGCCAGCTCGCGCACGAGGGCACCTCCGTCAAGGCTCTCGTGCGCAGCCTCGACAAGGCGCGCGCGATCGCCGGGCCCAACGTGGAGATCGCCCAGGGAGATCTGAGCGATACGAGCTCGCTCGACGCGGCGCTGAGAGGAGTGCACAAGCTCTTCCTGCTCTGCTCGCCCGATCCGCGCCAGGTGGAGCTGCAGCGCAACGCGATCGAGGCGGCGCGCCGGGCCGGCGTCGACCATATCGTCAAGATGGGGGCGCTGGGCGCACATCACGACTCCCCCATCGGCCTGGCCCGCATGCACGCCCAGACCGAGCGGGAGATCGAGGACTCGGGCATCCCCTTCACCCATCTGCGTCCCACCCTGTTCATGCAGTCCCTCTTCATGCACGCCCCGACCATCGCCAACCTGGGAGCTTTCTACCTGCCGATGCGCGACGGGCGGATCAGCATGATCGACGCCCGCGACATCGCCGCGGTCGCGCGCAACGTGCTCACCACCGATGGCCATGCGGGCCAGACCTACACCCTCACTGGCCCCGAGGCGCTGTCGATGGACCAGGTCGCCGCCAAGCTCGGCGTCCTGCTCGGCAAGCCGGTCGACTATGTCGACGCCCCCCCGGCCACCGCTCGCGACAACATGATCGCCTCGGGGGTCCCCGAGTGGTTGACCGACGACCTGTTGAAGCTGATGGAGGTGTTCGCCGCCGGCCACGCCGCCGAGGTCTACCCCACTGTCGAGGAGGTCACCGGCGCGCCCGCCCGCAACCTCGACCGATTCCTGAACGACCATATCGACGCTTTCGCGGGCTGAGAGGAACGCTGCATGATGCGCTACAAGCTCTTTGGACGAACCGGCCTGCGCGTATCGGAGATCTGTCTCGGCGCGATGACCTGCGGAGAGGATTGGGGATGGGGCGCTTCGAAAGAAGAGAGCGCCAAGATTCTCGACGCCTACGCGGAAGCCGGCGGCAACTTCATCGACACCGCCAACCACTACACCGGCGGCTCCAGCGAGCGGATCGTCGGCGAGCTGATCGCCGGCCGACGCGAGCGCTTCGTGCTGGCCACCAAGTACACCCTCAACGGCCGGCCCGACGACCCCAACGGCGGCGGCAACCACCGCAAGAGCATGGTCCAGGCGCTGCACGCCAGTCTCGAGCGCCTGGGCACCGACTACATCGACCTCTATTGGGTGCACGCCTGGGACTTCATGACGCCCCTCGACGAGCTGATGCGCGCCCTCGACGACTTGGTGCGCTCCGGCAAGGTGCTCTACGTCGGCATCTCCGACGCACCGGCGTGGATCGTGTCACAGGCCAACACGCTGGCCGATGCCCGCGGCTGGAGCCCCTTCGCGGGGCTGCAGATTCAGTACAGCCTGATCGAGCGCAGCGCGGAGCGCGAGCTGATCCCGATGGCCGACGCCCTCGACATCGCGGTCACCGCCTGGGCGCCGCTGGGCGGCGGCGTGCTCACCGGGAAGTACCGCAGCGGCGTGCCGCGCCCGGCGGGCACGCGCTTCTCGACAGGAGCCTGGGGCGACTCGTTGCTCACCGAGCGCAATCTGCGCATCGCCGCGGTGGTCGACGAGATTGCCCAGGAGATCGGTCGCCGACCCTCTCAAGTGGCCCTCAACTGGCTGCGCGGCAGAGGCTCCGGCGTGATGATCCCGATCATCGGCGCACGCAGCCTCGCCCAGGCCGAGGAGAACCTCGCCGCCTACGCCTTCGAGCTCGACGACGAGCATCTCGAACGCCTCGCTGAAGCCACCCGCATCGAGCTCGGCTTCCCGCACGATTTCCTCTCCACCAGAGGGGTGCAGCAGGTAGTTTATGGATCGACCCTGGAGCGAATCGACAACCATCGGAGATGACGATGAAGGCCCTGGTCACGGGAGCCAACCGAGGGCTCGGATTCGAGACCTGTCGCCGACTCGGCAGCCGCGGCTGGAAGCTGATCGTGGCGAGCCGAGACGCGGACGAGGGTGCGCAAGCGGTGCGGCGGCTGCGGAGCGAGGGCTTCGAGGCCGCGGCAGCTCTCCTCGATCTGACCGATTCCCAGAGCATCGACGACCTGGCAGAGGGCCTGGCGGCCGAGCCGGCGCCAATCGATGCGTTGATCAACAACGCCGGCGTGGCGCTCGAGGGATTCGACCAGAACGTCGCGCGCAACACCCTGGCCGTCAATTACTTCGGCACGGTCCACGCGACCGACGCCCTGCTGCCCCTGCTGGCCGAGTCGGCCACCGTGGTGATGGTCTCGAGCGGCCTGGGCCAGCTCGACTGCGTTTCGGAGAAGCTGCGCGAAGAGCTGCGCGACCCGCTGCTGAACCGCCGCGAGCTGCACGATCTGATGGAAGGCTTCATCCAGGGCGTGGCGCTGCACCGGCACGAGACACGCGGCTGGCCATCCTCGTGCTACCGGGTCTCCAAGGTCGGCCTGAACGCCTTCACTCGCGTCCTGGCCCGCGAGCTCGCCGACTCGAGCATCCGGGTCAATGCGGTCTGCCCCGGCTGGGTGCGCACCGACATGGGGGGCGAGCAGGCCGAGCGCGACGTGACCCAGGGCGCGCAGGGAATCGTCTGGGCCGCAACGCTCCCCGCCGAAGGACCCAGCGGCGGTTTCTTCCGCGACGGGGAGCCGATCCCCTGGTAGCAGCGCGTTGAGCTTGTGGCGTCTGGTCCTATTCGTGGGCATCGCGACGATGCTCTGGGGAACGGCGCATCTCTACGTCGGCCACCGCCTGATCGGCCCGGCACCCCTCACGCGCCGCGGTCGGCGCCGGGCATGGATCGCGCTGGCCCTCGCGGCCTCGATTCAGCCGCTGGTCTTCCTGCTCGACTCCATGCTGCCGAACGCCGGCCTCTACCTGGCGGTCCAGTGGCTCTGCTACGTCTACATGGGGCTCTTCGGCATCGTGCTGCCGCTGCTCGCGGCCCGCGATCTGCTCGCGCTGCCGGCACGCCTGGTGCGGCGGCTGCGGCCCTTCGAACGCGCCGCGTCGATCGACCGGGAGCGCCGCGCCTTTCTGGCCAACGCCGGCAACAGCGCCATCGTCGGCGCCTCGGCGATCCTGAGCGGCGTCGGCGTGGCGGCCGCTCGGCGCCGGGCCGAGGTGGTCGAGGTCGATCTGCCGATCGCCCATCTGCCGGCCGACCTGGACGGCTACCGGATCGTGCAGCTCAGCGACATCCACGCCGGTCTCACCATCACCGGGGACTTCGTGCGCACGGCCGTCGACACCGCCAACGAGCTCGACGCCGACCTGGTGGCGCTCACCGGCGACCTGGTCGACGGTACGGTCTCCCGCCTCGCTCCTCAGGTGGCGACAATCGCCCGGCTGCGCGCCCGCGACGGCGTCTTCTTCGTCACCGGCAACCACGAGTACTACTGGGACGCGCCCGCCTGGTGCACGCACCTGGAAAACCTGGGACTCACGGTGCTGAACAACCGCCACCGCGTGGTGACGCGCGGAGACGCTCGGCTGCTGGTCGCCGGCGTCACCGATCTCGACGCCGAGCGTCTGCTCCCCGAGCACGCGTCGGACCCGAGCGCGGCGCTCGCGGGCGCGCCCGCGTGCGACGTCCGTCTGCTGCTGGCGCACCAGCCGCGCAGCGCCCCGGCGGCGGCCCGGGCCGGCTTCGACTTGCAGCTCTCCGGCCACACCCATGGCGGCCAGTTCTTCCCCTGGACGCTCTTCATCGGACTGGCCCACCCCTACCCCGCCGGTCTCAGCCGAGTCGGTGAAATGTGTCTCTACGTGAGCCGCGGCACCGGCTACTGGGGCCCGCCCTTGCGCCTCGGCGCCCCCTCGGAGATCACATCGCTGCGCCTGGTGCACCGTGGGTGCCGGATGGCGAGTTGACAAGAGTCGAAATATCCCCCAGCACCACGTAGAGCTTCTTGGTGTAGAGCACCTCCGCGTCCATCCACTCTTCGGTGTCCCAGAGGTTGATCTTGCGGGTTGAGCTCTGGCCACCCAGGCAATCGAAGTTCCACCAGCTGGCGAACAGGGTCTCGGGCGTGTAGAGGGCGATCGCGTGGCGTAGATCGGCGCTCGCGAAGACCACGGCGCCGCGGCTCAGCGTCACCGTATGGTTCTCGGTACAGGCCGGCATCGCCCACTCCTGGAAGCCGCCGCTCTGGGTATAGACGAAAATGCGTTCGCTGACATAGGGCTGAACGTAGGCGGTGAGCCACTCGCGAGTATAAGTGTCGCTTTCGGCCGGCCGGTAGCCGACCTCCCAGCGCACCAGGTCGTAGAGCGGGTGGCTCAAGAGTGTCGCTCGGCGCTGGAGCTCGCCGCCGTAGACCACCGGGTGATGCTGGCCGCCGCCGTATGACTGCGGTCCCCACTGCAGCGGCAAAGTGTGGCTGAAGTAGCTGCGGGCCGCGAGTGTCTCGTCGATCACCACCGAACCGTGGCCCCACATATCACCGGCCTCGGTGGGGCCGAAGCCGACGTCGCTCAGCCCCGGTTTGAAGAGCGCGGTCTGAATCTCACGCCCGGCGTCCCAGTGGTTCAAGAACTGCCTTCCCCCCCACCACAGCTCGTAGGCGACACCGCCCCATACCCGGTCGAAGCTCAGAGTGATCGCGGCGTCGGAGATGGTGCGCAGCTCTGGGTGGTGGGCGTCGCCGAAAGAGAGATCCTCGCCGAAGCGCGGGAAGGCCCAGCCGAACGATCCTTCGAGCTGGTAACCGGGCGGATTCTCGCCCTCGCGGGTGGTCATATGGTCGCCATCGGAGGGGCGGTAGCCACGGCGCACCTCCGCGAGCCCGTCGTGCGGATCGTTCCAGGTGAAGCCGAGGGTGCCTTCGGTCTGGTAGCCGCCTTCGCCGGCGCTGCGCGAGTCCATGTGGTCCAGATTGGGCGGATTGTAGAGCCGGTAGAGGCTGCCGCGATCGCCGGCATCGTTCGCCGCCAGGTACCAGATCAGCCCTTCGTTGCTACCGCCGGGGTCCTCCGAAGAGCCCTCGGCGATGGTGAGGTGGTCGCCCTCGGGACCATGATTCGGCAACCACCAGCGGTTGATCGGAATCAGCAGAGTGTTCAGAGGGATGTCGGAGGCCAGGGCGCCACACGCGGCGGCGTGAAGAGCGAGGATCCAGAGTGCTGGACGGCGGACGCAAGTCATGACGAGACCTCCATGGACTGTTCCTTCAGTGAAATATAGCGGTGCGCGAACCGATCGGATAGACAGCAAGACTCGTAGGAACGGGGTTATTCACTGTGGTAACAGAATCGATCCACCACATGACCCTGGGGAACACCATGCTCTTCGTAGCCGCCGCGCTGGCGCAGCTCACCCTCGGCACAGGCACCCTGCCCGGACCCCCCTCGCCCCTGGCCGGCGACCTGTTCCTGAACGAAGCGCTGGCCGACAACGTCACCACCCTGGCCGACGGCTTCGGTGAGTTCGACGACTACCTCGAGATCTACAACGCCGGCGCCGGCGCGGTCTCCCTGAACGGTTGGGGGCTGACCGACGACGCCCTCGATCCCTACAAGTGGACCCTCACCAGCGCGGCGGTGGTGCCCCCCGGCGGCCATCTGCTGCTGTGGCTCGACGGCGATTCGCTGCAGGGCCCGCTGCACGGCCCCTTCGCCCTGAGCAGCGGCGGCGAGACCCTGATCCTGACCGACGAGCTCGGCTTCGTGGTCGACGTCATGACCTTCACCGACCAGGCGCCCGACGTCTCCTGGGGACGCCGCACCGACGGCGCTCCGACCCTCGGCTTCCTGGTGCCGACCCCCGAAAGTCCCAATCCCGACAACGCTCCGCCGATCGTATGGGACACCGACGCGACCCCCGCCTTCCCCTCGCCCGGGCAGACCATCGAGGTCCTGGCCGAGGTGCAGGAAGACGACGGCGACCCCCTCACGGTCACCCTCTATGTCGCCGATGGACCGAGCTTCACGGCGATCCCGATGGTCCTTGACGGCCTGCTCTACAGCGCCGCCATCCCGGAGCATGGCTACGGCGAGACCGTCTCCTACTACGTCGAGGCCGAAGACGACCAGGGCGGCCGCACGCTGCGCCCGCCCGACGCCCCCGACTCGACCCGCGACCAGCAGGTCTTCGTCGGCATCGCTCCAGTGCGCCTCAACGAGTTCATGGCCGACAACGCCACCACCATCCAGGACGAAGAGGGCAAGTACGAGGACTGGATCGAGATCGTCAACCTGGCCGACTTCGACGTCGACCTGTCCGGCCTCTACCTGACCGACGACGCCACCGAGCCCAAGATGTGGCGCTTTCCCGAGGGCACCACCATCGGCCCATCGGATCAGCTCTTGATCTGGGCCGACAACGACGACGGCGACCCCGGTCTGCACACCAACTTCAAGCTCTCGGCCGCGGGCGAGTATGTCGGTCTCTACGCACCCGGCTACCTGGCCAACGGGCTCCTCGACGGCCACACCTTCGGCCCCCAGAGCCCCGACATCTCGGAGGGACGGGACGTGGACGGAGGCGGCAGCTTCATCGCCCAGCCGCTGCCGACTCCCGACGCCCACAACGGCACCGGCGGATGGATCGCGGTCGGCACGCCCGACCTCAGCCCGGTGAACGTCACCCCGGGGGCCGGCTTCGGCTTCTACGGCGCCATTCTCAACCGCTACCCCACCGGCCAGTCGACCCAGGCGTGGACCGCCGCGGTGCCGCCGGTGGGCGGCGAGATCTCGCCGGTCATGGGACCTTTGCCCTTGACCCTGAGCGCGCTCGGCGTGGTCGGTGCGGGTCTGGTTCAGGTCGTGCCGCCGACCGCACCGCTCGGCAGCTACACCTACGAGGTCCGCGCGGGAGCCTTCCCGGTCGCCGAGTCGGCGAACGGCTTCACGGTCAGCGTGGAGTAGTCACACCCCTCAACGCGGCGAGTAGACGTTGGGCGCGCCCGGCGTCGGTGTGTCCAGCGTCAACCAGGTGGTCTGACCGCTCGGGTAGCGCCCGATCGAGACGTCGGCGGTCTGCGGACCGAAGGACCAGTGGTCGATCAGGGCGTAGGCCGAGGCGGTGATCGCGATCTCCTCGCCCGCGCCCGAGAGCTTGAACGAGGCGTGGTAGGGACCCTGCTGCAGGTCGTTGTCGCACCAGACGATCAACGCCGCGCCCGGGGCGAGCTGGGTGGTGGGGATCGGCCAGCGCAGCGGGTCGTCGGCCACGTCGTCGGTCAGGTAGAGCCCCTGCAGCACGATGCTCTGGTCGCTCGGGTTGAGGATCTCCACCCAGTCGTCGAACTCCCCGGCCTCATCGGCATGGGTCGTGTCGTTGATCGCCATCACCTCGTCCAGCACCGGCACCGGATCGGGATCGCCGACCAGGAAGATCTCGGCCGACGCCGCGCCCCACTCATCCTCGCCGGGCGCCAGGAAGCGCAGGTCGAGATGGTAGCCGTAGGGCTCGACAAGTCCGGCCGGGACCACGGTGTGCAGCGTGCGCTCGATTCGGCGCCCAGGCGACAGGGTCATGGCGCGGGCGAAGAGGGGCGCTTCGAGAGGGTGGATTCCGTCCCAGGTGCTCAGCTCCAGACGCGCCTCCCCGGCCAGCGCCTCGTCCCCCTCGTTCTGGATGTCGAGCACGATCGCGAGCGGATCTCCCTCGGCCACCACGGCGTCGTCCAGGCGCAGGTCGAGCACCAGCGGCGAGGTCCACTGATTGGGGGCGCCGGGGGTGCGGCCGTCGAGATGGCGCATGCGCCGCGAGGTGTCGGGGAAGCGTCCGTAGCTCCGGTTCCAGGCCAGCCGATCGGGCAAGGTCAGCGAGTCGACCACCGTGCCCTCCGGGGGACCGATCTGCCGCGCCAGGCCGAGCCAGCTCCCGGCCGCGATCGAGACCGGCAGGGTGAACCAGGCATAGTCCCCGGCGGCGATGGTGTCGGCCGGCAGCGGCCAGCGCAAGGGATCGCCCGGATCGTCGGAGAGGGCGAAGCCCTCGAACACGAAGGGACGGTCGGCCAGGCTGCGCACCTCGAGCGCCGCCACGCTGTCGGCCACCACCGGGATCAGCTCCGAGATCTGGACCAGCACGTGCTCTTCGGGCTCCAGCAGGTCGAGCTGCCAGGCCATCTCGGCGCCGCGCTGCTCGATGAAGGCGGCGATGTCGGCGCGCTCGGCCAGAAAGGGACGGGGCAGCTCCATGTCTCGCTTGTGGGAATCGCGCACCAAGTCGTCGAGCATCGCCGTGCCGCGCGTGTCGAAAGCCGCCATTATCGAGTCGGCGGCCAGATGTCCGGCACTGTAGGCACGCAGCCGCTCGGTGTAGCGCCGCTTGAGCGCCGGGATCTCGAAGACCCGGTCCCAGAGCCGATTCCAGGCCCCGTCCCACTCCGGATACTCGCGGGTGCCGAAGTGGATCGGCGAGCCAACGCCGCCCAGCCGCCAGCTCTCGCCGACGTCCCAGGGAATCCACTTCCAGAGTGCCCCGGGACCGTCGCGGAACAGGAAGTAGTCGTCGGAATTCCAGTCCCGATTGGCGCTCACGATCTGGTGGCAGACCACGTCCAGGAGCTGGTCGAGATCGACCCGCGCCTCCAGCCAGGGCAGGATGTCGGCGTCGGCGACGCGCGCCAGGCCCTCGGTCAGCTCGATGATGTCGGCACGCTCCCAGTCTCCGGCCAGCTCGGATTCGTAGAGGACGCGGTAGTAGTCGACGTTCGGCAGGGTCTCCAGGGTGGAAGCGACGCGGTAGAGGCGGCCGGTGGGGCTCCAGCCCTGGCGCGCCACGAAGTTCCGGTCGACGCGCTCCATCTCGACGTGCACCCCGCGATATTCGCCGTTGACCTCGACGCGGATCGGAAAGGCGAGGGGATGGGCGGCCGGCGTGCGGCCGAGCAGGTCGAGAGTGAGCAGCTCGCGCTGCACCGAGGGATCGTCCCAATTGGAGCGCAGGATCAGGTCGTCGGAGCCGTGCAGGAAGGAAGCGCCGAGGTCGATGTTCCACGACTTCTTGGGGTAGGCACGCGACGACTTGCCGCGGTAGGAGAGGGCCACGGGATCGACCAGCACACCATCGGCGAGCAGCAGCCCCGGCACCTCGATGTCGGCGTGGGGATCCTGGTTCAGTAGGGTGAGGTCGGCCGGAGCGAGGGTGATCTGGTAGCGCGGCAGGAGCGGATCGGCCGGGTCGCGGGGGCCGGCCGGCGCCGAAAAGGTGGTGTCGGACTCATTGCCGTAGAGGTCGTAGGCGCACACGCCGTAGAGGGTGGTGGTGTCGGCCGGCACCACCAGCATGGCGATCCGGCGCGCGTCGTCGAGGCTCTCCCAGCCGCCGGCGGCGCGGCGCAGCACCCGGTAGCCGGCCAGGTCGGTCTCGGCGCCGCGGGTCCAGCGCAGCAGCACGCCGCCGTAGCTGTCGAGGGCGATCAGGGAGTCGGGGGCGGCGGGAGGACTAAGGTCGAGGGGATCGGCGAGGCGCAGGCCGATGGCGGCGATGTCGTGGTCGCCGCTCGCGCTGGCCAGCGCGATGTCGCAGGCGCCGTCGGCGATGGTCACCAGGGCGCGCAGGTCGACCGGGCGCCCCTTGGCCGCCGCCGCGATTCCGTCGAACGCGGCCGCCGATGTGTCGGACTCGACCAGGATCTCGAGCGGGGCGATGCCGGGGCCGTCGCGGTGGAAGGGGGCGAAGTGCAGGGTGAGCTCGTAGTCGCCGTTCGGGACCTCTAGGACGTAACCGCTGGCGCCAGTGCGGTGCTCGGCGTAGAGGGCCAGCTCGGCGTCCGGGCGGCCGTCGTCGAAGGGATCGAAGGGCGGCTCCTCGGCCAGACCGCCGAGCGCGCCGTAGTCGTTGCCGCCCTCGTAGAGCTGGTCGGCGCGGTAGATCGAGCCGTCGTCGAGCGCCAGATCGACCGGCGACCCACAGGCGACCGCGGCCACCGTCTGGGCGTGGGCCGGGAGGGGCGCGCAGAGCAGGGCGAGGGCGAGCAAGGGGATGGGGCGCATCGGGTCTCGGTGGGGTTCTGGGGGTTCGCGATGAGGGCGTCCGTCTGCAGTTATCATGACATGGGAATCGATCCAGCGCGAAAGGGCGACATGAGCGAGAGATGGCGGTGGACCTGCTGCACCCTCCTGGCCGCATCGGCACCGGCCTGGACGGCGACGTGGCACGTTCCCGCCCAACATCCGACCATCCAGGAGGCGATCGACGCGGCCGCCGCGGGCGACACGGTGCTGGTGGCCCCGGGTCGCTACACGCCCGCCGATCCAGAGGGCATCTCCTTTCACGGCAAGGCGATCGCGGTGCTGGGCCGGGACGGAGCGCAGACCACGGTGGTCGATGCGGGCGGGGCCGGCCGCGGGTTTCGCTTCGACTCGGGGGAGGGCGCCGGCGCGCTCCTCTCGGGCTTCACCATCACCGGTGGCCACGCCGACTACTGCGGAGGAGTGCTCTGCCTGGGCTCGTCGCCGACCCTGCGCCGGCTGTGGATCGCGGGCAACGTGGTCGAGGGGGACTCCCACGTGGGCGGCGGCCTGCGGCTCGAGAGCTCCGCCCCGACGGTCGACTCCTGCCGCATCGCCGGCAACCGAACGCTCGGTGACGACGGGCACGGCGGCGGGATTTACGCCCGCGACTCATGCGGGCTCTTTCGGGACTGCGCCATCACCGGCAACCTCGCCACCTCGCCGGGCGCCCACGGCGGCGGCCTCTTTCTGAGCCGCTCCTCCCCGACCTTCGAACGCTGCGTGATCGACAGCAACCAGGCCTACTCCGGTGGCGGAATGCACCTGGGCGAGTCCTCCCCGCGCTTCGACGACTGCTCGATCCGCGCCAACACCGCCAGCAAGGCGGGCGGAGTCCGCAGCCGCCAGCTCTCGATGCCGCGCTTCTCGCGCTGCGTGATCGCCGACAACGAGGCGAGCAGCTTCGGGGGAGGCGCCTTCAACTGCGACGCCGGCGGGGAGCTGCTCTTGATCGACTGCGTGATTTCGGGGAACCGTGCCGCGCTGAAGGGCGGCGCTCTGCGACTGCGAGGCACCCGCGCGAGCTTGCGCGCATGCCGCGTCGTGGACAACCGCAGCGCGACCGAGGGCGGCGGAATCGCGGCGATCGACCAGGCCGAGGTCGAACTGAAGAACTGCGTGGTCGCCGGCAACCGAGCGCGCGGCGGCGGCGGCGCGATCCACGCGGCCGGAACCGACACGATCGCGCTGTGGAGCTGCACGCTCCACGAGAATGTCGCCGGCGGGGCGGGAGGCGCACTGCTCTGCGGCGGCGGCGCCGTGATCCTCCGGAACTGTCTCCTGTGGGACGACCGACCCGAGGAGATCGGACTAGAATCGGGATCGATCTCGGCGACCTGGTGCGACATCGAGGGGAGTTGGGAGGGGACCGGCAACATCGATGTCGACCCGCTCCTGGCGCCGGGGCCGCGCCGGCTGCCGCGCCCCGCCTCGCCCTGCGTCGACGCCGGCGACCCGGCGCTGCGGGACGGGGTCTACGACGCCGACCCGCGCTGGCCCGCCTTCTTCCCCAACGCCGCGCGCTGCGACATCGGCGCCTACGGCGGCCCGGACAACCGGCTGTGGATTCGATGATCTCGCGCAGCGTCTGGTCCCGCACCGCGCTGGCGGCCTCGTGGCTGGGGTCGGCGGCGTGCGCGGCCGCCACGGCCCAGCGGACAAACGCGTTCAACTGCGGGAGCGACACGGCGATCGATGCCCGCGACCAGATCCTCTATGCCGCCGACCAGCCCTACGGCGCGGGCTCGGGCGGCTACGTGGGCGGAGACACTTTGTCATGGACCGGCTCCGGGATCTACCACGGCTGGGGATGGCTGGAGACGCCCCTCTACCTCGAGCTGCGCGGCGGAGACCACGCCTACATGTTCGACACCGCGCCGGGGCCGCACGAGCTCACCTTGCGCTGGATCGACATCGAATCGAACGGCCCCGGAATGACCAGGGTCGAGGTGCGCGTCGATGGTCGAACCCTGCTTTCGGACCTCGATGTCCAGCGCTCGGTGGGCCAGCGCCGCAGCCTCGACATCCGCCGCTCGCTGGTGCTCGGCGACACCACCACGCTGGTCGAGATCGCCGCCCTCGAGGGCACACCCGCCCTGGCGGCGATCGCTCTGGCGCCCCTCGCCCCCTACCCCCGCCTGCCCACCCCCAGCGATCTCGCGATCCGACCGACCTACGGCGGCGCCCTCTTGACCTGGGACGCGCCCAGTCCCCTGCACGTCGACGGCTTCCGGGTCACGGTGCCCGCAAGCTCGCGCCACCTCGCCCTGTCGGCCCGGCGCTTCGCTACCTGGGCCGTGGTGCCGGCCGACTCGAGCGACCAGTGCATCGTCGAGCTGATCGACTCCGCCGGCCGTGCGGGCGCCGCGGCCACGCTGCCCAACGTCGCCGAGCGCCCCTTCGACGCCTCGTCCCTGCCCCTGGCGCGGCTCTACGTCGATGAGTCCGACCTCAGAGAGATGGAGCGCGCGCTGCCGCAGAAGCTGCGCGGGGCGGCCGAGCTCTGGGTCGACGGAATGCTGCGCATCTGCGAGCTGAACTTCCGCGGCATGAGCTCACTGGAACTGCCGAAGAAGTCCTACAAGCTGCGCATCGACGCCGGGCCCGACATCGAGGGTTCCGATATTCTGTCGCTGGCGGCCGGCTTTTCGGATCACTCCCTGGCCCGCGAGACCATCTGTCACGACCTGATGGTCGCCGCGGCCCACCCCGCTTACGACGCCGCTCCCTGGCGGCTGATGCTCAACGATGCCTACGCCGGCCTCTTCACTCGGATCGAAGATCCCGACGAGCGCTACCTGCAGCGCATCGGATTCGATCCGCTCGGCCGCTCCTACAAGGTCCATCTCTTTTGCGAGCCGGCGACGGAGATCTGGCAGCTCATCAATCGCTGCCAGAACACCAATGCCGACGACTGGTATCGGCGCGACATCGCCCGTCTGCTGCACGAGCTGGAGACGGTTCAACCGCTCGACACCGAGTCCTGGATGCGGTCGACCTTCGATCTCGACCAGGTGCTGGGCTGGTACGCCACTCAGGTCTACGTCGAGAACAACGACTTCATGTGCGAGAACTTCATCCTCCACAGAGACCGCTCCGGCGGCGCGTGGCGCGTTCTCGGCTGGGATGTCGACCTGGTCCTGCGCGACTCCAGCTCGCCCGCCGATCTGGGTGGCCCCGACCATCCCAATGACTCGGGGCAGGTCAGCCCCATCGCCGACAAGATCCTCTCGACCCCCTCACTGAAACGTCGCTACCTGGAGCACCTGGAGAATCTGCTGGACGGACCGCTCGCCACGCCGGCGGTGTGTGCCGTCTTCGATCGCTGGCTGCCGCTGATCATCCCAGAGGGCGAGATCGACGTGGCCAAGATCAGCCGCGAGAGGGTCGCGCCCTTCACGCGCGGCGTCGATGAGCTCGAGGCCTTCCTGGAGGAGCGCGAGGGCCGCCTGCGCGAATCGATCGCCGAGCTCATACCGCCGCAGCAGGTCGACCTGGCGATCAACGAAGTCGCCGATCACCTGGTCGGGCCCGACAGCATCGCGACCGCGGTCGAGCTGCACTATCGCGGCGGGCGACTCTTCGAGTCGGCCGATCTCTGCTTGAGCGACGATCCCGATTCGTTGGGCAAGTGGCCGCTCGGTTCGCTCGGCTTCACCGAGGGCCAGCTCCAGGCCTTCGATCTGCCGGCCCCGCTCCCGCGCCCGAGCTGGCTCGCCCTCAGCGAGGTCGGCGCCCAGGATACGGTCGTCGTCGATTCGCTGACCTTGCCGGAGCGTTCCGAGGAGATGTCGCTGGGTCGCGTTCCGGACGGCCACGGACGCAGCCGCCCGCTGCCGGAGGCGACCCTGGGCACGGCCAACAGCTGGCTCGAGCCGGTCGAGATCGTCGCCACTCCGCGCCGCGAAATCTGGCACTCCGGCGAGCAGCTCCAGGTCGATCTGCAGGCCATCGCCAACTGGCGGCCCAGCCTCGACCTCGAGCTCGCGGTGGAGTTGATCGCGCCCGGAGGCCTCTGGTGGTCGGACCAGCCGATCGCGACCCTCCCCCTCCCCACGTTGCAGCCCGGAGACACCCTGGCGGCGTGGTGGTCGATCACCCTTCCGGTCGGGCTCGATCCCGATCGGCAAGGGCGCTACGACCTGGTGTTCACGCCGCTGGAGCGGAACTTGCGCTACCAGTCAGCGGTCGCGACGGTCTACCTGCTCGACGATCCTCCCGGCGCGGCATTGCTCAACGAGCTTTGCGCCAAAAATATGTCGCTGGTGGCCGACGAATTCGGCGAGTTCGAGGATTGGGTCGAGATCGTCAACGCGGCCGACAGCTCGCTGTCGACCGCCGGCCTCTACCTGAGCGACGATCCCGAGGACGATCCCCTGGAGTGGCCTTTGCCGGCGCTCGAGCTGGCGCCGGGAGAGCGCCTCCTGATCTGGCTCGACGACGAACCCTCCGAGGGTCCCCTGCACGCCACGCTCAAGCTCGACCGCGAAGGCGAGGAGCTGGCCCTGGTACAGGCCCTCGATGATTCGACGCAGGTGCTCGACCACATCGTCTTCGGCTACCAGAACAGCGATTGGAGCTTCGGCCGCTACCCCGACGCGGCCCGCGACTGGGAAGAGTTCGACGCACCGACCCCCGATGCTGCCAACGCCGATCCGCTGCTGCGATACTAGTCGCCCCAGCCACCGGCGCCCGGTCCGCCGTAGGCGCCGATGTCGGCGCGCGTCCCGTTCGGGTACCAGGGCGGCCATTCGATCCCGTCGGCGCGGGCCGGATCCCCCGCATCGATGCAGGGCGAGCCGGGCGCCAGAAGCTGGGAGAACCCCTGGTACTCGGCGAAAAGTGGATCGGCGTCGATGTTGCCCGTCCCCACCCAACCGCCCTCGATAGCGCAGTAGCGGAAAGCGGTGGTCGAGAGGCTGTCGAGATCGACCGCGGCCGAGTCCGCCGCCCAGATGATCGTCTCGATCACCATCCCCCCCCCTCCACCACGCCCGGGGGTCTTCTGATAGGCCTTCAGACCGAACGCGTTGCCGACCAAGGTGTTGTTGGCGAGGAACGATTCCGAGCCGTCCTTGAGGGCGATGGCGATCTCTGTATCGACCACCAGGTTGTTCTCGATCAGGGCACTGAGTCCCTCCACCGAGAAGCCCTTGTCCTCCGCGCCCTCGATTCGGTTGTAGCGACACAGCGTGAACGAGGCGCGCGGCCCACCGAGGTCGATGGCGTCGTCCTGGCTGTCGTAGAACTCGCTGTGGACGATCCGGCAGCTGTCGGGGCGGTCGAAATCGATGGCGTCTTGCGAGCGCTCGAAGATACAGTGATCGACCAGCGAACGTGCCTCCACGACGTTCAGACAATCGCCGCCCTCGTTGTCGCGAAAGCGACAGTTCAGAAAGTCGACGTCGGCCTGATAGGAGACGACCGCTCCGGACGCGAAGAGCTCCCCGGTGAACTCCTTGTTCGAGCCGTGCTCGACCACCGTGTGGCGAAACACGCTGCCCTCGGCCCCGGAGCCCAGCAGCAGCACGCTCCCCCAGAGCGAATCGGGGGCCAGCCAGGTGAAGGTCACCGGCGCCGCCTCGCTGCCTTCGGCCACGAGCCGCCCGCGGCAGAGGATGCCGACATCGGGCCCGAGCGCGCAGGTCGCCCCGGCACGGATCAGCACCGTGGTCGTGGAGTCGATCTCCACGTCGGCCCTGAGCTCGTAGCGGCCCGCCGGGAGCACCAGGGTATCGGCGCGTGCGTAGGCGCCGCCGCCGAAGCCGTGGGCCAGATCGCCCGCGCGCTCGGCCGCCGCGGGGACGGCCGTCAGGCAGAGGGTGAGCACGACGAGGCGTAGATGATCGTTGGGCATGGTTTGGCTGATTCCCCGCACGCGAAAGGGTCGGGCGCATTCCCTGTCAGCCTAACCTCGGGTTCGCCCCTCAGCCTTCGAGGATGCCGCGCAGGATCGCCGCCAACTTGCGGGCCGAATAGGGCTTCTGGATGAACCCGGCGAGCCCTTTGCCGGCGAAGCTGCTGGTGGCCTCCTGCTCGTTGTAGCCGCTGGAGAGCACCACGCGCACGTCCGGGCGCAGCCGTTTCAGTTCCCGAAAAGTCTCCGATCCATCCATCACCGGCATCGTCATGTCGAGGAGCACCACGCGCACGGAATCGATGTTCGCCTCGAAGAGCTCGAGCGCCTCGCGCCCATCGGCGGCCACCAGCACCTCGAAGCCGAGCCGCTTGAGCACCGCTCCGGCGGTCCTGCGCACCACCTCCTCGTCGTCCACCAGGAGCGCGACCCCCTCCCCTTTCCAGCCCTCGGCGTTGATGGGCGAGACGAAGTCGACCTTGTCCTGCTCGCTGGCCGCGGGAAAGAGCACCTTGAAGGTGGTGCCCTTGCCGGGCTCGCTGTAGATCTTGAGCGCCCCCTCGTGGCCGCGCACGATGCCGAGCACCGCCGCCAGACCCAGGCCGCGGCCGGTGAACTTGGTGGTGAAGAAAGGATCGAAGATCTTCGCGACCGTCGCCTCCTCCATGCCGCAGCCGGTGTCGGACACCTCGAGCCAGACGAAGCGGCCCTCCTTCAGATCCCAGTCGATGAAGGTATCGCGCAGGTAGCCCCGGTCGGCCTCGATCAACCCGGTGCCGACAGTGATCACGCCGCTGGCGTCGCCGATGGCATCGGAAGCGTTGGTGATCAGGTTCATCACCACCTGGCGCACCTGCGCCGAGTCGGCCATGATCGGCGGGATGCCGGCCATGAGGCTGTACTTGATGACCGCCTTCTTCGAGGTGGCGGCGTCCAGCAAGTGGGCCATCTCCGTTACGATCTTGCCGATGTCGAGGGGCACCACCAGGAAGCGCCCCCGGCCGGAGTAGGCGAGCATCTGCTGGGTGAGCTCCGCGGCCCATTTGGCAGCCTTCTCGACCTGCTCGATCTCCTCTCGCGCGGGCGATTCGGGACCGAGCCGGGCGAGCGCCAGGCTGGCATTGCCGAGCACCCCGGTCAGGATGTTGTTGAAGTCGTGGGCGATCCCCCCGGCCAGCACTCCCAGGCTTTCGAGCTTCTGGGCCTGCTGGATTTGCTTCTCGACGTGATGCCGCGCCCGCTCCTCGGAGGCCCGCTCGCGCTCCTTGCGGTCGCGCTCCAGGCGCGCCTGCAGCACCGGAGCGATCGCGGTCGCCAGGGTCTCCAGGAGCAGGACCGCGTCGGCCCCGTAGTCGGTCTCGCGCTGGCCGACGATCAGACTGGCGATGACGCAGTCGCGGTGCACGATCGGCACGCCCAGGGCGCGCTGCACCGGCTGGGGTTGGGCAGGGATCGCCACCTCGGAGTTGTGGCGAACCGTCTTCCCTTCGGCCAGGGTGGGACTCCAGATCCCGCTCCAGTCGACCCGCTCGATCACCCGGCTGCGCGCCGCGGCGGCGCCCGCATCCCGCTCCTCGCAAACCACCTGGTGGGCAATCACCGCGCCGCTCTCGTCGACGATGCCGAGGATGCCGCAGCGGCTCTGCGCGGCCTCCAGCACCTCGCCGAGCAGCATCGCGAACATCTCGTCTCCCGACGTGGTCAGGAACACGTTGGCGATGCGGTTGCGAATCGCAAGCTCGGCCGAGCGTGCCGCATCGGCGCGCACCAGGGCCACGTAGCGGGCTTCCTGGCGCACCAACGAGACCAGCTCCTCGGGCGCGAAGGGCTTCTCGAGGTAGCGGCGCACTCCCCCTTCGTTAATCGCGGATGCGAGCAAGCTCTTGTCGGGGTAGGCGGTGACCAGCACCCGCGAGACCGTCTCGCAGCGCCGGCGCGCTTCGCGCAGCACGTCGATCCCGCGCAGCCCCGGCATCCGCTCGTCACAGAGCAGGACCGCCACCTCGTCGTTCAGCAGGTTCAACCCCTCGTCGCCCCCGGTCGCGGTCAGCACCTCGAACTCATCCTCCAGGGCGCCGGCCATCATCCGCAGATTGCCGGGCTCGTCGTCGATCACCAGCACCTGCGGCCGGCGCTCCTGGGCGCCTTCTTGGAGCTCGTCATACATTGGGTTGCGCCTCGCTCTCTCGCGGCAGCGAGCAGCTCAAGCGAATGGTGAACTCGCAGCCGCCCTCGGGGCGGTTGCGGGCCGATATCTCGCCGCCATGGGCATCGACCACGATGGTCTGGCTGAGCGCCAGTCCCATCCCCATCCCCTTCCCCACGTCCTTGGTGGTGAAGAAGGGGTCGAAAAGTCGGGAAATCGCCTCGGGGACGATTCCTGGGCCCTCGTCGGCGAAGCGAATCACGGCCGATCCACTCTCGAGGGCCGTCGTCACGATCAGTCTGCCCCGCCCTTCCATCGCCTCCACGGCGTTCTCGATGAGGTTCAGGAAGACCTGGTTGAGCTGCCCGATCTTACACGGAACCGCCGGCAGCTCGCCGTAGTGCTTCACGACCTCGATGCCGTCCTTCAGGCGCGGCTCCAGGACCTGCAGGCTGGCATCGATCGCCTGGTGCAAATCGCCGGGCTGCAGCGGGGCATCGCTGGGGGTCGAGAAGAGGCGCAGGCTCTTGGAAAGCTCGCTCAACCGGTTCGCCGCCTCGACGCTGTCGGCGAGCAACGCACCGGAGCGCTCCAACTTGCCGCGCAGCAGCGCATCGCTGAGCTCGTGCAGGTGGCCACGCAGGCGCCGGTGCAGTCCCCCCAGCAGCACCAGGTTGCCCGACAGGTAGTTGACCGGGTTGTTGATCTCATGGGCCAGGCCGGCCATCAGGGTGCCGAGCGAGGCCATCTTCGCCGCCTGCACCAGCTGAACCTGGGCGCGCTCCAGCTCGTGGGTGCGGCGCGCCACCCGCTCCTCGAGCTCCTCGTTGAGCTGGTGCAGCTCGCGCTGTGCCTCGCGCCGCTCCCCATCGGCCGCGTCGCGCTCCTGTTGGCGCCGCTCGATGGCCGCCAGCATGGTGTTGAAGCCGATCGAGAGCACACCGATCTCGTCGCCCCGGGTGACCGGCGCGCGCATCGAGTAGTCGGCCTCGTCGGAGAGCCGCCGCGCCATCGCCGCCAGGCCGAGGATGGGGCCGGAGATCGCCCGCTGCAGCAGGAACGCGGCCGCCATCGCCACCAGCGTCAGCCCGGTGGCGATCGTCAACCCGCTCAGGATGTGGGCGCGGATCATCGCCCGCAGCGGCTCGCTGGTGGCGCGCAGGTGAATGGTTCCGTAGCGGTGGCCTTCGTACCAGACCTCTCGGTAGACCTCGATATGGCGGTCGGTGGAGCGGCTCTGGATCTCCATCTCCGGCGCCATTCTCTGGACCGGCGGCGGGTCCTCGTGGTCCAGGTCGGGGCGCTGGTAGGTGGCGAAGAGCGCGCCCTCCCCGTCGTAGAGGGTGACCGCTTCGATGTCGGGCATCGCCGCCATCTTGGCCAGGGACTTGCCCGACTCCACGTGGTCCCCGAAGGCCAGATCGACGACGCTGTACTCGCCCACCAGCTCGGCGATCAGCATCGTCGTGCGCTCCATCTCGCGTTTGAACACCGCCACGTCGCGCACCCCGATCAGAACGAAGCCGAGCACCAGAACGGCCAGGCTGGTGGCCAGAATCGCGCCGGTCACCTTGGTCGCCAACGAGGCGTTGGCCAGCGAAATCATGGCTTCGACCCCGCACCCACCCGCATCCCCAGGCGCAGCAGCTTGGCCCGGAAGCCCAGGGGTGATTTCTCGGCCTCGTCGACGTTGATCTCGAAGCGCAGGCGCCGATCGCTGCGCTTCAGGTTGATCAGCACCCCGGCCTCGGCGAAGCCGGGGGTGTCGGCGACGGTGAGCACCGCCTTGCCGCGGGCGCGGGCCAGGATCCGCTCGAGCTGGTCGCCGGCCCTTTCGGGGACCCAGACCACCTGGCAGCGCTCGATCTCGGCGGCGCCGATGGTGCGCACCGCGACCCGGCGGCCCTTGATCTTGCGGGTGCGTGCCATCTCTTGCAGGTCGGCCGCGAAGGGCGTCTCGCCGACCACTCCGATGACGAAGGGCCCCTCGGCCGCCGGCAGGGATTCTTCGGGCCAGTCGATGAAACGGGTGAAGCGCTCCACGAACTCGGCCTTGAGTCGATCCTCCTGGACGGTCTGTCCCGCGGCGCACGGAGCGAGGAGGACGCAGAGCGCGAGCGCGGCGTGCAGGACGCCGACCCTCCCGCCCGCTGCTGCGAGTCGACTGCCCCTGCGAGCTTTCATCGGCGGACCGGGGATCGCAAACCTCCACTTTCCCGAGTCGGGTGGCGCCGTTCCATGTCCACCCATCACGGTGTGGGCTCTTGCTCCCAAAGGGATTGTAGAGAGTGAGTTGGATCGGGCCAAGAGGTGTGTTTCGAGACTTGGCCGCGCGTCTCTAGTGTGACAGAATTTCGTCAGAACAGGCCGACGTCCGCGTCTCGCCGACCCGCCCGCGGGGTGCCGTCCAGCCGCCGAGAAGCGAAAAGACGAAGATGGACCCTTTCCCAAGGAGCCGCCCGCGGCGACTATTCGGCGCACTCATCGCCCTGGCACTGGCCGGAGGGGCCGGAGCCCGCGGCGGACCCGGCGCGGCTGTCCCGAACGACGACGTCGATCTGCGCGGTCTGACGATCGAGGAGCTGCTCGAGGTCGAGATCGAGGTGGCGTCGAAGCGGGCACGGCCGCTGCGCATCTCGCCCGGCATCGTCACCGTACTCGACCGCGACGAGATCCTCGCCTCCGGCGCCCGCGATCTGATCGATCTGCTGCGCACCCTTCCGGCCTTCGGCTTCGCCGCCGATGTGGAAGGGGTGGTCGGCATCGGGGTTCGCGGCGTTTGGGCGCACGAGGGCAAGGTGCTCCTCTTGCTCGACGGGCAGGAGATGAACGAGCGGATGTTCTCGACGATCCCCTTCGGTCGCCATTTCCCGATCGAGCAGATCGAGCGCATCGAGGTGATGCGCGGGCCCGGATCGGTGATCCACGGGGGCTACGCGGAGCTCGCGGTGATCAACGTGATCACCGCCAGCGCGACCGGCGCCAGAGAGGGCGCGCGCGTAGCAGGCCGAGTGGGGAGTATGGACTCGGCGAGCGAGCAGTCGATCGATCTCAGCGCGCACCGATCCTGGGGCGGCAACCTGGAGCTCTCGGCCGGCATCTCCGCGCTGCGCGGCCTTCGCAGCGACCGCACCTACACCGATTTCGCCGGATCCTCGTTCGCCATGGCCGGCCGCTCCGACCTGCAACCGACTCTGGTCAACATCGGCCTGCGCTGGCGCGAGCTGCGGCTGCGGGCGATCCACGATCACTACCGGACCGAGACCCGCGACGGCGACGACCTGGTGCTGCCGCGCGCCGACCGCATGGACTTCGACACCACCATTCTCGACGCCCAGCTCGACCTGGAGCTGAGCGATGGGCTGCGCCTGCAGCCGCGCCTCAACTTCAAGCGCCAGCGGCCTTGGCGTGTCGTCGATCCCACGTCGCCGATCGCCTACGACAACACCGTCGATCGATACTCGGGCGGGTTGACCACCTACGCCGACCTCTCCAAGCGAGCACAGCTAAGCGTGGGCTTCGAGGGCTTCACCGATCGCGCCGAGCTGCGCGACACCG